>NZ_JAWQFO010000005.1:0-322698 GCF_033436665.1 Roseobacter sp. FCG-D35
GAAAACCTACAGCACCCGCTGCGACACCACCAAGATCCCCTGCGTCTCAACATGGCGGTAGTTCAGCCGGGTGCCGCGTTGACAACCTCCGGCACCCTGCCTAGGGCATGACAGCAGCAGACAACGGCGAAAAACGGCAACAGCCGGCGGACCAGACAGCCTTGACCCCGAGAATCTACACCGCCTACCACAAGTCGGCGCCGCTTCTGGAAAGCGATATCGTCACGCCGATCCACGTCGGGCGGGCGCTGCACGACAAGCGCCTTCCGGGCATGATCGGCGATGACACCGGCGACAACATCTCGGCGAAAAACCAGGGGTATTGCGAACTGACCGCGCTCTACTGGGCGTGGAAGAACGACCGCGACGCCACGCATATCGGTCTCATGCATTATCGCCGCGTGCTCGACTACGACAACGCGCACAGTGGTCAGGCGGAAACGTTCGTCGCGCGGTTCGACATTCCCGACTGGCTCGACCGCACCGAAACCTGGCTCGGCGCGAATGCCGATGTGGACCTGGTGCTTCCGCGCCCGCATGTCATGGGACGGACGCTGGCCGAGAACTTCCGGACCCGGCACCGGGCGCAGGACTGGGATCGCACGCGCGAGATCATCGCCGAGCGCTATCCGGAAGACCTGGCGGATTTCGACAAGGTGTCGGCCGCCTACGAGATCCGGCTTGGCAACATGTTCATCATGCGCCGCGCGTTGTTCGATGCCTATTGCGGCTGGCTCTTCGATATCCTGGAGCGGCTCGAGGCCACGCCGCTCGACCGCGAGACCTATTCGCCGGAGCAGTCGCGCTACATCGGGTTCGTGGCCGAGCGGCTGTTCACCGTCTGGGTCGAGAAGATCAAGCGCGACCAGCCGGAGTTGCGCCTGCACGAGACCGGCATTCTCAACATGAGCCGCGCGGTGATCCTGCCCTGGATGACCGGGCCGGCACTGAACGGACCCGAGCATGTCAACGTGGCCTTCGCCGCGGATCGCGATTACCTTCCGCACACGGCGGCGATGCTGGCCTCGCTGCTCGAGCATGCCGATCCGAAGCGGGTTCTGAACCTGTTTTTCCTGCACTCGGACGTTGGCGAGGCCGCGCGCGCGATGCTGCGCGAAGTCCTGATCGGATATCCGAATGCGCGCCTGCACGAGATGAACGCGGGCGCCACCTTCGATGAGGCCTACAGATCGAAGAGCCGGGCGCCGTCGAACACGACCTACAACCGCTTCCTGCTGTTCGACCTGCTGCCGGACATCGAGCGCCTGCTTTACGTCGATGTCGACATGATCTTCCGGGGCGACGTGGCGCAGATCTTCGACACCGAGATGGGCGACCACCCGCTGGGCGCCGTGACCGACCACATCATGACCCGGACCCTGACCGGGACAACCCCGACGATCGATCCGGCGGTGCCGGACCTCTACGACTACCATCGTCAGACCCTCGGGCTGAACGACGCGCAGATCGCGCGTTACTTCAACGCCGGCCTGCTGCTTTTCAACTTCAAGGCGATGGACGTGAAGGCCACCGGGGCGGCGCTGATGAAGATGGCGCTCGAGGGGCAGTACATGTTCCGCGACCAGGACGTCATGAACGCCTTCTTCAAGGACAGCGTCCTGACGCTGGACGCGCGCTACAACGTGCTCAACACGGTGATCGAGGGCTACAACCGCGTGCCGAAAGCAAACCACGCCGAGGCGATGGCGGCCCGGCGCGATCCGGTGGTGATCCACTACGCGGCGGGCGATTACAAGCCGTGGAACGAGGACGCGGTGCCGATGGCGGCGCACTATTGGCACGCGCTCATGCGCACGCCGTTTTTTGCCGAGGTGACATCGGGCATGCAGAGCCGGGCCTCACTCCGCACGCGAGGCACGATCGTGCGCGGCGGGATTGCGTTGGCCAACAGGTTCCCTGCGTTGCGGCCGTTCCTGATGCGCACCTACGCGCAGATCCGGCGCGTCAGGTGAGCGGCACAGCTCCACGTATCGGCGTCAGCGAGTCCGCGGGATGCGTGACGCGCTAGCTCAGGCGGGACGGCGTGTCGCCGCGCTCTTTGCGCCGCAACAGGAGTGGCGACCGGTCTACTTCGTGGCGTCTCCCTACAAGACCGCGACGACCACCGTCGGTCAGGCGCTGATCACGCTCGGTGCCGCGAAGTTTCAGATGCGCTACAAGCAAGGGCTTTTGACCGACCTCCGTCCGACCATCCGAGAGATGAACGCCTCGGTGCCGAAAAATGCAGATGCGCGGGACTATATCGCGGCGAACGCTGATGCGCTCCGCGATCCCTTCGCATCGGTTCTGCCGCTTCTGAGATCCTACGACGTCTTTCATGACGCGCCTCTCGGACACAGCCACATTCATCCGTTCATCCTCAAGGCGCTCGAGTCGCAGGCGCGGTTCATCTGGGTGAACCGCCCGCGCAAGGAATGGATCGCCTCGGTCCGTCGCTGGGAACAGTCACATCCGGACCTTTATCCCCGGCAATGGGAGTGGGACACCGAGCCGGGCGCGCGGCGCAAGGCGCTGCGCAAGTTCTGGGACAAGCGGTATCGCCGCTTTCAAAGGCTCGCGGCCGACTTCCCCGGGGACTGTCTTGAAATGGATGTCGCGGACCTCGCTTCTTGGGAGGTTCTGGCGAAGTTCTGCGACCGGCCGGCGCCACCGGGCAGGCCGGAGGCGCGCAACGTCAGCCGCAGCTAGCTGCCGGTCCGCACCATCTTGCCGTTCTCGAAATGGATGCCGCACTCGGTCTTTTCGCTGTCTGCCCAGCGTCCGGCGCGGGCATCCTCGCCCGGGGCCACGGCGCGCGTGCAGGGCGCGCAGCCGACAGACAGGAAGCCCTGGCCCTTCAGGGGATGTTCGGGCAGGTCGTGCGCCTGCATGTAGCCTGCCACGTCGTCGGCGCTCCAGTCGATGAGCGGGTTCACCTTGATCCAGCGGTCCTGGGTCTCAAAGAGCTGCATGTCCGAGCGCGTCGCCGCCTGGCCGCGCTTGCGTCCGGTGATCCAGCAGGCCAGCGGACGGAGGGCGGCAAGCATCGGCAGGGTCTTGCGGACGTGACAGCAAAGATCGGGGTTGCGCTGGTGCAGGGTGCCGTCGGGATCGTCGGCCTGGACCGACGCGGGACGCGGCGTGATGGTCTGGATGTTGCACAGGCCGAGACGCGCCACGAGGTCGTCGCGGTAGGCAAGCGTCTCGGGAAAGTGTTTGAGCGTGTCGAGAAAGATGACCGGCACGAAGGGGTCGATCCGGCTGATCATGTGCAACAGCACGGCCGAGTCCGTGCCGAAGGAAGAGACGAGACCGATGCGGCCCGCGAATTCGTTGCCGACGATGGAACCGAGAATGTCTTCGGCGTCGCGTCCCTTGTAGCGCTGGGTCAGACCCGTGGCGCGGTCGCGCAGTTCAAGTCGGCTGTTGGTTTCGAATGTCGTCATACCGGCCTCCGCCGGGGACCGGTCCCGGCCCGCTCGCTCGACGCGCCCGCAAGCCGGGGGCGGCGTCTCAGGAAAAGGTGCACCTCGTGTCTCGGCGCAGCCTCGGGTCAGGTCAACCCCCGTGTCGTTCAAGTACAGGCTTGGGCGGTAGAAATTCGCCCGATGGTGCAAAACTGTCCTGCGGCAGGCGTGATCCTCGCGCAATTTTGCACACAGGCCAAACTACATCGTTACGCAACCAACCTTGGACTGTTCATGGAAAAGAGTGCTATTGACAAAATATGGAACGTTCCATCAAAAGGGGTCTGTGGAACGTTCCACACGAGTGGGGGAAATCCGATGAGCAAGCTTGTCACCGCGGCGGAGGCTGTCGCCCGTATTCCCGACCGTGCGGTCGTGACGGTGTCGTCATCCTCGGCCCTGGGGTGTCCCGATCTTGTCCTGCAGGCACTCGGGGCGCGCTTCGACGATACCGGACAGCCGCGGGACCTGACGACGATCCATCCGATTGCGGCGGGGGATATGTACGGGGTCAAAGGTGTCGACCACATCGCCAAGGACGGGTTGCTGTCCCGGATCCTTGGTGGTTCCTACCCGTCGGGACCATCGTCCAAGCCGATGCCGGAGATCTGGAAGATGATCGTCGAGAACCGGGTGGCGGCCTACAACCTGCCGTCGGGCGTCCTGTTCGACATGAACCGCGAGGCCGCGGCGAACCGTCCCGGCGTTCTGACCAAGGTCGGGCTGAACACCTTCGTCGACCCGATCCGCGAAGGCTGTGCGATGAACGAGCGCGCAGCGGAGACACCGGTGGTGCGTCGGGTCGAGTTCGACGGCGACACGTGGCTGCACTTCCCGAACGTGATCCCCAACGTCGCCATCATACGGGCCACGACGGCCGACGAGACCGGCAACCTGACCTTCGAGCACGAAGGCGCCTATCTGGGCGGGCTCGAACAGGCGATCTGCGTGCGCAACCACGGTGGGCTGGTCATCGCGCAGGTGTCCCGCGTGACCATGCGCGGCTCGCTGCGCCCGCACGACGTGCGCGTGCCGGGGCATCTGGTCGACCTCGTGGTGATCGACGCGGACCAGAAGCAGACCTGCGAGACCCACTATGATCCGGCAATCTCGGGGCAGGTGATGCGGCCTTGGGATAGCTTCGCTCTTGCCGAGCATGGCGTCGAGAAGGTGATCGCGCGCCGCGCGGCAATGGAGCTGAAACCAGGCATGTCGGCCAATCTCGGGTTCGGCATTTCCGCGATGGTGCCGCGGATCCTCCTGGAAGAGGGGCACCCCGACGCCGTCACATGGGCCATCGAACAGGGCGCCGTGGGCGGCATGCCGTTGACCGGTTTCGCTTTTGGCTGCGCGTCGAACGCCGACGCCTTCGTGCCGTCCCCGCAGCAGTTCATCTACTTCCAGGGTGGCGGCTTCGACGTGTCATTTCTGTCTTTCCTCGAGGTCGACCTCGAGGGCAACGTCAATGTCTCCAAGCTTGGCAAGAAGCCCTACCTGACCGCCGGCTGCGGAGGCTTCGTCGACATCACAGCGGGTGCAAAAAAGATCGTCTTTTCCGGCTGGTTCGAGGCCGGCGCGCAGGTCGAGTTGCACGAGAATGGCATCCACATCGCGGCACCGGGCAAATTCACCAAAATGGTCGAGGCCGTCGAACACGTCACCTTCTCCGGCGCGCGGGCGCGCGAGTCGGGGCAGGAAGTGCTCTACATCACCGAGCGCTGCGTGATCCGGCTGACCGACGAAGGTCTGGTCGCAACCGAGATCATGCCCGGCATCGACCCCGACCGCGACATCGTGGCGGCCTCGGAAGGGCGCGTGAAGGTGGCGCAGAACGCCATCGCGCTGCCGCTGTCGCTTCTGCGGGACGCGCCGATGGGCTGGGGCGCATGAGCGCCGTCCATCTGTTGCGCGACGGCCAGGTTGCCGAGCTGCGGCTCGACAACCCTGCGAAGATGAACGCGTTCTCGGTCGAGATGCTGGCCCAGCTTTCCGGGCATCTCGAGGTGATCGAGCGTGATGCCTCGATCGCGGCGGTGATGCTGACGGCAGAAGGCGACCGGGCCTTCTGTACAGGGGCCGACATCAACGGCTGGGGCGATCTGAGCCCGGCCGAGTTCGCGCGGCACTGGGTGCGCGACGGACACCGGATTTTCGATCGCCTTGCGCGCCTCTCGAAACCGACCATCGCCGTATTGCAAGGTCATGCCTTCGGTGGCGGGCTCGAACTGGCCGCGGCCTGCGACCTGCGGGTGATGGCGCCAAAGGCCGCGCTCGCCCTGCCGGAGGCAGGGGTCGGGATCGTGCCGGGATGGTCGGGCACGCAGCGCCTGCTGCGGCTGCTGCCCGAACCCGTGGTCAAGGAAATGGCCCTTTTCGGTCACCGCATCAAGGCGGAGCGGGCCCTGGCATTCGGCTTCGTCGCCGCCGTGTCGGACGATCCGCACGACGCGGCCCGGGCGCTTCTGGAGCGCGCACTCACCCTGTCGCCGCGCGCGGTGGAGATCTCAAAGTCGATGATCCACGCGGCGCAGGGCGAAGACCGAGGCGCGATGGTCGAGGCTCTGGGCAGTGCCGCAATCGCCGCCACCGACGACCGCCGGGAGGGCGTCAGCGCCTTCCGCGAGAAACGCAAACCGGACTTTTCGGGACAGTGAGCATGAAAGACCTGCACGTCGTCGCCGACCAGGCGCTGGAGCTTCCCGCGACGCCCTACCAGGCGAGACACTTCATCGACGGGGCGCAGAGCTACAGCGCCGATGGGCGTACCTCCGACCGCGTCTCGCCGTCGCATGGCGTCGTGGTCAGCCGGGCCGCGCTTGGCGGGACCGCCGAGACCGAGGCGGCGATCAGGGCGGCCCGCACGGCCTTCGATGATGGCCGCTGGAGCCGGCTGTCGGGCAAGGAACGCGGCACGATACTGATGAAGGTGGCCGACCTCATCGAGAAAAACGAGGAGCGGCTGGCTCTGATCGAAACGCTGGAAAGCGGCAAGCCGATCTCGCAGGCGCGCGGCGAATGCGGCGGTGCCGCCGACCTGTGGCGCTTTGCTGCATCACTGGCGCGAACCAGTCACGGCGACAGCCACAACACGCTGGGCGCGGACATGCTGGGCGTGGTTCTGAAAGAACCGATCGGCGTGGTCTCGATCATCACACCCTGGAACTTCCCGTTCTGGATCCTCAGCCAGAAGCTGCCGTTCGCTTTGGCCGCCGGCTGCACCTGCGTGGTCAAGCCGTCCGAGCTGACCCCTTCGACCACCGCGATGCTGGCGGAATTGTTGATCGAGGCCGGTCTGCCCGCCGGGGTCTGCAACATCGTGCTGGGCCACGGCGACCCGGTCGGCACCCTGATGAGCCGGCACGAAGATGTCGACATGATCAGCTTTACCGGCTCGACCGCCGTGGGCAAGCGGATCACCAAGGCGGCCGGAGACACGCTGAAGAAGGTCGCGCTGGAACTTGGCGGCAAGAACCCGCAGGTGATCTTTCCCGACGCCGACCTTGAGGGTGCCGCCGATGCCGTGACCTTCGGCATCTACTTCAACGTCGGCCAGTGCTGCAATTCCTCGAGCCGGATCATCGTTCACGAAGACATAGCCGAGGACTTCGTGGCGCGCGTGGTCGCGCTGTCGAAAAAGGTCGCCTTCGGCAATCCGCTCAATCCCGAGACGCAGGTCGGGGCCATCGTCTCGGCGGAGCATCGAGAGAAGATCGACGGTTACGTCAAGGCGGCGCAGGCTGAGGGGGCCGAGGTCTACCTTGGTGGCGACGCGCTGACGGTGCCGGGGCTGAGTGACCAGTTCTACCAGCCGACGGTCGTGCGCGGCGTCACGCCCGACATGGCGATCGCCCGCGAAGAGGTGTTCGGCCCGGTCGTCGCGGTGCTGACCTTTCGCACGCTGGACGAGGCCATTGCACTGACCAACGACGCGCACTACGGCTTGTCGGCGGGTGTCTGGAGTGAGAACGTCCATACGTGCCTGGCCTTCGCCCGCCGCGCGCAGGCGGGAACGGTCTGGACCAACACCTGGATGGACGGTTTTCCGGAACTAGCATTCGGCGGCATGAAGCAATCCGGTCAGGGCCGTGAAATCGGGAGTTACGGCTTCGACGAATTTCTCGAGGTGAAATCGCTCGTGATGCGGGTCGGCCGCACGCGGGCACCTTGGGTCAAGTCTGCCTGAGCCGTAACCGGCTCGGGACGTCCAACGCAAAAAACAGGAGGAGATCTCAATGCGTGGATACATCGGAAAACATACGGCGCTGGTCGGCGCGCTGCTCGCCACGACGAGCATGGCATCGGCGGAGGACGTCGAGGTTCTGCACTGGTGGACCTCGGGCGGCGAGGCGGCCGCGCTCAATGTTCTCAAGGAGGATCTTCAGACACAGGATATCGGCTGGCAGGACATGCCGGTCGCCGGCGGCGGCGGCACCGAGGCGATGACCGTGCTGCGCGCCCGCGTCACCTCGGGCAACCCGCCGACCGCCGTGCAGATGCTCGGGTTCGACATCCTCGACTGGGCCGAGCAGGACGCGCTGGCGAACCTCAACGATGTCGCTGCCGAGGAAGGCTGGGACGCCGTGGTTCCCGACGCGCTCAAGGCCTTCTCGATGCATGACGGCAACTGGATCGCGGCACCGGTCAACGTGCATTCGACGAACTGGGTCTGGGCCAACAAGTCGATCCTCGACGACCTCGGCATCGCGCAGCCCACCACTTGGGACGAATTCGTCGCAGCGCTCGAGGCGGTCAAGGCGTCGGGCAAGACTGCGCTGGCCCACGGCGGGCAAGCCTGGCAGGACGCAACCATCCTTGATGGTGTGATCCTGTCCACGGGTGGTGTCGACTTCTACAAGAAGGCCCTCATCGACCTCGACGCCGAGGCGCTTGGCTCGGACACGATGAAGGAAGCGTTCGACCGCATGGCCGTTCTGCGCAGCTACGTAGACGACAATTTCTCGGGGCGTGACTGGAACCTCGCGTCGGCCATGGTCATCAACGACGAGGCCGCGTTCCAGATCATGGGCGACTGGGCCAAGGGCGAGTTCCTGAATGCCGGCAAGGTGCCGGGCGAGGACTTCCTGTGCTTCCGCGTCCCGGGCTCGGAAGACGCGGTCAGCTTCAACTCGGACCAGTTCGCCATGTTCGGCGTGTCCGGCGACGAGGCCGTGCAGGCCCAGAACGCGATGGCGGCGGCGATCATGTCGCCCGAGTTCCAGTCCGCCTTCAATGTCGTGAAGGGGTCGGTGCCGGCACGGACCGACGTGCCGAACGACGATTTCGACGACTGCGGCAAGAAGGGCATGGCCGAACTCTCTGCGGCCAACGACGCCGGCACGCTCGTCGGCTCGATGGCGCATGGGCACGCCAATCGCGCTGCCGTGAAGAACGCGATCTACGACGTCGTGACCGCGCATTTCAACGGCGAGTACGACAGCGAAACGGCGGTCCAGGAACTGGTGACCGCGGTCGAGATCAACAAGTGATCTGAACGAAAAACGGAGAGCGCGCGTTTGCGCGCGCTCTCCATCAGGAGGAAACCCGACATGACATACACCGCGTCCGCGCCCCGGGACCGCGCGAGCACCAGAAAGGTGGACTGGTTGCAGGACGCGCTGCCCAAGCTCGTCCTCAGCCCAAGCCTCGCGATCGTTCTGGTCTTCGTCTACGGGTTCATCCTCTTCACCTTCTACCTGTCCTTCACCGACAGCCGCATCCTGCCGTCCTTCGGCTGGGTCGGATGGCAGAACTACGACCGGCTGTTCTCGATCCGCGAGTGGGACATCGCGGTGGTGAACGTCCTGATCTTTGGCGGTCTCTACATCGCGATCTGTTGCATCCTCGGCCTCCTGCTCGCGATCCTGCTCGACCAGAAGATCCGCGCCGAAGGCTTCATCCGTACGGTTTATCTCTACCCGATGGCGCTGAGCTTCATCGTGACAGGCATCGCGTGGAAATGGTTCCTCGATCCCGGCATCGGGTTGCAGGCGGTGGTGCGCTCCTGGGGCTGGGAAAGCTTCACCTTCACCTGGATCAAGGACAGCGACATGGCGATCTATACCATCGTCATCGCCGCGGTCTGGCAGACCAGCGGTTTCGTGATGGCGATGTTCCTCGCCGGGCTGCGCGGTATCGACAACGAGGTGATGAAGGCCGCGCAGATCGACGGCGCCTCCACCGTGGCGCTGTATCGCCGGATCATCATCCCACAGCTCAGACCGGCCTTCATGTCGGCGTTCGTCGTGCTCGCGCACATGGCGATCAAGTCCTACGACCTGATCATCGCGCTGACCGGCGGCGGCCCCGGCTCGGCGACCGCGATGCCCGCGACCTTCATGTATTCCTACACCTTCACCCGCAACCAGATGGGGATCGGGGCGGCGTCGGCGGTGATCATGCTGATGTCGATCGCTGCGATCATGGTGCCCTATATCTACTCCGAACTCAGGGAGAAGTCGTGATGGCCGGGTCCGCCGCTTCTCAGCAGGTCGTGCGCACCGGTGCCGGCGCCCGGTTCGTGATCTACGTCATCCTGACGCTCTTCTGCCTTTACTACCTGCTGCCGCTCTACGTCATGGTGGTCAACTCGCTGAAACCGCTCAGCGAGATCACTGCCGGCGGCATGATGGCGCTGCCGAACGAGTGGACCGTTGCGCCGTGGGCCAGCGCCTGGTCGACGGCGCAGGTCGGTGTCGAGGCCACGGGACTGCGTCCCTATTTTCTCAACTCGATCCTGATGGTCGTGCCGGCCGTCGCCCTGTCGACCATCCTTGGTGCGCTCAACGGCTACGTGCTGACCAAGTGGCGGTTCCGCGGCGATACGATCATCTTCGGCCTGCTGCTCTTCGGATGCTTCATCCCGTTCCAGATGGTTCTGATCCCGATGGCGCGGATGCTGGGCCTGATGGGGCTGGCCGGATCCGTGCCGGGGCTGATCTTCGTCCACCTCGTCTACGGCATCGGCTTCTCGACGCTCTACTTCAAGAATTACTACCAGCAATTCCCGACCGAGCTGGTGCGCGCGGCGATGATCGACGGGGCGGGGTTCTTCACCATCTTCCGGCGGATCATGCTGCCGGCCTCGGGGCCGATCGCCGTGGTCTGCATCATCTGGCAGTTCACCAACATCTGGAACGACTTCCTGTTCGGGGCCTCGTTCTCGGACTTCGACAGCCAGCCGATGACCGTCGCGCTCAACAACCTCGTGCAATCCTCTACCGGGGTGAAGGAATACAACGTGCATTTCGCCGGCGCGATCCTCGCCGCGCTTCCCACGCTTCTCGTCTACATCGTCGCGGGCCGCTACTTCGTCCGCGGGCTGATGGCAGGCTCTGTGAAAGGATAACCGAGATGGGTTTTCTCGACATCAAGCAGGCGACCAAGTCCTACGGGGCGGTAAAGGTGCTGCATGAAACCGACATCTCGGTCGAAGAAGGCGAGTTCCTTGTGCTGGTCGGCCCTTCGGGCTGCGGCAAGTCCACGCTGCTCAACATGATCGCCGGGCTGGAGGAGGTCACCACCGGAGACATCGCGATCCGCGGCCAGTCGATGGCGGGTGTGAAGCCTGCGGATCGCAACATCGCGATGGTGTTCCAGTCCTACGCGCTCTACCCGACGATGAACGTCCGCGAGAACATTGCCTTCGGCCTCGAAATGCACGGCGTGCCCAAGCCCGAGCGCAAAAAGGCGGTGGCGCAGGTCGCAGACCTTCTGCAGATCGGCCACCTTCTCGACCGCAAACCGGGCCAGCTTTCGGGCGGCCAGCGCCAGCGCGTCGCCATGGGCCGGGCGCTGGTGCGCGATCCGGACGTGTTTCTCTTCGACGAGCCGTTGTCGAACCTCGACGCCAAGCTGCGCGTCGACATGCGCACCGAGATCAAGAAGCTGCACCAGAAGCTCGGCACGACCATCGTCTACGTGACCCATGACCAGATCGAGGCGCTGACGCTCTCGACGCGCATCGCGGTGATGTACGGCGGCCATGTCCAGCAACTCGGCACGCCGAAGGAGATCTACGACCGTCCCGCAAACATGTTCGTCGCTGGTTTCATGGGCTCGCCATCAATGAATCTTTTTCCGGCCACCGTGGCCGAAGAGAACGGGAAAGCGGTTGCCACGGTCTCGCTGAGCGGCGGGTCCGCGGTCAGCCTGCCGTTCCCGGGGAACAGCGGGATGTCCGGCCACGCGGGGCGCGAGATCATGTTGGGTATCCGACCCGAAGCGATCACCGATCCCGATGGTGCCGACCGCAACGGCATGGCAGTGCACCACATCGAGGCGAAAGTCGAGGTGACCGAACCCGCCGGCTCGGACACCTTCGTGGTCACGCATCTCGGCGGCAAGGAGGTCACCGGCCGCTTCCGCGCCGATGTCGACGTCAGCCCGGGCAAGGTGTTTCCCTTTGCTATCAACATGGACAAGGCCGTGGCCTTCGACCCCGAGACGGAGCAACGCATCTCGGCATGACGGAGGCGGCCGACATCATCGTCATCGGCTCCGGCATGGGCGGCGCAACCCTGGCTGCGGCCCTCGCCGGGTCCGGTCGTCGCATCCTGATCCTGGAGCGCGGCGAACACCTGCGTCCCTCGGTCCATGACCGGAGCGACAGGTCGATCTTCGTCGACGGTCATTACCGGCCCGACGAGGAATGGCTCGATGGCGAGGGAAAGCCGTTCAACCCGGGCAACTACTATTTCGTCGGCGGAAACTCCAAGTTCTACGGTGCGGTGCTGTTGCGCTACCGGGCCGAGGATTTCTCACCGATCACGCACATCGGCGGCACCACACCCGGCTGGCCGATCTCCTATGACGAGCTGGAGCCGTTCTACGGCCGGGCCGAGAAACTCTACCAGGTCCGTGGCGAGCTCGGCGCCGACCCGACCGAGCCGCCGCACGCGCACCCCTATCCGCACCCTCCGGTGCCCGAGGAACCCGAAATCGCCGACTTGCGAGCGCGGCTATCATCGGCCGGATTGCATCCGAGCGCCCTCCCGCTTGGTGTCGATCTCGGCCGGTGGCTGTCGCGGGGATCGACGCCCTGGGATGCCTTTCCGGACGTGGACGGCGGCAAGCTGGACGCGGAATCCGCCGCGCTTGCAAAGGCGCTCCGGCACAACACGGTGTCCCTGCGCACCGGGGCGAAGGTCGCGCGCATCCTGACCGGTGCGGGCAACGCCGTGACGGGCGTCGAACTGGACACCGGAGAGGTGCTGACTGCCTCGACCGTCGTGCTTGCAGCCGGGGCGGTGCAGAGCGCAGCGCTGCTGCTGGCCTCGGCGGACGCGGCAAATCCCGCCGGGATCGCAAACCGGTCCGACCAGGTCGGGCGGAACTTCATGAACCACAATTGTTCGGCCGTCCTCGCGTTGCACCCGTTCCGGCGCAACGGGTCGGTCTACCAGAAGACGTTGGCCCTGAACGACTTCTACCTGACCGGCGGGCCCGGCGGCGAACCGCTGGGCAATATCCAGCTTCTGGGCAAGATTTCGGGTCCGATCCTGCAATCGGCCTCTTCCCTGCCCGGACCGCTGGCGAACTGGATCGCGGCCCGCTCGGTCGACGTCTACGCCATGTCCGAGGACCTGCCGGACCCGGACAGCCGGGTGCGCCTGAAGGACGGCCGGATCGTGCTCGACTGGAAACGCTCGAACTGGGAGGCGCATGTCGCTCTGGTGAAAAAGATCAAGAGCGTGCTGCGCAAGGCCGGCTACCCGGTCGTGCTGTCGCGCGCCTTCGACCGGCGCACGCCCTCGCACCAGTGCGGCACGGCGCGGATGGGAAGCGATCCCGCCAGCAGCGTCGTCGATACGTACTGCCGCAGCCACGATCACCCCAACCTCTACATTGCCGACGCCTCGGTCCTGCCGACCTCGGCGGCGGTGAACCCTGCCCTTACCGTCGCGGCGCTTGCGATGCGCGCGGCGGACCATATCGCACATGAACGTCAGGCGGCCTGACACAAGACCCGCCTGCCGTTTCGAGGACTGAACGATGACCGAAGGCTACGATTTCATCATCATCGGCGGAGGCTCGGCCGGCTCGGTCCTCGCAGGTCGGCTTTCGGAGAATCCCGACGCTCGGGTGTTGCTGCTGGAAGCCGGCGGCAGCGACCGGCACCCGTTCTACCACCTGCCAGCCGGGTTCGCGAAGATGACCAAGGGCATCGGGTCTTGGGGCTGGGACACGGTCCCGCAGCGCCACATGAAGGGAAAAGTGTTCCGCTACACGCAGGCCAAGGTGATCGGCGGCGGCTCGGCGATCAATGCCCAGATCTACACGCGCGGCAATGCGCAGGATTACGATGACTGGCGGCAGATGGGCTGCGAGGGCTGGAGCTACGAGGACGTGCTGCCCTATTTCCGCAAGGCCGAGGACAACGAGACCCACGAGAACCGCTATCACGGCACGGGCGGACCCCTGGGCGTCAGCGAGCCGCGCGCGCCCCTGCCGATCTGCGAGGCCTATTTCGAAGCGGCGGCGAAGCTGGGCATCCCGCGCAACAGGGACGTCAACGGAGAGAAGCAGGACGGTGCCTGCTATTACCAGCTGACCCAGCGCAACGCGCGGCGGTCGTCTGCGGCGATGGCCTATGTCGCGCCGAACCGGAACCGCGCGAACCTCGAGGTGCGACTCGGCGCGCAGGTCCGCAGGCTCATCGTCGAGACCGGGCGCGCCACGGGAGTCGAGCTTCTGGACGGCACGCGGCTGACGGCGGACCGCGAGGTGCTGCTGTGCTCGGGCGCCATCGGTTCGCCGCGGTTGTTGCAGCTGTCGGGGATCGGCCCGGCAGATCACCTCGAGCCTCTGGGGATCGACGTGGTCCTCGACCAGCCCGGGGTCGGCGCGAACCTTCAGGACCACCTCGATCTCTACTGCATCAGTGAACTCAGCGGGCCACACAGCTATGACCGCTACACCCGTCCGCACTGGGCCGCGCTCGCGGGGTTGCGCTACCTCTTTGGGCGCAAGGGGCCGGTCGCCTCGTCGCTCTTCGAGACGGGTGGGTTCTGGTATGCCGACCCCGGTGCACGCTCGCCGGACCTGCAGCTGCATCTCGGTCTCGGGACCGGGATCGAGCATGGCGTCGCCTCGATGCCGCAGGGCGGGGTGACCTTGAATTCGTGCTACCTGCGTCCACGGTCGCGCGGGACGGTGCGCCTGCAAAGCACCGATCCGGCCAGTGCGCCGCTGATCGACCCGAACTACCTTGCCGATCCGCTCGACCGGGAAATGACGATCCGCGGGCTGAAACTGACACAGGAGATCCTCGCGCAGGAGCCGCTGCAGAAATACATCCTGGCCGAGCGTCTGCCCGGCCCGGAGGTCAGAACCGACCAGGACTATTTCGACTTCATCTGCGTGCATTCGAAGACCTCGCACCATTGCGCCGGCACTTGCCGCATGGGTGTCGACGATGCCGCGGTGGTGGACACGCGCCTGCGGTTCAACGGCATCGACGGTCTCAGGGTCGTGGACAACTCGATCATGCCGACGGTCATCTCGTCGAACACCAACGCCGCGGCCATCATGATCGGCGAGAAGGCCGCCGACATGATCAAGGCCGACAACGGGATGGGCTGAGGATGCCGCGTCGCACGTTCCCCGTCTCCAGAATGCCCATCGCCGTGCAATTGCCGCGAAGCGTCGGTGTCGCAACCGACCCGGGACGGGGGTGAGACAGGACGATCATGGCCCGCCGACCGACCATCATCGACGTTGCCCGCGAAGCCGGTGTCTCCAAATCGACCGTGAGCCTCGTTCTGCAGAACAGCCCGACCGTGCGCGAGGAAACCCGCAAGCAAGTGCGCGAGGTCATGGCGCGGATCGGGTACGTCTACAACCGCGCTGCAGCGAACATGCGGATGTCGAACGCGGGGCTAATGGGGCTCGTGATCAACGATCTGCGCAATCCGTTCTTCACGCAATTCGCCACCTCGCTGCAAATGGCGCTGTCGGCGCGCGGCTACTCGGCCGTTGTGGCCAACACCGACGAGGATCCGGCGCTGCAGGCGCAGGTGGTGGGCGCAATGATCGAGCATGGCGTGTCGGCAATGATCATGTCGCCGGTCTACGGCGGCGAGGCCAAGACCTTCGACACGCTTGCGCTGGCCGGCATTCCGTCGATGCAGGTGCTGCGCAAGGTCGAGCCCCGCACGGACCTCTTCCCCTTCGCGGCGCCCGACTATGCCGCAGGCAGCCGGCTGGCCACCGAACACCTGCTGCGCGGCGGCGCGCGGCGGATTGCCTTCGTTGGCGGCGGTGCGGGCCTTTCGGTCACGCGCGAACGCATGTCGGGCTATCTCGCGGCGCTGGAGCTGGCCGGTTTGCAGCCGCTGGTGCTGCCGGGACGCGCCACGCGGGCATTCGGGCGCGACGCGGCCCTGCGTCTTGCCGCCGACAACCCGGAGGTCGATGCGGTGATCGCCTTCAACGATCAGGTCGCCATCGGGATCCTGTCCGGCTGCGCCGAGATCGGCCGAACCGTGGGAGATGCGCTGAAAGTCGTCGGCTTCGACGATATCGAGGAAGCGGCCCAGACCTGGCCCCCGCTGAGTTCTGTGCGCTGCGATGTCGACGGGTTCGGCAGGTGGATTGCGGACACGATCCTGTCCTGGCTCGAGGACGGAAAAACCCCGCCGCCCGAGGCACGCACGCCGGTGGACCTGGTCGTGCGCGGATCGAGCGGAGGCTGACGCCGTGCTGCGAACCGCCCCGCGAAACTGAGAATGAGACTGGCTGGCACCCGATGCCGGCAACCCGGAGAGCAAGATGGACAGCACCGTACCCCAGCACATTCTCGACGCGCTGACCGATGTCGACATGCCGCGCCTGCCGCCGGAGGATCCGGCGTCCGCGCATGTCGAGGTCGCGGGTCTGCGCCTGCCGGTATACCGCTCGGGCTGCGTGGTCGTCGGCAGCGGTGCCGCTGGGCTACGCACCGCCGTCGAACTGCACCGCCGGGGCGGCGATGTCAGCGTGCTCAGCCAGAGTGCATGGGGCGGCACTTCGGCCTGTTCGGGGTCGGACAAGCAGACGCTGCATACCGCAAACACCGCCGCAACCGGCGACGACCTCATGGCAATGGCACGGGCCATCCGCTCGGGCGGCGCCATGGACGCGGACACGGCCTATATCGAGGCGGTGGGATCGCCACGCATGATGGCCTCGCTGCAATACCTCGGCCTGCCGCTGCCGCAGGACACGTTGGGCGGCACGCTGCGCTACCAGACCGACCACGACGAGACCGGGCGCGCGACAAGCTGCGGCCCGCGGACCTCGCGCCTGATGGTCAAGGTTCTGGCCGAAGAGGCGATCCGGCTGGGCGTGCCGATCCACAACCAGACGACAGCCGCCCGCCTTCTGATGGAGAACGACGGACGGTCGGACCGCGTGCGCGGGGTTCTGGCCTTCCGCAATCGAGACCGGGATGCAGCGAACCCGACGGGTCTTGCCGTCTTCCTGGCCCCTGTCGTCGTCCTGGCCGCCGGCGGCCCGGGCGAGCTTTACCGCGACAGCGTGTATCCCAACGGCTGCTTCGGCGTTCTGGGCCTCGCGCTGGAGGCCGGGCTCGAACTCGTGAACCTGACCGAAAGCCAGTTCGGAATCGGAACCCGCCGCGAGAGCTTCCCGTGGAACCTGTCGGGCACCTACGTTCAGTCGATCCCGCATATCTACTCGGTCGATGCCGACGGGAACGAGCATCATTTCCTCGCCGACTGCTACCGCACTACGCAGGAACTGGCCTCGAACGTCTTCCGCAAGGGCTATCAATGGCCGTTCCACGCCACGCGGATGCTCGATTTCGCCTCCAGCCTCGTCGATCTTGCGGTCTGGCGCGAAGGTCAGGCCGGGCGCCGGGTGTTCATGGATTTCAATCGCAATCCGCTGCCGGTGCCGGGAGACGAACCCTTCAGCCTCGACCGGCTGGACGAGGATGTGGCGCGCTATCTCGGTACGGCCGGTGCCACCCAGGCCAGCCCGATCGAACGGCTGCGCCACATGAACCCGCTCGCGATCGAACTCTACAGGCGCTACAAGGTCGACATCGCCGCCGAGCCGCTGGAGTTCGCGGTCAACAACCAGCACATGAATGGCGGGATCGCGGTCGACACCTGGGGGCGGACCATCGTTCCGGGCGTCTACGCCGCAGGCGAGGCCGCGGGCACCCACGGCGTCACACGGCCGGGGGGTGCTGCGCTGAATGCCGGGCAGGTGTTCGGCACCCGCATCGGCGAACATATCGGCGCATCGGGGGCGGCGAAGGCATCCGCTGCCGGCTTTCCGCAGTCGGCTGTCGAAAGCGCGGTGGCGGCCATCACCGCGATCCTTGGCCCGCAGAGCCCGCACGAAATATCCGACGTCCGTGCGGAAGTTCAGGCCCGGATGAGCGACAGCGCCGGGCTGATCTGCGACGGCGAAAGCGTCGCACAGGCGAGGAAGGCGGCGATGTCCCTGAACGCCTCGATCCGGACATCGGGCATCGCGACCTCGCGCGATGCCGAGGCGTCGCGTGCCGTCCAGTGGCAGCAGATGGCGCTGGCGTCCGAAGCTGTTCTGACGGCGCTCGATCACTACATCTCCGCCGGGGGCGGCAGCCGTGGGGCGCGTGCAATCCGCGATCCGAAGGGAGAATCGCTTCCGCTGGCAAGATCCGGTGCGCTGGAAGACTTCCGCTTCCGCAACGAGCGCGCGGCGGACCGGGACGAGCAGATCGTCGTTCGCAAGGATGGTGATGATTTCACGGTATCGACGCGGCGCAACCGCACATTCGACGAAGACGCCAGGTCGTTCTTCGAGCGCGACTGGCCCGCGTCTCTGACCGGTGCCATCTACGATCTGGACCGGGAATAACGCGGAACGGGATCGGGCGGGCCTATGCCATGATCTGATCCTGCCGCCGGATCAGGTCGCGTCGTCGTAGAGCCGCAACACGCGCTGGACCGACGCGATCAGGATCTCGCGACCGGTCATCGGACCTGTCTGCGAACCGATCTGCGGAACGTACTGGCTCATCACCGGCCCCGGCACCTCGCGGTCGCCGATCCGCGCAAGCAGGTCGTCCACCGCCGTGGTCGCCGATGGTGTCGGCCAGTAGTATCGAATGCGGTCCGAGTAGCTGAAATGCCGCTGTAGCCAGGCCGTGTTCTCGTCGCCCGCGTAGTATTTCTGCCAGTTGCCCGGATCCGACTGCATGCAGCTTTCCATTGCCGTCATGAGACCGCCGCGCGGTGCGTGTCCGTCCATCACGTCGGCAATCGCGTCGAGCGCGTAGAGCGCTTCGCGCAGGGCGAAGGTCAGCCAGGGTCCGACCTTGAGGATGGCAAAGCCGTCGGCGACAAGCGCGTGCAGCCCCTCGGCGGTCTGGTAGTCTGTCGAATGTGCCTCGAAAACCAGTCCCGGGAAATCGTGCAGCGCAGCCGAGAGGCTTTCCGCCTTGCGGGCGTCGAAATGGATGACGTCGGTATGCCCGAACTCCACCCCCGGCTGGACCACCAGCGCGATCACGCGCGAAAAGGCGTCGTCGACACCGTGCGCTGCAAAGGCCTCTGCATGGACATCGCGGGTACGCCGGACGGCGTCGGGCGTCGTCAGTTCGAGCTCGTCGAGTCCGTGGGTGGCGCCCCCCGGCACCGGGACCTCGGTGCCGATGACATACACCGGTTTCTGCCCGGTGCCCGCGTCGGCAAAGGCGGCCTCGGCGACCGAGGCGAGGCGCGCGGCCCGCGCGGCGGTCTCGGCGTCGGCCAGCGCCGCCGGCTCACCGGCGCAGCCCATCGAGGTGTCGAGATGCAGCTTGGTGAACCCGGCCCGCACATAGGCGTCGATCATCGCCGCGGCCTTTTCCATCGCGTCCTCCGCCGGCAGGTGCTTCCACGGATTCGGGCCAAGGTGGTCGCCGCCGAGCACGATGCGGTCCATGCCGATCCCGACCTTGTCGGCGATCCCGGCCACGAAATCGCGGAAGCGTTCGGGTGTCATGCCGGTGTACCCGCCGTCCTGGTTGACCTGGTTGCAGGTCGCCTCGATCAGCACCGTCTTGCCCGTCTCGAGACCAAGCGAAAGTGCAGCCTCGATCACCAGCGGGTGCGCTGAGCACACCGAGGTGATCCCGAGATGCCGGCCTTCGTGGAACGCCTTGTGGATCGCGAGTAAGGGGTGCGTTGTCATCGGTCCGCCTCCTGTGCGCGGATGAAGTCTTCGAGCGTCGCGAGGTCGGCTGTGCCCTCCATCGGGCCGCGTCGCGTGACCGCGTGCGCGCCGCTCGCCGCGGCCGTCTGCAGGGCGGACTTCGGCGGCACTCCGCGTAGCCACAGCGCCGTGAAGGTGGCGCCGAAACAGTCGCCGGCGCCGGTCGGATCGACTTCCGTCACTTCGAAGGCCGGGATCGACAGGTCATGATGCGCGTCGTGGTAACCCGCGCCGTCGGCGCCGCGCTTGTGCACGATCGCGCGCACGCCCCGGTCGAGAAGTTCGCCAATTGCCGTGACGTCCGTCTGCGCCTCGGTCAGCAGGGTCAATTCGTCGCCGCTGGGCAGGTAGAGATCCGTCATCGACACGATGCGCGACATTGCCTCGGCCATGCCAGGCGCGGCGAGGATTTCCTTGCGCAGGTTCGGATCGAACGAGATCGTGCCGCCGTGGTCGCGCACCGCCTCGGCCGCCGCCATGTTGCGCGCGACGAATTCCGGGCTGGCCAGCGACGAACCCATTACGTGCAAGTGGTCCGCCGACGCCAGTACGGATCGGACGGCCGGGGTGTCGTGCAAGTGCCCGCAGGCGCTGTGCCGGATGTTGAACACGAAATCGCGCCCGCCGTCGCCGCGGTAGCGCACGAAGGCGCTGCCGGTGGGTCGGTGCGGATCCACGTGAACCCCCGAGACGTCCACGCCGTCGCGCGCAAGCCGATCGAGGTTGAGCCGGCCGAAATCGTCGTCGCCCACTGCGGACACGATCGCCACCGGCTGGCCGATCCGGGCCGCCTGCGCGGCGAAGATGGCCGGAGCGCCGGAGGGAAATGGGCCGGTGAGTGCCTGCGCCTCACGGAATCCGTGTCCCGGGGTATCGGCCATGATCTCGACCAGGATTTCGCCGATGACGACAATTTTCTTCATGTTCTTCGACCTGTGCGGGACTGCCTCTTGGGCGGTCAGGGTCGCGCCACGGCACCCATTATCCTGACTCATGGCGGCGACACGGCTTGACCGTCGCCCGGCAACACCTCTAATGTCAACATTAAAGTATCGCGCGTAAAGTTTCCGGTTCGAAGGCGAAAAAATCCGAGGGACGGCGCCGCGCGTCGCAGGGAAGGTTCGCATGGCGACAAGACGCATCAAGAACATGGAGGAGTTCGCAGAGGTCAGCGGGATCTCGCGGCCGACCTTGTCGAAGTTCTTCCATGACCCGGAGAGCGTGCGGAAAACTACGCGCGCCCGGATCGAAAGTGCGCTCGAAGACTACGACTACCGGCCCAATATCTTCGCCATCAACCAGAACCGGAAGCTGACCAAGACGATCGGCATCCTGGTTCCCTACCTTGCCGATCCCTTCTTTGCCGAGATCGTGCGCCTGATCGAGCGGCAGTGCATCGACGCGGGCTACTGGCCGATCGTGTTCAGTGCGCATGGTCAGACGGACCTCGAGAACAACGCGCTGGCGACATTGCAAAGTCTGCGCCCGGCCGGCGCCCTGATCGCGCCGCTTGGCCGCAGTTCGGACATCGAGAGCGTCCGGCGCTTCACCGATGAGGTGCCGACCGTCGTTTTCGACAGCAACGTCAAGGTTGGCAAGGCTTTCGTGGGCTCGAATAACTTCCAGAGTATCCCGATGATCGTCGACTACCTCTGCCGCAGCGGCGAGCCGCCCTGCTTTATCGAGATGCCCCCGGTGAACCCCAACGCAAACAAGCGCCGGGATGCCTACGTGCAGGCGATGGAGCAACTCGGCCACGACCCGATGGTCATCCAGGCCGCAGGCGGCGGCTGGGAGTTTGAGCGAATCGGTCTTGAAGGCGGCAAGCGCCTGATCGAGGAGCGTGCGCTGCCCTCGTCCACGCTGCTGTGCAGCAACGATCGCCTTGCGATCGGCGTGCTGGCCGCGGCCTACCAGAAGGGGCTGCGGGTCGGACACGGGCCGGGCTGCGCGCTGCGTGTCGCCGGCCACGACGATCACCCCTGGTCCCGGTTCACCTGCCCGCCGCTGACAACGGTTTCGCAGGATTTTACCTCGATCACGGAAAAAAGCGTGCGGATGCTCTTCGACATCATCGACGGCGGCGCCGATCCTGAGGGCCGGCCCGAGCATCTTTTTGACGGCAAGCTGATCCTCCGGGACTCCGCGTAACTTTTCTGCGGTGCAGAATAAAGTTTACGGGAGTAAAGTTTCTTGTTGACTTGTGGCGGCGGATGACGCTAGGTGAGGCTACATCCACAATGCCATAAGGGAGGAACCTTGGATGAGACTTAGAAGCGCATGCCTTGGCGTGACGGCACTCGTTTCGGTTGCAGCTACCGCTGCGGTCGCCGAGGAGATCACCATCGCGACGGTCAACAACGCCGACATGATCGTGATGCAGGAACTGGCCCCGCAATGGGAAGAAGAGACCGGCAACACCATCAACTGGGTCGTTCTCGAGGAAAACGTGCTGCGCCAGCGCACGACGCAGGACATCTCGACCAACGGCGGATCGTTCGACATCATGTTCATCGGCGCATACGAGACGCCGATCTGGGGCGCAAACGGGTGGCTGGAGCCGCTCAATGACTTCGCCGATGACGCCGACTACGACCTCGAAGACATCTTCCAGCTGGTGCGCAACGGCCTGTCGGCGGAAGGCAACCTCTACGCCGTGCCGCTCTATTCCGAAACGTCCTTCACCTATTACCGGACCGACGTGTTCGAGGAGAAGGGTATCGCGGTGCCGGACGGGCAGCCGACCTATGACGAGTTCAAGGAGATGGCGGCCGCGGCGCATGACCCGGACAACGGCATCTTTGGCACCTGCCAGCGCGGCAAGGCCGGCTGGGGCGAGAACATGGCTTTCGTTGGCACGATGGCGAACGCCTTCGGCGCGCGCTGGTTCGACATGGACTGGAACCCGCAGCTCGACTCGGAAGAGTGGAACAACGCGATCACCTACTACGTCGACCTGATGAACAACTACGGTCCTCCGGGTGCGTCGTCGAACGGCCACAACGAGAACCGGGCGCTGTTCAAGGACGGCAAGTGCGCGACCTGGGTCGACGCGACGTCGGCGGCCACCGACGTCAAGAACCCCGAGACCTCGAACGTCGCGGACGTGACCGACTTCTTCAAGGCACCGCAGCAGGCCACCGACAAGGGAACCGGCTGGTTCTGGTCCTGGGCGCTCGCCATCCCGGCAAGCTCGCAGAAGAAGGACGTCGCCAAGGACTTCCTGAAGTGGGCGACTTCGAAGGAGTACTTCGAATTGGTCGGCGAGACCAAGGGCTGGGTCGCGGTGCCGAGCGGCACGCGCCAGTCGGTCGAAGAAGATCAGCGCCGGCTCGAGGCGGCTCCGTTCGCGGAGACCATCGTGGACGCGATCCTGTCGGTCGACCCGGCCGACCCGACGGCAGAGCCCGTGCCCTACACCGGCGTCCAGTTCGTCGCGATCCCTGAGTTCCAGGGCATCGGCAACTACGTCGGCCAGCAGGTGGCGGCAGCTCTTGCCGGTCAGCAGACCGTCGAAGAAGCCCTGGCCAACAGCCAGCAGTTCGCTGTCCGCGAAATGACGAAAGCGGGTTACATCCAGTAACCTCCTCCCGGGGCCGGCCGGGGTGCGAACCCCGGCCCGCTTCGACAAGATCCGATCCGAAGAGCCGTCAGCGTTTCAGCAAGTGCCCGGTCCCGGGCGTTTCCTAAAAGGCTACTGCACGACACGTTTGGGAGGGCGAAGCGCATGTCGACCAAAGCTTCCAGATCAGCGGCACGTCTGATGATCTCGCCGGCCGTTGTCCTGCTTTTGATGTGGATGATCGTCCCGCTGGTGATGACGGTCTATTTCTCATTCCTGCGCTACAACCTGCTGTCGCCCGGCGCGACGCCCTGGGCCGGCTGGGAAAACTACTACTGGTTCGTCACCGACCCCAGCTTCCAGGATGCGATCTGGAACACGCTGCTGCTGGTCGGCGGGATCTTGTTGATCACGGTGATCGGCGGCATCGGTTTCGCGCTTCTGCTCGACAAGCCGATGTTCGGCACCGGTATCATCCGGATCATGGTGATCGCGCCCTTTTTCGTCATGCCGACGGTGTCGGCGCTGGTCTGGAAGAACATGTTCTTCAACCCGGTCAACGGCATCTTCGGCAACCTCGCCACCAGCCTCGGGTTCCAGCCGATCGACTTCTTCGCCGAGATACCGCTGCTCTCGATCATCTTCATCGTGTCTTGGATGTGGCTCCCGTTCGCGACGCTGATCCTGCTGACAGCGCTGCAGTCGCTTGATCAGGAACAGCTCGAGGCGGCCGAGATGGACGGCGCGAGCTGGGGCAGCCGGTTCATCTACATCATGCTGCCGCATCTGGCGCGCGCGATCACGGTCGTGATCCTGATCCAGACGATCTTCCTGCTGTCGGTCTTCGCCGAGATCCTCGTCACCACCAACGGCGGACCGGGTACGGCGACCACGAACCTGACCTACCTGATCTACGTCTCGTCGCTGCTGCAGTTCGACGTCGGGATGGGCAGCGCCGGTGGCGTCATCGCCATCATCCTCGCCAACATCGTTGCGATCTTCCTGATGCGGATGATCGGCAAGAACCTCGACGCATAGGGAGGCGAGATCATGGCACGTGCAGTCTCCAACCGGCAAAAGGGCATCAATACGGCGGTCGCCGGAACGCTCGGCTTCCTGATGTTCTTCCCGATCCTGTGGATCCTGATCCTGTCGTTCAAGACCGAGGAGGACGCGATCCGCGCCCCTCTGCAGGTGCTCTTCGACAGCGGCTGGACGATGGACAGCTTCGCCGCGGTGCAGGCCCGGTCCGACTACTTCAAGCACTTCATGAACTCGGTCATCATATCGGTCGGTTCGACCTTCCTGGGACTTCTGATCGCGGTTCCGGCGGCCTGGTCGATGGCCTTCGTCCCGTCCAAGAATACCAAGAACGTGCTGATGTGGATGCTGTCGACCAAGATGCTGCCGCCCGTCGGTGTGCTGGTGCCGATCTACCTGATCTTCCGCGACGCCGGACTTCTCGACAGCCGCTTCGGCCTGACCATCGTGCTGACGCTGATGAACCTGCCGATCATCGTCTGGATGCTCTACACCTATTTCAAGGAAATCCCCGGCGAGATCCTCGAGGCCGCGCGGATGGACGGTGCGTCGCTGCGTGAAGAGGTGATCCACGTGCTGACGCCGATGGCGATCCCCGGCATGGCCTCGACGGTGCTGCTCAACATCATCCTGGCCTGGAACGAGGCATTCTGGACGCTGAACCTGACCGCGGCCAACGCCGCCCCGCTGACGGCGTTCATTGCGAGCTATTCCAGCCCCGAGGGCCTGTTCTACGCCAAATTGTCGGCCGCCTCCATCATGGCAATCGCGCCGATCCTGATCATGGGCTGGTTCAGCCAGAAACAACTCGTCCGCGGCCTGACCTTCGGCGCGGTGAAATAAGGGGGATGTCGCATGGGTAGCATCACGCTCAACCAGGTCACCAAGAGCTTCGGCGAGGTCAACGTTATCCCGCCGCTCGACCTCGAGATCAACGATGGCGAGTTCGTCGTCTTCGTTGGCCCCTCGGGTTGCGGCAAGTCCACGCTGCTGCGACTCATCGCCGGGCTCGAGGATGTGACCTCGGGTGACATCAGGATCGACGGGGCCGACGCCACCGACCTGCCGCCGGCCAAGCGCGGCCTCGCCATGGTGTTCCAGTCCTACGCGCTTTACCCGCACATGTCGGTGCGCAAGAACATCGCCTTTCCGATGAAGATGGCCGGTGTCGACAAGGCCGAGCAGGAACGGCGCATCAACGACGCGGCCCGTGTCCTGAACTTGACCGACTATCTCGAGCGGAGACCCGGACAACTCTCGGGCGGTCAGCGCCAGCGTGTCGCCATTGGCCGCGCCATCGTCCGCGAACCGGCGGCCTTCCTCTTTGACGAACCGCTGTCCAACCTCGATGCCGCGCTGCGTGTCGGCATGCGACTCGAGATTTCGGAGCTGCACAAGCGGCTCGAGACGACGATGATCTACGTCACCCACGATCAGGTCGAGGCGATGACCATGGCCGACAAGATCGTCGTTCTCCGCGCCGGCAACATCGAGCAGGTGGGCAGCCCGCTCGAGCTTTACCGCGCTCCGCGCAACCTCTTCGTGGCGGGTTTCATCGGTTCGCCGAAGATGAATTTCATCGAAGGCGAAGAGGCCAAGAAGCACGGCGCGCATACCATCGGGATCCGGCCCGAACATATCGACGTCGGCACCGAAGGCCCGTGGAAGGGCGTCGTCGGCGTGGCCGAGCATCTCGGCTCGGACACCTTCTTCCATATCCACCAGACTGGCCTGGCCGATCCGCTGACCGTGCGCGCCAGCGGCGAGGTCAGCTTCAACCACGGCGACGAGATTCACCTTACGCCGCGGGCCGACATGATCCACAAGTTCGACGCGCAGGGACTTCGCATCGCATGAAAAGACTGGACGGAAAATCCGCGCTGATCACGGGCGCGGCACGCGGCATCGGCAAGGGATTCGCCGAAGCCTACGTGCGCGAAGGGGCGACCGTCGCCATCGGCGACATCAACCTGGACGCCGCCAAGGCCGCCGCGTCCGAGATCGGCAAGGGGGCCTACGCCGTACATCTCGACGTGACGCGGCAGGACAGCATCGACGCCGCCATCGGCGCGGTCGTCGAACAGGCCGGAAAGCTCGACATCCTGATCAACAATGCCGCGCTTTTCGATGCTGCCGAGACCGTCGACATCACCCGCGAAAGCTATGACAGGCTCTACTCGGTCAACGTGGCGGGCACGCTTTTTACCATGCAGGCGGCCGCGCGGCAGATGATCGCGCAAGGCCACGGCGGCAAGATCATCAACATGGCGAGCCAGGCCGGACGGCGCGGCGAAAGCCTCGTGCTGGTCTACTGCTCGACCAAGGCCGCGGTGATCTCGATGACGCAATCGGCCGGGCTGAACCTGATCCGGCACGGCATCAACGTGAACGCCATCGCGCCCGGCGTCGTGGACGGTGATCACTGGGCGCATGTCGATTCGATGTTCGCGAAGCTCGAAGGCAAGGCGCCGGGCCAGAAGAAGCGCGAGGTCGAGGCGGGGGTGCCGGCGGGGCGCTTTGCGACCCCGGACGACCTGACCGGCATGGCCATTTTCCTCGCATCGTCCGAGTCCGACTACATCCTGAGCCAGACCTACAATGTCGACGGCGGTCAGTGGATGAGCTGACCAAAGCGGGTGTCGCTGATCGGCAGGCGCCAGAAACAGCCAGGTGAGGTGAGACCATGACACCGCTATCAAACGCGACGCTCTCGAAGCTGCCGGGCGATGTGACGGTCCCGAACTACGATCGGTCCGCTCTCACACCGGGGATCGTGCATATCGGCCTGGGCAATTTTCACCGAGCCCACCAGGCCTGGTACCTGCACCGGCTGATGCAGCAGGGCGATGCGCTGGACTGGGCGATCATCGGGGCCGGCGTTCGCCCGTACGACGCCGCGCAACGCGAACGGCTGGCGGGTCAGGACTTTCTCACCACGCTGATCGAGCTCGACCCCGCAGGCACGTCGGCCGAGGTGGTGGGTTCGATGATCGGCTACGTTCCCATCGAGGAGGGCCACGGCGCGCTGATTGCGCAGATGCGCGATCCGGCGATCCGCATCGTGTCGATGACCGTGACCGAGGGCGGTTACTACCTCGACCCGGCGACCAAGCGGTTCGACGCGCGCCACCCCGACATTGAGTACGATGTCGCCAACCCGGATTATCCGCGCAGCGCCTTCGGCGCCATCGTCGCGGCCCTTCGCGCAAGGCGCGCGGATGGGACGCCGCCCTTCACCTGCCAAAGCTGCGACAACCTTCCCGGCAACGGACGGATCATGCGCGAGGTGGTGGTGTCGCTGGCGCGCCTCATTGATGAGGGTCTGGCCGACTGGATCGACAGCGAAGGGGCCTTTCCGAATGCGATGGTGGACTGCATCGTGCCGGCCACCGGACCGAAAGAGCTCGAACTGGTGCGCAGCTTCGGCATCGACGACGCGGCTCCGGTCACGCACGAGAATTTCCGGCAATGGGTGATCGAGGACGGTTTCTGCGCCGGGCGTCCGCCGTGGGAAAAGGTGGGGGCCACGATCTCGGAGCATGTTCACGAATACGAGGCGATGAAGCTGCGGATTCTGAACGGCGGTCACCAGGTCATCGCGGCGCCGGCCGACATTCTCGGGCTGAAAACCATTCATGCGACGATGGACCATCCGCTGATCAAGGGACTTTTCCGCAAGGTCGCGCTGGACGAGATGGCGCCGCACGTGGATCCGGTGCCGGGCATGACACCGCAGGCCTATGTCGACCTGATCGACCGGCGCTTTTCCAATCCGAAAATCGCCGACACCGTGCGGCGCGTGGCCTTCGACGGATCGTCGCGTCACACCGGGGCGGTGCTGCCGGCGGTCCGGGACGCGGTGGCGAGCGGGACGCCGCTCAATGGTCTGGCACTGTCACAAGCGCTCTGGGCGCGCATGTGCGAAGGCACGCGCGAGGACGGCTCGACCATCGAACCGAACGATCCCGACTGGGACGCTCTGCAAGCCGCCGCGCGGGCGGCGCGCGACAATCCGCAAGCCTGGCTCGAACAACGCCACTTTTACGGTGCGCTTGCCGACGACGACCGCTTTGCCGCGGCTTTCGCGCGCTGGCTCGGCAGGATCTGGTCGGGCGGCACCGAGGCTGCCTTGCGGGACTACGTCGAGGGCTGAGCATGCGTGGCGTCGTCTTTTCCGCCCGCGAGACGGTTGCGTTGAAAGATCTTCCCGATCCCGAACCCGGTCCCGGCGAGGTGCTGATCGAGGTGCGTGCCAGCGGCATCTGCCACACCGATTTCGAGGTTCTGCGCGGCAACTACGGCGCGTCGGATTTTCCGCTCGTGCCGGGCCATGAATACGCGGGTCTTGTGCGCGCCGTCGGTGACGGGGTAGCGGACGTGACACCCGGAATGCGCGTGGTCGTCGATCCCAACGTCGAATGCGGCACCTGCCCGGCCTGCGCGCGCGGCTGGGCGCATCTGTGCGACACGCTGGGCGCCTACGGGGTCGACCGCGACGGCGGTTTCGCGCACCTGAGTGTCGTCCGGGCCTCCGCCCTGCACCCCATCGGCGACATGGCTTTCGACGTCGCTGCACTGGCCGAACCGATGGGCTGCGTGCTGAACGGGTTGGGCGCGGTCCGCGCCGAACACAGACAATCGGCCTTGATTTTCGGAGCCGGGCCGATCGGCCTGCTGCTGGCCGTCGGGCTGAGGGGTAAAGGCGTTGAGAACGTGACGCTTGTCGATATCGACGAAGCCCGTCTCACTTTTGCCGCGGGCTTCGGATTTAGGCCCGTAGTGCCCGGCAGCGCCGAACTGACCGCGTTGGAGCGTGGCGTCGACCTTGTTGTCGACGCGACCGGGGTTCCCGCCGTTGCGCAGGGTTTGACCGCCTACATCGCCAACGGCGGGGCGGGGCTGTTTTTCGGGGTCTGTCCCTCCGATGCGCGTATCGAGGTCTCGCCCTTCGAACTCTTCCGCCGCCAGATCACGCTGGCCGGATCGCACTCCCTGAACCACAACATCCCCGAGGCGCTGGACGTGCTGCGCGCATTCGGACCGGGGCTGGAGAAACTGGTATCGCACCGGCTTGCGCTCGACGAGGTGGCGGCGATCCTTGCCGACAAACCGCCGCACGGCAGCCTGAAGGTGCAGGCCGTCTTCGATTGATCCTGCGGCATCGGCGCCTTTGACGTCAGACCTCATTGCACCGATATTGCCCGCAAGCGCGATCTCGGGGGCATGAATGGCAGAGATTTTCCGACACGACCTGAAGGTGCTGTTCCAGCATTGCGATCCGGCGGGCATCGTCTTTTACCCGCGCTATTTCGAGATGGTGAACCAGACCGTCGAGGAATGGCACGCGCAGAGTCTCGGCTATTCCTTCGCGCAGATGCACGAGGCGGGCGAGTTCCGGGGCGTCCCGACTGTCACGATCACCGCCGACTTCCCGGCCCCGAGCCGGATCGGCGACATGCTGACATGGTCGCTTTATCTCACCAAGCTGGGCCGCACGTCGGCGCATCTGAACGTCACGGCACGGCACGGCGACGAACCGCGCGTGGTCGCGCGCCCGGTGCTGGTCTGCATCGACACCCGGACCGGTCGCCCGAATGCTTGGGACGAAACGGTGCGGGATCGCATGGCGCGCTTCGTGCACGACGTGCCGCCCGCCTAATTTCATACATAAACATTTTATGCTTGAAACAAGTGCCTTGTCCGGTAGGCTGGCCGCACCCTGAATCGGTGCGAGGGCGCAGACGATGAAGATAGCCTGTCTCGGCGGCGGTCCCGCCGGCCTCTACTTTGCCATCTCGATGAAGCTGCGCGATCCGGCGCACGAGGTTACGGTGTTCGAGCGCAACAGGGCCGACGACACTTTCGGCTGGGGTGTCGTTCTGTCCGACGAGACGCTGGAAAACCTCGCCGCCAACGACGCCGAGAGTGCAGCGATGATCCGCGAGCATTTTGCCTACTGGGACGATATCGCCGTCATCCATGACGGACACCGCACGGTGTCGACCGGGCATGGCTTCTGCGGGATCGGGCGGAAAAAGCTGCTGCTGCTGCTGCAAGACCGCGCGCGTGCGCTGGGCGTCGACCTGCGTTTCGAGGCCGAGGTCGCCAAGGCGTCCGAGCTTGCCGCAGAATATGATCTGGTCGTCGCCTCGGACGGGCTGAACTCGCGCACCCGTAACGAGTTTTCCGAGGCCTTCAAGCCCGATGTTGATATCCGCAAGTGCCCGTTCACCTGGCTCGGCACCCGGCAGAAGTTCGATGACGCGTTCACCTTCATCTTCGAACGCACCGAGCATGGCTGGGTCTGGGCGCATGCCTACCAGTTCGACCCCGATACGGCGACTTTCATCGTCGAGTGCAGCCAGGAGACCTTCGACCGCTGGGGCTTTGATGCGATGTCGAAGGAAGAGAGCATCGCGACCTGCGAGAAGATCTTCGAGAAACATCTCGACGGTCATGCGCTGATGTCGAACGCCAACCACGTGCGCGGCTCGGCCTGGATCCGGTTCCCGCGCGTGCTCTGCGAGCACTGGCACCACGAGAACATCGTGCTGATGGGCGATGCGGCGGCAACGGCGCATTTCTCGATCGGATCGGGCACCAAGCTGGCGCTGGAATCCGCGATCGCGCTGGCCGACTACCTGACCGCCGAGGACAGCATGGAGGCGGCGTTCCGCAAGTACGAGGACGAGCGCCGCGTCGAAGTGCTCAAGCTGCAGTCGGCGGCGCGGAACTCGCTGGAATGGTTCGAGGAGGTCGAACGCTATCTCGATCTCGACCCCGTGCAGTTCAACTATTCGCTGCTGACCCGGTCGCAGCGGATCAGCCACGAGAACCTGCGCACCCGGGATCCCGACTGGCTGCGCTCGGCCGAGGCCTGGTTCCGCGCGCAGGCCGGCGCCGGCGACAACGAGGCGGTGCGCGCGCCGATGTTCACGCCCTACCGTCTGCGCGACATGGAACTGAAGAACCGCGTCGTGGTGTCGCCGATGGCGCAGTACAAGGCCGAGGACGGAAACCCGACCGACTGGCACCTGGTGCATTACGGTGAGCGCGCCAAGGGCGGGGCCGGGCTGGTCTACACCGAGATGACCTGCGTCAGCCCCGAGGGACGGATCACGCCGGGCTGTCCGGGGATCTACACCGATGTGCAGGAAGCCGCCTGGAAACGCATCGTCGATTTCGTGCATGCCGAGACCGACGCGAAGATCTGCCTGCAGCTGGGCCATTCCGGCGCCAAGGGGTCGACCCAGCTCGGCTGGGAGGAAATGGACGCGCCGCTCGACGCGGACAACTGGCCGCTGATGGCCGCCTCGGCGGTGCCATGGTCCAAGCGCAACGCCGCACCGAAAGAGATGACGCGCGCCGACATGGACGCGGTGAAGGCGCAGTTCGTCGCGGCGACCGAACGTGGCGCACGCGCGGGTTTCGACATGCTCGAGCTTCACGCGGCGCATGGTTACCTGATCTCGTCCTTCATCACACCGATGCAGAACCGGCGCGCGGACGATTATGGCGGGTCGCTGGAGAACCGTCTGCGCTATCCGCTCGAGGTCTTCGACGCGATGCGCGCGGTCTGGCCAGAGGACCGGCCGATGTCGGTGCGCATCTCGGCCAACGACTGGGTCGGCGATCTTGGCGTGACCCCGCAGGAGGCGGTCGAGATCGCGCGCGCCTTCCACGCGCATGGCGTCGACATCTGTGACGTCTCGGCGGGCCAGACCTCGACCGAGGCGAAACCGGTCTACGGCCGCATGTTCCAGACGCCGTTTTCCGACCGCATCCGCAACGAGGCGCGGATGCCGACGATGGCGGTGGGCAACATCTTCGAAGCCGATCACGTCAACTCGATCCTGATGGCGGGGCGCGCGGACCTCGTCTGCCTCGCGCGGCCGCACCTGGCCGATCCCTACTGGATGCTGCATGCCGCCACGGCGCTGGGCGACCGCGCCGAGGACTGGCCGCTGCCCTACCAGCCCGGCCGTGACCAGGCGTGGCGTCTTGCGGATCGCGACGCGCAGGCCGAGGCAGAGAAGGTCTGATGTCGCTCGACGGGCAGCGCGCGCTGGTCACCGGCGGCGGCACCGGCGTCGGGGCCGAGATCGCACGGACACTGGCCGGCGCGGGCGCAGAGGTCTGGATTGCCGGCCGCCGCGCCGGGCCGCTCGAAGAGGTGGCGGCGGAGACTGACGGCATCCGCCCGCTGACCGGCGACGTGACCGATCCGGCGTCCTGCGCTGCGATGATCGCCGAGGCCCGCCCGCAGCTTGTCATCGCCAACGCCGGGAACTCGGTCTCGAAACCGTTTCACCGCATGGACGCCGGCGACCTTCAGGACATGCTGGCGGTCAATCTTTTCGGAGTGTTCAACGTGTTCTCCGCGGCCCTGGGCCCGATGCGCGCCGCCGGGACCGGCCGCCTGATCTCCATCGCCTCGACGGCGGGGCTGAAGGGGTACGCCTATGTCTCGGGTTACGCGGCTGCCAAGCATGCGGTCATCGGCCTGACCCGTTCGCTGGCGCTGGAACTGGCGGGAACGGGGATCACGGTGAACGCGGTCTGTCCCGGGTTTACCGAGACCCCGATGCTGGAGGACTCGCTGCGCAACATCATGGACAAGACCGGGCGCAGCCGCGAAGAGGCGAAAAAGGCTCTGACCGCGACCAACCCGCAGGACCGTTTCGTGCAACCGTGCGAGGTGGCCGATGCGGTGCTCTGGCTGGCCGGGGTGAATGCCGGCGCGGTCACCGGGCAGGCGATCAGCGTCTCGGGCGGAGAGGTGATGTGATGGATCAGGACGTCGCCGTTTCCGACCTCAGCAAGGACCGTCTGCGCGCCTGGCTGCGCATCCTGAAGGTCACGCGCATGATCGAGGCCGAGCTGCGCGAGCGGATGCGCACGAGCTGGGACATGACCCTGCCGCGCTTCGACGTGATGGCTGCCCTCAGCCGCGTCTCCGAAGGCATGAAGATGAGCGACCTGTCCGGCGTGCTGCGGGTGTCGAACGGAAATGTGACCGGGATCGTCGACCGGCTGGTCACCGACGGGCTGGTCGAACGCCGCGCGGTCGAGGGAGACCGCCGCGCCAACCGCGTCGTGCTGACCCCAGAGGGCCGGGTCCTTTTCGACGAGATGGCGGCGGTGCACGAACGCTGGGTGGACGAATTGCTGTCGCCCATCGGCGCACAGGGGCTCGAAACCCTGCGCACGCGGCTCGGCCGCATCATTGACAGGCTCGAGGAGACGAACGGATGAGCGATCCCAAGCATTTCAGGCTGACGCCCGAGGGCAGCGTCGCGGTTGTCAGCCTCGACCGGCCGGACCGCAAGAACCCGTTGACCTTCGACAGCTACGCCGAGCTGCGCGACTGGTTCCGGGGCCTCGTCTACGACGACGAGATCACCGCGGTCGTCTTCGCCTCGAACGGCGGCAACTTCTCTTCCGGCGGCGACGTGCACGACATCATCGGACCGCTGGTCGCGATGGAGATGAAGGACCTGCTGCGCTTCACACGGATGACCGGAGATCTGGTCAAGGCGATGATCGGCTGCGGCAAGCCGGTGATCGCCGCCGTCGACGGCATCTGCGTCGGCGCGGGTGCCATCATCGCGATGGCCTCGGACCTGCGGATCGGCACGCCGGAGGCCAGGACCGCATTCCTTTTCACCCGCGTCGGGCTGGCTGGATGCGACATGGGCGCTTGCGCCATGCTGCCACGTATCATCGGGCAGGGTCGCGCGGCGGAGCTGCTCTATACCGGCCGGTCGATGAGCGCCGAGGAGGGCGAGAAATGGGGGTTCTTCAACCGGCTCGTCGCGCCAGAAGTGCTGCGCTCCGAGGCGGTGGCGCTGGCGCAGAAGATCTCCGAAGGTCCGAACTTCGCGCATATGATGACCAAAACCATGCTGAATCAGGAATGGTCGATGTCGCTCGAACAGGCGATCGAATCCGAGGCCCAGGCGCAGGCGATCTGCATGCAGACCGGTGACTTCCGCCGCGCCTACGAGGCTTTCGTGGCGAAGGAAAAGCCGGTCTTCGAGGGCAACTGAGCGATGCCGGACCGCAGCTTTCTCGACTGGCCGTTCTTCGAGCCGCGACACCGCGAACTGGGCGCGGCGCTGGACGACTGGTGCGCGACCGAGCTTGGCGCGATCGACCACGGCGACACCGATGCCGCCTGCCGGTCGCTGGTCGCGCGACTGGGCGAGGACGGCTGGCTCACGCACTCCGCCGTCGACCCGGACGCGCCGGGCAGCCTCGACGTGCGCAGCCTGTGCCTGATCCGCGAAACGCTGGCGCGGCACGACGGGCTTGCCGATTTCGCTTTTGCGATGCAGGGGCTGGGGACCGGCGCTTTGACCCTGTTCGGCACGCCCGAGCAACGCGACTGGTTGCGCAGAACCCGCGCGGGCCAGGCGATTTCCGCCTTCGCTCTGACCGAACCGCAGTCCGGGTCGGACGTCGCAAACAGCGCGATGACGGCGGACCGCGACGGCAACGGATACGTCCTGAACGGCGAGAAGACCTGGATTTCGAACGGCGGCATCGCGGATGTCTACACCGTCTTCGCGCGCACCGGCGAGGCGCCCGGGGCCAAGGGGCTGTCGGCCTTCGTGGTGCCGGCGGACACGCCGGGTCTTGAAGTGGCCGAACGGCTCGAGGTCGTGGCGCCGCATCCCTTGGCGCGGCTGCGTTTCGACGACGTGCGACTGGATGCCGATGCGATGATCGGCCAGCCCGGCGACGGGTTCCGCATCGCCATGTCGGTGCTCGACGTGTTCCGTTCGACCGTGGCCGCAGCGGCGCTGGGCTTCGCCCGGCGCGCGCTTGACGTGTCGCTGGACCGGGTGGCCGAGCGTCAGTTGTTCGGTGCGCCGCTGTCGGACCTGCAGATGGTGCAGGGGCATCTTGCCGACATGGCGCTCGATGTCGATGCCAGCGCTTTGCTGATCTATCGTGCGGCCTGGACCAAGGATTCCGGCGCGCCCCGGGTCAGCCGAGAGGCGGCGATGGCCAAGCTTTTCTCGACCGACCAGGCGCAGCGGGTGATCGACAAGGCGGTGCAGTTGCACGGCGGAGACGGGGTCCGGGTCGGCGGCGTGCCCGAGCAGCTGTACCGCGATATCCGGGCTTTGCGCATCTACGAGGGTGCGTCGGACGTGCAGAAGATCGTCATCGCCCGCGCCACGATGGCCGCGCACGGCTGAGACGGGTCAGGGGCGGAACCACTCGGGAATGCCGAAGGTCGTCCGCGTCGCCATCTCGCCGGTGAGCGCGTGCATGAAATCCACGAGATGCGCGATCTCTTCCTCGCTGAGCGCTTGCGGTGCGAGGTCCCGCGCCAGGGACTGCCGGTCCATCTCGAGCCGGTCCTGCAGGATCACGAAGTCGCCCCCCGCAAGCCACGCAACCGGGGTCAGTTTCGCCATGTCTGGGGTCCAGCTTGCGAGGCTAGCCTCCGCGTCGAGGTGGTGCCGGATGATACCGTCGAGTGTCGCGAACGCGCCGTTATGGCCATAAGGCGCGGTGAGTGCCACGTTGCGCAGCATCGGCGTGCGGAAGCGGTAGGCATCCTCGATCCGGTCGGTTTCGGCCATGCGGCCGACGTCGCGGGCATAGGGATCGAACCGCCGCGTGCGACCCGGCCCGAACGGCGGCAGGCCGAGCGCGTGAAACTTCTGGTCCGACAGCAGCGGACCGGAATGGCATGTGGCGCAGGCGGCCTTTCCGTAGAAGAGGTCCATCCCGGCGCGCTGACCGGGCGAAAGCGCGCCCCCATCCCCTGCGAGAAATCGGTCGAACGGGCTGTCCGTGCTGCGCCATTCCAGCGCCATGAAGGCCGCGAGCGCATTGCCGATCTCGACGATGCTGACATCGATGGGCGCATCGACCGTGTCGAACGCCTCGACGAAGGCCGGACCATAGCGCGGATCGGTGCGCACGCGCTTGGCGAGGATCGGCCAGCCCCGGTCGATCCGATCCTGCACTGCGCCGATGATCTCGTTCTCGCCGGTGTTCCCGGCCATCTCGAATTGCGCGGTCAGCGGAAACAGCGCCTGTGCCGCCAGCACCGAGTTCAGTCCCTGCGGCAGGTATTCCTCGGCCGGAGAGTTGAACCCGTTGCCGTAGAGGTCCGAACGGCTCAGCCGCCCGTCGTGGAACATCACGTCGATCTCGCGCGCGCCGAGGTTCCACAGACCGGGCGAGTTGCGCGGCACGCGCTTGCGGATGCGGCTGTCTCCGTCGCCGGGAGTCCGGTCGGGGCCGAGGCCAACGCCGCCTTCGCCGATCCCCAGCGACAGGCCGTCGGAGGTGCCGAAATCTGGGTGGTGGCAGTGCGCACAGGCGGTGTTGCGGTTCCCCGACAGGATCGTGTCGTAAAACAGTTGATGCCCGATGGCCGCCTGTTTCATATCGAAGGGAAGGAAATCGGCGTCGGTCAGCGGAGGTGGCAAGTCCTGCGCGCTCGCCGCCGCGCCGGACAACAGGAAGGCTGCCAGATGCGCCAGCTTGCGTATTGTCTTTGTCTTTGCTTCGCCACTTCGGCCTGGGCCGAGATCGAGGCCGCGCGCGACCTGATGGAGGCCGGCGACTTCGAACAGGCGCGCGAAGAGCTTCTGCCGGCGGTGCGGTCGGGCAACGCCGACGCCGAAGAGCTGATCGGTGTCATGTACGCGATGGGGCTTGGGGTCGAGCAGGATCACGAGCGGGCCTTCGAGTGGTACCTGCGATCCTCGATGAAGGGTCATCCGGGCGCGCAATCCGGTGTCGGCTGGTACTACGAACTGGGCCTCGGGATGCCGGAACCGGACCTTGTCCGCGCCTACCTGTGGTACGCGCTCAGCACGATCGGCGGGGATCCCGACGCCGCGATCAGCCTCGAAGACGTTGTCCGGAAGATGAGTGCGGACGAGATCGACCGGGCCAAGGTGCTGGTCGACGACTACCGCCCCTGGATGTACCCGTTCCGCTGAGCCGGGCCCCGGGTAGGACGCGCGCGGCGCATGCCGCGCGCGCTGGTGTTGCAAGTCAGACAAGCCTATTGCGTGTCCGCCGCGCGGGCCGCGTCGATGGCGGCTTCGGCCTCGGACACCGAGGCGGTCAGCGCGTCGAACGCTTCCTGTCCGCCGTCCACGTTCGACTTGAACCATTCATAGACCGGGTCCGCGGCTTCCTTGAACGCCGCCTTTTCCTCGGGGCTCGGCACGTATATGTCACCGCCGCCGGCGACGAAGTCCTCGTAGGCCTGGATCGACTTGCGCTTGGGCGAGGCGAAGGTGGCCTGCTGAAGCTGGTAGAACCCGTCCGAGACCACGGTGCGCAGTTCCGGCGACATCGCCATGAATTTCTCGTTGTTCATGAACCACATCGCGCCCATGTAGCTGTGCCCGTCGAGCGTCAGGTACTTCAGACCGGCATCCGGGAACTTCATGTTCATGATGTCGGTGATGCCGTTGGCCGTGCCCTCGACGACCTTGGTCTGCAGCGAAGTGAAAAGCTCGGGCCACGGGATCGGCGTTGGCGAGGCGCCCAGAGCCTTGACCAGCTCTTGTGGCAGGTCGGCGACGACTGTCCGCAGTTTGAGCCCTTCGAGATCCGAAGGTTGCTTCACCTGGCGCTCGGTATTGGCGAAGTTGCGCCAGCCGCCGGTGTTGCCCACCGTCATCAGCCGCATCGCGCCACCCGAATCCTCCATGACCTTCTGTTGCAGCAGGTCGACGAACGCACTGTCGTTGGCCAGCACCGCCTCGGCCACTCGGTCGTCCGACATCAGGTAGGGCAGGTCGAGAACCTGCACGTAAGGGAAGATGTTGGCCGCACCGGACGAGGTCGCGATGTAGATGTCGATGGTGCCGTCGGCCACGCCCTGCATGCATTCCTCGGGCTGCGAGCAGAGTTGCGTGCCAATGAAGAGTTCCACGGCGATGGCGCCGTTCGAGGCGTTCTCGACGTAGTTCTTGAAGACGATAAGGCCGTCGTAATCCTCGTCGTCCTCGTTCGAATTCGCCGTCGCACGCAGCGTGTATTCCTGCGCCACCGCCGCAAGCGGTGTGACCGCAAGCAGGGCCGCGACGGCGGACGATTTCAGGACAGTCTTCAGCATGGTGGGTTTCCTCCCGTTTTAAGTCGTTGTCAGTTGGCGAAGCCCGCAAGGCGCGGGATGGTCATGGAAATGGCCGGAACGTAGGTGATCAGGAAGATCACGGCTACTTCCACGGCGAGAAACGGCAGGATCGCACGGGCAATGGTCTCGATCCGCTCATGCGCGACCGCCGAGGCCACGAACAGCACCAGCCCCATAGGCGGCGTGGCAAGGCCCACGGTCAGGTTCACGCTCATGATGATCGCGAAGTGGATCGGGTCGACCCCGAGATCGGTGAAGATCGGGCCGAGGATCGGGGCCAGGATGATGATCGCGGGGCCCGCGTCGAGGAACATGCCGACGACGAAGAGCAGCAGATTGATCAGGAACAGCAGGATCAGCGGGTTTTCCGACAGCGTGAGAATTAGCCCCGCCAGTGTTTCGGGCGCGTGCGAAAGGCTGACGACGGTCTTGAAGGCCATCGCCGCGCCGACAAGCAGCAGCACGACCGCCGAGGTAATCCCCGCTCCGGTGAAGATCCGCGGCAGGTCGCGCAGCTTCAGGCTGCGCAGGATCGCGAAGCTGACGAGCAGCGCGTAAGCCACCGCCATCGCGGCGGCCTCGGTCGGGGTGAAGACACCGCCGAGGATGCCGCCCAGGATCAGCACCGGGGTCTGCAGCGGCACCATCGCGCGCTTGCAGACGACGCGAAACTCCGGGCTGACCTTGCGGCGCAGGCCGAGAAAGAAGAGATGCGCCGCAACCAGGCAGGCCAGCAGCGCGCCCCAGAATGCCGCCGCACCCGCGTCCTCGCCCAGCGGCAGGAAAGCGTAGATCAGCAGCGCGAGGTTGAGCCGGACCAGTGCGAAGGACACCCACCATTCCACGCGGCCCATCTCGGTTCCGCGCAGAACGACGCGGTGCGCGGCCGGCAGGTCGTAATGATTGGCGGTCACGCGCACCATCAGCATCAGGCCGGTGCCGACCAGCACACCCGGCACGATCCCCGCGAGAAACAGAGCGGCGACGCTCTCGCCCATGACGTAGGCGTAGATGATCATGATGCCCGACGGGGGGATGATCGGCCCGATCACGGAACTCGCTGCCGTGATCGCGGCGGCGTAGCGGCGCGTGTAGCCCTCGCGCTCCATCGCAGGGACCAGCATCGAGCCGAGCGCGGAGGTATCCGCGACGGCGGACCCCGAGAGCCCCGCGAACAGGATCGAGCTGAGGATGTTGACCTGCGCCAGCCCGCCGCGCAGATGGCCCATCAGCGCCTGGCTGAACTCGACGAGGCGTTCGGTGATGCCGCCCCGGTTCATCAGCTCGCCCGCGAGCATGAAGAACGGGATCGCCATCAGCGGAAAGCTGTCCATGCCGTTGTAGACGTTGCGGTAGAGCAGGGTCAGGTCCTTTTCCTGCCCGTTCAGCCACAAAAGCGCGCCGGGTGCGGCGAGCAGCGCGAAGAACACCGGCAGGCCGATCAGCAGGAAGACGAGGAAGACGGGCAGGAACCAGACCAGCATCTATTCCACCCCCGGCTGGGCTGCCGCCTCGGGGATTTCGGGCAGCCGGTCGCCGCCGCCGAGAAGCGTGATCAGGCTGCGCAGGATCAGCTCGATATTGACCATCAGCAGCAGCAGCACGCCCACAAAAAGCGAGGCCATCATCCAGCTGCGCGGCACCCGCAACCAGCTTTCGAAATCCAGCGACATCGGCAGGTAGAGCGAGGCGGTGGCGAAGCGGCCGCCGAAGCCAGTGATCTCTTCCCAGCCCAGCTGTACCCCGACGATCAGCACGATCAGGCTGAGGCTCAGGAGCATCAGGTTGAGGATCTGCCCCGCCGCGCGTGGCAGGAAGCGGCCGAGCATCTCGATCGCCACGAACCCGCCACGCCGGAAGGCGGTCGGGGCCATCAGGCCGGTCATCCAGAGCATGCAGAACCGCGCCGCCTCGTCCGGCCAGGGCAGGGCGTTGTTGAGCACGTAGCGAAAGAAGATCTGGATCAGGATCGCGAGGACCATCAGCGCCACGGCAAGCGCGCCCACCGCGCGTCCGATGCGCAGCAGGGTCTCGTTGACGAACCCGATCGGTGCGAGCACCGACAACAATCCGCCCATGCGGATCCTCCCAGTTCCCGCGGCCTCTCCGGAACGCCCGCGGTCTTTCCGCGCCTAAGGCTGCGCGACCTGCCCGAACTTCCCGGCAAAAAACGTCAGCGCGTCTCCCTGGCCCATGCCGACCCGCAGCACCTTGCCGACGACAATGACATGATCGCCCGCTTCATGCACCGAATAGCGTTCGCACTCGAACCGCGCGAGACAGTCGGCCAGCAGCGGCGCCCCGCCAAACCCGTTTCCGTGTTCGATCCTGCGCAGCGCCTGCGCGTCCCGCGCGCAGGCCTGGCAAAGATCGCCCTGCTCGGCCGACAGCACGTGGACGGCGAAATGGCCAGCACGGTCGAAATGCGGAAAGCGGCGCGACCCCCGGTCGACCGCCCACATCACCAGCGGCGGGTCGAGCGAGAGCGACGAGAAACTGTTCGCTGTGATGCAGACGGGACCATCGGCGCCGTCGCAGGTCACGATCGTGACGCCGGTGGCGAAACGACCGTAGGCGTCGCGCAGCAGTCGGGTGTCGGCCTCGCCGGGCGCGAACATCCGCGCCATGTCCGTGGAATGGGCGTTCATCATGGCACCTCTTGTCCAAGCGCCGCCTCGTAAAGCTGATACCACTCTTCACGGTCCAGCTTGACCTCTGCAGCCTTCGAAATCTGTGCGATCCGGTCGAGATTGTTGGTCCCCATCACCGGCAGGATGCCTGCGGGATGGGCCAGCAGGAAGGCGACGGCCACGGCGGCGCGATCGACACCGCGTTCTTCTGCGATCCGGTCGGCAACCTCCCCGAGGGGGGTCTTTTCTGTCATCAGGCGACCGCCGCCCAGAGGCGACCAGGCCATGATGCGATGGCCGTGGCGCTGGTGAAAGGCGAGATCGCCATTCGTGAAGGGCGCGATCTCGCCCAGCGAAATCTCGATCTGGTTGGTCACCAGCGGCGTCTTCATCGCCGATTGCAGAAGCTCCCAGTCCCAGGGGCGGAAGTTCGACACGCCGATGGCGCCTACCTTGCCGGCGGACACGACCTCGTCCAGGGCCGCGCCCGTCTCGTGATGGTCCAACAGCGGGTCGGGTCGGTGGATCAGCAGCAGGTCGATATGCTCGATCCCCATGTCAGAAAGCGAAGCGTCGACGGACGCAAGGATATGGGCGCGCGACGTGTCGTAGTGCTTGACCCGTGCGCTGGCGTGGCGGCCGGCCGGCGCGACGATGTCGCACTTGGTCACGATCTCCATTTGGCCGCGCAGGGACGGGTTGGCGCGCAGCGCGCCACCCAGCACCGCCTCGGCGGTGTAGCCGCCGTAGATGTCGGCCTGATCGAAGGTGGTGATGCCCTGATCGAGACAGCTCTGGATCTTGGCCTCGACATGGGCCGGCGATGTGTCCGCATCGTCGGCGATGCGCCACATGCCGTAAACGATCCGGCTCATCTGCAGCGTGTCGGAAATCTTCACCCGTTCCATCAGCGGCGCTCCCCGGTTCCAAGCGGTGTCGCCGGCGTTCCGTCCGGCACCCGTCCGTAGGCGTGCGGCAGCGAGCAGGTGTCGAGATGTGGCATGACGCGCTGGCCAAAGTGCTTCGCCTCGTCGATATGCGGATAGCCCGAGAATATGAAGGCGCGCATGCCCATCTTGCGGTACTCCTCGATCTTCGACATGACCTGGTCGGTCGAGCCCACAAGCGCCGCGCCGCAGCCCGAACGCGCCCGTCCGACCCCGGTCCAGAGACCGGGTTCGACATAGCCGAACTGGTCCGCCAGTTCCCGCGCCCGGGCCTGGTGCGACACGCCGAGCGAGGTCGAATCGAGCGCCCGGTCCCGGATCAGCCGGCCCAGCTCGTCATCGAGCTTCGAGGCGATGTGATCGGCGTATTCGCGCGCCTCGGCCTCGGTGTCGCGCACGATCATGTGGACCCGCAGCCCGTAGTCCAGCGTACGCCCCTTGGCCTCGGCCACTGCGTTGACCGCCTTCATCCGCTCGGCCAGCTGGTCCTTGGTCTCGGGCCACATCAGGTAGACGTCGCAATGTTCGCCGCAAAGCTCCAGCGCCGCGGGGGAATAGCCGCCGAAGTAAAGCAGCGGACCGCCGGTCTGGTAAGGTTTCGCCGGGTCCGTCGAGACATTCTCGAACTGGTAGACCTCGCCCTCGTAGTTGATCTCGTCCTGGGTCCAGGCCTGCTTCAGGATCTCGACCACCTCGCGCGACCGTTGGTATCGGAAGGTGCTGTCGGCCTTCTCTCCGGGAAAGTCCGACGAGATGATGTTGACCGTCAGCCGGCCTTCCAGCATGTGATCGAGCGTCGCGATAGTGCGCGCCAGCATGATCGGCTGCATCTCGCCGCAGCGCACGGCGGCCAGTATATTGATCTTTTCCGTGATCGGCGCGCAGCCCGCGACGAAGCTGAGCGTGTCCTGCCCGACCTGGTAGGAGGAGGGGCACAGGATGTTGCGAAAGCCCTGCCGCTCGGCCTCCTTCACGATCTCCGAGCAATGCGCCCAGCTTGACCGCAGATCGCCTTCCGGCACGCCGAGAAACCGGTAATCGTCCGAGCAGAGCGCGGAGAACCAAGACACCTCCACCGCGTCGAGGTCCTTGGAGGTGATCGGCACGACACTCATTCAGAAAAGGCTCCGGTGCGAGGTTGCTTTTGTCCTTGCGTAGCAACCGCCTTGATGTAGATCAATAGTGTATCAATTTTTTTGGCCGAGAAGCGTGGCCCGTGCGTCAGCCGACCCGAAATCCCAATGCCCTGCCGGTTTACGTGCAGCTCGCGGAGCTGCTGATCCGCGACGTGGCCGCGGGCCGCATCCTCGACGGCGAACGCCTGCCGCCCGAGCGCGAGATGGCCGCCGATCTCGACGTGTCGGTGGGCACGCTGCGCAAGGCGCTGGCCGAGCTGGAAAAGAAGGGCATGCTCGAGCGTGTGCAGGGCTCGGGCAACTACGTCCGGGACGCGGGCAACGACGGCAGCGTCTACGCGATGTTCCGGCTCGAACTGCCCGAGGGGGGCGGGCTGCCGCGGGCCGACGTGCTCGAGGTCGACCTGTTGCCGAAACCGGTGGACCTGCCGCGCTTCGGCTCTGCCCAGCGGGGCTCACGCGTGAGGCGTCTGCGCTATCTCAATGACACGATGATTGCCGTCGAGGAAATCTGGCTCGACGAATCGGCGGGCCGTATCGAGGCCGCAACGCTGTCGGATTCGCTCTATCGCTATTACCAGAAGCAGCTCGGATTCTGGATCACCCGCGCCGAGGACAGGGTGTGTGTCGGCGCGCTGCCGGCGTGGACGCCGGCGCATTTCCCGAAGCCGGGCGGCGCGACCGTCGGCTATATCGAACGGTTCAGCTGGTCGGACCGGCCGGAACCGGTGGAATTCTCGCGCACGTGGTTCGACCCGGACCGGGCGATCTACGTGCAGCGCCTCAAGTAAGACTGGAAAGGACGGCTGGATGACCCGGCAGATCAACTACGGGCTGATCGGATGCGGCATGATGGGGCAGGAGCATCTGCGCAACATCGCGCTCTTGGAGAACGCCCGCGTCGCCGCGATCTTCGAGCCCGATGCCGCGATGGCGCGGATCGCCGGAAAGCTGGCGCCCGGGGCACGGATGGCGGGATCGGTCGACGACCTGCTGACGGATGAAAGCCTCGACTGCCTCGTCATCGTCAGCCCCAACCATCTTCACGTCGGGCAGATCGAAGAGATCGCCGCGCGCCGTCCGCTGCCGCTGCTGGTCGAAAAGCCGCTTTACACCAACCCCTCCGACCGGACTCGGATCGAGGCGCTGAAGGCCGGCTACCCGGCGCCGATCTGGGTTGCGATGGAGTATCGCTACATGCCGCCCGTTGCTGTGCTGGTCGCCGAGGCCGAGGCGGTGACGGGCGGGGTGCGCATGCTCAGCATCCGCGAACACCGCTTTCCGTTCCTGCGGAAGGTGGGCGACTGGAACCGGTTCAACCGAAACACCGGCGGCACGTTCGTCGAGAAATGCTGCCATTTCTTCGACCTGATGCGGCTGATCCTGAAATCCGACCCGGTGCGCGTGATGGCCACGGGCGGGCAGGCGGTCAATCATCTCGACGAAAGCTACGGCGGAGAGGTGCCGGACATCCTCGATCATGGCTACGTCATCGTCGATTTCGCCTCCGGAGCGCGGGCAATGCTGGAGCTGTGCATGTTCGCCGAGGGCGCGCGGTTCCAGGAGGAGATTTCGGCGGTGGGCTCGCAGGGCAAGATCGAGGCCCGCGTGCCGGGGCCGTCCCGGTTCTGGCCGGTCGAGCTTGGCGCCCCGCCGGTTCCGGAGCTCGAAGTGAGCCCGCGCGCGCCCAAAGGTCCGGCGCTGCGGGAAATCCCGGTGGACCCCACGCTGCTGGAGGCCGGCGACCACAACGGATCGACCTTCTACCAGCACCGGCGGTTTCTCGACCTCGTGCGCTCCGGCGGGCGTCCCGAGGTCACCGTGGACGATGGCGCCTGGGCGGTGCGCATGGGGCAGGCGGCTCAGGTGTCGGCCGAGACCGGGACGGCGGTGACTTTCGACAGCCTGTAGAAGTCGACCGCGCGCGGATCAGCCTTGGCCGAGAGTACTTGCGGAGCGGGCGAGTTCCGTGATCCCGGCCCAGTCTTCGCCCGAGACCTTGTCTTCGGGTGCGACCCAGCTCCCGCCCGCGCAGACCACGTTCGGCAAGGACAGGTAGCTTTCGGCGTTCTTCGGGCTGACCCCGCCCGTCGGGCAGAACCGGACCTGCGGCAGCGGGCCCGCAAGCGCCTTGAGCGCGGGCGCTCCGCCCGATGTCTCGGCTGGAAAGAACTTGAGCATGTCATAGCCGCGGGCCAGCAGCCGCATGGCCTCGCTGGCCGTTGCGGCTCCCGGCAGCATCGGCAGGCCGGCGGCCTCGGCGGCATCCAGCAGCTCGTCGGTCGCACCGGGCGAGACGCCGAACCGGGCGCCCGCATCGACTGCGCGCTTCACGTCGTCGGGCGTCAGAAGCGTTCCGGCGCCGGCGATGCCGCCTTCGACCTGCGCCATCTGCGAGATCGCCTCGAGGGCTGCGGGCGTGCGCAGCGTGACCTCGAGCACCGGGAGGCCGCCCGCGACCAGAGCCTCGGCCAAGGGTTTCGCGGTCTTCGTGTCGCGAACGACGAGCACGGGGATGATCGGCGCCTTGCGGCAGATGTCATGGGTAAAGGCGCTGGCCTCGGTCGGTGTCATCAAGAGTTCCCTCGTGGGTGATAAAGTCAGAGCACGCTGGCGCCGGTGTCGGCCGAACCGACCAGCCGCCGGAAGTTGGCGAAGAGATCCCGGCCCTGCCCGTGTTCGTTTGCGCTCAGGTCTGCCTCGGCCAAGTGCCGGTCGAGCACGCCCTCGGTCACGATGTCAAGAGTGCCATGCTCGGCATCGACACGCAGGATGTCGCCGTCGCGCACCCGCGCGATGTTGCCGCCATCGACCGCTTCGGGGCAGACGTGGATCGCCGACAGGACCTTGCCCGAGGCTCCGGACATGCGCCCGTCGGTGACCAGCGCCACCTTCAGCCCGCGTGCCAGCAGGTTGGCGAGGATCGGTGTCAGGCTGTGCAGTTCCGGCATGCCGTTGGCCTTGGGTCCCTGAAAGCGCACCACGACCACGACGTCTCCGTCGAATTCGCCGTTCCGGTAGGCCGCCTTGACCGCTTCCTGGTCGTGAAAGACGCGGGCGGGCGCTTCGACGATGCGGTGCTCGGGCGCCACGGCGGACACCTTGCAGACGGCGGTGCCGAGCGCGCCGGCCATGCGCTTGAGCCCGCCGGTCGGCTGGAACGGATCGTTCGCCGGGCGCACGATCTTGTCGTTGAGGCTGGTCTTCGGTCCCGCGACCCAGTCCAGCACCCCATCGGTGATCTTGGGCTCTTGCGTATACCGCTCCAGCCCCTTCCCGGCGATCGTCGTCACGTCCTCGTGCAGCAGGCCCGCGCCCAGAAGTTCGCCGATCATGAAGCCGAGCCCACCGGCAGCGTGGAAGTGGTTCACGTCCGCAAGGCCGTTGGGGTAGACCCGCGCCAAAAGCGGGGTCACGTCGGCGAGATCCGAGAAATCCTGCCAGTCGAGCACGATGCCGCCTGCACGCGCCATCGCGACAAGATGGATCAGGAGATTGGTCGACCCGCCCGTGGCATGAAGGCCGACGATGCCGTTGGCATAGGCGCGTTCGTCGAGCACGTCGCAGACCGGCGTATATTCGTTCCCGAGATGGCTGATCGCCAATGCGCGTTGCGCCCCGGCTTCGGTCAGCGCGTCGCGCAGCGGCGTGTTCGGGTTGACGAAGCTCGAACCGGGCAGGTGCAACCCCATGAACTCCATCAGCATCTGGTTGGTGTTCGCGGTGCCGTAGAAGGTGCAGGTACCGGGACCGTGATAAGCCGCCATCTCGGCCTTCATCAGCGTGTCGCGCCCGACCTCACCGGCGGCGAACTGCTGGCGCACCTTCGCCTTCTCGTCATTGGAGATGCCGGAAGTCATCGGCCCGGCCGGCAGGAACACCGTCGGAATGTGACCGAAGGTTTGTGCGGCAATCACCAGCCCCGGGACGATCTTGTCGCAGACCCCGAGGTAGACCGCCGCGTCATAGGTGTTGTGGCTCATCGCGACGCCGGTCGCCATGGCGATGACATCGCGCGAAAACAGGCTCAGCTCCATCCCCGGTGTGCCTTGCGTGACACCGTCGCACATCGCCGGAACGCCGCCTGCGACCTGCGCCGTGCCGCCCACGCGCCGCGCCGCCTCGCGGATCAGCTCGGGAAAGCGCTCGAATGGCTGATGCGCCGAGAGCATGTCGTTGTAGGTGGTCACGATCGCAAGGTTGCCGGCAGTCGTCGTGGCCAGCGCCTCCTGGTCCGGACCCGCGCCGGCATAGGCATGGGCCTGTCCGCTGCAGCCCAGGTGCGCCCGCGCGGGTCCGTCCTGAGCGGCCTGTCCCATCCGGTCCATATATGCGCGGCGCGTCAGTTCGCTGCGCGCTATTATGCGGTCTGTGACCCTGGCGAGCGTGTCGTTGAGCATGGGCTTGATCCTCGTTCGGCGCGTCGAATCGCTTCGGGTGTTACACCTGTCGCTGTCGCAACTCCTGTTAGCGCTAACCTATCATGTCGCGCCGGCAGCTTCAATTGCAGTCGAGCGGTGCCTGAGCCGGCGATCGCGAATTGCCGCGCATCTGGCGACATTGGCGGAGTTGCATGCATATCGCGCAACCCGATTGCACAAAGAGCAGGCAGTTCGGACGTCTTCTGACCGCGCTTTGACCGGTTCGCGGGGGCCTGTTGCCGGGGCGGGCTTGAAAAGCGCCGGGCACTGGTTCTGCAATGCAGCATGCCCGACCGACTGTCCATCGTCATAATCGAGCGCGACCGCGACCGGGCGCTGATGATCGCCGACGCCTTGACGCAGGTTGAGGACCATGAACTCCACATCATCTCGGACGTGACCGGTCTGCGCCGTAGTATCGCAGAACGCAATCCCGACGTGGTCCTTGTCGACCTCACCAGCCCGAGCCGCGATACGCTGGAGGAACTCGCGCTTGCGTCCGGGCCGCTGGAACGCCCGGTGGCGATGTTCGTCGACCGCACCGACAGCACGCTGACGCGCCAGGCGGTCGAGGCCGGCGTGTCGGCCTATGTCGTGGGCGGGCTGCATCCCGATCGCATCCGCCCGGTGCTTGACGCCGCCGTGGCGCGGTTCCGGATGTTTCAGCGCATGCGCACGGAACTTGCCGCCACCAAGCAGGCCCTGCAGGAGCGCAAGGTGATCGAGCGGGCGAAAGGCATCCTGATGCGCAGTCGCGGGATGACCGAGGACGAGGCCTATGCGCTGTTGCGCAGCACCGCGATGGAAAAGGGCCGCCGTCTGCCGGACGTGGCCGAGGCGCTGGTCACCGCGGCGGGCCTGCTGCAATGAGCGGCCTGGAACTGACGGCGGGTTTCATTCCGCTGGTGGACGCGGCGCCGCTGATCGTCGCGCGCGAGATGGGGTTCGCCGACGAAGAGGGGCTGCGCCTCAGCCTGCGCCGCGCCCCGAGCTGGTCGATGCTGCGCGACATGTTGGCGGTCGGGCAGATCGAGGCGGCGCACATGCTCGGCCCGGTGCCGGTCGCGATGGCGCTGGGGCTGGGCGGTCTGTCGGACCGGATCGACGTACTGTCGGTTCTGTCGGTCAACGGCAACGTGGTCGGCGTGTCCAACGAAATCGCGGCCCAACTGCGGGAGGCCGGCCATCCGCCCGGCGCCCTGCGCGACGCGGCGACCGTTGGGCGGGCGCTGATCGGGCTCGGTCGACCGTTGCGGATCGGGGTGCCGTTCCCGTTTTCGATGCATGCCGAACTGCTCTATTACTGGCTGGGATCGCTGGGGTTGGCCGCGCCGCAGGCGCTCGACGTGCATACGCTGCCGCCGCAGATGATGGCCGACGCCATCGCGGCGGACGAGATCGACGCCTTTTGCGTCGGAGAACCCTGGGGTTCGATCGCCGTGGAGGGCGGTGTCGGAGAGCTGATCCTGCCGACGGCGGCGATCCGGTCCTTTGCGCCGGAAAAGGTGCTGGTCGTCCGGCACCAATGGGCCGAGACCGAGCCGGACCTGACCGGGCGGCTGATGCGCGCGGTCTGGAAGGCCGGCCGCTGGCTGGGCCGGGTGGAGAACCGTATCACCGCTGCCGAGCTTCTGCATCGTCCCGGATATCTCGGGGTTTCTCCGGAGGTGATCGACCGTGCACTCAGCGGGCGCCTTGTGACGGCCCGCGACGGATATGAACAGCATGTTCCGGGGTTTCTGGAGTTTCATGCCGGTGCCGCGACCTTTCCCTGGAAATCGCAGGCGGCCTGGATCGCGGCGCGACTCGCCGCGAGGCTCGGGCTGGAGCGCGGCGCCGCGGTCTCGGCCGCGCGGGCCGTGTTTCGAACCGATCTCTATCGTCGTCACCTGGCCGGGACCGGTGCCGAAATGCCGGGCGCGTCCGACAAGCTCGAAGGGGCGCTCGAGGTGCCGACGGCGGTGGCCTCGGAATCGGGACGTCTGCAGCTGATGCCGGACCGGTTCTTCGACGGGGCGATCTTCGACCCGAAGGCGCCGGTCTGAACCCGGCGCAGGTGTCAGTAGGCCTTGCGCGTGTCCAGAAGGGCCAGCGGCGTGCGCAGCAGGATCTTGATGTCGAGCCAGAGCGACCAGTTCTCGATGTAGCGCATGTCGTCGTCGACGCGGGCGCGCAGCTGTTCGGGGTCCTCGATCTCGCCCCGGAACCCGTTGACCTGGGCCAGTCCGGTGATGCCCGGCGGAAGCCGGTGACGGGCCGAGTAGTTGCGCACCAGTTCGCTGAATTTTTCCTGCTGCGAGGACAGAGCGGTGAGCGCGTGCGGCCGCGGCCCCACCAAAGACAGAGATCCGTCGAGCACGTTGAGAAGTTGCGGAAGCTCGTCGATCGAGGTCTTGCGCAGGATGCGCCCGACCGGCGTGACCCTGTTATCGTCGCGTGTGACGATGCGTTCGGCGGCGCTGTCGCAGCGGTCGTGGTACATGCTGCGGAACTTCCAGACCTTGACGATGCGGTTGTTGAAGCCGTGCCGTTCCTGCCGGAAGAAGATCGGACCCGGGCTGGTGAGCCGGACCGCAAGCGCCGCGGCAAGCAGGACCGGTGACAACAGCGCCAGGGCGGTTCCGCCGACGGCGATGTCGAACAGACGCTTCGCCATGCGTCGCTCGGCGCCGAAGGTGCCGCTCAGGACGCCGGCGCCGGGCGCGTTCGGAAATCGCAGGTCCTCGCTGACCTCGGAAATGTGAATCGCGACCGGCAGGACGCTCATCTTGTCGAGCAGGTGCGCCATCCGCGCCTCGGCAGACAACGGCAGGGTCATGATGATCAGATCGATCTCGGCAATGCGGCAGAAATCGACGAGCGCGTCGAACCGTCCGATCTTGGGCACGTCCAGCAGCAGATCCGGCACGCGGTCGATCCCGCGGTCGTCGAAGAAGGCGCAAACCTTCACGTCGCAGTCGGGCTGAGCTTCGAGACCGCGCAGGACGCGCATCGCCTCGGTGTCGCTGCCGCCGGCCATGACCGCGCGCCGTGCGGTGAGCCCGGTCGCCACCAGCCACTGCACCGCGACGGCCACGAAAATCCGCACCGGCAGCGTGCCGAAAACGAACGCCACCGCCGCGGCGACGAACAACTCGCCCGAGGGCGTCGCGGGGGTGGTGAAGGTCAGGAGGGGCAGGAGCGGCATGAAGGCCAGAAGCGCGGCACTCGGGACCACCGACCGCCGGTTCTGCAACACTGTCAGCCGGTATCCCGGCCAGGCCGCGACGGCGCAGACCCCGCTGGCCGCCAGACCCAGCGCGGTCAGGACCGCGGCCAGAGGGGAGAACCACGCGGTCGTGGCATAAAGGACGAACCACATCGCAACGCCCAAAGTCACAACGTCGAGACAGGCCACCACGATCGCCACCCTGACGCCGACGAAGGCGGGGCGCGAGAAGCCGAGGGCCATTCGCACCGCTGCCTCGCCCAGCGTTCCTTCGTGATCTATTCCGCTGATCTGGTCGGGGATTTGGACCATGTCACGCACCTGCCTGAGTCTCACCTGAGCGCTCGGCCTAGCACGCTGCAAGTTAAGCATCCGTAGCCGGGCACACTGCGGGGTTGAACGATCCCTGCATGATTTTCGATCAATTGGCGAAATTCACAGCGAGATGGTGCCGAAGAAACAGGCAGACCCGGATTCCGGCCCGGAATGCCAAGGCGATCTGCAAGTTTTCGTTTTTTCTGCGGTGCAGAAGCGCTAGACACAAACCGAAGTCGAGCAAGGGCGCTCGACCGTCACCCCCGAAGCAGGGACTTATCCCGAGCAAAGCCGCTCTGTCCGCCGGATTTCCGTCCGGTTGGAACAGCAGGCTTTCGACTGTCGGGGGGTGATCCTCCCGGCGCAGATCCGATGCGAGGACCGAAACAATGAACAACAGGACCATTCTCGGCGCATTCGCCGCAACCGCACTCTTCGCCGCACCCGCTTTGGCCGAACTCGACCTCGAGAAGGACGAGCTGACCTTCGGGTTCATCAAGCTCACCGACATGGCACCGCTCGCCGTCGCTTACGAACAGGGATATTTCCTGGACGAGGGACTTTTCGTCACGCTCGAGGCGCAGGCCAACTGGAAGGTGCTGCTGGACGGGGTGATCGACGGCCAGCTCGACGGGGCGCATATGCTGGCGGGCCAACCGCTGGCCGCCACGATCGGCTACGGAACCGAGGCGCATATCGTCACGCCCTTCTCGATGGACCTCAACGGCAACGGCATCACCGTTTCGAACGAGGTCTGGGAGATGATGAAGCCGAACATCCCCACGATGGACGACGGCCGCCCGCAGCACCCGATCTCGGCCGAGGCGCTGAAACCGGTGGTCGAGAGCTTCTGGGCCGAGGGAAAGCCCTTCAACATGGGCATGGTCTTCCCCGTTTCGACCCATAATTACGAGCTGCGCTACTGGCTTGCCGCCGGGGGGATCAACCCGGGCTACTATTCGCCCGACAACGTCACCGGCCAGATCGGGGCAGAGGTGTTCCTGTCGGTGACCCCGCCGCCGCAGATGCCAGCGACCCTCGAGGCCGGCACCATCTCGGGCTATTGCGTCGGCGAGCCGTGGAACCAGCAGGCGGTGTTCAAGGGCATCGGTGTGCCGGTGATCACCGATTACGAGCTGTGGAAGAACAACCCCGAGAAGGTCTTCGGGATCACCGCCGAATTCGCCGAGCAGTACCCGAACACCACGCGCGCCGTGACCAAGGCGCTGATCCGCGCGGCGATCTGGCTTGACGAGAACGACAACGCCAACCGCGAGGAGGCGGTCGAGATCCTGTCACGGCCCGAATACGTCGGCGCGGATGCCGAGGTGATCGCCAACTCGATGACCGGCACGTTCGAGTATGAAAAGGGCGACGTGCGCGAGGTTCCCGACTTCAACGTCTTCTTCCGCTACAACGCGACCTATCCCTTCTACTCGGACGCCGTCTGGTACCTCACGCAGATGCGCCGCTGGGGCCAGATCGCCGAACCGCAGACCGACGCCTGGTACGACGAGACCGCGAAATCGGTCTATCGCCCGGACATTTACCTCGAGGCCGCGCGCATGCTGGTCGACGAGGGGCTCGCGGACGAGGCGGACTTCCCATGGGACAGCGACGGCTACAAGGCGCCGACGCCCGCCGCCGACATCATCGACGGCATTCCCTACGACGGGCGCGCGCCGAACGCCTACCTCGACAGCCTGCCTATCGGTCTCAAGGGCGACCAGACGGTCGTCGGCGACCAGATCCAGGGCTGAGCCCGTCGCGCCGGGCAGCCCACGCCGCTGCCCGGCCTATTCTCCAGACATTCCGCCAGGAGCCATGACATGACCGCCATCGATCCGGCCATCTCCGACGCCCAGCTCAAGGACGCGCGCCGCGCGCGGCTATTCACCCGCATCAACAAGGCCGATGCCTGGTTCCAGGTGCTGGGCCTCGCCTGGATCACGCCGATCCTCAAGGCCGCCGCCGGGGACAATCCGGCCGCGCAGATGCGCAGCCTCTGGCAGCTCCTGGGCGTGCCTTTGCTGGCAATCGCGGGCTTCCTTCTGCTCTGGGGCACGCTGGCCCCGACCGTTCAGACCTCGCTCGGCGCCATTCCCGGCCCGGCGCAGGTCTGGCACGAAGCGGTGAACCTTCACCAGGACGCCGTGTCGAAGTCCGAGCGCAAGGCGAAGTTCCAGGCCCAGGTCGACAAGCGCAACCAGCGCCTGATCGACGCCGGGCGCGCGGACGAGGTCAAGGAGGTCGCCTACACCGGCGCACCCAGCTACTACGACCAGATCTGGACCTCGATCCGAACGGTCTTCTTCGGCTTTCTGATCGCCACCGTCGTCGCCGTGCCGCTGGGCATCCTGGCCGGCCTTTCGGCCACGGCCAACGCGGCCCTCAATCCGCTGATCCAGATCTTCAAGCCGGTCTCGCCGCTTGCCTGGCTGCCCATCGTCACGATGGTCGTCTCGGCGGTCTACGTCACCAACGACGGGCTATTCGCCAAGTCGTTCCTCGTCTCGGCGATCACGGTCACGCTCTGCTCGCTCTGGCCGACGCTGATCAACACCGCGCTGGGCGTGGCTTCGATCGACCGCGATCTCGTGAATGTCTCGAAGGTGCTCAAGATGAACACCTGGTCGAAGATCACCAAGCTGGTACTGCCCTCGGCCCTGCCCTTGATCTTCACCGGCCTGCGCCTGTCGCTCGGCGTCGGCTGGATGGTCCTGATCGCGGCAGAGATGCTCGCTCAGAACCCCGGCCTCGGCAAGTTCGTCTGGGACGAGTTCCAGAACGGATCGTCCTCGTCGCTGGCGCGGATCATGGTCGCGGTGCTGACGATCGGGATCATCGGCTTTCTGCTCGACCGGGTGATGTACGCGCTGCAATCGCTCTTCACCTTCTCGGCCAACCGGTGAGCACCATGGGTATTCTCGAACTCAGCAATGTCTCGAAGGGCTACGGCGAAGGCCTTGCCTGTACCGAAGTGCTCAAGGGGATCGACCTCGACGTGCGCGAAGGCGAGTTTCTCGCCATCCTCGGCTTCTCCGGCTCGGGCAAGACCACGATCATGAATCTGATCGCCGGTCTCGATCAGCCAGACAGCGGCACCGTCTCCTTCAAGGGCGCGCCGGTGACCGAACCGGGGCCCGAGCGCGGGCTGGTCTTCCAGTCCTACTCGCTGATGCCCTGGCTCACCGTGCGCGGCAACGTGATGCTGGCGGTCGAGGCGGTGTTTCCGAAACTGGCCAAGGCCGAGAAGCAGGCCAAGGCGGATCACTACATCGACATGGTCGGGCTGTCGCACGCGGCGGGTCGCCGCCCGGCGGAACTCTCGGGCGGGATGCGCCAGCGCGTCGCCGTGGCGCGTGCGCTTGCGATGTCGCCGGAACTACTGCTGCTCGACGAGCCGCTGTCGGCGCTCGACGCGCTCACAAGGGCCAAGCTTGCCGACGAGATCCTCGAGATCTGGGAGACCGACAAGAAGACCGTGATCCTGATCACCAACGATGTCGACGAGGCCATCATCATGGCCGACCGGATCATCCCGCTGAACCCGGACGGCACGCTGGGCACGGCGTTTTCCGTCGACCTGCCACGACCGCGCGACCGGATGGAGATGAACCACGACGAAGGGTTCAAGAAACTGCGCGCCGCGGTGACGACATACCTGATGGACGTGGGGATCGAGGCGAAGATCGAAGAGACCCGCAAGCTGCCCGACGTGACCCCGATCCACGGCGTGCCGAAGGCCGTCGCGGCGGCGCAGGAAGGGATGATCGAGAACCGTTTTCTCGACTTCAGCCAGATCCACAAGGTCTACCCGACACCGAAAGGACCACTCACCGTGGTCGAGGATTTCGACCTCAAGGTGGACCGGGGCGAGTTCATCTCGCTGATCGGTCATTCCGGCTGCGGAAAGTCCACGGTGCTGACCATGGCGGCGGGGCTCAACGAGATCTCGAAAGGCGTCATCAAGCTCGACGGGTACGAGGTCGAGGGTGCGGACCCGGAGCGTGCCGTCGTCTTCCAGTCGCCCAACCTCTTTCCCTGGCTCACCGCCAAAGAGAACGTCGCTATCGGCGTCGACAAGGTCTATCCGCGCGCCTCGCAGGGCGAGCGGCAGGAGGTCGTCGAATACTACCTCGAACGTGTCGGACTTGCCGACAGCATGGACAAAGCGGCGTCGTCGCTGTCGAACGGGATGAAGCAGCGCGTCGGCATCGCGCGGGCCTTTGCCCTCTCGCCCAAGCTGCTGCTGCTCGACGAGCCTTTCGGCATGCTCGACAGCCTGACGCGCTGGGAGTTGCAGGAGGTGCTGATGGAGGTCTGGTCCCGCACCAAGGTGACGGCGATCTGCGTCACGCACGACGTCGACGAGGCGATCCTGCTGGCCGACCGGGTGGTGATGATGACCAACGGGCCGCAGGCCACGATCGGGCGCATCGTCAACGTCGACCTGCCGCGCCCGCGCACCCGCAAGGCGCTGCTCGAGCATCCCGATTACTACGCCTACCGCGAACAGGTGCTCGATTTCCTCGAGGAATACGAACACGGCGCCAAGCCGAAATCCGACACGCCCGACCGTCCAGAAGACGGCACGAAAACGCAGGAGGCCGCATGATGGATACCGTTCTCGATCTGCCTGTCCGCACCTTCATCGAAGTGACCGAGGTCTGGGTGCCGGACGGCGACCGGCTGGTGCTGGGGGCTGGCAGCTACGGCGCGCTCGAAGACTTCGCCGCCGTGTCGGGGCAGGAGAGCTTTGCGAGGGGCGAGGGCCTGCCCGGCAAGGCCTGGGCCGAGGCGCGGCCGGTGGTCCTGAAGGGCTTCGAAGGCTCCTACTTCAAGCGGACCGAGGCGGCGCATGCCGCGGGCCTGACCAGCGCCGTCGCGGTGCCGGTCTTCGACGGAGCGACGCTGAAGGCCGTTCTCGTCACGCTCTGCGGCGACGACGAGACCCGCACCGGGGCAATCGAGGTCTGGTCCGAAGCGGACGGTCTGCTGACGCTGGACGACGGCTACTACGGCGCCGCGAAACACTTCGAATGGGTCAGCCAGCACACCCAGTTTCCGCGTGGGCAAGGTCTGCCGGGCGGCGTCTGGGCCGCCGAGACCCCGGTGATGATGCGCGATCTCGGATCGGGCTACCGCTTCATCCGTGCCGAAAGCGCAGGGAAGGCAGGCCTGACCAACGGTCTCGGCGTTCCGGTGCCGGTGCCGGGCGGCAAGACTTTCGTGCTGACGCTGCTTTCGGCGCGCGGCACGCCGCTGGCGCGGCGCTTCGAGATCTGGGACGCGCGCGCGGCGAAGGTCGGCAGCAAGAACGACGCGGTTCTCGTCGACGGCATCTGCGCCCGCGACGGGGCGCTCTGGGACGCCGAAACGGAACGCCGGGTCTCCGCATGGCAGGGGTCCATTGGCAAGGTCCTCGGCACCGGGCTGCCGGTGCTCGAGACCGGCGCACCGGGCCTCTGCGCTGGGTACGACGCTATGACCGCCCTGCCGATCTACCAGAGGGGCGAACTGGCGCATGTCGTCGCCTGGTACTGCTGAGGAGCCCCGACATGCAGAAACTCATCGTCATCGGCGCAGGCATGGCCACTGGACGGGCGCTGGAACATCTCTTCGAGACCGCGCCCGGCACCTACGAGGTTACACTTTTCAACGCCGAGCCGCGCGGAAACTACAACCGCATCATGCTGTCACCGGTGCTTTCGGGCGAGAAGTCCTACGAGGAAATCGTCATTCACGACGCCGACTGGTACGCCGCGCAAGGCGTCACCTGTCGCTTCGGCGAGAAGGTCGTTGCCATCGACCGGGCTGCGAAAACCGTGACCGCCGAGAACGGCGATACGCTGTCCTACGACAAGCTTCTGTTCGGCACCGGGTCGAACCCGTTCATTATCCCGATGCCGGGACACGACCTCGACGGCGTTATCGCCTACCGCGACCTCGAGGATACGCAGGCGATGATCGACGCCTCCGGCACCCCCGGCGCGCGCGCGGTCGTCATCGGCGGCGGGCTTCTGGGGCTCGAGGCGGCGGCGGGGCTCAGGATGCGCGGCATGGAGGTGACGGTGGTGCACCTCGCCGGGCACCTGATGGAACGCCAGCTCGACGAAGCGGCGGGCTATCTTTTGCGCAAGGCGCTCATGCATCGCGGGATCGAGATCCGCTGCCAGACGAACTCGAAACAGATCCTCGGGGAAAACGGCCGCGTCCGGGCGCTGCAACTCGAGGATGGCGAGGAAATCCCCTGCGACCTACTGGTGATGGCCGTGGGTATCCGGCCCAACGTGCAGCTTGCGCAGGAGGCAGGACTTGCCGTCGCCCGCGGCATCCAGGTCGACGACCAGATGGTGACCTCGGACGAGGACGTGCTGGCCGTCGGCGAATGCGTCGAACACAACGGCGCGCTCTTCGGCCTTGTGGCGCCGCTGTACGATCAGGCCAAGGTGGTCGCCGGAACGCTGGCCGGCGCAACGGCTGCTTTCACTCCGAAGGAGGTCTCGACCAAACTCAAGGTGACCGGATGCGATCTGTTCAGCGCCGGCGATTTCGCGGATGGCGACGGGCGCGAGGACATCGTGTTCCGCGATCCCGCCCGTGGCGTCTACAAGCGCCTGGTGATCGAGAACGACCGCCTGATCGGCGCGGTGATGTATGGCGACACCGCGGACGGCAACTGGTTCTTCGGGTTGATCAAGGATCGCGCAGACATCTCGGGGATGCGCGACACCCTGATCTTCGGGCCCAATTTCGCGGGGGGTGCCCCTGTGGACCCTTTGCAGGCCGTTGCAGCCTTACCGCCTGAGGCGGAGATCTGCGGCTGCAACGGCGTTTGCAAGGGCCAGATCGTCAAGGCCATCGAAGGCGGCGCGCATGACCTCGGCGCGGTGCGGGCCGAAACCAAGGCGTCCGGATCCTGCGGAACCTGCACCGGACTGGTGGAACAGGTTCTGGCGGTCACGCTGGGCGACGACTTCCAGATGCCTGCGGCGCAGCCCGTTTGCGGCTGCACCGACCTCACTCATGAAGACGTGCGCCGCCTGATCAAGTCGAGGGAACTGAAGTCGCAACTGGCGGTCTGGCAAGAGCTTGGCTGGAAGACCAGGGACGGCTGCCATGTCTGCCGGCCGGCGCTGAACTTCTACCTGCTGGCCGACTGGCCGCTCGACTACCTCGACGACCCGCAAAGCCGGTTCATCAACGAACGCAAGCACGCCAATATCCAGAAAGACGGCACCTTCTCGGTCGTGCCGCGCATGTGGGGCGGGATCACCAACCCGACCGAGTTGCGCGCCATCGCCGATGCCGCCGAGAAATATGCCGTGCCCACGGTCAAGGTCACCGGCGGCCAGCGCATCGACCTGCTGGGCGTGCGGTCCGAGGACCTGCCGGCAATCTGGGCCGACCTGAACCGCGCCGGGCTGGTGTCGGGGCACGCCTATTCCAAGGGGCTGCGCACGGTGAAGACCTGTGTCGGCACCGACCATTGCCGCTTTGGCACCCAGGACAGCACCGGGATGGGCATCAAGCTGGAAAAGGCGCTCTGGGGCTCATGGACGCCGCACAAGGTGAAGCTCGCCGTGTCCGGCTGTCCGCGCAACTGCGCCGAGGCGACCTGCAAGGACGTTGGCGTGGTCTGCGTCGACTCGGGCTACGAGGTTGGTGTCGGCGGGGCGGCGGGCATGGACGTGAAAGAGACCGAGCCGCTGGCCAAGGCGAAGACCGAACAGGAGGCGATCGACCTCACCGTGGCCTTCGTCCAGCTCTACCGCGAGAACGCCAAGTACCTCGATCGGCCCTACAAGTGGATCGCCAAGGTCGGACTCGACTGGGTGCGTGCGCGTGTCGTCGACGATCTGCAGGAGCGTCAGGCCCTCATCGACCGCTTCGCGATCAGTCAGAGCGTCTACCAGAAAGACCCCTGGGCCGAACACGCGGCGGAACGCTCTGAGAGCTATCAGCCCCTGACCATCGTGGCGAAGGAGGCCGCGGAATGACCAACTGGATCGACATCGGCCCGCTCGAGGCCATCGCCCCGCGCGGCGCGCGCGTATTGCGCACCGCCTTCGGCTGCATCGCCGTGTTCCGCACCGCCGAGGATGAGGTCTATGCCATCGACAACACCTGCCCGCACCGTGGCGGACCGCTGGCCGAAGGCATCGTGCATGGCCACTCGGTCACCTGCCCGCTGCACAACTGGGTGTTCGACCTGCGCACCGGCGAGGCGCAGGGCTCCGACAGCGGCGCGGTCGGCACCTACGGCATCCGCGTCGAGGCGGGACGTCTCCTGATCGATCCGAAGCACCTCGAAAAGAGGGACGCGGCGTGATCCGGACCACCTGCCCCTATTGCGGCGTCGGCTGCGGCGTTCTCGCCGCGCCCGACGGCGCGGGCGGGCTGGTGGTGAAGGGCGACCCGGATCACCCGGCGAACCGCGGCCGGCTGTGCTCCAAGGGCGCCGCGCTGGGCGAGACCGTGGGCCTCGACGGCCGGCTGCTGGCACCGGTTGTCGACGGCGCGGAAACCGACTGGGACACGGCGCTCGATCGCGTGGCGCAGAGATTCTCCGACGCGATCCGCGACCACGGTCCGGACAGCGTCGCCTTCTACGTCTCGGGCCAGATGCTGACCGAGGACTACTACGTCGCCAACAAGCTGATGAAGGGCTTCATCGGCTCGGCCAACATCGACACCAATTCGCGCCTCTGCATGGCCTCCAGCGTCGCCGGGCACAAGCGCGCCTTCGGTACCGACACGGTTCCGGGCGTCTACGGGGATCTCGAACTGGCCGACCTCGTCGTGCTCGTCGGCTCCAACCTCGCCTGGTGCCATCCGGTGCTCTACCAGCGCATCGCCGCGGCAAAGGCGGCGCGACCGGAGATGAAGATCGTCACGGTCGATCCGCGCGTCACGGCGACCTCGGACCTTGCCGATCTGCACCTCGCGCTGACCCCCGGCAGCGACGTGGCGCTCTTCAATCACCTGCTTGCCGCGATCCAGAAGCGGGGCGCGGTCGACAGCGAATTCGTGCTGGAGCACGTCGCCGACTTCCCTGAGGCGGTGCGGACGGCGCTGTGCAGCGATCCCGAACCGACCGGCCTGAGCCACGCCGAGATCGAGCAGTTCGTGCGGCTCTGGATCGGCACAGAGAAGGTCGTGACGGTCTATTCGCAGGGCGTGAACCAATCCGCGCAGGGCACCGACAAGGTCAACGCGATCCTCAACTGCCACCTCGCCACGGGCCGCATCGGCCGGCCCGGCATGGGCCCGTTCAGCGTGACCGGCCAGCCTAACGCGATGGGCGGGCGCGAGGTCGGCGGGCTCGCCAACCAGTTGGCCGCGCATCTCGATATCGAGAACCCCGCTCACCGCCAGGCCGTGCGCGCCTTCTGGTGCGCCCCGGCCATTCCCGAAACCCCCGGTCTCAAGGCCGTGGAGATGTTCGAGGCGGTGCGCGACGGGCGCATCAAGGCGCTGTGGATCATCTGCACCAACCCGGCGGTGTCGCTGCCCGAAGCCGACGCAGTGCGCGCGGCGATCGCAAGCTGCGCGTTCACGGTGGTTTCCGACTGCACCGCCAAGACCGATACCGCGCGGCTGGCCGATGTGCTGCTGCCGGCCACGACCTGGGGCGAAAAGGACGGCACGGTCACCAATTCCGAGCGTTGCATCAGTCGGCAGCGGCCCGCGTTGCCCGCGCCGGGACAGGCGCGGCACGATTGGGAGATCCTCTCGGAGGTCGGGCGGCGCATGGGCTGGTCGCGGGCCTTCGATTACAGTCACCCGGCCGAGATCTTCGCTGAACATGCCGAGCTGTCTGGCGTGGCTGCGGGCTTGGGCAAGGATTTCGATATCTCGGGTCTCGCCGGTCTCGGACGCTCTGATTACGACGCAATGACCCCGGTCCGCTGGCCGGTGGCCGACTGCAGGACCGGGGGTCGCTTCTTTGGCGACGGTCGGTTCTTTACCAAGGACGGCCGGGCGCGCATGATCGCGGTCAGTGCGCAAGACCGCGTGAGTGCGGACTGGCCCGCGCGCCCCTTTGTGTTGAACACGGGCCGCATCCGCGACCAGTGGCACACGATGACCCGCAGCGGGCAGTCTGCGCGCCTTGCCGGCCACCTTGCCGAACCCTTTGCCGAGATGAACCCCGCGGATGCCGCGCGGCTGGGCGCGAAGCCGTCGGATCTGCTCGAGGTCACCAACGACCACGGGCGGGCGATCCTGCGGGTACTTGTGACCGACCGCGTCGCACCGGGACAGGTCTTTGCACCGATCCACTGGAGCGCCGAGAACGCCAGCGCCGCACGGATCGCCGCGCTGGTGCCCGCAATCATCGACCCGGTGTCGGGTCAACCCGACAGCAAGGCCGCGCGCGTCTCGATCCGCCGATACGATGCCGCTTGGTACGGCTTCGCGGCAAGCGTCGTCCGGCCAACCCCGGACTGCGCCTATTGGGCGCGGGCCAGGACCGCGGCGGGCTGGCGCGTCGAACTGGCGGGTACGCAACCCAAGGCGGACTGGACGGCCTTCGCCCGCGACCTTCTGGGCTGCGCCACGGCAGAGAGCGTGACGATGGACGACGACGCGCGCGGCACGCGGCGGATCGCCTTCCATCAGGAGGGCAGGCTTGTCGCGGTGCTCTTCGCCGGTTCCGAACCGGTCGCCGTATCGCGCCGCCATGTGGCCGACCAGCTCGGCACCGAGGCGCCCGGTATTCTCGCGGGACGTCCCGGAGGCGAGATGCCAGACCCAGGTCAGACGCTTTGCAGTTGCATGGGCGTCGGGATCAACACCATCTCCCGCGCGATCCGCGACGGAGGCCTCACCACCGTCGACGGTGTCGGCGCGGCGACCGGCGCGGGCACGAGCTGCGGCTCGTGCCGGTCCGAGATCGCCGAGCTGATCCTGCGCCTGAAGGTCCCGGAGGCGGCGGAATGAGCTTGGCCAATTTTGTCGCGACGATCGCCCGCGGTCCTTCGCGCGGACGCAGCCTGACGGTTGACGAGGCCCACGCGGCCATGACCGTGATCCTGACCGGAGAGGCCGAACCCGAGGCGATCGGCGCCTTCCTCATGGTGCTGCGCTATCGCGGCGAGACCCCGGAGGAACTTGCCGGTTTCTCGCTGGCGCTGCGCGACGTGCTGCCCGGATGGACCGGCGCGGTCCCGGCTGTCGACTGGCCCTGCTACGCCGCCGGACGCACCCGGGGCCTGCCGTGGTTCCTGCTTTCGGCCCGGCTTGTGGCCTTGGCCGGACTGCCCGTCCTGCTGCATGGCTGGAACGCCTTCCAGACGCCCGTGGCGAGCGTGCGCGACGCCCTTCCGGGCCTCGGCATTCCTGTCGCTGCAACGCCGGACGAGGCCGGAACCCTGCTGCGCGACCACGGCATCGCCTATCTGCCGCTCGAGGCGATGTCGCGCCGGGTGTTCGATCTCATCCGCCTTCGCGAGGTCCTGGGGCTGCGGTCTATCCTCAACACGGCGGTGCGGATGATGAACCCGGGCCACGCCTCCTGCGTGGTGCAGGGCGTCTTTCACCCCGCCTACCGTCCGTTGCAACAAGAGGCGGCGCGGATCGTCGGCCTGCAGAACCTGGCGATCATCAAGGGTGGCGGCGGCGAGTTCGAACGCCACCCGGCAAAGGACGTGACCGTTTACGGGCTGCGCGAAGGGGCCGAGTTCCGAGAAGCCTACCCGGCCCTGCGCGACGACCACCGGCGCCTTTCGGAAAGTACCGAGGACCCCGCTGCGCTCGATCGCCTCTGGCGCGGCGAAAGCACCGAACCCTTCGCGACCGCCATCGTTCTCGGCACGGCCGCGCTTGCGCTCGAAGCCCGGGGCGCGGCCGCGCCCGGTGGCGGCCTCGATCTGGCGCGACGGCTCTGGGCCGATCGTGCTGTCCACGTTGCAGCCTGAGGAGACCGGGTGTGAAGTTCTTTCCGATGTTCATTCGCTGCGCCGGACGCCGGGTCGTGATCGCCGGCGGAGGCGAACAGGCGGCCCAGAAGGCGCGGCTGATGCTCAAGACCGAGGCGCGGATCGTTCTGCTTGCGCCGCATCTCGACGACGAGCTTGCAGCCCTTGTTGCCGATGGCCGCGCCGATCATCACGCCGGCCCGATCACGCCCGCGTGCTTCGAGGACTGCGCGATGTGCTTCGTCGCCACCGGGTGCCCCGCGCTCGATACCACGCTCCATTCGCTGGCCAAGGAGGCCGGCGCGCTTGTGAACGTCGTCGACCGCCCTGAGCTTTGCGATATCACCACGCCGGCGCTGGTCGATCGCGACCCGGTCGTCGTCGCCATCGGTACGGAAGGCACGGCGCCTGTGCTGGCGCGGCAGATCAAGACGCGGGTGGAGGAGATGCTGGCCCCCTCTCTCGGCGGCTACGCGGCGCTTGCCGGACGGTTGCGGGGCGCGGTCGCCGCGCGCCTGCCGCGCGAAAAGCGTCGCGCGTTCTGGCGCTGGGTATTCGACGGCGCACCTCGCGCCGCATGGCAGCGCGGTGCGGAACGCGAGGCGGCACGCCTGCTGAAAGAGGTGATTGCCGGCGAGGCCACCGACACCGGGACACCGCAAGGCTGCATCTCGCTGATCGGCGCCGGTCCCGGGGCGCGCGACCTGCTTACGCTGCGCGCGGTCGAACGTCTTCAGGAGGCCGACGTGATCTTCTACGACCGTCTGGTCGACCCGGACGTTCTGGAACTCGCGCGGCGAGATGCCGAGCGCGTCTGCGTCGGCAAGGAGGTCGGCGGCCATTCCTGGCCGCAGGCGCGTATCGACGCGGTGATCGTCGCCGCGGCGCGATCGGGCAAGCGTGTCGCCCGCCTGAAATCGGGCGACCCGTCGATCTTCGGGCGCGCGACCGAGGAAATCGCCGCCGCCCGCGCCAAGGGAATCCCGGTCGAGATCGTGCCGGGCGTCACCGCCGCCTCGGCCGCCGCCGCCGCCCTCGGGCACCCGCTGAACGAACGCGGCCGGTCTGACACGATCGTGCTCGCCACCGGTGCCTGTCGCGACGGTGACCCTCCACCGGACTGGAGCGAACACGCGCGGCCCGGGACCACGCTTGCCTGGTACATGGCCGTCGGTGCCGCGCAGGCGCTGCGCGACAACCTTCTGCGCGCCGGGATCGGCGGCGACGCGCGGGTCGAGATCGCAGCCTGCGTCAGCACGCCGCGCGAACACCTTCTCGACACCGCGCTGGCCGAGCTTCCGGAAACGTTGCGACGGCACGGCATCTCGGGCCATGCAATCCTGATGCTGACCCTGCCCAAGCCCGCGCAGCAGGCAAGCGTCGCCCTGGCGTCGTAGACCGCGCACAGCGCCTCGGAACCGGTGTGACCACATAGCGGTTGACTCTTCCGCACCAAGGCGGAGGGCGAAATGGCTGAAACGAAGGCGAAGTCGAAACCGAAAACGCGTGGCAAGTCCGGCAACACCGGCAAGGGGTCCGGCGAAGACGGCTCGGGAAATGTACGCAAGCTCGAGAGCCGGGTCTCGGCCTACCGCGATCTGGCCAACGATTACGTCGCCCGGCCTTGCATGATGCGCCCGTCCGAGTTGCGCGGGCTGCGTCGGCGGCTTCACGTGCGCGACACCATCATCGAGGATCACGCGGTCCGCATCGACGAGAAGGCGCAAGGGGCAACCGAGAAGTTCGAGAAGCTCGCGGGATCGCTCTTTTCCTTTTTCCGCGGCACTTCTCTGCTGTTTCACCGCGACATGGCCGGCGAGGACGAAAGGCTGCCCTCGGTGCTGGCTCTGGGTGACGTGCATCCGACGAATTTCGGCATCATGCCGAATGCGGACAACGTGCCGATCTTCGGCGTCAACGATTTCGACGACGTCATCTACGCGCCGTTCAGTTGGGACCTCAAACGCGGGACCACGGGGTTTCTCGTTGCCTCGAAAGAGATTGCGGGCCACGGTCACAAAACCCAACGGAAGATCGTGCGCAGCTTCGTCGAGGGCTACCACGCGCGGATGGGATTCTACGCCGAGCGCGCGCGCGACGCGAGCCAGCAGATGCGACCCGACAACAGCCCCAAGATCATCCGCCAGCTCTTCGACAGCGCCGGCGAAAGCCGGAAGGCGTGGCTTCGGGATCGCTATCTTGACGAGACCGGGCGCGGCTTTCGGGCCAACGCGGAGCTGACGCCGATCTCGAGCCGCGTCGAGGAGTTCCAGAAGCTCATCGACAAGGTGGCCAAGCAGAACGGGATCGAGCCGGGACAGCGCACCGGCGAGCTGCGGGTCAAGGATGTCTGCGTCCGCCACGGACAGGGCACGGCCTCGCTGGGCCTGCCGCGCTACTACTGCCTGATCGAGGGACCGTCCGCGGATGCCACCGACGACATCATCGTCGAGTTCAAGCGCGCGCGGCGCTCGGCGCTGGAAGGGCTGGTGCCCGAAAACGACTTCAACGCCGGCGCGGAAGGCGACCGGATCGCGCACGGACAGGCGGTGCATCTCGCCGAAGGTGACGTGTTCTATGGCAGCGTGGAGATCGACGGCGTGAGCTTCCTCTCGCGCGAGCGCGCGCCCTTCCGCGAGGATGTGGACCTGGACGACCTGTCGAAGAAGCAGTGGAAAGCCTACGCGCACGCCTGCGGCGAGGCCCTGGCACAGGCGCATGCCCGGTCCGATGACGCGGGCCAGCTCGACTATCGGATCGAGCCGCGGATTCTCGAGGCGATGACGCCGCTCGACCTTTTTGTCGACGACATGGTCCGGTTCGGGCGCGAGGCGGTCAAGCGGCTGAAGCGCGACCACAAGTATTTCCGCCGCGACCTGAAGCTCGGCGCCTTCGACATGACCCAGAAGTGGTATCGCTGACCGGCTGTCAGCCCGTCCCGCCGGGGTTCCACCCGCGCCCGTCCCCACCGAACAGCTCGTAGCCGTCCTCGGTCACTGCAAGCGTGTCCTCGAGCTTGATGAACCCGCGTTCGGGATGCAGCATCGTGGTCTCTACCGACAGCACCATGCCGGCCTGAAGCGGCTTCTCGGCGTCGACGCCTTCGTAGGCGACCGGGTGATTGGTCATCAGGAACGGGGCCTCGTGGGTAATCACACCCATGCCATGTGCGAAGAAATCCGTGCAGTCACGGCTGGGTTGGCGACCAAGTTCCGCCTCTCCGGCGGCGATCAGGTCGCCGCCGAGCGCCCCGGCACGGACTTTGGCAAAGGCGGCCTGCTGGACGCTGTCGATCTCGCCCAGAAGATCGATGAGCTGCGCATCCGGCTCCCCGAGACAGCCCATCCGGCAGATGTCGCCGATATAGCCGTCGAGGTTCCCGCCGGAGTCGATCGACAGCACCTCGCCCGGCGCCCAAGCCTGATCCGAGGCGGCGCGGTTGTGCGACGCGCCCAGCGTCAACAGGCAGTATTCGAACTGGAGCCCGCGCGCCGTCTCTTCCTGTCGCAGTCGTTCGATGATCTCGCGCTTCGTCGTTCCCTCCCGCGCCCAGGCCACCGTCGCCTGCATCGACGCGCTGATCCGCTCCGAGGCGTCGCGCAGAAGATCGAGTTCGGCCGCCGATTTGACCGCGCGCAGCCGTTCGAGCAAACCGCCCGCGTTCACCAGCGGCGCGTTGGAGTAGGCGGCCTCGAGCGCCTTGGCGGCATCCGACGGCAGGAACCCGGGCTCGACCCCGATGCGTGGCGAGGCGGGCGCGACCTTTTTAAGGTGCGCGACGGCGGCCTCCATCGCATCCGTCGTGCCCCAGGCCACGGGCATGAAATGCGGTGTCCAGAACGGGGTGTTGGCATGCTCCATGCCTTCCATCTTGTTGCCGACATAGGCGGTCTTGTCCGGCGCGCCCTTCACGTAAGCGATGATCGGCAGATAGCGCGAGTGGCCGATGGCATCCATCGCCGAGAAGAAGATGAAGCGGTAGCCGCCCAGCAGGTACTGCACGTTGTGCTTCGACGTGGCGAGCAGCACGTCGATTCCGGCCTCTTCCATCAGGCTGTCGAGATGATCGAAATCGTAGGGCAGGTCGGTGGCGAGGTCTTTCATCGGTCAGCCTTTCGCGGGGATCAGGTGGAAATCGGGAAGCTCCTTCAGCAGCTCCTCCGGCCCGGCCGGGGCGTAGACGACAAAGATCTGCATCTCCTCGTCGCCGGTGTTCAGGGTCGAGTGAAAGCGGCTTTCGGGAATGAAGACGGTGCAACCCGCGCGCACGGTTTCAGTATGCGGCACACCGTCCTCGTCCTCGACCATCTGCTCGCCTTCGCCCTTGAGGATAAAGATGATCTCTTCGCTGCCCGGGTGGTTGTGGCGGGCGTGACCCTGGCCCGGCGGGACGGTGACGACGGCGGCCGAGAATTGCTGCGCGCCATTGATCTTCGGGCCAAGAGTCACCGAAAGCTGGCCCCAGTCGAACCCGAAGGCGTCGACGTCGCCGGGGTAGCGGTAGAGATCCTTTACATCGGTCATGGCTCACTCCTTTCCGGGCAGCGCCTTGAAGGCGCGGATCTGGTCTGCAATCGCGCGTTCGGCCGGCAGGCGCTCGGCCGAGGACGCGCCATAGAAGCCGTGGATGCGGTCGGCGTGTTTCAGAACGTATCCGGCATCTTCGGGCATGGAGATCGGCCCGCCGTGGCACAGCAGGATCACGTCCTCGCGCACGCCGCGCGCGGCGGCGGCGATGGCGTCGATTTCGGTCACGCACTGGTCGAGCGTCTTGGCGGAGGTCGCCCCGATGGTGCCGCCCGTGGTCACGCCCATGTGCGCGACGATGATGTCTGCGCCGGCTTCCGTCATCGCCACGGCTTCGTCCGGATTGAAGACATAAGGCGTGGTCAGCAGGTCCTGTGCGTACGCCTCGGCGATCATGTCGACCTCGAGCCCGAAGCCCATGCCGGTTTCCTCGAAGCTCTGGCGCATCACGCCGTCGAACAAGCCCACCGTCGGGAAGTTCTGAACGCCGGAAAAGCCCATCGCCTTCAACTCGGTCAGAAACTGCGGCATCAGCACGAAGGGATCGGTGCCGTTCACCCCGGCCAGCACCGGCGTCGACTTGACCACCGGCAACACCTCGACGGCCATTTCCCGGACGATCTCGTTGGCGTTGCCGTAGGCCAGAAGCCCCGCCGCCGATCCGCGCCCGGCCATACGGTAGCGTCCGGAATTGTAGATGATGATGAGGTCGATCCCGCCGGCCTCTTCCGACTTGGCCGAGAGGCCGGTGCCCGCCCCGCCGCCGATGATCGGTTTGCCTTCGGCGATCATCGCGTTGAAGCGGTCGATTATCTGCTTTCGCGGGGTTGAGGGCATCAGGCCTCCGTCAGTTCGAGGTAGGTGTCGGCAAGGGCTTGCGCGAACGCCGCATCGTTGATGTGAAGCGGCAGGCGCCTGATGCGGGTGCGATCTTCGATCGTCTCTTCAAGAGCGTCGAAGAGGGCCGCATCCGCGGCCGGGTCATGGAAGTCGCCGCCTTCGATATCGAGCGCCGACAGGCCCCGTTCCGGGATCAGCAGGCGCACCGGCCCCGCGCAGGCGTTCAGCTTTTCAGCGATCCAGCGCCCGGCTTGGGTGTTCTCCTCGGCCGTGGTGCGCATCAGTGTGACGTTCTGATTGTGGCGGTGAAAATTGCGGTCGGCAAAGCGCTCGGGCACGCTCGACGGCGCCCAGAAGTTCACCATGTCGAGCGCGCCGGGCGCCCCAACCCAGGGGCTGCCTGTCCGGGCGACGACATCAAGCCGGTCCGGCAAGGCGGGCAGGACCCCGCCGCACAGAAGGTCGGCCACTTCCGTGAGCGTGGCGTCGACGAGGCCCGACACGAAGCCTTCGCCCAGAAGCCGCTCCATCGCCTGGCCGCCGGTGCCCGTGGCGTGAAAGACAAGGCAGTCGAACTGCGACGAGAGCCGCTCGGCGACGGCGGTGACGCAGGGCGTGGTGACGCCGAACATCGAAAGCCCGATGGCCGGATTGTCGTCCTGTGCCGCCCGCGGGGGATGCGATGCGGCACCGACCACCGCATGCGCGGCATTCGACAGGATCACGCGGCTGAGCCGGTTCAGCCCGGCGATGTCGGTGACCGACGGCACCATGACGATATCCGAGGTGCCTACGAAAGGTGCCGTGTCGCCCGAGGCGAGGGTCGAGACCATGATCTTCGGGACCCCGTAAGGCAGCGCGCGCATGCCGGCGCAGGCGATCGATGTACCGCCGCCGCCGCCGACGGCGATCATGCCGCAAATCTCCCGCGCGTTCTGCCGGCACCAGGCCGTGAACGCGTCGGACATGGCCGCGACGGCCGCGCCACGCTCCGATCCGCCAAGCACGGCCTCCGCGCCGTCGCGGTGGCAGCAAGCGACCGCGCGCGGGGAGACGTCGGTCTCGGATGTCGTGGCCTGCGTGCTGGTGTCGACCAGCCGGACCTCGTGCCCCTCCGCCGCAATCAGGTCACGCAGGAAGAAAAGCTCGGCACCCTTGGTGTCGGCCGTGCCGACGACGTGTATGGCTGGCATGCCCCCTCCCCGCGGCGCCCGTTCCGCGCCCTTGATACGCGGTTCGAACTGGTCCGACCAGAAGAATCGTGATCCGGCGCGTATGTGGCGAAGGCGCGATACCGAAACCGACGCCGGATCGACGGAAAATAAGGTGCAAAATCCGTCGAATCGGCCGGCGCGCCCGGGGAACATGCGCAGGCGGACCGGTGGAAGGAACGTCTTGACAGATCCGGCAATCTGGTCTTACCAAAAACGGGGGCAGGAATGTCGCGGGCTATCGCCGCAACATTCCGGCGTGACGGAAAAAGGCACAGGGCACAGGCGGCGGGGCAGGAGGAAAAGCCCGAAGTAAGTGCCGCCGATTACCGAAAAAGGGAGGAAAACCAATGACAAACAAGGCCAATAGGCTGCTGTCCGGCGTGGGCGCCCTGGCGCTCATGGCGTCCGGCGCGGCGGCACAGGAACTGACCATCTTCTGGGCCGAGTGGGACCCGGCGAACTACCTGCAGGAACTGGTGAACGAATACGAGGCCGAGACCGGCGTGACGGTCACGGTCGAGACTACACCCTGGTCGGATTTCCAGACCAAGGCCTTCACCGAGTTCAACGCCCGCGGCAGCGCCTACGACATGATCGTCGGCGACAGCCAGTGGCTGGGCGCCGCGTCCGAGGGCGGGCACTACGTCGAGCTCACGGACTTCTTCACCGAGCACAATCTGGGCGAGGTGATGGCGCCGGCGACGGTGAAGTACTACGCAGAGTACCCGGGCAACTCCGGCAAGTTCTGGGCGATCCCGGCCGAGGGTGACGCGGTCGGCTGGTCCTACCGCAAGGACTGGTTTGAGGATCCCGCCGAGATGGAGGCCTTCGAGGCCAAGTACGGCTATCCGCTCGACGTGCCGCAGACCTGGGCGCAGCTCATCGACATCGCCGAGTTCTTCCATCGCCCGGACGAGGACCGCTACGGGATCGCGATCTATACCGACAACTCCTATGACGGTCTGGTGATGGGCGTCGAGAACGCGCTGTTCTCCTACGGGGCCGAGCTGGGTGATTACGAAAGCTACGAGGTCGAAGGCATCCTGAACTCCGAGCAGGCGGTCGCGGGTCTCGAGGCCTACCGCAAGCTCTACGGCTTCACCCCGCCGGGCTGGTCCAAGACCTTCTTCGTCGAGAACAATCAGGCGATCACCGAAAGCCTCGCGGCGATCTCGATGAACTACTTCGCCTTCTTCCCGGCGCTGCTGAACCCGGCGACCAACCCGAATGCGGACGTCACGGGCTTCTTCGCCAACCCGGCCGGACCGGATGGCGACCAGTTCGCCGCTCTTGGCGGGCAGGGCATCTCGATCGTTTCCTACTCGGAGAACATCGACGAATCCTACGCCTTCCTCGAATGGTTCATCCAGGACGACGTGCAGAAGCGCTGGGCGGAATTGGGCGGCTACACGGCCCACGCCAAGACGCTCGAAAGCGAGGAGTTCCGCAACGCCACGCCCTACAACGAGGCGTTCTACCAGACCATGTTCAAGGTCAAGGACTTCTGGGCGGTGCCGGAATACGCCGAACTTCTGACGGCAGCCAACCAGCGGATCTATCCCTACATCGTGGGTGGCGAGGGCACGGCCAAGGAAGTGCTCGACGCGCTGGCCGCGGACTGGACCGAGACCTTCAAGAAATACGGCCGGCTGGACTGAACCGCCGCCGCGCAAACAGCAGGCGGGCGCCGCAAGCGCCCGCCGCATCATCCTGAGACGAGGTGGGACAAGTGGCAGACGTGATGACGAGGCTCGATCCGAAGAGCCGCGCGGCGGCGCGCGGCTGGTCGGACATGACGATCCGAAACCTGTTCATCATTCCGACGATCGCATTCCTGATCATCTTCAACGTCTTTCCGCTGCTCTATTCGCTCTGGACGTCCTTCACCGATTACCGCGCCTCGACCTTGGCCCCCGCGCAATGGGTCGGGCTCGCCAATTTCCGCGAGCTGCTGAACGACCCGTTCATCTGGCGCAACTTCACGATCACCGCGAAATACGTTTTGATCTCGGTCACAGGACAGGTGCTCGTGGGCTTCGGGCTCGCCATGCTGCTCAACCGCAAGATCCCGCTGAAGGGCCTGATCACGACGCTGCTGCTCTTGCCGATGATGCTGTCGCCGGCTGTGGTCGGCCTGTTCTGGAAGCTGCTCTACGATCCGTCTTTCGGCATCATCAACTACTTCCTCGGCCTGGGGAAATTCGAGTGGCTCGCCGATCCGCAGATGGCGCTCTGGGCGGTCGCCGTGGTCGACATCTGGATGTGGTCGCCGTTCGTGATGCTGCTGTCGCTGGCCGGGCTGTCGGCGGTGCCGAAGCACCTCTACGAAGCCGCCGAGATCGACCGGGCCGGACCCTTCTACACCTTCTTCCGGATCACCCTGCCGCTGGTCGCGCCGATCCTGATGATCGCGATCATCTTCCGCACGATGGAGGCCTTCAAGACCTTCGACCATGCCTACATCCTGTCCTCGCAGCCGACGACCGAGCTGATCGCGATCCGGCTCTACAAGATGGCCTTCCTCGAATGGCAGACCGGGATGAGTTCGGCCTTCGCCTACATCGTGCTGATCATGGTGGTGGCGATCACCAACATCTACGTGAAGTATCTCAACAAGGTGAAGGCGCGCTGACATGGCCGAAGTGAAGACACAAGGCGAGCGCATCCTGAACAAGGTCGCCATCGCGGCCGTGCTCTTGGCGGTCGTCGTCATGCTGACGCCGATCTTCTGGATCACCGCCACGGCGTTCAAGCCGCGCAACCTAGCGACCACCGTGCCGCCGACGGTGTTCTTCGAGCCGACGCTGTCGCCCTATGCCAAGCTCTTCACCAAGCGCAGCCAGCTGCGCGGCCCGGTCGAGGACGAGGTCTACGAGGCCGCGCCCTGGTGGGAAAAGCTGGTCTACGACGGCGGCGAACAGGTGGTGAAGAACCGCAAGACCGGCGAGATCACGAGTTCGGGCTATGGTGATCGCTACCTCAACTCGTTGATCGTCTCGATCGTGTCGACCTTCCTCGCGGTGTCGATGGGAACGCTGACCGCCTACGGCTTTTCACGCTTCAGGGTGCCGGGCGAACAGGACTGGCTGTTCTTCATCCTATCGACGCGCATGCTGCCACCGGTCGTCGTCGCCATTCCGATGTTCCTGATGTACCGCGCGGTCGGGCTTTACGACACGCATGTCGGGCTGATCATCCTCTACACCGCCTTCAACCTGTCGTTCGCGGTCTGGATCATGAAGGGCTTCATCGACGAGATCCCGCGCGAGTATGAGGAGGCGGCGTTGGTCGACGGCTACACGCGCCTGCAGGCGTTCTTCAAGATCGTGCTGCCCGAGGCGCTGACCGGCATCGCCGCCACCGCCGTCTTCTGCTTCATCGTCGCCTGGAACGAATACGCCTTCGCGCTGATGATGACCTCGCGCAACGCCCAGACCGCACCGCCCTACATCCCCAGCCAGGTCGGGTCGGGCCTGCCGGACTGGACCGTGATCGCGGCCGGCGCCTTCCTGTTCCTGCTGCCCGTGGCGATCTTCACCTTCCTTCTGCGCAACCACCTGCTGCGCGGCATGTCCTTCGGAGCGATCCGCAAATGACCTTTCGCGAGATGAACACGCGCTGGTTCGAACCGGGCGCGCAATGGGTGATGATCGCGGGGCTGGTGTTCCTCTGCCAGCCCTGGGTCGAGTTCCTGCACCGCTACGGGTTGACGGTGATCATCTTCGGCCTGATCGCCTTTATCGTCACCAGCCACATCGCACCCGAGCCGGAAGTCGAGGACGAGGAAGAGGACGAGTTGTACTGATGGCGCGGATCGAGCTGACCAACGTCGAGAAATACTTCGGCTCCGTCCAGGTGCTGAAGGACATGAACCTCGTGATCGAGGACGGCGAGTTCGTAGTGATGCTGGGCCAGTCAGGCTGCGGCAAGACAACGACCCTGCGCGCCATCGCCGGGCTCGAGACCGCGACGTCCGGCACCATCACGATCGACGGCGAGGAGGTGCAGGACAAGAAGGCCGCCGATCGCGACATCGCCTTCGTCTTCCAGTCCTTCTCGCTCTACCCGCACATGACGGTCTACGAGAACATCGCCTTTCCGCTGCGCGCGGTACGCATGGGCCAGTCCGATCGCGAGGCGGCAGTGCGCGAAGTGGCGCAGGTCCTCGGCATCGAACGGTTGCTGCCCAAACGCCCCTCGGCGTTGTCGGGCGGCGACATGCAGCGTGTCGCCATCGGGCGGGCGCTGGTGCGCCGGCCGAAGGCGCTGTTGATGGACGAACCCATCGGGGCACTCGACGCCAAGCTGCGCGAGCAGATGCGCGCCGAGATCAAGCGCCTGCACATCGCGCGCAACTCGACCTCGGTCTACGTCACGCACGATCAGGTCGAGGCGATGTCGCTGGCCGACCGCATCGTCATCATGCACGACGGTGTGCTGCAACAGGTCGGCGCTCCGGACGAGGTCTATCTGCATCCCGCGAACCTCTTCGTGGCGCAATTCGTCGGATCTCCGGTGATGAACGTCTCTGACATCACCGTCGAGGGCGACGGCACCGATGCCGTGCTGCGCGTCGGTGGCGGGCAGGGGTTCCATGTGCCGGGGCAGGTCGTCGGCCACCTCGGCAAAGGCGCGGTGACGCTGGGCATCCGGCCCGAGGCGGTGCTGCTGTCGCACCAGCCCGGTGACGGCTACGTCGAGACCGAAACCACCAACATCGAGCCCCTGGGCAGCCACGACATCGTCGACGTGCGGGTCGGCGACACGACGCTGCGCGCGCGCTGTGATGCGGGCTTCTCGAAAGGCGAGGGCGAAAAGCTCTGGGTCTCGCTCGACCCGCACCGGGCACATTTCTTCGATGCCGCGAACGGCCAGTCGCTGAGGAGGGCCGTCTGATGGCGCGGATCGAACTGGAGAACGTCACCAAACGCTACGGGGCCAACCGGGCGCTGAAGGACCTGAGCCTGACGGTCGAGGACGGCGAGTTCTTCGTGCTGCTCGGACGCACCGGGGCCGGCAAGACGACGACCCTGCGGGTGATCGCGGGGCTCGAGAAACCCGACGAAGGCCGGGTGCTGATCGGCAACAAGGATGTCAGCGACTGGACTGCCGCCGAGCGGGACGTGGCGTTGGTGCTGCAGCAGTATTCGCTTTATCCGCGTCTGTCCGTGCGCGGAAATCTCGAGTTTCCGCTCAAGTCGAAAATCCGGGCCTTCGACGCCGACCAGATCGCGCGCCGGGTGGACCGCGCGGCGAAGACGCTGCAGATCGAGCATCTGCTCGACCGCAAGGTCGAGCGTCTGTCAGGTGGCGAGATGCAGCGCGTCTCGATCGGTCGGGCCATCGTGCGCGATCCGTCGGTGTTCCTGATGGACGAACCGCTTTCGGCGCTTGATGCCAAGCTGCGCGAGGTGCTGCGGGTCGAGCTCAAGGCGATTCACAATGACCTCGGCGCGACGTTTCTCTTCGTGACCCACGACCAGGTCGAGGCAATGTCGATGGGCGACAAGATCGGCGTGCTGCGCAACGGCCGCCTGGTACAGGTCGGCACGCCCTCGGACATCTACGAGCGCCCGCGCAACGTCTTCGTCGCGCGTTCGGTGGGTTCGCCGCCGATGAACCTGATCGAGGGGCAGCTTGGAGGCGATGGCGCACAGGTCCAGGGCGTTTCGCTTCCCGTGGGCTCGATCAAGGGCGGCGGCGCGGTCACCTTCGGGGTCCGGCCCGAGAACATCGTGATCGAAACGGGCGCGCCGATGGAGGCGCGCGTCTTCGACATCGAGGACCAGGGCGTGGTCAAGATCCTTGCCCTCGACATGGGCGAGACGCGGCTGCATGCCACGGTGCCCGCCGGGGCCAGGTTCAGCCGCGACGAGACCATCCGCTTTGGCTGGAAGCCCGACCGCATCCTGACTTTCGATCCCGAGACCGGCGCGAATCTCGCGGTTGCGTAACCTCGAACTCAGGCGCCGAAGCGCTGGCGGTAGAGGTCGACCGCGTCGGGATTCACGAGGTTCTTCGGCAGTTGGCCGCGCAGGATGCGCTCGACCTCGGAAACGACGCCCTCACCCATCCGCAGCATGCTTTCTTCGGTGATGCCGGCCATATGCGGCGTCAGGATCACGTTGGGCAGCCCAAGTAGCGCGTGTGAATGCGGCAGGGGCTGGCGGTCGAAAACGTCGATCGCGGCCCCGCCAAGGCGACCGTCACACAGGGCCTCGACCAGAGCCTTTTCCACCACCACCGGCCCGCGCGCCACGTTGATCAGGATGGCACCGGGTTTCATCTTGGCGATGCGGCCAGCGTGGATCAGCCCCTTGGTCTCGGCAGTCAACGGACAGCAGAGCACGACCACGTCGGACTGCGCCAGAAGCGCGTCGAGCGACATCGCGGCGATACCCTCTTCGACGGCATCGGGCCGGCGCGTGTGGTAGAGCACCGACATGCCGAAGCCGTGCCGTGCGATACGCGAAACGGCGGTGCCGACGTTGCCCATCCCGACGATGCCGATGGTCTTGCCAGAAAGCTCGCGCCCATGATCGGAATGCGCCCTCGCCTCGGTCCAGCCGTGCAGGCGAAGGTCCTTGTCGACGCGCGGGTAGCGGCGCAGCAGCGCCATGGCCGACCAGATTGCGTGCTCGGCGACGGTGACGGCGTTCACGCCCGGAACATTCGCGACCAGGATGCCGCGCCCGGTGGCGGCCGCGACCGGGATCATGTCGAGCCCCGCGCCATGCCGGACCATCGCCTGCAGCCCGTCCTCGCGGGCGACGACGTCTTCCGGGATCGGCGCGCGCACGACGATGACCCGGGCGCCGGCGCTTTGCTCGGAGATCGCGTCGGGCGTCGGCGCGCTTGCGACCCTGTAATCGCCGAGCGCGGTCAGCGCATCCGTGACTGATGGGTGCAGCGGATGGGTCGAGAAGATCACCGGCGCGCTCATGTCAGTCGCGCCGCTTCTGGCCGGGTTCGAGGATTTCGCTCCAGTAACTCATCGCTCCGCGAAGATGCGAGACCATGAGCGCCGAGGCAAGCGTCGCGTCGCGCTGCACCAGCGCATCGAAGATCTGCCGGTGCTCGTCGTGAGACTTTCTGTTGCGCTCGGGGTCCTTGAAGTAGACCTGTAGACGCGCGCCGCCGAGTTCGTAGAAGGTCGTGCAGATGCCCAGAAAGACCGAATTCTGCGTCGCCCGCACGATCTCGAGATGGAATTCCTGGTCAAGCGCGTCGAGCCCCTGGCCATTGGCGATCCGCGTTTCGGAGCGCGCCAGCACGTCGCGAATGCGATCGAAGTTCTCCTCCTCGGCGCGTTCGGCGGCAAGCTCGGCGGCCTTGACCTCGTGGATCTTGCGCAGCTCGACCGCCTCGTAGATCTGGCGGTTTTCCAGCGGCAGCCCCGCACGGGCGAAAAAGCTCATCGCCTCGATGCCGCTCTGGTCCTCGTTGACGTAGATGCCCGACTTGGCCCGGCGCTCGATGACCTGAATCGCCTCGAGGATCGCCAGGGCCTCGCGCACCTGACCGCGGCTGACCGAGAAATGCTCGGCCAGATCGCGTTCGGACGGCGCCTTGCCGCCGTTCTGCCGCGCCGCCGACAGCAGGTAAGCCGCAATCGCGGGAAGGAATTCCTGTTCTTTCAGCGGTCCGTCCTGCATCGTCAGCGTTTCGTGAACCGTTCGATCACGTCCTCGTTCATGTCAAGGCCGAGGCCGGGCGTATCGGGCAGGGCGATGCGGCCGTTACGGACCTCGACCTTCTCTTTCGACAGATCATGGATCATCGGGTTGGCCCCGAGCGAGAACTCGACGAGGTAACCCGCGGGTGACGCCGCGATAACCTGCAAGCCGGCAAAGAAGGCCGGGGCACCGGCCCAGAGATGCGGCGCGAGGCGCAGGTTGAACGCCGACGCCAGCGCCCCGATGCGCATCGCCTCGGTGATGCCGCCGCAGAAGGCCGGGTCGGGTTGCAGGATGTCAGCCGCACGACGCGCGGCGAGATCCGCGAAATCGAAGCGCGTACACTCGGATTCGCCCACGGCGACGGGGATATGGGTGCTGCGCCGGAACTCCGCCAATCCGGCGTGATCGTCCGCCGTCACCGGCTCTTCGAACCACGCGAGGTCGCAGCCCGCGACCATCGCGGCAAAGCGCCGGGCCTCGGCGACGGTGAAAGTGCCATGCGCGTCGACCATGATGTCGATGCCCGGCCCCAGCGCCTTGCGCGCGGCCTGAACCCGCCCGGCCGAGACATGCGCCGCGCCGTCCATCGACCCGACGCGCATCTTGACCGCTCCGAAACCGCCGGCATCGACGTAGGATTGTAGTTGTTTGCCGATCCCTGCTGCGTCCGCCCAGCCGCCCGAGGCATAGGCCGGCAGGCTGTCCGCGCTGCGCCCGCCAAGCAGCGACCAGACCGGTTCGCCCAAGGCCTTGCCGCGAATGTCCCAGAGCGCGATGTCGATGGCGCTGATGGCCGCGACCGTCAGCCCGCGCCGGGCCAGTTCCGGCATGACGTGGCCACGGTCGGCGGCACCCTGCGCGCGCGAGCCGTTATAGAGCGACTCCCAGATCGGCGTGATCTCGGACGCGTCGCGCCCGATGAGCCTCGGTCCGAACTCGTGGTTCAGCAGATGCACGAGCGTGCCGTACGCGCCTGCGCTGCCAGCGGCGTTCTTGCCTTCCCCCCAGCCGACGATCCCGTCCTCGGTCTCGATCCGCAGGATCGCGGCATCGAAGGTGCGCAGCCGCCCGAAGTCGCTGACATGCTGCCGCGACTCCTCGATCGGGATCTGGACCCAGCGTGCCTCTACCGATTTTATGCGCATCGGCGCCGCTCCTCTCGGTGGCGCGGGCGGCCCGGGGCCGCCGGCCGTGTTCGCTTACTTGATCAGCGGCAGAAGCGTTTCGGCGGTGATGCGCATCTGGTCGGCGTAGAAGGATTCCGTCAGCAGCGACGAGCCGTGGTCCTGGATGAACTGGAGCTGTTCCGGCGAGATATCGACCGGGTCGGTTTCGACCATGTCTGGGTATATCGCCGCCGGGGTCCGGTCGACGGGGGCCACGAATTCGTTGGTCAGCGCACCGTCATAGCCGATGTCCTTGAGCGTCGAGACGATCTTTGCCCAGTCGAGATGCCCGAGCCCTGCGGCAAAGCGGTTGTTGTCGGCGACGTGGAAATCGAACAGCCGGTCGCCGGCAAGACGGATCGCCTCGTAGATGTCGCTTTCCTCCATGTTAAGGTGGTAGGCGTCGAGGCAGACGCCGCATTCCGGGCTGACCGCATCTGCAAGCGCCAGCGCCTGTGCGCAGCGGTTGAAGAGGTAGGTCTCGAACCGGTTGAGCGGCTCCACGGCGATCTTGACGCCTTTCTGCTGGGAATGGGCGAAGCATTCCCTGGTCGCGTCGACCACCCATTTCCATTCCTCTTCCGGCGTCGCATCCGGCACCACCTTTCCGACCGTGGCCGGGACCAGCGTGACGATCTCGCCTTCGAGTTCGGAGACCATGGTGATCACGGATTTGACGTAGTCGACGGACTTGGCGCGCTGGCCCTCGTCCTTGGCGGCGAGGTTCCGGTCGCCGAGCGTCAGCGTCACCGCCCCCCAGCAGCGCATGCCCTCGTCCTTGAGCAGTTTCAGGGTTTCCTTGGTGTCGTACTGGGTCGGCTCGCCCGAGATCTCGATCGATTCGTACCCGAACTGCTTGATCCGCCGCACCGTCGTTTCGATCGGCTCCGCACGCATCCAATTGTGTGTCGACAAGTGCATCTGTGTCCTCCCCTGACGGTCTGCCTTGTTGGCGAAGGGCCCGCCTTCGCGAATTCTGGTATGACCAGATTGCGACGGATGCGGCAATGGCGTCAAGCGGCCAATTTGGCACCCATCAGGGTGAAAGTGATGCCTCCGCTGCGCATAGTTCCGCGATTTGCCCGAGATCCCCGGCGTCGGGTCGACCTTGACGCAGACAGTGAACTTGCATTTGGTATGACCAGATAGCACGGGAGGGCGCATGCAGATCGGAATGAACATGTTCCTGTGGACGACCAACGTCGGTCGGGACCACGAGGAACTGCTTGCGGATATTCGCGCCACGGGGTTCGACGGGGTCGAGATCCCGGTGTTCGAGGGCGGCCCCGACGATTACGCCGGCCTTGCCCGGATGCTCGACGGTCTCGATCTCGACCGCACCGCCGTTTCGGCGCTGGGCGATCCCGCGTTCGACCTCGTTTCGGCGGACGCGCAGGTGCGGGCGGCTGCGGTCGCGCGGATGAAGGAGGTGGTCGATTGCACCGCCGCGCTTGGGGCGCAAGTCGTGGCCGGCCCATTGCATTCCGTGCTTGGCCAGTTCTCCGGCAGCGGCCCGACCGAGGACGAGTTGGAACGCGCCGCCAACAGCCTTCGGCAGGTGGGCGAACATGCCGCCGCGGCGGAGGTCATCGTGGCGCTGGAGGCGTTGAACCGGTTCGAATGCTATCTGGTCAACACGATGGACGATCTGGCCGCGCTTCTGCGCCGGATCGAGCACCCGAACCTGCGCGCGATGTACGACACGTTCCATGCCAATATCGAGGAGACCGACCCGCAGGGCGCATTGCGGCGCAACGCGGATGACGTGGTGCATATCCATATCTCCGAGAACGACCGCGGCGTGCCGGGACGCGGCAACATTCCCTGGGACGAGACATTCGCCACCATCCGCGACATCGGCTATGACGGCTGGCTGACCATCGAATCCTTCGGGCGCGGTCTGCCGGATCTCGCCGCCGCCACCAAGGTCTGGCGCGATTTCGCGGAAAGTCCCGAGGCGGTCTATCGCGAGGGCTATGCCCATATCGCGGGCCACCTCGGCCGGCACTGACGCTCAGAGCCGCGCCATCACCTCCTGCATGACCTTCCGGGCGGCCTGCGAGAACTCGTGGTCGCGGTGGTGGATGATGAAGTAGGGCGTGACGCTGATCTGTTGCCGCAGGTCCAGCGCCTCGAGTGCTACGTTCAGCGACGACCGGATGAGCAACTGCGCGACCTCGTGTGATTGCGGCGCGATGGCGGTCGAATTCTCGATCAACGCCAGCATGACCAGCAGCGACGAGGAACTGGTGATCATGCCGGGGATCGGGATGCCCGCCATGTGGAAGGCATTCTCGACCGCGGACCGGATCGGGTTTCCGCGCTGCTGGATGATCCATTCGTAGTCGGCCATGTCGGCAAGGCCCAGCCCGCGCCGCCCGAGCAGCGGATGACCGCGATGCACCACCAGCGTCACCACTTCCGAGCGCGCCGGAAGCAGGCGGAAATGGCGCGTGTCGTAATCCGCCGGCGGTCGCGCGAGGATGAAGTCGAAACGGTCCTCCTCGAGCCCGCGAAAGAGGTCGGCGGAGGTTCCGACCTCGACCGTCGGCTCGATGTTGGGTGCCGTCGCGCGGACGTTTCGAAGTGCGGGAACCAGCGTGCCCGCCGCCGGTCCGGTGACGGAACCGACGCGCACGGTCCCGACGCGGCCATCGCGGACGTCGGTGACCTCGGTTTCCAGCGCGTCGAACTCGGCGAGGATCGCGCGGGCGCGTCGGACGAAGATGCCGCCGACCTCGGTCAGCTCCATGCCTTTCGGATGACGCCGGAACATCGGGCCGCCCGCCGTCCTCTCGAGGTCGGACAGCATCCGCGAGGCCGCCGGCTGCGACATGCCCATCGCATCCGCGGCGGCCTGGAGCTTGCCGGTCTCCGCCACCCGGATCAGCAGGCGCATCTGGTTGGGTTTGAGCAGCATGCCGCGTGGTTCGACTATATCGTTTTTGTTATGCAGATTTTCGATATTGTCATTTTACAGGTATGTAAAGCGGGTGTAGGCCACGGGGCGGATCGCGTTATCCGTTTCGAAAGAAAATGAGGTCCGCCCAACGCGCGGACCCGGTTCTCGGGAGGAACCAATGAAACTCAAGCATCTTCTGGCCACCGCTGCGGCCACACTCGTCATGTCCTCGGCCGCGTTTGCCGAGGGCACCGTCGGCATCGCGATGCCGACCAAGTCTTCTGCGCGCTGGATCTCCGACGGCGACTCGATGGTCGAACAGTTCCAGGCCGCGGGCTTCGAGACCGACCTGCAATACGCCGAGGACGATATTCCGAACCAGCTTGCCCAGATCGAGAACATGATCACCAAGGGCGTCGACGCGCTGGTGATCGCGGCCATCGACGGGACCACCCTGTCGAATGCGCTCGAGAACGCGGCGGCCAGCGGCATCAAGGTCATCGCCTACGACCGCCTGATCCGCGACAGCGAGAACGTCGACTATTACGCCACCTTCGACAACTTCAAGGTCGGCGTGCAGCAGGCGACGAGCTTGGTGAGCGGCCTCGAAGAGCGTTTCCCCGACCAGTCGCCTTGGAATGTCGAGCTGTTCGGCGGCTCGCCCGACGACAACAACGCCTACTTCTTCTATGACGGCGCAATGTCGGTACTCCAGCCGATGATCGACGAGGGCAAGATCGAGATCGTCTCGGGCCAGACCGGCATGGACACGGTCGGAACGCTGCGCTGGGACGGCGCGGTGGCGCAGGCGCGGATGGATAACCTTCTGTCGGCACATTACACCGACCAGCAGGTGCACGGCGTGCTCTCGCCCTACGACGGGCTTTCCATCGGCATCCTGTCCTCGCTCAAGGGCGTCGGCTACGGCTCGGGCGATCTTCAGATGCCGATCGTGAGCGGCCAGGACGCCGAGGTGCCGTCGGTCAAGTCGATCCTCGCGGGCGAGCAGTACTCGACCGTCTTCAAGGACACGCGCGAACTTGCGCGGGTGACCGTGGGCATGGTCGAGGCAGTTCTCGGCGGCGGCGAGCCCGAGATCAACGATACCGAGACCTACGACAACGGCGTCAAGGTCGTGCCGTCCTACCTGCTCGAGCCGGTGTCGGTCGATGCCTCGAACTGGGAAGAGATCCTGGTGGGCTCCGGCTACTACAGCAAGGACCAGATCGAGTAATCGAGGAAGTGAAACCGGCGGCCCGCTGCGGCGGGCCGTTCCGGGCAGGGGGCGATCATGACAGCGCTGCTGGAAATGCGGTCGATCAGCAAGGAATTTCCGGGCGTCAAGGCGCTCGATAATGTCACGCTGTCGGTCGCGAAGGGCGAGATCCACGCCGTCGTCGGCGAGAACGGCGCCGGCAAGTCGACCCTGATGAAGGTGTTGTCGGGCATCTACCCGCATGGCACTTACGACGGCGAGATCCACTATGACGGCGCCGAGGCGCGGTTCGGCGGGATCGCCGACAGCGAGCGCGACGGCATCATCATCATCCACCAGGAGCTCGCGCTCGTGCCGCTCCTGTCGATCGCCGAAAACCTGTTCCTCGGGAACGAGATCGCCACCGGCGGCATCATCGACTGGCACGAAACCAACCAGCGCACTGAAGGGTTGCTGCGCAAGGTCGGCCTGCTCGAAAGCCCGACGACGCTGGTGGATTCGCTGGGCGTCGGCAAGCAGCAGCTGGTCGAGATCGCCAAGGCGCTGTCCAAGGAGGTGCGGCTGCTGATCCTTGACGAGCCGACCGCGGCGCTTTCGGAAGCCGACAGCGCGAAGCTGCTGGACCTGATGCTGGAGCTCAAGACGCAAGGTGTGACGCAGATCATCATCAGTCACAAGCTGAACGAGGTGCGGCGCGTGGCCGATACGGTCACCGTGATCCGCGACGGCTCGACCATCTCGACGCTCGACGCGCAGAAGGAAAAGATCACCGAAGACCGCATCGTGCGCGACATGGTGGGCCGCGACATGGCGCACCGCTACCCCGAGCGCCAGCGCGTGGCAGGCAAGGAGCTCATGGTGGTGCGCGACTGGAACGTCTGGCACCCCGAGCATGGCGACCGGCAGGTGATCCACGATGTCGGCTTTACCGTGCGCGCGGGCGAGGTCGTCGGCATCGCGGGGCTGATGGGCGCGGGTCGTACGGAGCTGGCGATGAGCCTTTTCGGACGGGCCTACGGGCGCAACGTCACGGGCACGGTGGAAATCGACGGCGCGCCTGCGGACGTTAGCACCATCGACCGGGCGATCGCCGCGGGGCTCGCCTATGTCACCGAGGACCGCAAGAGCCTCGGCCTCGTCATCGACGAGACGATCCAGAAGAACGTGACGCTTGCGAACCTGTCCGGCGTGTCCTCGGGCGGGGTGCTGAACGAGCGCGAGGAGACCCGCGTCGCCGAACGCTACCGCAAGGCGATGAACATCCGCACGCCGAGCGTCTTTCAGAAGGTCGTGAACCTTTCGGGCGGCAACCAGCAGAAGGTGGTGCTATCGAAATGGCTCTTTTCCGAGCCGGAGGTGCTGATCCTCGACGAACCGACGCGCGGCATCGACGTGGGTGCCAAGTTCGAAATCTACGGAATCATCAACCAGCTCAGCGCGGACGGCAAAGGGGTCGTGATGATCTCGTCGGAACTGCCCGAGCTGCTGGGCATGTGCGACCGCATCTACGTGATGAACGAAGGCCGCTTCGTTGGCGAACTGGACGCCGCGGAAGCCAGCCAGGAACGCATCATGTCGATGATCGTGACCGAATAGAAAGCCGGAACCTATGGAACAGACAGCCACATCGCAGGGCGGCGGCACCACGCAAAGCATCGGTGCCTACCTGCGCAGCAATCTTCGGGAGTACGGGCTGCTGATCGCGCTTATCGGGATCATGGTCTTCTTCCAGATCGTGACCGACGGCACGCTGCTGCGCGCGGTCAACATCACCAACCTGCTGCTTCAGAACAGCTATATCATCATCATGGCGCTGGGCATGCTCATCGTCATCGTGTCGGGCAACATCGACCTGTCGGTGGGCTCGGTCATGGGGTTCATCGGCGCGCTAGCGGCCGTGATGATCGTGAACTGGGGCATGGGTGTGCTGATCACCATGCTGGCCTGTCTCGTGGTCGGCGGCATGATCGGCGCGGCGCAGGGCTATTTCGTGGCCTACTGGAAGATCCCGTCTTTCATCGTGACGCTGGCGGGGATGCTGGTCTTCCGGGGCTGTTCGCTCTGGCTGCTCGAAGGCCAGTCGGTGGGACCGTTCCCGCGCGAGTTCCAGATGATCGCCAACGGCTTCGTTCCGGATGTCTTCCCCGAAGGCCTTGGCGCGGGTCTCGCCACGCTGTTTGCAGAACGTCAGTTCAACGTGCTGGCGCTGCTGACCGGCCTCGTCGCCGCAGCTGTGATCGTCTGGATGGGCATGCGCCAGCGCGCGCGCAACAAGGCCTACGGGATCGAGGACGAGCCGCGCGCATTCTTCGTGACGCGCAACGCGATTGTTGCCGTGGCGCTGGTCTTCATCTGCTACAAGCTCGCGACCTTCCGCGGCCTGCCCAACGTGCTGATCACGATGGGCGTGCTGACGATCATCTACGCCTTCATCACCGAGAAGACGACGCTGGGGCGCCGGGTCTACGCGCTGGGCGGCAACGAGAAGGCGGCGAAGCTGTCCGGCATCCGCACCGAGCGCCTGACTTTTCTTGCCTTCACCAACATGGGCGTGCTCGCCGCCGTCGCCGGGCTGGTCTTCGCTGCGCGCCTGAACACGGCGACGCCGAAGGCGGGCTTTGCGCTCGAACTCGATGTGATCGCGGCGGTCTTCATCGGCGGCGCCTCGATGTCCGGCGGCGTCGGCAAGATTGTCGGTGCCGTGGTGGGCGCGTTCCTGATGGGCGTGCTCAACAACGGCATGTCGATCATGGGCATCGGCATCGACTACCAGCAGGTCATCAAGGGCCTCGTGCTGCTCGCTGCGGTGTTCTTCGACGTCTACAACAAGAGCAAGCAGAGCTGACGCCTGCACGGCAAGAAGGAGACTCCGGAATGGCGTTCGAACCCAAGGAATGGCCGCGCAAGCTGCGGTCGCAGGAGTGGTACGGCGGCACCTCGCGCGACACGATCTATCACCGCGGCTGGCTGAAGAACCAGGGCTATCCGCACGACCTGTTCGACGGGCGTCCGGTGATCGGGATCATGAATACCTGGTCCGATCTGACGCCCTGCAACGGGCACCTGCGCGAGCTGGCCGAGAAGGTGAAGGCCGGTGTCTGGGAGGCGGGGGGCTTTCCACTCGAGGTGCCGGTGTTCTCGGCCTCGGAAAACACCTTCCGCCCGACGGCGATGATGTTCCGCAACCTCGCCGCGCTGGCGGTCGAGGAACAGATGCGCGGCCAGCCGATCGACGGCGCGGTGCTGCTGGTGGGCTGCGACAAGACCACGCCGTCGCTGCTGATGGGTGCGGCCTCGACCGACATCCCGTCCATCGTCGTGACCGGCGGGCCGATGCTGAACGGCTGGTTCCGGGGTGAACGGGTCGGGTCGGGCACGCATCTGTGGCGCTTTTCCGAGGCGGTGAAGGCGGGCGAGTTCAGCCAGGAGGATTTCCTCGAGGCCGAGGCGGCGATGTCGCGCTCGTCGGGGACCTGCAACACGATGGGTACGGCCTCGACGATGGCCTCGATGGCCGAGGCGCTGGGCATGGCGCTCTCTGGCAACGCGGCGATCCCTGGTGTCGACAGCCGGCGGCGCGTGATGGCGCAGCTGTCCGGGCGGCGCATCGTGCAGATGGTCAAGGATGACCTCAAGCCATCGGACGTCATGACCAAAGAGGCCTTCGAGAACGCGATCCGCACCAACGGGGCGATCGGCGGCTCGACCAACGCGGTCGTTCACCTGCTGGCGCTGGCAGGCCGGGTCGGGGTCGACGTGACGCTGGACGACTGGGATCGGCTGGGCCGGGATGTCGCGACCATCGTGAACCTGATGCCCTCGGGCAAGTACCTGATGGAGGAGTTCTTCTACGCGGGTGGTCTCCCGGTCGTGCTGAAACGCCTCGGCGAGGGCGGGCAGTTGCACAAGGACGCGCTGACCGTCTCGGGCACGACGATCTGGGACGAGGTCAAGGATGTCACCAACTGGAACGAGGACGTGATCCTGCCTCTCGAGAAGGCGCTGACCCGGCAGGGCGGCATCGCTGTGCTGAAAGGCAACCTCGCGCCGAAGGGGGCGGTTCTGAAACCCTCGGCGGCGACCAAGGAGCTGATGACCCACAAGGGCCGGGCCGTCGTCTTCGAGGACATCGACGACTACAAGGCCAAGATCAACGACGACGCGCTCGACATCGACGAGACCTGCATCATGGTGCTCAAGAACTGCGGGCCGCGCGGCTATCCGGGCATGGCCGAGGTCGGCAACATGGGCCTGCCGCCGAAGATCCTGAAAAAGGGCATCACCGACATGGTGCGGATCTCGGACGCGCGCATGTCCGGCACCGCCTACGGCACGGTCGTACTGCACACCTCGCCCGAGGCCGCGGCAGGTGGCCCGCTGGCGGTGGTGCGCGACGGCGACACGATCGAGATCGACGTGCCGAACCGCAAGCTGCACCTCGACGTGTCCGACGAGGAGATCGCGGAACGGATGAAGTCCTGGGCTCCGCCCGAGCATGAAGAAGCCGTTTCGGGCTACGCCTGGTTACACCAGGAGCATGTGCAGGGTGCCGATACCGGGGCAGACCTCGACTTTCTGAACGGCTGCCGTGGCTCGGCGGTCGGGAAGGACTCGCATTGATGGAGATCGCACTCGTCGGCATCGGCAAGATCGCCATCGACCAGCATGTGCCCGCGATCTCGGCGAGCCCGGACTGGGAACTCACCGCCACGGTGTCGCGCCATGGCTCGGTGGAGGGCGTTCAGGCCTATACCGACTTCGATGCCATGCTGGAGGAACGGCAGGACATCCGCGTTGTCTCGCTCTGCATGCCGCCGGTGCCGCGCTTCGACTACGCCGCGCGCGCGATCCGCGCGGGCCGGCATGTCATGCTGGAAAAGCCGCCCGGGGCCACGCTGTCGGAGTGTCACGCGCTCGTCGATCTTGCGCGCGCGTTCCGCGTGTCGCTGTTCGCCACCTGGCATTCGCGCGAGGCTGAACAGGTCGCTGCCGCGAAGGCCTGGCTTGCCGACAAGCGACTCGAGCGCCTGAGCGTGACCTGGAAAGAGGACGTGCGGCGCTGGCACCCGGGCCAGGAGTGGATCTGGCAACCGGGCGGCCTTGGCGTTTTCGATCCGGGCATCAACGCGCTGTCCATCGTCACGGAAATCCTGCCCGACCCGATCCACCTGACCTCGGCCGTGCTCGAGGTGCCGCAGAACCGGCAGGCGCCCATCGCGGCGAGTCTCGATTTCCACCACCCCGCCGGGGCCTCCGTCACGGCCGTCTTCGACTGGCGGCAGGAGGGCGATCAGACCTGGACCATCGAGGCCGCCACCGACGCGGGACGGATGGTGCTGACCGAGGGCGGCGCGCGGTTGGCGATCGACGGGGTCGAACAGAGCGCGCCCGAGACCGAAGGTTTGACCGGCGAATACCCAAGCCTCTACGCGAAGATGGCGCGCTACGTGACGGCTGGCGAAAGCGACGTCGACCTGTCCCCGATGCGGCATGTCGCCGATGCCTTCACGCTTGGACGGCGCGAGACCGTCGACCCGTTCGTCGAGTGAACCCGTGGCCGTCGCGGACATAGACTTCCAGGCGGTCCCGCCGCCGCCCGCGCGGTTCGGAGAAACGCAGGCGGGCGATGCGGTGAGCTTCGTTCAGATCCGGAACGGAAGCGTCGCCGCCAACCTGATGACCTGGGGCGCGAGCCTGCAGGACCTGCGCCACGAAAGGCTGCCGCACGCCCTGGTGCTCGGCAGCCCGCGGTTCGAACCCTATCTCGGCAAGATGCGTTTCTTCGGGGCGGTGGTTGGGCGTGTCGCGAACCGGATCGCTGACGGGCGCGCGACGATCGACGGGCAACCGCTTGCACTTGACCGCAACGAGGACGGGCGCACGATGCTGCACGGCGGACGCACCGGGACCGGGACCGTGAACTGGACGCTCGAGGGCAGCGACGAGACCTCCTGCCGCTTTTCGCTGATCTGCCGCGACGGGCAGGATGGGTTCCCGGGAAACCTGTCGCTGAGCGTCACCTACCGGCTGGAAGCGGACGGTACGCTGGTCTTCGAGGCCGAGGGCCGGACGGATGCGCCGACCTTCTGCAACCTGGCGCATCACGCGTACTGGAAGCTCGACGGGCGTCCCGACCTTTCGGGACACCGCATGATAGTGAACGCGACGCATTACCTGCCGGTCGACGAACGGCAAATCCCGTCGGGCGATCCGGCCCCTGTCGAAGGCACACGGTTCGACTTTCGTGGTCCGCGTCCTGTTGTCGGCGCGAACGACCCGCTGCTCGATCACAACTTCTGCCTAGTCCGCTCCGAGGGGCTGAGGCCGGCGTGTTCTCTGCGCACCGACCTGGCCCAGCTTGACGTCGAAACGACCGAGCCAGGGCTGCAGGTCTACGAGGGGCGCCTCATCGACACCGCGCCCGCGCCGGGACATGGCGGCACCCCCTACGGTGCGCGGGCCGGCGTCGCGATCGAGCCACAGGGGTGGCCAGATGCGCCGAACCGGGCCGAGTTCCCCTCGGTGCGCCTCGAACCCGGCGACACCTACCGACAGATCTCGCGCTTTCGCGTCAGCCTGCCGACATCTTGAAAGGACAGACCATGAAATCTCCTCTGACCGGCATCCTGCCTGTCGCCCCCACGCCTTTCACCGACGACGGGAGCGTCGACGAAGAAGGCATGCGGCGCGTTCTCGATTGCATGATCGACCAGGGCGTGGACGCGATCTGCATCCTGGCCAACTACTCCGAACAATTCGTTCTGAGCGATGACGAGCGTGCGCAGCTGATGCGGCTGAGCCTCGAGCATGTCGCCGGCCGCGTGCCGGTCATCGTGACCACGAGCCATTTTTCGACGCAGGTTGCGGTCGCGCGGGCCCGTTCGGCGGCCGAAATGGGCGCGTCGATGATTATGATGATGCCGCCTTATCACGGCGTCGGGCTGGTGCCGGACGAGCAGGGTATCGTCGAGCATTTCCGCGCCGTCAGCGACGCGATCGATGTCCCGATCATGGTGCAGGACGCGCCGCTCTCCGGGGTCAAGCTCTCGGTTCCGCTGCTGGCGCAAATGGCGCGCGAGATCGAGAACGTCGCCTATTTCAAGATCGAGGTGCCGTTTGCCGCCGACAAGCTTGCGGCGCTGATCGAGGCCGGTGGCGCAGATATCGTCGGACCGTTCGACGGCGAGGAGGCGGTGACGCTGCTGGCCGACCTCGATGCCGGTGCCACCGGGTCGATGACCTCGGCGATGTTCCCCGAAAAGATCCGGCCCATCGTCACGAAGCATCTCGAAGGCGATACCGACGGCGCGCTGGAACAGTGGAAACTGTGCATGCCGCTGATCAACCACGAGAACCGGCAATGCGGATTGCGGGCTTGCAAGACGGTGTTCAGGGAGGGCGGCGTGATCCGAAGCGATCACGTGCGGCACCCGCTCAAGCCGATGTCGCAGCGCACCAAGGACCGGCTGCTGTTGCTGGCGCGCGATCTCGATATCCTCGCGCTGCGCTGGGGCAAGTGACGCTTCAGGTCGCGGTCATGAAATAGCTGTCGAAGATCGGACCGCACGCGGCCCCGATGCTGCGGGCGTGAAGGCCGATCGTGCCTTCCTCGATCCTCGGCGCGATCAGGCCACGCTGGTCGAGCGTGGCCAGCTCGTCCCGCGCGGTCCCGACGATCCGGTTCCGGACATCTGCGGGGAAGGCGCCGTCGATGAGGATGGCGTCGAAGTCTATCACCGCGCAGACCGAAAGTGCTGCGCGGGCCAGGGCCTTGCCGACGCGCTCGATCCAGGGGTCGAGCAGATGGTCCATCCCGCTCCAGTCCTGCGGTTCCTGCCAGAGCCCTTCGCGCGGCAGGCCGGCGTCGATCAGCGCCGTCTCGAGCCGGAAGATCGAGGCCTCGTCGATCAGCGAATGCTCTTTTCCATCCGCTCCGACCATGCGCAGCGCGCCGAAGGCGCCCGCATTGCCTTTGGCACCTTCGTGGACCGACTGGTTGATCACCACGCCACCGCCGACGAAGGCGCCGACGAAGAAGTAGGCGTAGTCGCGGAACTCCTTGCCACGCCCGAAGTGATGCTCGGCGCGGCAGGCGGCTGTGGCGTCGTTGACGATGGTGACCGGCAGCGCGGTGAACCGTGCGATCTCGTCGCGGAAATCGATGCGGCGCCAATGCTGGAAATCCTCGCTGGTCGCGCCGACAAGTTCTTGCCAGTTCCAGATCTCGTGCGGCGCCGCCACGCCAAGACCGGCGATCCGTTCGCGATCCCGGGACGGCATCCGCTTGAGGATGTCGGAGAGCCCGGCGGCGAAGAAGTCAAAGATATCCTTGGGATTGGGATAGGGAAAGTTCAGGCGATGCTGCTTGCGAACCGCGCCGACGAAATCGATCAGCATCAGCTCGGCGCTGCGCCGCCCGATCTTGAGGCCGAGCGAGAAGACGCCGTCGGGCGCCAGGGCCATCGGGATCGACGGCTTGCCGACCTTGCCCTTGGTCGGCGCGCCGGGTGCGAGCAGACCGTCCTGTTCCAGCTTGCGGGTGATCACGGACGCGGTCTGCAGCGACAGGCCCGAGATCCGCGCCAGTTCGCTGCGCGGCATCGCCCCGTAGCGCTGGATCATCGACAGCATCAGGCGCTCGTTGAAATCGCGCAGCCCGCTCTGGTTGATCCCGGTGCGCAGTGCGGCGATCTTCGAGGTGTCCGCGTCCGCCGGCATGTCGATATCTCCCTGCGCGAAACCTAGCGTCGTCGTATTTATAAATCAAGTTTAGTTATTTATTGACAGCCAAGACGGAATCGTTGTTATCTCTTTTGACGCGTGGCCTAATGGGTGCGCGGAACGGGGCTGGGCCCCGACAGATCCAATGGGAGGATACCATGAAAAAGATTCTTGCGGGGACCGCACTGGCCCTGGCAGCCACGACCGGAACCGCGTTCGCGCAGGACACAAGCGCCTGCCTGATCACCAAGACCGACACCAACCCCTTTTTCGTCAAGATGCGCGAAGGTGCGGCTGCAAAGGCCGAGGAGCTCGGCGTCGAGCTGAAGTCCTTCGCCGGCAAGGTCGACGGCGACCACGAGACCCAGGTTGCGGCCATCGAGACCTGCATCGCGGACGGGGCCAAGGGCATCCTGATAGCCGCGTCGGACACCTCGTCCATCGTCTCGGCCGTACAGCAGGCGCGGGATGCCGGGTTGCTGGTCATCGCGCTCGACACGCCGCTCAACCCGATCGACGCGGCCGATGCGACCTTTGCCACCGACAACTTTCTTGCCGGTGAACTGATCGGCCAATGGGCGGCGGCAACGCTGGGCGATGCCGCGGCGGATGCCAAGATCGCGATGCTCGATCTCGCCGTCTCGCAGCCGACCGTGGGCGTTCTGCGCGACCAGGGTTTCCTCACCGGTTTCGGCATCGACGTGAAGGATCCCAGCAAGTGGGGCGACGAAGATGACCCGCGCATCGTCGGCAATGACGTAACCGCCGGCAACGAGGAAGGCGGCCGCAAGGCGATGGAGAACCTGCTGGCCACCGACCCGATGATCAACGTGGTCTACACCATCAACGAGCCAGCCGCGGCAGGCGCCTACGAAGCGCTGAAAGCGATCGGCCGCGAAAACGACGTGCTGATCGTCTCGGTCGACGGCGGTTGCCCCGGCGTGCAGAACGTCGCGGACGGCGTCATCGGTGCAACGTCGCAGCAGTACCCGCTGCTGATGGCGTCGCTCGGCATCGAGGCGATCGCCGCCTGGGCCGCGGACGGCACCAAGCCCGAGCCGACCGAAGGCAAGGACTTCTTCGACACCGGCGTGGCGCTGGTCACGGACCAGCCTGCCGACGGCGTCGAGTCGATCTCGGTCGAGGAAGGCATGGACAAGTGCTGGGGTTGATCCCGGCCTGACCAGCGCGAGGCGGTCCGGCCGCCTCGCACACAAGGACGGCACCTGCCGCGCGCGAGCCGACGGCAGGTACCCGACGACGCTGCCCCGTTGGAGAACCCGATGTCAGACACGTCCAAAGGACAAGACTACGAACAGTCGCTTTCCCGGAGTTCCGCCGAAGTTGCGAGCTTCGCGGACGAACGGACCGGCTTTGTTCACAAGCTTCAGCATACGCTGCACGTGACGCCGTCGCTGGTGCCGCTGATCGTGTTGCTGGCCGCGATCCTGGTCTTCGGCCTTCTGCTCGGGACAAAGTTCTTCTCGCCCTTCGCGCTCACCCTGATCCTGCAGCAGGTGCAGATCGTCGGCATCCTCGGCGCGGCCCAGGCGCTGGTCATCCTGACCGCCGGCATCGACCTCAGCGTCGGTGCGATCATGGTGCTGAGCTCGGTCGTCATGGGGCAGTTCACGTTCCGCTACGGGCTGCCCACGCCGATGGCGATCGGCTGCGGCATCGCCTGCGGGGCGCTTTGCGGCTTCATCAACGGCTGGCTCGTCGCCAAGGTCAAATTGCCGCCATTCATCGTGACGCTTGGCATGTGGCAGATCGTACTGGCCACCAACTTCCTTTACTCCGCGAACGAGACCATCCGCAGCCAGGAGATCGCCGAACAGGCGCCGATGCTGCAGCTTTTCGGGGCCAAGGTGACCGTTGGCGGCGCGGTGTTCACCGTCGGCGCGATATTCATGGTGCTTCTGACGCTCGTGCTTGCCTATATCCTGAGGCACACAGCATGGGGGCGGCATGTCTACGCCGTCGGCGATGATGCCGAGGCGGCGGAACTATCCGGGGTGCAGGTCAGCCGCGTGCTGATCCAGGTCTACATGCTCTCGGGCGTCATCTGCGCCTTCGCGGGCTGGGCTCTGATCGGGCGCATCGGTTCGGTCTCTCCGACCTCAGGCCAGCTTGGCAACATCGAAAGCATCACCGCCGTGGTGATCGGGGGCATCTCGCTTTTCGGCGGACGCGGTTCGATCCTCGGCATGCTCTTCGGGGCGCTGATCGTCGGTGTGTTCACCCTCGGCCTGCGCCTGCTCGGCGCGGATGCGCAATGGACCTACCTGCTCATCGGCGTGCTGATCATCGGCGCCGTCGCGGTCGACCAGTGGATCAGAAAGGTGTCTGCGTGATGGAACCGATCCTGCAAGGCAAGAACCTCGTCAAGCGCTACGGCAAGGTCACCGCCATCGACCACGCGGATTTCGAGCTTTATCCGGGCGAGGTTCTCGCGGTCATCGGCGACAACGGTGCGGGCAAGTCCACGCTGATCAAGGCGGTCTCGGGCGCGGTGGTGCCCGACGACGGCGACGTGTACCTCGAAGGCAAGAAGGTGCATTTCACCTCGCCGCTCGACGCCCGCGAGCACGGCATCGAAACCGTCTACCAGCAGCTTGCGATGTCGCCGGCACTGTCGATCGCCGACAACATGTTCATGGGGCGCGAGCTGCGCAAACCCGGATTCATGGGCAAGTGGCTGCGCCAGCTCGACCGGTCCGCGATGGAAAAGTTCGCCCGCGACAAGCTCAACGAGCTGGGGCTGATGACGATCCAGAACATCAACCAGGCGGTGGAAACCCTGTCCGGCGGTCAGCGCCAGGGTGTCGCGGTGGCCCGGGCGGCGGCCTTCGGGTCGAAGGTCGTCATCCTCGACGAGCCGACGGCGGCGCTGGGTGTGAAGGAAAGCCGCAAGGTGCTGGAACTGATCCTCGACGTGAAGTCGCGCGGCATTCCGATCGTGCTGATCAGCCACAACATGCCGCATGTCTTCGAGGTCGCCGACCGCATCCACATCCACCGGCTCAGCAAGCGGCTCTGTGTGATAAACCCCAAGGAACATTCGATGTCTGATGCGGTGTCCTACATGACGGGAGCGGCGGTTCCGGACGGGGTCGAGGCCGTGTGATGCACTTCGATCCGGGGCTCGAAGGTCTTGCGTCGCGGATCACCGCCGCGCCAAGCAAGGGCGCGCGGCGGATCGTGGCGCTGGCCGGTGCGCCGGCCAGCGGAAAGTCGACCCTCGCCGAGGCGCTGGCAGAACACCTGTCGGCCAACGGCTTTCCGGCGCGGATGGTCCCGATGGACGGGTTTCACCTCGACAATCTTGTTCTGAGCGCGCGCGGGCTGCTGTCCCGAAAAGGCGCGCCCGAGACCTTCGATCTCGCCGGGTTCCAGACGCTGGTGCGGCGCCTGTCGGAGGGCGGCGAGGTCATATTCCCTGTCTTCGACCGATCGCGCGAAATCGCCATCGCCGGGGCCGGTGTGGTTCCTGCGGATTGCGAGACGGTGATCCTCGAGGGCAACTACCTGCTTCTCGATGAACCCGGATGGCGCGATCTGTCGACGCTCTGGGACCTGTCGGTGCGCGTCGATGCCGACCTCAAGACCCTGCGATCCCGGCTGCTCGACCGCTGGTCCGGGTACGGTCTGAGCTTCGATGAGGCCACCGAGAAGGCGGAAGGCAACGACATCCCGAACGCGGAACGGGTTCTCTCAAACGCGCTGCCCGCGGATATCGTCTGTACGACGGCCCCGGCGCAAGAGCAGCGCCAGGCCGAGGAGGCAAGCCGATGATCCTGTGCTGCGGGGAAGCCCTCATTGACATGATCGAGACGCGTCGTGCGGATGGCGGCAGCAATTTCGAGGCGCATGCCGGCGGGGCGGTGTTCAACACGGCGATCGCACTTGGCCGGCTGCGCGCGCCGGCCGGGTTCCTGTCCGGCCTGTCGAGCGACCTTTTCGGCGGCGTGTTGCAGCAGGCGCTGGCGGACAGCCATGTCGACACGTCGAACTCAATTATCTCGGACCGTCCGACGACCCTGGCCTTCGTGCGCCTGACCGATGGCAACGCCACGTATACGTTTTACGACGAAGGGACTGCGGGGCGCATGCTCGACCCGGAAGACCTGCCCGACCTCTCGCCAGACGTGACCGCCTGCTATTTCGGCGGCATCAGCCTGATCAGCGAGCCTTGCGCGGATTTCTACGCCGCCCTCGCGCGTCGTGAGGCGGAAACGCGGGTGATCATGGTCGATCCGAACATCCGGCCCACCTTCATCAAGGATCTCGAGCGATACCGCGCGCGGCTGGCCTCGATTCTCGAGGTGGCCGACATCGTGAAGGTGTCGGACGAGGACCTGCACTGGATCGTCCAGGGAACCGATTCGATCGCCGACAAAGCCCGCGCGCTGCTGGAGGCGGGACCGCGCATCGTGGTGCTGACCCGGGGCAGCGAGGGCGCCACCGCCTATTTTGCAGACGGACGGGAGGCACACGCCACGTCACGCAAGGTCGAAGTGGTGGACACCGTCGGCGCAGGCGATACGTTCAATGCAGGGCTTCTCGCGAGCCTTGCGGAACAAGGCGTGCTTGGAAAGGAAAAGCTGGAGACCCTTGACCCCGAAACGGTGGAGAAGGCGCTGGCCCACGGGGCCGTCGTCGCGGGAGTGACCGTTTCACGCGCCGGGGCGAACCCGCCCTGGGCGCACGAATTGCCGAAATCCGGCTGACGGGAGGCGTGCCGGACATCCCTGAAAACATTCCCTGAGCAGAAGAACCCCTTCACATGCTGAACAGAGTCACTGAAGACATTGATGCGCAGACGCTCGAAGCGTCGATCCTGCGGCACCTGAAAAGCTCGCTGGGCAAGGACCCGGCTCATGCCACGACCTACGATTGGCGCATGTCGCTGGCGCTGTCGTTGCGCGACCTCGTGATCGAGCCGTGGTTCGAGACCACGCGCAAGACCTACCGGACCGCCGGCAAGCGGGTCTATTACCTGTCGATGGAGTTCCTGATCGGACGCCTGATCGAGGACGTGGGCATGAACCTCGGCCTCAACGAGATCGCGGCACAAGCACTGGAACAGCTTGGGCAGGATTTCGATCACATCGTGTCCGACGAACCCGACGCGGCGCTGGGCAACGGCGGGTTGGGCCGGCTGGCGGCCTGCTTCATGGACAGTCTCGCGACCCTCTCGATTCCGGCCTACGGCTATGGCATCCGCTACGAGCATGGTCTTTTCGAGCAGCATTTCGAGAACGGCGAACAGGTCGAGACCGCCGAAGGCTGGCTGGCGCAGAAACACGCCTGGGAATTCGAGCGGCCCGAAGTGCGCTACCCGATCCGCTTCGGTGGTCACGTCAGCGAAAGCGACGGCCACTGCGTCTGGCATGCCGACGAGACCGTGCTGGCAGTGGCCTACGACACGCCGGTCGTGGGCTGGAAGGGCAAATGGGCGAACACCCTGCGGCTCTGGTCCGCGAAGCCCCTGAAGCTCTTCGACCTCGAGGCGTTCAACCGCGGCGACTATGTCGGAGCCAACGCGCCGGAGCGGCTGGCGCGGACCATCTCGCGCGTGCTCTACCCCGACGACACGACGCAGGAAGGCAAGGAACTGCGGCTGAAGCAGGAGTATTTCTTCACCGCTGCCTCGATCATGGACATCCTGCGGCGCTTCATCGCGGAAGGCCATGACATCGACACCCTGGCCGACCACGTGGCGATCCAGCTCAACGATACTCATCCGGCGATCGCCGGGCCGGAACTCGTTCGCCTGCTGACCGACAACCACGAGGTGCCGATCGACCGGGCCATCGACATCGCCCGCGATTGCCTGGGCTACACCAACCATACCCTGCTGCCCGAGGCGCTGGAACGTTGGCCCGAGGGTCTGTTTGCGCGCATCCTGCCGCGACATCACCGGATCATCGAGATCATCCAGGACACCCACCGGTTCGTGTCGGGCAGCCACGTCAACATCATCGAACATGGCGACGTGAAGATGGGCGAACTGGCCTTCGTCATGGCGCACAAGGTCAACGGCGTCTCGGCGCTGCATTCCGACCTCGTCAAGGAGACGGTCTTTGCCGATCTGCACCGGGCCTACCCGGACCGGATCGTCAACCAGACCAACGGCATCACGCCGCGGCGCTGGCTGCATTCGTGCAACCCGGCGCTGCGCGACCTGATCGACGAGACCATCGGCACCGGCTGGGCCGACGATCTGGAACGGCTCGAAGGCCTCAAGGCGCATGTTGACGACGCCGGGTTCCAGGACAGGTTCCGGTCCGCGAAAGCCCACAACAAGGCGCGGCTCTCGCAATGGCTGCTCAAGCGTGACGGGTTCCGGGTGGACCCGCAGGCGATGTTCGACGTGCAGATCAAGCGCATCCACGAATACAAGCGCCAGCACATGAACATCCTCGAGACCATCGCGCTCTGGAACGACATCCGCGACAATCCGAACGGCGACTGGACACCGCGGGTCAAGTTCTTCGGCGGCAAGGCGGCACCGGGTTACGTGCTGGCCAAGTCGATCATCCATCTGATCAACGACGTGGGCCGCGTGATCAACTCCGACCCGGTCACCCGCGACCTGCTGCAGGTGGTCTATCCGGAAAACTACAACGTCTCGATGGCCGAGATCGTGATCCCGGCGTCGGATCTCTCCGAGCAGATCTCGACCGCGGGCAAGGAAGCGTCGGGCACCGGCAACATGAAGCTGTCGCTCAACGGCAGCCCGACGATCGGTACGCTCGACGGGGCCAACGTGGAGATCCGCGATCACGTCGGAGAGGAGAACTTCTTCCTGTTCGGTCTGACCGCGCAGGAAGTGGTGGAGCGTCGCGGTCACGCGGGGTACGCCCGCGCGGCCATCGACGCCAGCCCGCGGCTCAAGCGCGTTCTTGGCCAGATCTCCGACGGGGTTTTCTCGCACGGCGATCATCATCGCTACGACGCGCTGGTGCGGAACCTCTACGAGCACGACTATTTCCTCGTGACCTGCGATTTCGACGACTTCTACGCAACCCAGCGCCGGGTCGACGGAGCCTATCGGGACGTTCCGGCTTGGACCCGGATGGCCGCGATGAACACCGCCGGCATGGGGTGGTTCTCGTCTGATCGCACGATCAGGGGTTATGCCCGTGACATCTGGAACGCGGAGTCGCTGACCGACTGAAAAGGGGGCTTCCCGTGGCACTGACATCCGACGACGACGCGCGGCAACTCGCCGAGGGGCGACATCCGGACCCGTTCTCGGTTCTGGGGCAGCACGTGGTCGATGGCAGGTTGGTGCTGCGGGCGGTCATTCCCGGGGCGCAAGATGTCGAGGTGCTGGATGCCAAGACCGGACGCAAGGTCGTTGCGCTATCCGAGCACCCGCAGGCCGCTGGTGTCTTCGAGGGGGTCGCTGCGCGGCGCAGGAAGCCGTTTGCCTACCGCCTGCGCGTCACGCGCGACGGCCACAGCTGGGAGCAGGGCGACGCCTACCGCTTCGGCCCCGTGCTGGGCGCGCTTGACGAGCACCTGATCGGAGAGGGCGCGCACCTGCGCCTCTGGGACAAGCTCGGGGCGCACGTGATGTCCCACGAAGGCGCGGAGGGCGTGCATTTTGCGGTCTGGGCGCCGAACGCGCGGCGTGTCGCGGTCGTGGGCGACTTCAACGACTGGGACGGCCGGCGCAACCCGATGCGCCGCCGCGGTCAGACCGGTGTCTGGGAGATCTTCATTCCCGGCCTGGGCGAAGGCGAGACCTACAAGTACGAATTGCACGACCCGCAGGGCAACCTGTTGCCGGGCAAGGCCGACCCGTTCGGTTTCGGCGCCGAGCATCCGCCGCGCACCGCGTCGGTGGTTCGGCGGCTCGACGGCCATGAGTGGGACGACGGCGACTGGATGCAAACCCGTGCCGAGGCGCACCGCATCGACAGTCCGATCTCGGTCTACGAGGTGCATCTGGGGTCCTGGCGGCGCGTGCCCGAAGACGGCAACCGCCCGCTGTCCTACGCCGAGCATGCCGAACAGCTGGTGGGCTACGTCAAGGACCTCGGCTTTACCCATATCGAGCTGATGCCGATCTCGGAGTTCCCGTTCGAGGGATCCTGGGGCTACCAGCCGATCGGACTTTACGCCCCGACGATCCGGCACGGCACGCTGGCCGAGTTCCGCGCCTTCGTTGCGGCGGTGCACAAGGCCGGGCTGGGCCTGATCCTCGACTGGGTGCCGGGCCATTTCCCGACCGACATCCACGGGCTGGGGCTCTTCGACGGCACGGCGCTTTACGAGCATGCCGACAAGCGCGAGGGGTATCACCCGGACTGGAACACGCTGATCTACAACTACGGACGCCGCGAGGTTTCGAACTACCTCGTCGCCAACGCGCTCTACTGGCTGAAGGAGCATCACGTCGACGGGCTGCGTGTCGATGCCGTGGCCTCGATGCTCTACCGCGACTATTCGCGGAAGGCGGGCGAATGGGTGCCGAACGAACATGGCGGGCGCGAGAACCTCGAAGCGATCGCCTTCCTGCAGCGCATGAACCGCATCGCCTACGGCGAAGTGCCTGGCATCCTGACCGTGGCCGAAGAGTCGACCGCATTCCCCGGGGTGAGCGCGCCCACGGACGGCGGCGGCCTCGGCTTCGGGTACAAGTGGAACATGGGCTGGATGAACGACACCCTGTCCTACATGCACGAGGACGCGGTGCATCGGAAGTACCATCACCACAAGCTGACCTTCGGCCTGCACTACGCGTTCTCGGAGAACTTCGTGCTGCCGATCAGCCATGACGAGGTGGTGCACGGCAAGGGCTCGATGCTGAACAAGATGCCGGGCAACGGAGAGGAGAAATTCGCCAACCTCCGGGCCTACTACGGCTTCATGTGGGGCCATCCGGGCAAGAAGCTGCTCTTCATGGGCTGTGAATTCGCGCAAGGGGCAGAGTGGAACCACGACGCCTCGCTCGATTGGCACCTGCTGGAACGCCGCGAACATGCCGGTTTGCAGGCACTGGTGCGCGACCTCAACACGCTCTACCGCAAAACCCCGGCGCTGCACCGTCTCGACAGCAAGCCAGAGGGTTTCGAGTGGATCGAGGAGAACGCGGCCGACGAGTCAATCCTCGTCTGGCTGCGCAAGAGTGATAACGGCGCACCGCCGGTTCTGGTCGTGTCGAACTTCACGCCGGTCGAGCGCAGCGATCGGCGCATTGGCGTGCCCGAGGCCGGGCGCTGGGCGGAACGGTTGAACACAGATGCCGCGTCCTATGGTGGCGGAAACCGCGGCAATATGGGCGGCGTTGACAGCGAAGAGGTCGCTGCTGCGGGGCGTCCGCATTCGATCCGGATCACGCTGCCGCCGCTTTCGACGCTCTTTTTCGAACTCGAAAGGTCCTGAGAATACCGACGAAAGATTACCGACGATCAAGATTACACTAGGGAGGAACGAAGTGATGCAATCCGAAAGCGAACGGCTGGCGCAGCAGACGATGGCATTCGTGCTCGCCGGGGGACGTGGCAGTCGTCTTTACGAGCTGACCGACCGGCGCGCGAAACCGGCGATGTATTTCGGCGGCAAGACCCGGATCATCGACTTTCCCCTCTCGAACGCGGTCAATTCCGGCATCCGCCGGATCGGCGTGGCCACCCAGTACAAGGCGCATTCGCTGATCCGGCACCTGCAGCGCGGCTGGTCCTTCTTCCGGGCCGAGCGCAACGAGTCGCTCGACATCCTGCCCGCCTCGCAGCGCATGGACGAGGAGAACTGGTATCGCGGCACTGCGGACGCGGTGACCCAGAACATCGACATCATCGAAGGCTACGGGCCGAAATACATCGTGATCCTCGCCGGCGACCACATCTACAAGCAGGACTACGTCAAGATGGTCGAGCACCACATCGACAGCGGCGCGGACGTGACCGTCGGCTGCATCGAGGTGCCGCGCAAGGAGGCGAGCGCCTTCGGGGTCATGCATGTCAACGAGAACGACGTGATCATCGACTTCATGGAAAAGCCCAAGGATCCGCCGGCGATGCCCGGCCATCCCGACCTCGCACTGGCGAGCATGGGGATCTACATTTTCGAGACGGAGTACCTCTTCGATTTGCTGCTTGCGGATGCCAAGGACAGCAATTCCGAGCACGATTTCGGCAAGAACATCATCCCAGACATCGTCAAGAACGGCAAAGCCGTGGCGCATCCGTTCAGCCGCTCCTGCGTGCGCACCGGGCTCGAGCGCGAGGCCTACTGGCGTGATGTCGGCACCGTCGACGCGTTCTGGCAGGCCAACATCGACCTCACCGATTTCGAGCCCGAGCTGGACCTCTACGACAACAGCTGGCCGATCTGGACCTATTCCGAGCTGACGGCACCCGCCAAGTTCATCCACAACGAGGAAGGGCGTCGCGGTCACGCGGTTTCGTCGATGGTGTCGGGCGGCTGCATCATCTCCGGGTCGAGCCTCGAACGTTGCCTGATGTTCACCGGGGTGCGCACGCACTCCTTCTCGCAGCTCGACGGGGTCGTCGCGATGCCCTACGTCGAGATCAAGCGCAAGGCCCAGCTGACAAACGTCGTGATCGACCGGGGCGTCGTGATCCCCGAGGGGCTGGTGGTGGGCGAGGATCCCGACCTCGACGCCAAGCGCTTTCGCCGCACGGCGAACGGCATTACGCTGATCACCCAACCGATGATCGACAAGCTGGAGAGCTGACAAGAATGAACGTCCTGTTTGTCGCCTCGGAATGCGCGCCATTCGTCAAGACCGGGGGGCTTGCCGATGTCATCGGCGCGGTGCCCAAGGCGCTCGGCAGTATCGGCGCGCAGGTGAAGGTCATGCTTCCGGCCTATCCGGCATTGGCGATGCATGTCGCCTCCGGGACCGAGGTCGGCGGCTTCGGCGATCTTTTCGGCGGTCCGGCCCGCCTTGTTGCCGCCGAGGCCGACGGGCTAGACCTGCTGCTGCTCGACGCGCCGCATCTCTTCGATCGTCCCGGTAACATCTACCTCGACCAGAACGGGAAGGACTGGTTCGACAATCATCTGCGCTTCGGCGGGCTGTGTTTCGCTGCGGCCCAGGTCGCACAGCATGGCGCAGCCGGGTGGCGTCCGGACCTCGTGAATGCGCATGACTGGCAGGCGGGCCTGGTGCCCGCCTACCTGCGCCAGACCGGCGTCACGCCGCCGCCGGTCGTCATGACGATCCACAACATCGCCTTCCAAGGCCTGTTCCCGCAGGACGTGCTCGAGGTCTTGCGGCTCGACCGCAGGCTCTTCACGCCCGACGCGCTGGAATTCTACGGCCAGCTCGGGTTCCTGAAATCGGGATTGGCACTGTGCGACGCGATCACAACAGTCAGCCCGACCTACGCGCGCGAGCTTCTGACGCCCGACTTCGGCATGGGGCTCGAAGGGCTCTTGCAGGAGCGCCAGAAGGATCTGACGGGCATCCTCAACGGCATCGACGTCGAGATCTGGAACCCCGAGACCGATCCGCATCTCGCCAAGCCCTACGGGCTGCGCAGTCTCAAGAGCAAGGCTGCGAACAAGACCGCGTTGCGCAAACGCTTCGGTCTCGAAGCCGCCGTCGCTGGCCCGCTCTTCTGCGTCATCAGCCGCCTGACCACGCAGAAAGGACTGGACCTGCTGGTTGACTGTCTGCCCGACCTCGTCGCCGAGGATGCGCAACTGGCGCTTCTGGGAAGCGGGGAAGGCTGGATGGAGCAGGCGTTCGCGGAGGCTGCCACGCGGTTCCCCGGCCGGGTCGGCACGATCATCGGCTACGACGAACCTCTGTCGCACCTGATGCAGGGCGGCAGCGACGCGATCCTGATCCCCTCGCGGTTCGAGCCCTGCGGCCTGACCCAGCTTTATGGTCTGCGCTACGGCACCTTGCCGGTGGTCGCGCGCACCGGGGGGCTGGCCGACACGGTCATCGACGCGAATGAGGCGGCGCTGACCGCGAATTGCGCCACCGGTCTGCAGTTCGCCCCGGCAACGGCCGAGCGGTTGCGGCAGGCCATCGTCCGCACCTGCGCGCTCTACCGGGACCAGAAGACATGGGCGGGCATGATGCGCCGGGCGATGCGGCATCCGGTCGGCTGGGACGGATCTGCGGCAGCCTACGCGGCGGTCTACGACAGGCTCCTGCCGGCAAGGTGACGGATGACTGACACCCCGAACCACAGATTGAGCAGCGGCAACCCCTGCACGCTGGGCGCGGTCCACGACGACGGCGGCGTGAATTTCGCGGTGTTTTCCGAGAACGCGACCAGGATCGAGCTTTGTCTCTTCACGCCCGACGGCGCCCGGGAAACCGCCCGGATCGCCCTGCCCGAACGCACCGGGCCGGTCTGGCACGGGTATCTCGAAGGGCTGCCGAAGGGGACGGTCTACGGCTACCGGGCGCACGGCAGCTACGCCCCGGAACAGGGACACCGCTTCAACCCGAACAAGCTGCTGATGGATCCCTATACGCGCGAGCTGCGGGGAGGGTGGAAACGCGATCCCGCCGTGCTCGGGTATGACGCCAAGAGTTCCGGCGCGGACCTGTCCTTCAATACCCGCGACAGCGCGCCTTTCGTCGCCAAGTCGGTCGTGTCCGACTTCTCGATCTTCGGGACCCTGCGCAACGGTGCGCACCGGCGCAGCGAGCGTGACCTGATCTACGAGGCCCATCCCAAGGGCCTGACGGTCACTCATCCCGGTGTGCCGGAGGCGCTGAGAGGCACCTACGAGGGGCTGGCGTCGGACGCGATGATCGAGCACCTGCACCGGCTCGGGGTCGGCGCCGTCGAGCTTCTGCCGGTGCATGCGCTGATCGACGACGCCTTCCTGCTCGAGAAAGGCCTGGTGAACTACTGGGGCTACAACTCCGTCGGCTTTTTCGCGCCGGAGCCGCGTTATTTCGGTCCCAGCGGGCTGCTGGGGTTCCGCACCATGGTCGACCGCTTCCACGACGCCGGGATCGAGGTCATTCTCGACGTGGTCTACAACCACACAGCAGAGGGCGACCAGTACGGCCCGACCCTGTGCTACCGCGGCCTCGACAACGCGTCCTATTACCGGCTGATAAACGGGCAGCCGCGCTATTACGTCAACGACACCGGTACCGGAAATACCGTGAACGTGGCACATCCTTTCGTGCTGCGCATGGTGCTCGACAGCCTGCGCTTCTGGGTCGAGTGTATGGGCATCGACGGGTTCCGCTTCGATCTCGCCACCACGCTCGGGCGCGAGGACTACGGGTTCGACAAGCATGGCGGCTTTTTCGACGCGCTGCGGCAGGACCCGGTGCTGGCCAAGGTGCGCATGATCGCCGAACCCTGGGACATCGGTCCCGGCGGCTACCGGCTGGGCGGCTACCCGCACGAATTTCTCGAATGGAACGACACCTTCCGCGATACGGTGCGGCGCTACTGGCGCAACGACGATCATTCGGCACAGGAACTGAGCGCGCGGCTGCTCGGGTCGGCCGACAAGTTCGACCGGGCCGGGCGGCGTTCGTGGGCGTCGGTCAACTTCGTCGCGGCACATGACGGTTTCACGCTCGCCGACATCACGCGCTACAACGAACGCCACAACGAGGCCAACGGCGAAAAGAACCAGGACGGGCACAACGCGAATTACAGCGACAACTGCGGCGTCGAGGGCGACACCGACGACCCGGCGATCCTGGCCAAGCGTGCCCGGCGCCAGCGCAACATGCTGGCGACGCTGTTCCTGTCGCAGGGCACGCCGATGCTGCTGGCGGGGGACGAATTCGGCAACTCCCAGCAGGGTAACAACAACGCCTACTGCCAGGACAACGCAGTCGGCTGGGTGAACTGGGGCAATGCGGACGCGGAATTGATGTACTTCGTCGAGCAGCTTTCGGCGTTCCGGGTGAAGCACCGGGCGCTGCGCCAGACCCGGTTCCTGCACGGGGCAGCGCGGGCGGCGGACGGGCTGCCGGATGTCGAGTGGACGGATTTCTCGGGCGGGCCGCTGCACTGGCGTGATCCCGGTCTCACCAATTTCTGCCTGACGCTGCGCTGCTCGGCGGAGGCACCGGAGTACGAAGCTTCGGACGATACCGTTTTCATCGCCTTCAACCGGGAGGAAACGTCGATGACGTCCGTGCTGCCGGACGCACCCGGGGGACGGCGCTGGGTGCGCGGCATCGACACCTCGCTGGGTGAGGTCAACGACGAAGATGGTGTGCCCGGACAGGCGGTGATCGCAAGGCGCTCGGTCGCCGCCTTCGTCCTTGAAGACGTGGAAGAGGTCGCGGCATGACCGGTGCGGAAGCGCTCGACGCGCTGGCCGAACTCTACGGCATCCACCCGAGCTTCGTGGATCTCGGCGGGGTGACGCATGAAACCTCGCCGGACACGAAACGCGCCTTGCTGCGCGCCAACGGGCTCGATGTGGCCTCGGAGACGCAGATCGTCGAAACGCTGGCCGCAGAGACCGCGCGCCGGTCGTCGCGCCGCTACCCCGAGGAGATCATCGTAGAGAGCGGATCGCCGACTTCGCTCGACTTTGGCGGTGGGGCCGAGTGGTCGGTGACGGAAGACGGCACCGAAACGGTCGTCGCCGAGGGGCGCGGGTCCGGGACCATCGCGCTGCCCGCGCTGCCCTCCGGGGTTTACGATCTCGCGGTCCGCGACGCTGCTCGGGTCGAACACGTCACGCTGCTGGCCGCGCCGTGTCGCCTGCCGTCGGTCGAGGACCTGACCGGGTGCAATCGCCTCTGGGGGCTGAGCGCCGCCCTTTATGGCCTGACCTCCGAGCGCAATGCCGGCATGGGTGATTTCTTCGATCTCGAAACCGCGGCAAGTGCCTTCGGAGGGCTCGGAGCGGGTTTCGTCGGCCTCAATCCGGTCCATGCGATGGGCTATTGCGACGTCGAGACCGCGAGCCCCTATTCGCCGTCGCACCGGGGTTTTCTGAACACGTCCTACATCGCGCTTGACCACGTTCCGGGTCTCGGCGGCAAGCCCGCCGTGGCGGAACTGCTGGACAGCCATGGCGTCGAACTCGAACGTCTACGCGCGAGTGACACCGTATTGCACGCCGCGCACAAGCGCGCGCACCGCAAGATGCTCGAAATGCTCTACGACATCTTCGGGCGCGAGGCCGGGAGCCGGGCGGCGGAGTCCTTCGATGCCTATGCCGAGGCGGCGACGCCGGCAACACTGCGCTTTGTCGCCTACGAGGCGCTCAGCGAGCGTCACGGTGCCGACTGGCGCACCTGGCCGCGCGACGTCAGCGCCGAGGACGCACCGGAAGACCGCGCCCGGTTTCACCTCTGGCTGCAATGGGTCGCGGAGCGGCAGTTGCAGCGGGCCCAGACCCGGGCGCTCGACAGCGGGATGCCGCTCGGGCTCTACCTCGATCTTGCCGTCGGTCCGCGACGGGACGGGGCGGAAGCCTGGTGCGAGCAGGACACGGTGGCCATCGGTGTCTCGGTCGGGGCGCCGCCTGATCACCTGAACCCCGAGGGCCAGCGCTGGAACCTCGCGGCCTTTTCACCGGCGCGGCTGCGTGCGCAGAGATATGCGCCCCTGCGCGGGATCCTCACCGCAACTATGCGCGACGCCGGGGTGGTACGGATCGACCATGTGCTCGGGCTGTTCCGCAGCTTCTGGCTGCCCGACGACGGCAGCCCGGGCGCCTACATCAGCCAGCCTTTCGAGTCGCTTCTGGCGATCATCAAGATCGAGGCCGAGCGCAACGGGACCGCCGTGATCGGCGAGGACCTCGGGCTGGTCCCCGAAGGCTTCCGCGAAACCATGCGCGGGCATGGCTTCTACGGGTACTCGGTCCTGCAATACGAGAAAACGGATGCAGGGCACATCCGCGATCCGAAATCCGGTCCGGCGCAGGTCCTGTCCTGCTTCGCCACCCATGACACGCCGACCCTGCGCGGGTTCCGGCAGGGGCGTGATATCGACTGGTGGGAAGGGCTCGGCTGGACCGACGCCGAGACCGCGCAGGCCGCGCGCGTGCAGCGGCGCACGGATGTCGCGGCCCTCGTTGCGCTGGGCGACGAAAGCGACTGCGGCGTGCCTTCGCCGGAAGACGATGGCGACCGCCTGCAGAATGCCGTGCATGGCGCGCTGGCCGGGTCTCCCGCCGCGATGGTCTGCGTCCAACTCGACGACGTGCTGGGATCGACCGAGGCGCAGAACCTGCCCGGGACCGTCGAGGAGCACCCGAACTGGCAGCGCAGGCACGACCTGCCCGTGGAGGATCTTGCAACGCATGACGGCCTCGCCTCGCTCGCCGCCTGCATGCAGCGCGCGGGCCGATCCGCGACCCCCTTTTCGACCGAGGATGACGACAATGACCCATGACACCGTTCAGACCGCGCCGATCGACGGCCAGAAGCCCGGAACCTCGGGCCTGCGCAAGAAGACACGCGTCTTCATGCAGGAGCATTACCTTGAGAACTTCGTACAATCGGTCTTCGAGGCAATCGGCGGCGGCCAGGGCAAGACCTTCGTCGTCGGCGGCGACGGACGCTATTTCAATGCGCAGGCGATCCAGACCATCCTCAAGATGGCAGCGGCGAACGGCGCGGCGAAGGTCATCGTCGGGCAGGACGGGATTCTGTCGACGCCCGCCGCATCCCATCTCATCCGGCTCAACAAGACCGACGGCGGGTTCATCCTGTCGGCAAGCCACAACCCGGGCGGCATCGACGAGGATTTCGGCGTCAAATTCAACGCGGCCAATGGCGGCCCCGCGCCGGAAGGGCTGACGGGAAAGATGTTCGAGGCCACCAAGACGATCTCGGAATACAGGATCGCACGGTTCGAGGATGTCGACCTCGGCAGCATTGGCACCTCTGAACGCGGCGGCTTGACGGTCGAGGTGGTCGACCCGGTTGCGGATTACGCCGCGCTGATGGAGAGCCTGTTCGACTTCGATGCCATCCGGACGATGTTCCAAAGCGGCTTCACCATGCGCTTCGACGCCATGCATGCGGTGACCGGACCCTATGCGAAGGATATCCTTGAAGGCCGACTTGGCGCGGCGTCCGGCACGGTCGCGAACGGCGACCCCAGCGAGGATTTCGGCGGTGGCCATCCCGATCCGAACCCGATCTGGGCCAAGCCGCTGATGGACCTGATGATGTCGGATGACGCGCCCGACCTCGGCGCGGCCTCGGACGGGGATGGCGACCGCAACATGATCGTGGGCAGGGGTATCTACGTGACCCCTTCGGACAGCCTCGCGCTGCTGGCCGCGAACGCGACCCTGGCGCCGGGCTACAAAAACGGTCTTGCGGGCGTCGCACGCTCGATGCCGACCTCGGGCGCGGCGGACCGGGTCGCGGAAAAGCTCGGCATCGATTGCTTCGAGACGCCGACCGGGTGGAAATTCTTCGGCAACCTGCTCGACGCGGGCAAGGCCACGCTCTGCGGCGAGGAAAGCGCCGGGACCGGCTCGGACCACGTGCGCGAGAAGGACGGGCTCTGGGCGGTCCTGCTCTGGCTCAACATCCTCGCCGAACGCAAGCAGCCGGTGCAGGAGATCGTCGAGGAGCATTGGCGTACCTACGGGCGCAACTACTACACGCGCCATGATTTCGAGGCGGTGCCGGTCGAAAAAGCGGGCGCGCTTATGGATGGCATCGTCGCACGGCTGGGCGATCTCGAGGGTCAGAGCTTTGCCGGTCTCGCGGTCACCGGCGCGGACGAGTTTTCCTACACCGATCCGGTCGATGGCTCGGTCAGCACGAACCAGGGCCTTCGAATCTGGTTCGAGGGTGGCGGTCGCGCGGTACTGCGCCTGTCGGGCACCGGGACCGAGGGCGCGACGATCAGGCTCTATCTCGAGCAATACCGTGCACCGCAGGAGGGCACGACCGACCCGGCTGCGGAGGTGCTGGAGCCGCTGCGGCAGGCCGTGCTCGAACTTGCCGGCTTCGAAAAGCATGTCGGGCGGGTGGAGCCGGACGTGATCACCTGATAATGCCGTTTCGAAACAACACGGAAGGCGCCGCCGATGGACAGGTCACAGGTCAACGAGATCCTCAAGGAGGGCGATGCCTTCTTTCGCAAGCACGGTTTCATCCTGCCGCCTTACGCCTACTGGTCGCCCGAGCGTATCCGTGGTGCGGAGGCCGAAACGATCCGCGAACGCGGTCTCGGCTGGGACATCACCGACTACGGGCAGGGCAGGTTCGACGAGATGGGCCTGTTCCTCTTCACGACCCGGAACGGACTGCAGTCCGACCTCGATGCCGGTCGCGGCATGGTCTACGCCGAGAAGATCATGATCTCGCGCGAGAACCAGCTTTCGCCTATGCACCGGCATATCGTAAAGACCGAGGACATCATCAACCGCGGCGGTGGCGCGCTTATCATCGAGCTGTTCAATTCCGCACCCGACGGCAGCGTCGACCGCGAGGCGGAGATCACCGTGCAGTGCGACGGCGTTCCCGTCACGCTTCAGGCCGGCGGGCACCTGCGGCTTGACCCGGGGGCAAGCGTGACTCTGGTGCCGGGCGACTGGCACGCCTTCTGGGCCGAGGGCGGCGACTGCCTGATCGGCGAGGTGTCCACCGTCAACGACGACCGCACCGACAACATCTTCGAAATGGAGATCGGGCGCTTTTCCGACATCACCGAGGATGTCGACCCGGTGCACCTGCTGGTGTCGGACTACTAGGACGTCCGTCCGTCGAACTGCGTCGCGGTAATCCCCGCGGCCTCGAGCGCCGCGCGGACGCTGGTGGCGATCTCGACCGCCTCGGGCGTGTCGCCGTGCAGGCAGATCGTGTCGATGCCGGTCTCGATGCGCTTGCCGCTCTCGGTGATGATCGCGCCGGCCTCGACCATCTCGACCATTCGCGCACCGGCGCGCGCGGCATCGTGGATCACCGCACCGGGCAGGCCACGGTCGACCAGCGTGGCGTCGTCGTTGTAGGCGCGATCGGCGAAAATCTCAGCGGCGAAGCGGCAGCCGAGCTTGCGCACCGCGGCCTCCTGCGCGGTGGCGGCCAGCACCATGACGATGAGATCCGGCGCGACCGAAAGCGCGGCCTCGTAGAGATCGCTGGCAAGCTGCTCGTCTTCCGAGGCCATGTTGGCGAGCGCCCCGTGCAGCTTGAGATGCCGCACCTGCGCACCCACGGCCTTCGCCATGCCGACATGGGCCGCGACCTGGTAACGAACCGAGTTCTGCAGCGATCCACGCGGGATCGTCAGGCGCCGGCGGCCGAACCCTTGCAGGTCCGGAAAGCCGGGGTGTGCGCCGATGCCCACGCCGTTGCGGTGCGCCAGCGTCAGCGTCTCCGACAGCACGTCCGGATCGCCGGCATGGGCGCCGCAGGCGATGTTGGCCGAGGTCACGATCTCCAGCAGGCGCGCGTCATCGCCCATCTTCCACGGGCCGAAGCTCTCTCCCATGTCGGCGTTGAGGTCCACGCGGGGCATCGCTGTCTCCTTCAGTCGGAATAGGGGTCGGCGGTGGCCGAGACCACGCCGCCGACAAGTTGGTATCCCAGCAGGTCGGGGATGTCATGCGGGTCGCGGACCAGCGGGTGCAAACGGTCGGGCAGCGCCTTCAACGCGGCGCGGGCGCGGCGTTCGATGGCGATGGCCTCTTCCAGTGACATGAACTCGAACCGGATCAGCGCGCCCGCCGGGGCCTGGGCAACAAGCGGCAAGTCAGCCGGGATGACGGTTCCGATGCGCGGATAGCCACCCGTCGTCTGACATTCGCACATCAGCACGTAGGGTGCCCCGTCGCCGGTGATCTGGATATCGCCCGGCACGATGACCTCAGAGACGATCCCGAGCCCGTCGGCGGCCGCGAAACCTTCTCCGTCGTGCGAGAGACGCACGCCCTGGCGGTTGGCGCGGGCATCGCGGACAAAGCGCGTCTCGGAAAACCGGTTCCGCATCTCCTTGGTAAACGCGCCGGTCTGCATCGAGGCGACGATGCGCACGGTGCCGCCGGCAAGCCGGCTGTCGGGGCGGAGCTGCCACCCGCAGCGGGGCGACCCCGATGCGTTGCCGAACGGCAGGCGGTCGCCGGTCTCCAGCAACCGGCCGATCTCGGCGGTCAGGTGCGCCGCACGCGATCCCATCACAGGATCGCCGTCGAAGCCGCCCGCGACCGAAAGATAGCCATAGGTCCCCGCCCGCGCCCCGCCGATCGCGAGTGTCGCGCCCCGCGGCCAGGCGTGGCAGGCGTTGGGCGCCAGCGGCGCACCGTCGAGTGTCGCCGCCATCTCGGCGCCGGTCAGGGCGACGGCGGTGTCCTGCGTCGCCTCGAACCTGCCGCCGTTGCCGTTCATCTCGATGGCCGCGAGGTCTGGCGACTGGCGCAGCAGCACCGCCGCCTCCTGCAGCGCCAGCGGGTCGGCGGCGCCGCCACGGGTGATGCCCTGGGCGCGGTATCCTGGCCGCCCGGCATCCTGAAGGCTCATCGCGGGACCGGCCTGCCGGACAATGACTTCGCCGCTCATGCAATGGCCTCGCGCTCGGCCCCGCCGTTGCCAGAAGTGTCGCGGATGCGGTCGAAGGCCGCGCGGTCGATGGACGGAAACACCATCTCGTCGCCCGGCGACAAGGCGAAGGGCGGATCGCCGGACGGTCGGAAGGTCCGGAAGCCGGTCTGACCGACATGGCGCCAGCCAGTTGGCGAGGCATTGGTGAAGACGATGAGTTGCCGGATCGCCGTGACCAGCGCCCCGGAAGGCACCTTCGGCGTCAGCCCTTCGATTCGGGGAATGTTCCAGTGCGCGGGCAACTCTCCGGTGTAGGGCTGACCGGGCGCGAAGCCGATCGTGAGAACCCGCACCCGCGCTGTGGAGAGCTCCTGCACCGCCGTGTCGGGATCGACCCCGGCGGCTTCGGCGGCGTCCTCGAGCTGTGGCGCAAGATCGGTGCCATAGACCGTGGGAACGTGCCAGAGCGTACGGCCTCCGGGCAGGGCGGCGTCGCTCCAGTCGCGCGTGGCGATCAGGTCCGACAGCCGCGCTGTCATCTTTTCCGCGCCGACGGCGACAAGATCGACCGCGAGGAAGGTCGAGACCAGTGAGGTCGCGGTTTCCTGCACCTCCGGCCAGTCCGCCTCGTCGACCGCCGCGCGGAAGGCCAGCGCGGCGCGGTTGGCCGGTTCGGACATGGCATCGGCAAAACTGACCAGCAGACCCGAAAGGCCGACGGTGCGGATGCGGGGAAAGTCGGTCATGCCCGGCCTACCCCGGCGTCGCGCGCATGTTCTCGGGCAGCCACGTCGCAAGCTCCGGCACGAAGATCAGCACGAAAACCATCGCCACCATGATCAGGAACATCGGCAGGGCGGCGCGGGTGATGTAGCCCATCTCGTGCTCGGTCATGCCCTGCAGCACGAAGAGGTTGAAGCCGATGGGGGGCGTGATCTGCGCCATTTCGACCACCACCACGACGAAGATGCCGAACCAGATCAGGTCGATGCCGGCGCCGCGCACCATCGGTTCGACCACAGCCATGGTCAGCACGACCGATGAAATGCCGTCGAGGAACATGCCGAGCACGATGTAGAAGACCAGCAGCGCCATCAGCAGCTCGAAGCGCGACAGCTCCATTGCCGCGATGCCGTCGGCGAGCGCGCGCGGCAGGCCGGTGAAGCCCATCGACAGTTTCAGGAAGGCGGCTCCTGCAAGGATCAGCGCGATCATCGCCGAGGTACGCATCGCGCCCATCAGGCTGTCGCGGAACGAGGCCGGCGTCAGCGATCCCTGCACCAGCGCCAGCAGCAGCGCCCCGATCACGCCGATCGCGGCGGCCTCGGTGGCCGTGGCGAAGCCTAGATACATCGAGCCGATGACAACGAGGATCAGCGCGAAGACAGGCAGCAGGAAACGCGAGTTGCGCAGCTTCTCGGCGAGGCTCATGTCGGTTTCGACGTCCGGGTTCCACGACGTCGAGGTTTTCGAGACCACCGCGACATAGGCCATGAACAGGATCGCGAGGATCAGGCCGGGCACGATACCGGCGAAGAACAGCTTGGTGATGCTCTCGTTCACGGTGACGCCGTAGACGATCAGCGCCAGCGACGGTGGGATCATCAGCCCCAGTGTCGCGGCCCCGGCCAGCGTGCCGATTACCATGCGTTCTGGGTAGTTGCGCGCGCGCAACTCCGGGATCGACATCTTGCCAACCGTCGACAGCGTTGCCGCGGAGGATCCGGAGACGGCGGCGAAGACGGTGCAGCCAACGATGTTGGTGTGGACGAGCCCTCCGGGCAGACGGGCGAGCCAGGGTGAGAGGCCGCGGAACATGTCCTCGCTCAACCGCGTGCGGTAGAGGATCTCGCCCATCCAGACGAAGAGCGGCAAAGCAGTCAGGGTCCAGGAGGATGACGAGGCCCAGATCGTCGTGACCATCACGTCGCCCACGGGCCGCGTCGTGAACAGCTCTATCCCGACCCATGCCACGCCCATCAGCGCCAGCCCGACCCAGACCCCGGAGCCGAGCAGGACGAAGAGGACAGCGAGGAAGAGAGCAATGGCGTAGACTTCGGTCATCGGGTCACTCTCCGTGCGACTGCTGGACGATGTCGCGGGTGATGCGATGCTGCCCGCGGAAAAGCACATGCATCAGGTTGTCGGTCAGCGCGATGGCCAGAGCCGCACCGCCCAGGACCATGACCGATTGCGGGATCCAGAGTTTCGTCGCGTCCTGCGCCTGGCTGATCTCGTTGAACTTCCAGGACCAGTAGACGAACCAGTAGGCGTAGTAGGTGAAGTACCACGCGACCGCCGCGCCGACGGCGAAACACCAGATCTCCAGCAGGCGCTTCGGGCCTGGCGGCAGGGCGTTGAGCAGGATCGACACGCGAATGTGCGCGCCTCGGTTCAGCGCGTTGGCGAAGGCGAGAAAGCTCGCGGAGGCCATGGCATAACCGGCATATTGCGCGGCACCGGGAAAGATCTCGCCCGTCCAGCGCGCGACCATCTGCGCCACGATCAGAAGCAGGATCGCCACCAAGCTGATCGCGGCGAGGATGCCGCAACCGAGGTAGAGCGCATCGAGCGCGCGGCGCAATGTCTTCATCGCGGAAGCCTCCGGCGGGTCCGGGGCGGCGCGATGTGCGCCGCCCCGCGCAAGGATCAGTTGCCCTTGTAGGCGTCGACGATTGCCTTGCCGTCGTCACCGGCGGCTTCGAGCCATTCGGCGGTCATGGTCTCGCCCACCGCGCGCAGTTCTTCCATCAGCGCGTCGCTTGCCGGACCCACGGTCATGCCGTTCTCGGTCAGACCGTCGAGCGTGGTCTGTGTGTAGTCCTTCGAGGCCTGCAAACCGCGGCTTTCGGCCTCTTCGGCGCAGCCGATGATTACGGCTTTCATGTCGTCCGGCACGCCGTCCCAGACCTCTTTGTTGACCATTACGTAGTTGCGCGGCAGCCAGGCGTCGACGGTGTAGAAATGCGTCAGGCTTTCCCATACCTTCTGGTCATAACCCGTGGCCCCGGACGAGATCATCGCCTCGGCCACGCCGGTGGCGAAGGCCTGGCTCAGTTCGGCCGCCTCGATCGTCACCGGCAGCATGCCGGTAAGTTCGGCAAGACGTGAAGTGGCGTTGTTGTACGAGCGGAACTTGACGCCTTCCATGTCGGCGGTCGCGTTCACTTCCTTCTTAAAATAGAAGCCCTGAGGCGGCCACGGCACCGAGTAGAGATAGACGAGGTTCTGCTCGTCGAGCACCTCCTCGATCTTCGGTTTGGCGGCGTCCCAGAGCTTTGCGTGATCGTCGAAGCTGGGCGACAGGAAGGGGATCGAGTCGAACCCGAAGATCGCGTTCTCGTTCTGGTGACCGGAGAGCAGGCGCTCGCCGATCTGGACCTGCCCGGTCTGGATCGCGCGCTTGATGTCGGCTCCGGCAAACAGAGCGCCGCCCGGGTGGGTGGTGATCTCGATCTCGCCGCCGGTGCCATCGGTCACGCACTGGGCGAACTCCGCGCCGTTCTCGGAATGGAAGTTGGTGGCCGCATAGGCCATCGGCATATCCCACTTCTCGGCGGCGACAGCGGGCAGCGCGATCGCCGCCGTGGCGACGCCTGCCATCAGGGTCTGCATGGTTTTCATTTCGGTCTCCCGGTTGGTTGGACGGTGTCAGCGTGCGCCGTCTGCGCGGCACTTCGCAAGGCGCGCGGCTATGTCGAGTGACCCGGCGCCGGGATGATTCCCGGCTTTGATCATGACGCACTTTGACATTACGTCAACAAATTGTTGACATTTCGCCGATGTGGCGCAGTCTGGAGGGTATGAGTGACAGTTATCTGGGCCCCGTCGTCTCGTCCGCGCATCTTGCCAGCGGTTCCTTCGCGGAACTGTCGGAACTGGAGTTCGGCCTGACTCTCGCCAACAACGCCTTCCACCGCTGGATGGTCCGGGCCATCGCCATGGCCGGGCACCCCGAACTCGGCGCGCTCGACGTGCTGGTGCTGCACAGCGTCTATCACCGGAGCCGTCCCAAGAAGCTGGCCGACATCTGCCTTGTGCTCAACATCGAGGACACGCACACGGTAAATTACGCGGTCAAGAAGCTGGTGAAATCCGGTCTGGTGACAGACGGCCGCCAAGGCAAGGAAAAGACCGTGACCGCGACCAAGGCGGGGGCCGAGGTCTGCGAGACCTACAAGGAAATCCGCGAAGGTCTGCTGATGCGCGCCGTGGGTGAACTGGGGCTCGAACCCGAGCAGGTCAGCCGCGCGGCCTCGCTGCTGCGGCTGATGTCGGGACAGTACGATCAGGCAGCGCGGGCGGCGACGACCTACTGAAACGGGCGGGCGACGGTTCAGCGCGGGTCGCGCAGCCAGCCATCCTCGAAGGCGGCAGTGGATACCCCGGCAAGCCGCGTCAGCCGCGCCAGTTCCGCCTCGAAGGCCGCCTGGCGTCCCTTGCCCCAGCGCACGCCACGTTCGGGCCAGAGCGCGCGTACGATCAGCGTGTCGCGTTCCCGAAATGCTTTCATGTCGACCCGTGCGACGATGTCCTCACCTTCCATCACCGGGAAGACGTAGTAGCCGTATCTGCGCCTGGCTTCCGGCACGAAGATTTCGATCCGGTAATCGAACCCGAAGAGCCGTTCGGCACGCTTGCGGTCGCGCAGGGCCGGATCGAAGGGGCTGAGCACGCGCAGGCGGTTCGAGACCGGGGCATTCAGTCCGGGGTCCTCGGCCAGACCCGGGCGCGCGTAGCTGTCGCGGACCGCGCCATCCGCGCCGGTCACGCGCACCTTCTCCAGCCGACCCGCCGCCAGTTCCCGTGCGCACCAGGCCTTTGCCTCGTCGACACTGACATGCGCCCAGAAGGCGGCGATCTCGCCATGCGTCGCGAACCCGAGCCGGTCGAGCGCCCCGTTGCAGCACCAGTCGATCGTCGCCGTCTCGTCGGGCATCCGCGCTGTGTCGCACAGCGCCTCCTCCAGCACGCGCTCAGTCAGGTCGTAGCGTTTGCGGAACCCGTCGCGCCCGGTCACGCAGAGCGCGCCGCTGCGCCAGAGATATTCCAGCGCGGTCTTGGAAGGGTGCCATTCCCACCAGCCGCCGCCCTTGCTGCGTTCCTCGCCGTCACCGAGATCGGACGTGCAGACTGGACCGTGGTCGCGGATGTGGTCGAGCACGTCCTGAAAGCGGTGCTCGAACTCGTGCTGCTGCCAGTTTCGGTACCGCTTGCGCAGGGCCTCGGCATCGCGCACCCGGCGCATCTGCCACCACGGGTAATAGCTGACCGGGATCATGGCGGCATCATGCGTCCAGTGCTCGAAGAGCGCCCGGTCGCGTTCGTAGAGCGACTTCAGCGCCTTCGGGCGATAGCTCGGGCGCCGCGAGAACAGAATCAGGTCATGGGCGCGGGCGACGGTGTTGATGCTGTCGAGCTGCACGAAGCCCAGGCGTTCGATCAGTGCCAGCAGCTCGGGTCCCTTCGCGGGGCCCTGAGGCGCTTCGGCCAGCGCGTGCCGGTCGAGAAACAGACGCCGGGCTTCGCGATTGCCGAGTGTAAAAGGAGTCATCCGCGCCGGTAGCGCCGCAGCGTGTCGCCGTAAGCGATGGTCGGCGTCAGATTTGTGAGCACCGGTGTCGGACTGTCGGTTTCCGGCGCGGCCACGCGGTCGAGGATAATCTGCGCCGCAGCCTGACCGATCTCGCGCCGGCAGGCATCCATCGTGGCCAGCTTGCGCGGCAGACCCTGCAGCAGTTCGACCCCGTTGAAACCCGCAAGCCCGATCTGGCCGGGCACATCGATGCCCTTGTCGAGCAGGTAGAGCAGACCGCCCGCGCCGATCATGTCGTTGGAGTAGTAGAGGAAGTCGAGGTCGGGGTTGCGCTCGAGCATGGCCTGCGTCATCTCGCGGCCCTTGGCCAGCGCCGAGCCGCCCGAGTAGAACGCACGCTCCTCGATCTCGATCCCCGCGGCGGCAAGGCCCTGCGTCAGACCCTCGAAGCGTTTGCGCGCACGGTGGTCGAGCGGCATCTTCGTGCCCATGAAGCCGATGCGAGAGTAGCCTTCCTTGAGGATCGCCTTGGCCATCTCTCGGCCCGCCCGGCGGTGCGAGATGCCGACCATCGAGTCCACGGGCTTGCCGTCGGTGTCCATGATCTCGACCACGGGGATGCCAGCATTCTCGAGCATCGCCCGGCTGGCGTCGGAATGCTCGATCCCGGCGATGATCACGCCCGACGGCCGCCACGAGAGCATCTCGTAAAGCACCTGCTCTTCCTTTTCCGGCAGGTAGTCCGTGACGCCCACGACAGGCTGCAGAGGCGTGTTCTCGAAGGCGGTGTTGATGCCGTTGAAGACCTCCGGGAAGACCATGTTCGACAGCGAGGGGATGATGACGGCGACCAGGTTCACCCGTTGCGAGGCGAGTGAGCCCGCGATCTGGTTCGGCACGTAGCCAAGCGTCTTGGCGGTTTGCAGAACCTTCTCTCGGGTCGCCTTCGAGACATCGCCGCTGTTGCGCAGCACGCGGCTGACGGTCATTTCCGAAACCCCGCAGGCCTCCGACACGTCGCGGAGGGTCAAGGGGCGTTGCCTGGGTCTCGTCAATGTCCGGTCCTGTCTTTGCGTGACCGAAGTGTTACCCATGCGGGCAGACGCCCGCAAGCGGCGATGGTGCCGCGCGATAAGCCGATGACAAGTCGGCCACACTCCGCTACACGAAGCCCGGAGGCCCTGTGGCTCAACAGGATAGAGCAGCCCCCTCCTAAGGGGCAGGTTGCAGGTTCGAATCCTGCCAGGGTCGCCAGACGTTTCCGCACCGGGGTCATGTTGACTTGGACCCGGCCAGCTTCGAAGCTGGTCTAAGGCGTGCGTGGGACAAGCGGCAGATCATGGCAGAAAGCAGAGCGGAGGATCGGACGCGGGACCGGGCGGTTAAGGCGCCGGAGGACGATGCGCCGCGCAGACGCCGCGCCTTTGTCACGCGTATCTCGCTGGTCGGGATCGTGCTGGGCGGCCTCTTTTGCGCGACGACCTTCACGCCATCGCTGATCCCGCGGCCCTGGGGGGCGCAGGGCGTGCTGGCCGGCTGTGCGCTGGCGACGGGCTATGGGGTCGGGACGGCGCTGGGTGGCATCTGGCGCTTTCTCGAGGCTCCGCTTCCCAATATCCGGCAGCACCGGGTCCTGGTCTGGATCCTGCTGGCCGCGATGGTCGTCCTCCTGACCGTCTCCCTGCTCTACGCCCGGGACTGGCAGAACGAGACGCTGGTGCTGATGGGATTGCCCGAGGCCGAGGACGGGTTCTTTCTGCGCATCCTCGCTCTGGGGGGCGTCGTGGCCGCGGTGCTGATCCTGCTTGGTTGGGGTTTGGTGGCGGGGCTCCGGATGGCCGCGCGCTATCCGCTTCGCTTCGCGCCGCGACGGTTCCTGTCGCTGTTCGGGGTGCTGCTGTTCCTCGTCCTGCTTCTGACGACGTTGAACGACACTGTGATCAGCGGTGCGATCTCGTTCATCGACGAGGTCCAGATGGCCGCCGACGTCAGCGACCCGCCCGGGGTACGCCCGCCGGAGGAGGCCGGACGGTCGGGCAGCCCGGAGTCTTTGATCGCGTGGGACGATCTCGGCCATGCCGGCAAGCTTTTCGTGCACGAGGGGCCGGACGCGGCAGAGATCGCGCGCCTGACCGGCCGTCCGGCGCAAGAGCCGATCCGCGTCTATGCCGGCCTGCGCTCGGCGGATGACAACCGCGCGCGGGCGGAACTGGTTCTGGAAGAGCTGAAGCGCACGGGCGCCTTCGAGCGCAGCGTGCTTGTGATCGCTACGCCGACGGGGACCGGATGGCTCGACGATGCCGGCATCGCGCCGCTGGAATACCTGCACGGTGGTGACACGGCGGTAGCGGGCGTTCAGTATTCCTATCTCGCAAGCCCGCAGTCGCTGATCCTCGAACCCGGCCGCGCGCAGGGATCGGCCTCGGAAGTCTTCGACGTGATCTACGGCTACTGGAGCGCGCTTGCACCCGACAGCCGACCGCGGCTCTATCTCTTCGGTCTCAGCCTCGGGTCCTACGGGTCGGAAAGCTCGCCGATGATGTATGCCTATGTCCGCAACCCGATCAGCGGCGCGGTCTGGGCCGGGCCGACCTTCCGCAACGCGCTCTGGCGCCGGATCATCGAGAACCGCGACGATGGCTCGCCGGCCTGGGCGCCGGTCTTCGAGACCGGGACGCTGATCCGGGTTCTGTCGCCCGGCGGGCGGATCGACCGGTCGCCGGACTCCTGGGGGCCGTTGCGCATCGCCTATGTCGCCAACCCCTCGGACGCCATTGTCTTCTTTCGCGAGGACATGTGGCTCTACCGCCCGGCCTGGATGGACGACCCGCGCGGGCCGGACGTGTCGCCGTTGCTGCGCTGGGTGCCCGTGGTGACCTTCCTGCAGGTGGCGATGGACATGCTGCTGGCGGCCAGTGTTCCGCCGGGCCACGGCCACACCTACGCGGCGCGCGACTACCTGCAGGCCTGGCGCGCGGTGACGCAGCCCGAGGACTGGACGGATCAGGACACCGACGGATTGATCCGGCACATGGCAGGTCGCTGAATCCGCGCCTATCGCAGAGACAAATGACAGGGTGGATCTGGTCGGGCAGAGAGGATTCGAACCTCCGACCCCCTGCTCCCGAAGCAGGTGCGCTACCAGGCTGCGCTACTGCCCGACCGTGACGCGCGCAATATCCCTATCGCGCGCCGATGGCAAGCGGCAGTTACTCTGAATTTCGATGCCGCGCGAGGCTGAGAATGGTCGAGACCCGCGGCACGATGCCGGTCTCTGGACGAGACCGTGTGTGCAGCACCGGCTGCTGGTTGCTGGTGCCGCTGCGGCTTTCGCGCAGGACGATGTAGAGCCCGCTGGCGATGATGATGGACGCGCCGATGGCCGTGAAGCCATCGATGGTTTCCTGGAAGAAGATGAATCCGTAGATCGCCGCCCAGAGGATCTGGGAATACTGCATCGGTGCGACGATCACCGCCTCTCCGCTGTTGTAGGCGGCGATCACGAACCGCCCGGCGGTCCAGGCGAAAAGTGCGATGAGCGCAAGGCGACCGATGTCGGCGAGCGGCATCGGGACATAGACCAGCGGCAGAAGCGACCCCATGATGAGGAAGTTCGCCATGATCGGGTAGAGCATGACCACGACGGTGCGTTCTTCGCGCCCGATCTTGCGCACGATGATCGAGGCGAAGGAACTGGAGATCGCCGCCGCCAGCGCCGCGAGATGGCCAAGCTGCAGTTCGGACTGGCCCGGGCGCAGGACGACCATGACGCCGCAGAGGCCGAAGATCACCGCGATGCCGCGCCGCAGGCGCACCGTCTCGCCGAGCATCGGAATGGCAAGGATCGTGATCAGCAGCGGTGCGGCGAAGAGAATGGCATAGGTCTGCGCAAGCGGCAGGACGGAAAAGGCGTAGAAGGCGCTGAACCCGGTCACGACGGTCGCGGCGGCCCGCGCCGCCATCCACCACGGGTGGTTCGGGATCAGCGTTCCGGGGGTGGTGTCGCGCAGCAGGTAGAGCGTGGCGAGCGGGAAGCTGAACAGAACGCTGAAAAAGACGATCTGGATCGGCGAATAGGCGCTGCCGAGGATCTTGATGATTACGTCGTGGATGGCGAAGATTCCGAAGGCCGTCAGCGCCAGCAGGGCGCCCTTCGCGTTGGAATTCATCGGTCTCTTGCCTCCGAGTCGAACCTTGCCGGCGCGCGCATCGGCCCGGACGGGACGCGCCTTGCGTGCCCGCGGGACTGCCACCGGTTGCGAAACAGACGCGCCGGCGGGCCGCATCGGCCCGCGAACCCGCCTTCAAGACCCGACCGGGTGCCGCCCGGCCGGAAAATTTCAGAGCCCGTCGTCCAGCGCCGCGAGGATCGCGTCTCCCATGCCGGACGTGCTGACGGGTGTGCCGCCCTCGGGGCCCATCAGGTCGGCGGTGCGCATGCCGTCGGCCAGCACCTTCTCGACCGCCTGTTCCAGCCGTGTCGCCTCGTCGCCCTGGTCGAACGAGTAGCGCAGAGCCATCGCGAAGCTGAGGATGCAGGCGATCGGGTTCGCCTTGCCCTGGCCCGCGATGTCGGGGGCCGAGCCGTGCACCGGTTCGTAAAGCGCCTTGGGCCGGCCGTTCGCCATCGGTGCGCCGAGGCTGGCCGAAGGCAGCATGCCGAGCGAGCCGGTCAGCATGGCCGCGAGGTCCGACAGCAGGTCGCCGAAGAGGTTGTCGGTCACGATCACGTCGAACTGCTTGGGCCAGCGCGTGAGCTGCATCGCGCCGGCGTCGGCATACATGTGGCTCAGCTCGACGTCCGGGTAATCCTCGTCGTGCACCTTCTGGACGACCTCGCGCCACAGGATGCCCGATTCCATCACGTTGGCCTTCTCCATCGAGCAGACCTTGTTCGACCGCTTTCGTGCCAGTTCGAAGGCGGACCTTGCGACCCGGTCGATCTCGCTTTCGGTGTAGCGCTGGGTATTCACGCCGACGCGTTCGTTGCCTTCCTTGAAGATGCCGCGCGGCTCGCCGAAGTAGACGCCCGAGGTCAGCTCGCGGATGATCATGATGTCGAGGCCTGCGACCACGTCCTTCTTGAGCGAGGAGAAATCGGCGAGCGCATCGAAACATTGCGCCGGGCGCAGGTTCGAGAACAGGTCCATTTCCTTGCGCAGGCGCAGCAGGCCGCGCTCGGGCTTCACCGAGAAGTCGAGGTTGTCGTATTTCGGGCCGCCCACGGCGCCCAGCAGGACCGCGTCGACCTCCTGCGCCTTCGCCATCGTGTCGTCGTGCAGTGGGGTGCCGTGCTTGTCGTAGGCGCAGCCGCCGACGAGATCCTCAGAGACGTCGAAGGCCAGCCCACGCTTGTCCCCGAACCATCCGATGATCCGCTTGACCTCGTCCATGACCTCCGGACCGATGCCGTCGCCGGGAAGGATGAGAAGGGAGGGATTGGCCATGGATCGTCTCCTGCGTATTTGTCCTCAAGCGCCCTATCGCGGGGGAGGTGCGCGGTCAAGAACGCGCCGGATGTCAGCGCGCCAGATCGACCCAGACGAGCCGGTGGCGGCTGGCCCTTGCAGCGGTTTCGGCCTCCGAGGTGTTCGGCGCCGGCCAATAGACGCCGCCGCCCGTGACCGTCCAGTCCGCCGAGGGGAGCACGTAGTCGACGCGCAGGTTTCCCGGATCGGGGTCGTCCCAATCGACGGTGTCGCGGGCATCCCCGGCGGCTTTTGCGCCGGCACTGGTCTGGCCCGGATCCTGCAGGCGCGGATCTGACAGCAGCCCGCGGATCGCCTCTTTTCGTCCCTCGCCGTCTTTCGGGTCGAGGTTGGCGTCGCCCAGCAGGACGAAGTGATCCGCTGGCGGACTGCCGATCCTGCCGTCGAGGAATTGGCCCCAGAAGGCGATCTCGTCGTGGTTGCGGCGACCATTGCGGTCCTCGGGACCGTCGAAGACCGGCGGGCTTGCGTGAAAGGTCAGAAGCGTCACCTCGCCGAGATCGGGCACGTCGACGGGGATGACCCAGTGACCGGTGGTCGACAGGCGCTGGACGGCCTGTGCCTCGGGCGAGGGAAACGGCGCGCCATCGACCTCCGGCAGCAGCGCGCCGGGCAGATCGGTCCAGAGCAGGTTGGAAAAGTCCTGTATCTCGGCCTCGACGATCTCGAACGTCGACAGGATCGCCATGCCGCCCTGTCCGGAGAAGCTTCCGAAGCCCTGGGCGTCGCGCGGACCGTCGTCGCGGCCATCGCCGTCGAGGTCGATGCCGGTGGCGACACCGGTGTTCGGGCGTGCCGCGAAGCTGTGGGCATAGTCGATCCCGGCGGCGGACAGCGTTTCGACGAAGGCGGCAAGCGCCGCGCCGGTCAGGTCATAGTCGAAGCCTTGCAGCGCGAGGATGTCCGGTCGAACAGTGGCGATGACGTCTGCCGCGGCGGCGATCTGTGGATCCTCGCCGCGTAGGATGTCGCGCAGCAGCAGGCCGGGGCCCTTGCGCTGGAACTCGGTATTGTAGGACGCGATGCGGAGCCCGTCGGCCTGCGCCGGGGCTCCGAGCATCAGCAGGGTCGCAAGGATCAGGCGGTCTGGAACTCGACGTCCTCGGCGGCGCTTGCGTAGGCCCTGCGGCGCTTTTCCTCGATCAGCTCGGCGATGCGGTTCATCGCGATGCCGCGCATGATCATGCTTGCCGGAAGAAATGCCCATGCGCTGATCGTCCAGATGAGGGTCTGCGTGTTGTCCAGCGAGATCGGGTCGATTAGCACCGCGGCCGCCTTGACCACCGCCGGGATGATGAACGGCAACAGGAAACCAAGCGCGATGTTGATGCGCGCGTCGCGCTGGAGCCGATAGAGCACGTCGCCGCCGGCCGTTGGATCGAAGAGCGGCAGGTTCACCCAGACGTTGAAGGCACCGCTGCGTGTCGGCCAGCCCAGAATCCGGACCATCGCCACGAACACGATCATCGCGACCAGCGAAATCATGTAGGCGAGGCCGGCGGCGGTGCGCACCGAATTGATCGTGTCGATCGTCGCGTCGCCGGGCAGCATCAGCACCACAAGGCGAACCGGCGAGTAGGGAAAGTCGATGGCATTGCCGATCACCGTGCCGATCGAGGTCAGGCTCGCAGTCAGCATCGTCGGCTCCGTCTTGCCCTTGGCGATCGCGGTAAGCAGGAAGACGATCAGGAACAGGGTAATGAAGCGAAGGCGGTTGAACGGAGCGGCATCGCGAAACTCAACGATGCTTGGCGCGTTCGAGTTGTATTCTATGAAGGTCATGATTGAGGCGATTACCGCGACAAGGACCACGATCTGGGTTTGATCGGCGACGATACCGGGCAGGAGCAGTGCTGGAGTCGCGATGAGCAGCGCTACCAGCAAGCCGCGCATTGCGGCTCCTGTCATTCGTGCAATCATAAATAGTTACCCCTTCAAACTGGATGGCTCCGGTACACTGCCTTTGCCTTTTCCAACCTGATGCCTCCGGCGAAGAGGGCTGCCTCCATTTTTTCTTTTATTTGCCCGTAATCGCCAAAGCGCTCAAGCTTTGGTTAACAAAGCCTTACTCCTGAGGCAGTTTAGGGGTCGAACTGGTGCGAAGCTGCATCAAATCTGTGTCAAAAAATGGGCGGATTACAATATGTTGTGGGCATGGGGAAAACGCCCACAACGCTGGGTTGGGTCAATTGATGACCGATTCAGTGAAGCTGGCCTGATTCACACCCAAGGCCGCGCCTGCGCCGATTCTGCTTCGTAATTGCTGATCGATTCGGCTTTCTCCATCGTCAGGCCGATGTCGTCCAGGCCCTCCATCAGGCAGTGCTTCTTGAACGAATCGAGTTCGAAGCGGAACACCTCGCCGTCCGAAGTTGTCACCGTCTGGGCGTCGAGGTCGACGGTCATTCGCGCGTTGGCACCCTTCTCGGCGTCCTTCATCAGCACGTCCACCTGCTCTTGCGGGAGCGCGATCGGCAGGATGCCGTTCTTGAAGCAGTTGTTGTAGAAGATATCGGCGAAACTCGGCGCGATCACGCAGCGGATGCCAAAATCCTTGATCGCCCAGGGCGCGTGCTCGCGGCTCGAGCCGCAGCCGAAATTGTCGCCGGCCACCAGGATCTCGGCGTCGCGGTACTGGGGCTTGTTCAGGACGAAGTCCGGGATCTCGTTGCCGTCGCCGTCATAGCGCATCTCGTCGAAGAGATTCACGCCGAGGCCCGACCGCTTGATCGTCTTGAGGAACTGTTTGGGGATAATCATGTCGGTGTCGACATTGATCTGTGGCATCGGCGCCGCGATCCCCGTGAGGGTTTCGAATTTTTCCATGTCTGTCTCCATCCGGGACACGCAAGGCGTCCCCGCGCGTGTCACTTGTTCAGTCGCTGCTCGAGCTTGTCCTTCACCGCGCCCTTGGCGGTGCGCAGAAACAACGCGAAGGCGATCAGCCCCGACCCGTTGAACAGAAGCTCGATGCCGAGCAGGATGCCCAGCAGCGACGGTGCGATCTGGAAGAAGTTCGCGACGATGTATGCGGCCAGCAGAACCGAGAGAGCCCCCGAGATCAGCATCGGCCAGAAAACCTTGGTCTCCTTCATGCGGAACGCCGTGACGAGCCGCAGGACGCCGTTGGCCGCGATCAGGATGGTGGCAAGCGTGGCCAGCGAGATGATCCCGCTGAGCGGTTCGAACACCAGCGACAGTCCCAGCAGCACCATCAGTGCGCCCAGACCGATCCCCAGTAGTTTCGACGTTCCACTTTCCTCGCTGAACCCGGCATAGATCTGGATGCCGCCGGTCAGCAGGAAGGTGATGCCCGCCAGCACGGTCACGGCGAAGGATGCCGCGATCGGGTTGGCCAGAACGAAGATGCCGAAGAGGATCGACAGGATGCCGGCGATCAGCCACTTGACCCAGAGTTTCATCGCGAATTTCCCTTTTGATTTGAGTACTCGGGCGCAGCTTACATCAAGTCGCGCACATCCGTCAGGTGTCCCGTGATGGCGGCTGCTGCAGCCATCGCGGGGCTCATCAGATGGGTGCGACCGCCGCGACCCTGACGACCCTCGAAATTGCGGTTCGAGGTGGCCGCGCAGCGCTCGCCCGGCGACAGCTGGTCGGGGTTCATCGCCAAACACATCGAGCAGCCCGCGAGCCGCCATTCGAAACCGGCCTCCTTGAAGACCTCGGCCAGACCCTCCTCCTCGGCCTGGGCGCGCACCAGACCGGACCCGGGCACGACCATCGCGCGCAGCCCGTCCTTGATCTTCTTGCCCTTGAGGATCTCGGCCGCGGCGCGCAGATCCTCGATCCGCCCGTTGGTGCAGGAGCCGATGAAGACGGTGTCGATGGCGACCTCCGACAGCGGCGTGCCGGGCTTCAGCCCCATGTAGTCGAGCGAGCGCTTGGCGGCGTCGACCTTACCGCCCTTGAAGTCCTCGGGCGCCGGCACGGCGGCCGTGATCGGCAGCACATCCTCGGGCGAGGTGCCCCAGGTGACCACCGGCGCGATGTCCTCGCCTTTCAGGGTCACGACCTTGTCCCACTGCGCGTCATCGTCCGAATGCAGCGTCTTCCACCAGGTCATCGCCGCTTCCCACTGCGCGCCCTTCGGCGCATGCGGACGGCCCGTGCAGTATTCGAAGGTCTTTTCGTCGGGTGCGATCAGGCCGGCGCGGGCGCCGCCCTCGATGGCCATGTTGCAGACCGTCATCCGGCCTTCCATCGACAGATCGCGGATCGCCTCGCCGCAATACTCGATCACGTAGCCGGTGCCGCCGGCGGTTCCGGTCGCGCCGATCACCGACAGGGTGATGTCCTTGGCCGTGACGCCCGGGCGCAGCTTGCCGGTGATCTCGACCTTCATGTTCTTGGATTTCTTCTGGATCAGCGTCTGCGTGGCCAGCACGTGCTCGACCTCGGACGTGCCGATGCCGTGGGCCAGCGCCCCGAAGGCGCCGTGGGTGGCGGTGTGGCTGTCGCCGCAGACCACGGTCATGCCGGGCAGGGTCCAGCCCTGCTCGGGTCCGACGATGTGCACGATGCCCTGGCGCACGTCGCTGACCGGGTAGTAGTGGATGCCGAAATCCTTAGCGTTCTTGTCGAGCGCCTCGACCTGGATGCGGCTGTCTTCGGTCATCGTCGCCGCATTGGCGCGGTCGAGCGTCGTGGGCACGTTGTGATCCGGCACCGCGATGGTCTTGTCCGGCGCGCGTACGGTGCGTCCGGACATGCGCAGCCCCTCGAAGGCCTGCGGGCTGGTCACCTCGTGAACGAGATGGCGGTCGATGTAGAGCAGGCAGGTGCCGTCGTCGGCCTCGTGGGCGACATGGGCATCCCATATCTTGTCGTAGAGCGTCTTGGGGGACATCGGTCCTCTCCGTTTTGCTGGAATGTCTTTGGTCTGGCGAGTGTGGGCGCGCGCCTACAGGCGGGCCAGCACCGTGCGGGTGGCCCCGAAGAAGCGTTCTTGCAGGCGCATGCGATCGCAGTGATCGAAGTCGAAGATCGAGTGATCCGGCATGGCGTCCAGATACTCCCCTTTGCGGATTCTATCAAGCGCGGGCGGCAGGTTGGCGGGACACGGGTGCGGGCCGGTTGTGACCGCTTGTCGGCAGGCCGGGCTTGTGCAACGCTTCCTGCCGAGGGAGGGCAGGGTGAACCCGGAAGACGGTCCATTCGCAGAAGCACTGATGTCGGTCGACGACATCTACACGATGATCGTGAGCTTCGCGCAAAGCATCCTGACGCCGGGCTGGCGCCAGAACCAGATCCTCATCGTGCTGGGCCTCGTGGTGATCTGCTGGGTGCTGCATCGCGTCTCGGGGAACATGCTCGAAAACTGGGTCCGGGCGCGCGGAGGCTGGTCGAAATGGCAGTTGCGCGTGGTCGTGCAGCTGCGCCGGCGGCTCGGACTGATCTGGTACGCGGTTCTTGCCGGGTCGGTTTACCTCGTGATGCAGCAGATCACCTGGCCCTCGCGGTCCTACCTGATCGGGGTCACGGCGACGCTGGCGCTGGTCTGGGTCTGCATCGCCTTCGCCGCGCGGCTGGTGCGCAACCGGCCGATGCGCCGGCTGGTGACCTGGGGGCTGTGGATCTATGCCACGCTCTACCTGCTGGGCGTCGCAGACGAGGTGTCGACGGCGCTCGACGATTTCTCCATCGATATCGGCGAATTCCACTTTTCGCTGCTGACGCTGATCACCGCAGTCGTCGCCATCGGGGCGTTCCTCACGCTGGCGCGCGTTGTGTCCGGCGCCACCGCGTCGAGCATCCGCCGCAACGAGGACATCAGCCCCTCGATGCAGGAGCTTGCTGTCAAGGGCATCCAGATCGTCCTTTATGGCTTTGCCTTCTTCTTCGCGGTCAAGGCGGTGGGCATCGACCTCACCGGGCTTGCCGTGTTCTCGGGCGCGATCGGCGTCGGCTTGGGCTTCGGCCTGCAGAAGGTCGTGTCGAACCTGGTGTCGGGCGTGATCATCCTGCTCGACAAGTCGATCAAGCCGGGCGACGTCATCTCGCTGGGCGAGACATTCGGCTGGATCAACTCGCTGGGTGCGCGCTACGTCTCGGTGGTCACCCGCGACGGCAAGGAATACCTGATTCCGAACGAGGACCTGATCACCGGGCAGGTGGTCAACTGGTCGCATTCGGACGACTTCGTGCGGCTCGATATCTATTTCGGAACGTCCTACGCCGACGATCCGCACCTCGTGCGCAAGCTGGCCATCGAGGCGGCCTCCGGCGTGTCGCGGGTGCTTGGTCCACCGAAAGTGCCGGTCTGCCACATCGTCGGCTTCGGAGACAGTTCGATCGACTACATCCTGCGCTTCTGGATCCGCGACCCGACCGGGGGTCTGACCAACATCCGCGGCAACGTCTACTTGGCGCTCTGGGACAAGTTCAAGGAAAACGGCTTCTCCATCCCGTTCCCGCAGCGCGAGGTCCGTATCCTCAACGAGCAGATGACCGTGCGCAGCGCGGCGGAGGCGGCCCCGGACTGACGCGTCGGGCCGGAAACCGGGCCGCGACGTGCCGTCAGGCGCCGTCCGGGACCGCCGGAGACACGGCGTTGTCATTGAAATGTCGCCTTGCCGTTGCTAATTTTAAGGCATCCCCAGCGCCGGGGGCCAGGCGGCGCGATCAAAGGAGGACGATGTCCTGTCTACACATGTTGATGCGGTCACATCCGCGCAATCCGGGTCGCCTGTGATGGGTAATGCGACCGAAACGGCCACAAGCGAAGAGCTTCTGGCGACCATTCTCTCCTCACTCCAAGACGACAAGGCCGAAGACGTCGTGCAGATCGACCTGCACGGCAAGACGGCGTTTGGCGACTACATGGTGATCTGCTCGGGCCGTTCGACCCGGCAGGTGGCGTCCATCTCCGAAAAACTGGCGCAGCGCGTCAAGGAGGCTTACGGGCGCCCGGTGCGGATAGAAGGCAAGGATGCGGGTGACTGGGTGCTGATCGACACCGGGGACGTGATCGTTCACGTGTTCCGTCCCGAGGTGCGCGACTTCTACCAGCTGGAAAAGATGTGGCAGCCGATGCAGCCTGCCAGCGCCGCAAGCAACTGACCCGCCGGGCCGGGTGACCTGACCGCATGCGTGTGCATATCTGCGCCGTCGGCAGGCTGAAGACCGGTCCGGAAAAATCCATCATCGACGATTACCTGAAGCGGTTCGACCGTTCCGGGCGCGCCCACGGACTTGGCCCGGCACGCGTGATCGAGGTCGACGACCGCAAGGGCGGGGGCATGGAGGCCGAAGCGGCGCTGCTGCGCCGCGCGGTTCCGGACCGCGCCGTGACCTGCGTGCTCGACGAACGCGGCCGGCAGGTGTCCTCGCCCGAATTCGCGGCCCGGATCGCAGGCTGGCGCGACGCAGGCCACGGCGATCTGGCTTTGCTGATCGGCGGCGCCGACGGGCTGTCGCCGGATCTGCGCGCGCAGGCCGATTTCGCGCTGTCCTTCGGGCCGATGGTCTGGCCGCACATGCTGGTGCGCGTCATGCTGGCCGAACAGCTTTACCGAGCCGCCTCGATCCTCGCGGGCGCGCCCTATCACCGGGCGTGACGGCTAAGGCAGGCGGACGATCGTGGTTTTCGGGTTCCAGCCGGTGACGGAGTCGCGGGTCTGAATCTGCACCCGTTCCGTGCCTTCCGGGATGCGCACCGAGGAGAGCGAGCGGGTGAAAGGCTGTTCCTCGACATGCGGGTGCAGGAGTTCGCGAATGCCGAGGACATTGCCGTCCATGTCGAGAACGCGCCATGCGTCGGCGTAATGGTCCCAGCCCTCATCGGCATGCGACACGGTCACGGCGAACTTCCAGGTGCTGCCCGTGCGGGTCACCTGCACGTTCTCGACGCGCGGCGGACCGGCGAGGGCCGGCAGGGCGAGCATGGCAAGGACAAGTGTGACGAATCTCATGGGACCACCGCAGAACTGCAAACAACAGATAACATCCGGAACTTAATCGCCCAGCAGGATTTTTGCGAGGGCATGGCGCGAATTCGCAGGCTCCGGTTTGGCGAGACGACGATCCGGAGCGCGCCGGAGGGTGTGGACGGAAAAGGCCATTGGTCGCATCTTGGTCCTGCCAACTTGCCACCCGGCAGGGGCAGCCATATCATCGCCCGGTGCAGGAGGACGTCTGATGGAAATGCCCAGTCCCGACCCGAGTGTGATCGAGCGCAAGGCGCGTGTCGTGGCGCGATTGCTCGAGGTCCTGCCCGGCGACGCGGTGATCCACGACGAACATGAAACCCGTGCCTACGAATGCGATGCGCTGACCGCCTACAAGTGTCCGCCGATGATCGCGGTCCTGCCCGCCACGACCGAGGAAGTGGCAGCCGTCTTGCGGATCTGTCATGCGGAAGGCGTTCCGGTGGTGCCCCGCGGCTCGGGCACTTCGCTCGCGGGCGGCGCGCTGCCGACCGCGGATTGCGTGCTTCTTGGCGTGGCGCGCATGAACGACGTTCTCGAGACCGACTACGACAACCGCTTCATCCGCGTGCAATCGGGCCGCACCAACCTCAGCGTGACCGGCGCAGTCGAGGAGGACGGCTTTTTCTACGCCCCTGACCCGTCGAGCCAGCTGGCCTGCGCCATCGCCGGGAACATCGCGATGAATTCGGGCGGCGCGCATTGCCTGAAATACGGCGTGACCACCAACAACCTGATGGGTGTTACGCTGGTCACGATGGAGGGCGAGGTGCTCGAGATCGGGGGGCCGTATCTCGACTCCGGCGGGCTCGACCTGCTTGGCCTGATCTGCGGCTCGGAAGGCCAGCTGGGTGTCGTCACCGAGGCGACGCTGCGCATCCTGCCCAAACCCGAAGGCGCGCGGCCGGTGCTGATTGGCTTCGACGACAATGCCGTCGCCGGCGCTTGCGTGAGCGACATCATCAAGGCCGGCGTTTTGCCGGTGGCGATCGAGTTCATGGACCGGATCTGCATCGAGACCACCGAAGCTTTCGCGCAGGCCGGCTATCCGATGTGCGAGGCGCTCCTGATCGTAGAGGTCGAAGGGTCGGAAGCCGAGATCGACGCGCAACTGGCCCTGATCGTCGAGATTGCGCGCCGCCACGACCCGGTGGAGGTTCGCGAAAGCCGCTCGACCGAGGAAAGCGCGCGCATCTGGCTGGGGCGCAAGTCGGCCTTCGGTGCGATGGGCCAGATCAGCGACTACATGTGTCTCGACGGCACGATCCCGGTCAGCGCGTTGCCCGAGGTCCTGCGACGGATCGGCGAGATGTCCCGCGACTTTGGGCTGCGGGTCGGCAACGTGTTTCACGCCGGGGACGGCAACATGCATCCGCTGATCCTGTTCGACGCCAACAAGCCCGGCGACCTGGAGCTTTGCGAGGCCTTCGGCGCGGAGATCCTGAAGCTCTGCGTCGAGGCGGGCGGGTGTCTGACCGGAGAACATGGCGTGGGGATCGAGAAGCGCGACCTGATGGGCGTGCAATATGGTGCCGACGATCTCGAGGTGCAGATGGCGGTCAAGGATGTTTTCGATCCGCACTGGCTGCTTAACCCTGCGAAGGTGTTCCCGCTGGCGGCGTCAGAGGATCGCCGGGCGGCGGCGCTGGCCGCTGAGTAACGAATTAGACGGGGGCTCTGCCCCCGCCGCCCTGCGGGCGGCTCCCCCGGGATATTTTTGAACCAGAGATGTGCATGACCCCCGAAACCGAAGAGGACCTCGCCGAGATGATCCGGGCGAGCAACGCCCCCCTGTCGATCCGCGGCGGGGGCACGCAGGACCTGCCGGGATCTGGGCCGTCGCTGTCGACGGAGAAGCTGTCGGGCATCCGGCTTTACGAGCCCGGGGCGCTGACCGTGGTGGCGGCGGCGGGGACGCCGCTGGCGGAACTCGAGGAGACGCTGGCGGCGGAGAACCAGCGCTTGGCCTTCGAGCCCTATGATGCGCGGGTGCTCCTGGAGACGGGCGGTGCGCCGACGATCGGCGGGGTGATGGCGGCGAACCGCAGCGGGCCGCGCCGGATCCAGGTCGGTGCGGCGCGGGATTTCGCGCTGGGCCTGCGGTTTGTCGACGGGGCCGGGCGCATCGTCAAGAACGGCGGGCGGGTGATGAAAAACGTGACCGGCTACGACCTCGTGAAGCTGATGTGCGGGGCGTTCGGGCGGCTCGGGGTGCTGACCGAGGTGGCGCTGAAGGTGTTGCCGGTGCCGGAGACGGAAGCCACGCTGATGCTGCGCGACCTGCCCGAGGACGTGTCGATCCGGGCGATGGCCTCGGCGCTGGGCTCGCCCTTCGAAGTGAGCGGCGCCGGGCATTGCGCAAAGATCATCGAGGGTGGGCCGGTGACGCTGCTGCGCGTCGAAGGCTTCGAGACATCCGTTCGCTACCGGATTGGTCAACTCAAGGAGCGCCTGGCGGACTTCGGCGCGGAAATGCAGGTGATGGAGGACGGCGCCTCGCGCTGGGTCTGGGACGGTGTGCGCGATGCGCCCCTGATGCGCGACCTGCCGGGCGATGTCTGGCGCGTGTCCTGCAAACCCTCCGAAGCCACTGACCTGATGGCGCGCAGCGGCGCGCGGGGCTGGTACTTCGACTGGGGGGGCGGGCTGATCTGGGTGCGGATGCCGGAAGGAGAGGATCTCAGGGCGCAGCTGGGACGGTTTGCCGGACATGCGACGCTGATGCGCGCAGCACCCGAGACCCGGGCGCGGCTGGGTGTGCTGCCGCCCGAGCCGCCGGGGATCGCGCGGCTGTCCGAGGGGCTGCGCGCGCGTTTCGATCCGCGTGGGATCTTTAACCCGGGCCTTGCCGCGCCGGAGGCGGGCTGAGATGCAGACAAGCTTCAGCGACGCGCAACTGCGCGACCCGGACACGCAGCGCAGCAACGAGATCCTGCGCGCCTGCGTGCATTGCGGCTTTTGCACGGCGACCTGCCCGACCTACCAGGTGCTGGGAGACGAGCTCGACAGTCCGCGCGGGCGCATCTACCTGATCAAGGACATGCTCGAGAACGCGCGCGCACCCGACGCGAAGACCGTCAAGCACATCGACCGATGCCTGAGCTGCCTTGCCTGCATGACGACCTGCCCGTCGGGCGTGCACTACATGCATCTCGTCGATCATGCCCGCGCCTACATCGAAGAGCGCTACCGCAGGCCCTTCACCGACCGGGCGCTGCGCTGGCTGCTGTCGCGCATCCTGCCTTACCCGGCCCGCTTCCGGCTGGCGCTGGCGGGCGCGAAGCTGGGCCGGCCCTTTGCCCGGCTGATGCCGGATGCGCGGCTGCGGGCGATGCTGGAGATGGCGCCGAAGACGATCCCGCCGGTCAGCCGCAACGACGATCCGCAGAGCTTTGCCCCGGCCTCGCCGCGGCGCATGCGGGTGGCGCTGATGACCGGGTGCGCGCAGCGCGCGCTCAACACCGACATCAACGACGCGACGATCCGCCTGCTGACCCGTCTCGGCTGCGAGGTGGTGGTGTCCGAGGGCGCCGGTTGCTGCGGCGCGCTGACCCATCACATGGGGCGCGCCGACGAAAGCCACGCGTCGGCCGCGCGCAACATCCGGGCGTGGGCGCGGGAGATCGACGCCGGCGGACTCGATGCGATCGTCATCAATACCAGCGGGTGCGGGACCACGGTAAAGGATTATGGCCACATGTTCCGTAACGATGCGCTGGCGCAGGATGCCGCACGCGTCTCGGCGCTGGCCGCGGATATCTCGGAGGTGGTGACACGGCTCGACCTGCCGGCGGTTTCTACGCCGCGCGAGCTGACCGTGGCCTACCACGCGGCCTGCTCGCTGCAGCACGGCCAGAAGATCAAGAGCCTGCCGAAGGATCTGCTGAAACGCGCGGGGTTCAAGGTCGTGGAGCCGGCGGACCCGCATCTGTGCTGCGGCTCGGCCGGCACCTACAACCTGATGCAGCCCGAGATCTCCGGCCAGCTGAAGGTGCGGAAGGTCCGGACGCTAGAGGCAAGGGCACCGGACGTCATCGCTGCCGGCAACATCGGCTGCATGATGCAGATCGGCTCGGGGACAAAGGTGCCGGTGGTACATACCGTCGAGCTGCTCGACTGGGCGACCGGCGGCCCCGTGCCTCCAGCCCTGAACGGGTGAACAGGCAACTGGTTCGCGCGAACCCGCGTGGCGGGACCCACCGACAGAAACAGGCGTTTCTCACGACTGAAAGCACGTCTGGCGTGCACCCGCGCCGCAATTTCGCCGCATCCATCGTCTAGGTCATTCGGACGATGGAAGGGAGTGCGTGTTGGGTGTCGTGAAGTTTCTGATTTTGCCGCTTTTCTTGATCGCTGCGGGGGCCTCGGCGCAGGAGGACGGGCTGCGACGCCTTGCGACCGGGGACGACGCGCAGGCCTGGCAGGCCGTGGGCCGGCTCGACATCGGCGGGATGGGGTTCTGCACCGGAGCGCTGATCGCGCCGCGCATGGTCCTGACGGCGGCGCATTGTCTCTATGACAAGGCGACCGGCGAACGCATCAATCACGAGGCCGTGCAGTTCCTGGCTGGCTGGCGCGACGGGCGCGCCTCGGCCTACCGCCAGGTGCGCCGCGCGGTACTGCACCCGGCTTATGTCTACGACGCCAACGCCTCGTCCGACCGGGTGCGCAACGATCTTGCCCTGCTCGAGCTCGATCATCCGATCCGCAACACGACGATCCGGCCGTTCGACACCGCCGAGCGTCCCGACACCGGCGAACGCGTCGGTGTCGTCAGCTACGCGCGGGACCGTTCCGAAGCGCCCTCGTTGCAGGAGGTCTGCACCGTTCTGGCGCGCCAGGAAGGGATGCTGATTACCTCCTGCTCGGTCGATTTCGGATCCTCCGGCGCGCCGATCTTCACTTTCGCGGACGGGCGCGCGCATATCGTGTCGGTGGTTTCGGCCAAGGCCGAGATGGACGGGCAGCGTGTCTCGCTGGGCACGTCGCTCGGTGCGCCGCTTGCGCTTCTCAAGTCCGAACTGGCTGCCGGAAAAGGTGTCTACGAGGTGGCCGGTTCCCGGGTGAACCGGATCCGTGTCGGCAGCGATCACGTCGCCGACGGCGCCAAGTTCGTGCGGCCATGACAGGCGTCCGCATTGCAGGACGCATGGCGTCCGGGATGGCTCTGGCCGCGCTGCTGCTCGGGGCGTCCCCGGCGCTGGCGCAATCGAGTGGATTGCGCGGGCTGGGAACCGAGAACGAAGGCTTGGCCTGGCAGGCGATCGGACGCCTCGATGCCAAAGGGGCGGGGTTCTGCACCGCAACGCTGATCGACCCTGAAACGGTGATAACCGCGGCCCACTGCGTCTATTCCGCGCGGACCGGCGCCGTGATCGACCCGCAGGGCATGACCTTCCGGGCCGGGCTGCGCGATGGACAGGCCGCGGCCGAGCGCGCGGTTGCGCAGGTCGAGGCGCATCCGGGCTATCGCCCACGCGGCGGTGTCAGCGCCGAGAACGTGCGCCATGACGTGGCGCTTCTGCGGCTGGCAGAGCCGATCCCGACCCATGTGATCGACCCGTTCCTCGTCGCCGAGAGCGACCCGCGCACTGGGTCTGTCAGCGTCGTATCCTACGGCCGCGGACGCGAAACTCTGCCGTCACGCCAGGCAAGTTGCAACACGCTGGGCACGCGCGACGACATCGTGATGATGGACTGCGACGTGACCTTCGGCTCTTCGGGCGCGCCGGTCTTCAGCCACCGCAACGGCCGGGGGCGCATCGTGTCCCTGATCTCGAGCGGGGGCAACGTCGACGGGCAGTTCTACACCTACGGCATGGCGCTCCCGGCCATCGTGGCCGACCTGCGGCGGCAGATGCGCGCGAACAGCCGCGGTCCGGTGGCGACCATCCGGCGCGTGCAGGTCGGCACCGCGGGGAACAATTCTTCGGGCGGCACCGGGGCGAAGTTCGTGCGCGCCCCGGGGGGTTGAAACCGGAATCATCCCTTCCCACATGAGCGGTACCGGGACGCCAGTACGGGTTCCGGGAAGAAAACCAACGGGTTCGTCCAGACGGAGAGCCCGAATGTTTGTCGCTCAAGAAAGAGGATGAATGACAATGCGTACGTTTGATCTTGCACCGCTTTACCGTGCAACCGTCGGCTTCGACCAGATCGCCGACATGATGGACCGGGTCCTGTCGACCGAGGCAGCACAACCGTCCTACCCTCCCTACAACATCGAGAAGCTGGGTGATGACGCCTATCGCATCTCGATCGCCGTGGCCGGCTTTTCCGATGCCGACCTGTCGGTCGAAGTGCGTGAGCACGCCCTGATCGTCTCTGCCCGCAAGGCCGAGGACGATGGCGAGCGCACCTACCTGCACCGCGGCATCGCGACGCGCGCCTTCGAGCGCCGCTTCCAGCTGGCCGACCACGTGCAGGTCACCGGCGCCACCCATGTCGATGGCATGCTGAACATCGACCTGGTCCGTGAGGTGCCCGAGGCCCTCAAGCCGCGCCAGATCGAGATCAGCTCGACCAAGCAGATCGAGAAGGACGTGGTCGACGCCTCCACCGTCAACTGATCGCGCCACTCTCTGCACAAAAGGAAAGGCCCGGCAATCGCCGGGCCTTTTTTGCGGGAGGTGATTTTCCGGCTTAAAGCTTGCCGATCGGGAAGAACATCGTCTCGCCGGAGTGGTCGTCGACGCCGTCGTTGTCGGTGACGACAAAGCCCTCGCCCTCGGGCGTGATGCCGAACCCTTCGACCTTGTCGAGAACGAAGCCCCCGGTCGATGTCAGATCTTCGAGCAGGTCGCGCACCTCTTCCTTGGCGACCACCGGCAGGTCCCCACCCAACGCCGCAGGCGTCATGTCGGTCAGGGCAACCCGGTAGATCTTTTTGGTCTTCGCCGCTGCGCCATGCTGATTGTCGCGTTCGACGATGTAGAGGTGATCGCCATGATGCGTGATCTCGGACAGGCCGACCCATCCGGCACCGGGCGCGTCGAGCGGATAGCGCACCGCACCCCATTCTCCGGTTTCGGGGGTGTAGGCGACCAGCTTGACGTGGCCCGCGGGATCGTCGCGCCACTCGCGCTGGACCGCCATCCAGAGCGTGCCGTCCACCATCGCGATGCCCTCGAAGCCGAACCGCTTCTCGACGGCCATCAGTTCCTCGGGCAGCCCGACCTCTTCCTCGATTTCACCCTCGGCGTTCACATGCAGAAGCGCGTGCGGGATCAATCGGTCGGTCCGGCCTTCGCTGGCCAGCCAGAAGCCTCCCGCGCCGTCGCCGGTGATGCCCTCGAGGTCGATCTTCTGGGCCGGCATGCCGGCGCGGGTGATGTCGATGGCGGCGGTGATCCGCGCCGGGGTCGAGGTCGCGTCGATGCGGAAGATCCGCGGCTGGTAGCCGTAGAAGCTGTCGCTGATCGCGTAGATCTCTCCGGGTGAGACGGCGAAGAGACCCGAGAGCGCCCCCCAACCGGTTAGGTCCGCCATGCCCTCGCTCGTGAGGTGCGGGTAGGCGGCCGGTGCCTCGGCGTATTCGTAGATCATCACATGCGCGCGCGCGCCACCGTCCTCGACCAGATCGGCCTCGTTGGCCGAAACCAGCAGGTTGCGCTCCGGGATGGTGACGTAACCCTCCGGCCCGACGCCCGAGGGCAGAAGCTGTTTCAGAACGGGGTTGGCCGGATCGGTTGCATCGTAGACACCGACCACCGAGGCGCGCTCGGCACCGACGAAGATCATCGGGGTGCCGCCGAAGGTGGCCGCGGTCACCGACTCGGGCTCGACCCCCTTGGCGTCCGAGCGCTTGTCGGGGTAGTGGCCGATCTTCACGATCGCCTGTTCGAAGCTGGTACCGCTGTCGTAGACCACGGACCCGTCCCTGGCGAAGATCGTCCAGCCGCGGCTGCCGCCTTCGTAGTCGCCTTCGTTGGCGGTGGCGAAATGATCGCCGTCGATCCATTTCACCGCGTCGGGCTCGCGCTTGCGGCCTTGCTGGCTTTCGTCGAAGACCAGCGCGCCGCGTTCGTCCGTGGCGTCGATGCCGTCGAGATCCACGGCACCGGCGGAGAAATGCGAGACCACGACGCCGTCGCGGTCCAGCACGACGATGTGGTTGTTCTCCTGCAAGGTCACGACCGTCTCGCCGTTTGCATTGATGTCGACGAATTCGGGTTCCGGATCCCCGGGGGCGATCTCGGCCAAGCCGGTGATGTCCGCCTTGATCATCCCGTCGCAATCGAGCGCGCCGTCCTGCAACGGGATCAGCGCCACGCCGCCGGCGGGCAGTTGCGGGATCACGCCGTCGTTCAGATCCTCGTTCCGCTCGTTCTCGATGGCCACGGCGATGAAGCTGGCATCGGGCGCCTTGGCAACGCTGTCTGGCTGCCCGCCGAGGTCGCAGGCGCCCAGTTCCTCGCCGCTGGCCACGTCGAAGGCATGCAGACCGCCGGACGGCGCGGTGTAGCTTTCGGATGTGTTGATCCCGACGAAGGCGGTGCTCTCGATCACCGCGACCGCCGTCGGCTCACCGCCGAGAGATACATTGCCCAGCGGCTTCGGATTCGCCGGATCGGTGATGTCGATGCGCCCCAGAACGCCCAAGGGGCTGTCGGTGTAGACCAGCGTCATGCCGTCGGCGGTGACGTCGATGATCTCGGGGGAGGTCTCTCGGGACGTGTCCGCGCCTTCGCCCATGTTCTGCGCGACCGGGAACGAGGCGATGCGGTTGAAGTTCATCTCCGCGGCGGCGGGCACGGCCATCAGGGCCAGCGCGGAGGTCAGGGTCAGGCGGCGCAGGGGCATGGGTCACTCCATCTGGAAAATCTTCCGGCGGAGTGACCCGGTTCTGTAACGCTACGGTAAACGTCTTATGTCGGAACTGTGAAAGATCAGACCGACATACAGATGTATTTCATCTCGAGATAGTCCTCGATCCCGTGGTGCGAGCCTTCGCGGCCGAGGCCCGACTGCTTGACGCCGCCAAAGGGCCCGAGCTCGGTCGAGATGATGCCGGTGTTCACGCCGACGATGCCGTATTCCAGCGCCTCGGCGACCTTCCAGACGCGGCTGAGATCCTTGGCGTAGAAATAGGAGGCGAGGCCGAAGATCGTGTCGTTGGCCATGGCGATCACGTCGTCCTCGTTGTCGAACTTGAAGAGCGGCGCGAGCGGGCCGAAGGTTTCTTCGGTCGCCACCTTCATGTCCTGCGTCACGCCGGTCACGATGGTCGGCTGGAAGAAGGTGCCGCCCTTTTCGTGCTTGCCACCGCCGGTCAGCACCTTGCCGCCGTTGTCGGTCACGTCCTTGATGTGCTCTTCGACCTTCTCGACCGCGTCCGCATTGATCAGCGGGCCGGTGGTCACGCCGTCCTCGAGGCCGTCGCCGACCTTCAGCTTCTCGACGGCCACCTTCAGCTTCTCGGCGAAGGCGTCATAGACACCCGACTGCACGTAGATGCGGTTCGCGCAGACGCAGGTCTGGCCGTTGTTGCGGAATTTGCACATCATCGCGCCCTCGACAGCGGCATCGAGGTCGGCGTCGTCGAACACGATGAAGGGTGCATTGCCGCCGAGCTCCATCGAGCATTTCATGACCTGGTCGGCGGCCTGTTTCAGCAGGATGCGGCCCACCTCGGTCGAGCCGGTGAAGGTCAGCTTGCGCACGGCCGGGTTCTCGCAGAATTCCTTGCCGATCTCGGACGAGGACGAGGACGGCACCACGTTGAAGACGCCCGCCGGGATACCGGCGCGTTCGGCCAGGACGCCGAGCACGATGGCCGAAAGCGGGGTCTCCTTGGCCGGGCGCGCCACGAAGGAACAGCCCACCGCCAGTGCGGGAGCGGCCTTGCGGGTGATCATCGCGTTGGGGAAGTTCCACGGCGTGATCGACGCGGCGACGCCAATCGGCTGCTTGAGAACCATGATCCGCTTGTCGCGCTGGTGGCCGGGCACCGTCTCGCCGTAGACACGCTTGGCCTGCTCGCCCATGAACTCGATGAAGGACGCACCATAGGTGATCTCGCCCTTGGCCTCGGCATGGGGCTTGCCCTGCTCGGCGGTCAGGATCGTCGCGAGATCGTCGGCGTTCTCAGTCATCAGGTCGAACCACTTGCGCAGCACCGCCGCGCGTTCCTTGCCCGTCCAGGCGGCCCACTCCTTTTGCGCCTTTTCGGCCTGCGCGATCGCGCCCGCCACCTGGGCGCGCGACAGGTCGGCGACCTGGGCGATCACGTCGCCACGCGCCGGATTGGTGACATCGAATGTGCCTTTCTCGCCCTCGACCCACGCGCCGCCGACATAGGCGCGGGTTTCGAGAAGGCTGGGGTCCTTCAGAAGGCTTTTGAGATCGGTCGATGCGTCGAGCATGGGAATCCTCCGCTGAATTGTTGTGGCACCCAGATCAAGTCCGGGTATGTTTGTCCAGTTCCAGAATGCTGGTGAAAAGGAGACGGCCCGGATGACCTTGGATGACGCGTATGCCAATGCAGCGTATATACCCCGTGCGGAGGAGTTTCCACCGCGCTGGCAGGCGGCGGCGGCGTCCTTCCGCGAGGCACTGGGCCCGCGCGCCGAGACCGGGGTGCGTTACGGCGAGAGCGACCGCCAGGTCTACGATTTCTTCCATCCCGACGGGGTCGCCAAGGGCACGCTGATCTTCGTGCATGGCGGATACTGGAAGGCTTTCGACCGCAGCGACTGGTCGCATCTGGCCGAAGGCGCGCTGGCGCGCGGCTGGGCGGTGGTCATGCCGGGCTACGATCTGTGCCCCGAGGTGCGGATTTCCGACATCACGCAGCAGATCGCGGCCGCGGTGACGGCGATCGCCGAGCGCGTACAGGGTCCGCTGGTGCTCGCCGGGCATTCGGCAGGCGGGCATCTGGTGTCGCGGATGCTCGACCCGCTCGTGCTGCCGGAGACGGTGCGCGGCCGGATCGAGCGGGTGGCACCGATCTCGCCGCTGGCCGACCTCGGGCCGCTGATGCAGACTTCGATGAACGAGATCCTGCGCCTCGATACCGAGGAGGCCGGCGCCGAGAGCCCGGTCAACATGGCGGTGCCACGCGGCGCGCAGATCGCGGTCTGGGTCGGCGCCGACGAACGCCCGGCGTTTCTCGATCAGGCCGAGATCCTGGCGCGGACCTGGGGTGCGCGGCATGTCATCGACGAGGGCCGGCACCATTTCGACGTGATCGAGCCGCTTCGGGATCGCGACAGCGAGGTGGTCCGCTTCATCTGCGGGGTCTGATCGCGCTTGATCGGGGCGCGGGAATCGGCGATGGCTGACTCCGGCTTCGGGCGATGGCGTCGCCCGTCACATCGGCTTGTCCGTGGGCTTTGTCCGTCCTGAACGCCGGGACCTTTCTGCAAGGGAGGGTCTGATGACCGAACGTCCCGAATTCTACCGCTTTCACAACGGCGAGAAATCGCCCCTGCCGTTTGCCGCCGAGGAATACGCGGCGCGCCTGGCCGAGCTGCGCGACCGGATGGAGGCGTCGGGCGTCGCCGCCGCCGTCTTCACCTCGATGCACAACATCGCCTACTACTCGGGCTTTCTATACTGCGCCTTCGGGCGGCCCTACGGGCTGGTCGTGACCGAAACCGACTGTGTCACCATCTCCGCGGGGATCGACGCCGGTCAGCCGTGGCGGCGCAGCTTTGCCGACAACATCACCTACACCGACTGGCAGCGCGACAACTTCTGGCGCGCCGTGGTCTCGGTGACCGGGACGGGCACCGTGGTCGGGTACGAGGGTGATCACCTGACGCTGGTCCAGCGCGACAAGCTCGAGGATTTCCTGAAACCCGCGGCCACGCTCGATCTCGCCGAGACCACGATGCGCCAGCGCATGCACAAGTCCGACGCCGAGATCGCCCTGATCCGGCAGGGCGCGCAAGTGGCCGACGCCGGAGGCTATGCCATTCGCGATGCGGTACGCGCGGGGCTGCGAGAAATCGACGTGGCGGTGGCCGGGCGCGATGCGATGGAGATGGAGATCGCGCAGCGCTTTCCGGACGCCGAATACCGCGACACCTGGGTCTGGTTCCAGTCCGGGCTCAACACCGACGGCGCGCACAACCCGGTGACGGGCCGGGTGCTGGAGCGCGGCGACATCCTGTCGCTGAACTGCTTCCCGATGATCTCGGGCTATTACACGGCGCTCGAACGCACGATGTTCGTCGAGACCGTGGACGATGCCAGCCTGAAGATCTGGGCCGCCAACGTCGCGGCGCACGAATACGGCATGAGCCTGCTGCAACCGGGCGCGAATTGCGCCGAGATCACCGGCAAGATCAACGTCTTTCTCGAAGACCTCGATCTGCTGCAGTACCGCACATTCGGCTATGGCCATTCGTTCGGTGTGCTCAGCCACTACTACGGGCGCGAGGCCGGGCTGGAATTGCGCGAGGATATCGACACGGTGCTGGAACCCGGCATGGTGATCTCGATGGAGCCGATGCTGACCATCCCGCAGGGTCAGCCCGGCGCGGGCGGCTACCGCGAGCACGACATCCTCGTGATCACAGAGGACGGCAACGAGAACATCACCGGCTATCCCTACGGGCCGGAATTCAACGTCGTGGGTTGACCCGGGTCAGATTCGGATGACGTAGTCCTTGGTCGTGGTCTCGACCACCTCCCAGGTCCCCTTGAACCCGGGGCGCAGGATCATCCGCGCCCCGGCCTTGAGCGTCACCGGCGCGCCGTCTTCGGGCGTCAGCACCGAATGGCCTTCGAGGACGCTGAAATACTCCCATTCGTCATAGGACACGCGCCACTTGCCCGGTGTCGCCTGCCAGATCCCGCAGAACAGCCCGTCGTGTTCCTCGAGGTTCCATGTCGTGAAGGACGGATCGCCCGAGATTACCTTGTCGGCGGCGGGCTTGTCATGCTCGGGTTCGACCGAAGGGTCGACGGGCAGGTGCAGAACGGTCATGTCGCGTTTCCTTGTATCTTCGGACCGGGCCGGGCCATATGTCCCGGTTTTCGCTGTTTCGGCAAACGGTTTCATGAACGGTGCCGGCGCCTCGGGCGTGGCGCCGGCCTCGCACCGGGTGTAGAAACGCTCTTGCCAGTGCGGGCCGCGGCGCCGGGCGGGTCGCTCGGCGGGACGGTCCGGCGCAGGAAAGGGTGACACATGGCGGCTTTCGCGCGACTTCTGATCATCGGCTTCGTCGTCCTGACGATCGTCTACATCAGCCTGTCGCTCTATTCCCGGGCCGTGCGTCGCAGCAAGCTCGAGGCCGAATGGGAAGAAAACCGCGGCCCCGGAACGCGCGAGGATTTCGTCGACCGCGGGCTTGCCGCATACGAGGGATCGCTACGACGCAAGTTGATCCTTGGCGTCTACATCATACCTGTCATCGTGGTGGCAACGATCATCTACCTGACCAACTTCCAGTAGGGATGCGACATGGTTTACGTGAAATGGACACTCATCTTGATGTTCTGGGCGCTGATCGGCGCCTTCTTCCATTACACCCTGCCGCACGTCGATATCGTCCGCGTCACCGATACCTACGAAAGGCGCATCGATTTCGGCGAGAACTCGCTGTTCTGGGGAAGCGGTGATGTCGGATCGGCGTCGGGCGCCACCAGCCGCGATGTGTTCTTCATCCAGACACGGCTGGCCGGTGGCGACGTGATGGTCTACCGCAACGAAGACACCGGCTGGGGCTGGCCGCCCTACTTCAAGTTCGACACTTCGAACCTGCAGGCCGAGGCGGCCGACGTGCGCTCGACCTCGGCCAACCCGCGCTACGTGGCGCTCAAACACTACGGCTGGCGCAACGAGTTCTTTTCGATCTTCCCGAACGCGGTCTCGATCCGTCCCGTCGATGGACCCGATGCGTCGAAGGGCATTCCCTGGGTCAACATCCTGGTTCTGACGGTCTTCTTCGCGATCGTCTGGGCGATCTGGGCGCGCTGGCGCCGGTTCCGCCAGAACCGCATCGACCCGACGCTGGAGGATTGGCAGGACAGCTGGGAAGCCGCCGGTGACCGGATGGATGAACGCCGGGGCCGCCTGCGGCGCTGGTGGGACGAACGCCGCGCGCGCTGATATCGGGACAAACGCGCCGTCACGATCCCGCTTTGCCTTGACTTCCCGTGCCTCGGGCGGTGTATCTGCGCCGCGACTTCCGCCCAGCACGAGGGATCAATCCAATGCACGCCTACCGCAGCCACACCTGCGCCGAACTGACCGCCGCCGATGTCGGCGAAACCGTCCGCCTGTCGGGATGGGTGCATCGGGTGCGCGACCACGGCGGCATCCTGTTCATTGACCTGCGCGATCACTACGGGGTGACGCAGGTGCTCTGCGATCCCGATAGCCCGGTGTTCTCCGAGGTCGAGAAGGTCCGCGCGGAATGGTGCATCCGCATCGACGGCACCGTGAAGGCGCGGGACCCGGAGCTGGTAAATCCCAAGATCCCGACCGGCGAGGTCGAGGTCTTCGTGCGCGACATCGAGGTTCTGGGTGCCGCGAAGGAACTGCCGCTGCAGGTTTTCGGCGACCAGGAATACCCAGAGGAGACGCGCCTGCGTTATCGCTACCTCGACCTGCGCCGCGATAAGATGCAGGACAACATGAAACTGCGCTCGGACGTCGTCGCGTCGCTCCGCCGGCGGATGTGGGACGGCGGGTTCCGCGAGTTCCAGACGCCGATCATAACCGCGTCGAGCCCCGAGGGCGCGCGCGACTTTCTCGTGCCCTCGCGCCTGCATCCCGGCAAGTTCTACGCCCTGCCGCAGGCCCCGCAGCAGTTCAAGCAGCTGCTGATGGTCTCGGGCTTCGACAAGTATTTCCAGATCGCGCCTTGCTTCCGCGACGAGGATCCGCGCGCCGACCGTTCGCCCACCGATTTCTACCAGCTCGACATGGAGATGAGCTTTGTCTCCCAGCAGGACGTGTTCGACGCGATCCAGCCGGTTCTGACGGGCATCTTCGAGGAGTTCGGCGGCGATCGGCCCGTCGACAAGGTCTGGCCGCAGATCTCCTACCGCGACGCGGCGCTCTGGTACGGCACCGACAAGCCCGACCTGCGCAACCCGATCAAGATGCAGGTCGTAAGCAAGCATTTCGCGGGTTCTGGTTTCGCCATTTTCGCCAAGCTGCTGGAACAGGACGGCACCGAGATCCGCGCGATCCCGGCCCCCGGCGGCGGCTCGCGCAAGTTCTGCGACCGGATGAACGCCTACGCCCAGAAGGAAGGTCTGCCGGGCATGGGCTACATCTTCTGGCGCGACGGCGCCGAGGGCATGGAAGCGGCGGGACCGCTCGCCAAGAACATCGGCCCCGAACGCACCGAGGCGATCCGACAGCAGCTGGGACTGGGTGTCGGCGACGCCGCCTTCTTCCTCGGCGGCAAGCCCAAGAGCTTCGAGGCCGTGGCGGGGCGTGCGCGCACGGTGATCGGCGAAGAGCTGGGCCTGACCGATGAAAATCGCTTTGCCTTCGCCTGGATCGTCGATTTCCCGATCTACGAGAAGGATGCCGAGACCGGAAAGGTCGACTTCGAGCACAACCCGTTCTCGATGCCGCAAGGCGGGCTCGAGGCGCTCGAGGGTGACCCGCTCGAGGTGCTGGGCTACCAGTACGACCTTGCCTGCAACGGTTATGAACTTGTCTCGGGCGCGATCCGAAACCACAAGCCCGAGATCATGTTCAAGGCCTTCGAGATCGCGGGCTACGGCGCCGACGAGGTGCGCAAGCGCTTCGGCGGGATGGTCAATGCCTTCCAGTACGGCGCGCCCCCGCACGGCGGCTGCGCCGCGGGCATTGACCGCATCGTCATGCTGCTGGCGGACGAGCAGAACATCCGCGAGGTCATCCTCTTCCCGATGAACCAGCGCGCCGAGGACCTGATGATGGCCGCGCCTTCCGAGCCGACGAGCGAACAACTCATGGAGCTTGGCCTGCGGGTGCTGCCGCGCGAATAGGCGGGGTCGCGCCGCGCCGCGAAATTTGATGGGTCGGGGCGATGCAATGCGCCCCGGCCTTTGCTATCTCTGCACCGACGCTTCAGCCGGAGACACGCATGGCCCGATACGATCCCGAATTCGCAGAGATGCGGTTCGGCCTTGGCCTGTCGCCGCTGTTCGCGCCGGCGGTATCGCCCGAGGCGATGCTGGCGGGTCTGTCGCTTCCGGACCGGATGGCCGAACGCTATCCCATCGACGGGTTCGAACCCTTCCGCAAGCGCGTGCTGCACACCATCGAATTGCAGAAGTCGGCCCGGGCGCTCGATCCCGGTCGCAAGCGCAGCCGGCTCGAGGCGCAGCGTGCCGAGATGCTGGGGCAGATGCGCGGTGACCAGCTGCGTTGGTTCGGGCAGACCATGCTGCGGCGCATCCATACCGACAGCGGCCTTCGTGAACGGCTGGTGTTTTTTTGGTCCGACCATTTCACCGCGCGCGGCAAGATCGGCGGCATGCGCTATGGCAGCGCAACCTTTGTCGAGGACGCAATCCGGCCGAACGTCACGGGGCGCTTCGCCGACCTGCTGATCGCCGCCGTGACCCACCCGGTGATGCTGCAGTATCTCGACCAGACCCGCTCGGTCGGGCCGAACAGCCGGTTCGCCCGCGACTCCGAGGTCGCGCGGGGGCTGAACGAGAACCTCGCACGCGAGGTGCTCGAACTGCATACGCTTGGCGTCGATGGTCCCTATGGGCAGGCCGACGTGCGCCAGCTTGCCGAACTTTTCACCGGGCTGTCCTACCGCGCGCAGTCCGGATTCAGGTTCCGTCCGCGACTGGTCGAGCCGGGCGAGGAAACCGTGCTGGGCGTCACCTACCCGGACGTCAAGGATCTCGAAGCCGTGCGCCGTGTGCTCGAGGATCTCGCAAGGCACCCGGCCACGGCGGTCCATGTCGCGCGCCAACTTGCCGTGCATTTCGTCTCGGACGCGCCGGACCCTGCGCTGGTCGATCATGCCGCCGCACGGTTCAGGGACACCGACGGCGATCTCATGTCGGTCTATGCCGCGCTGCTGGAGCATCCGGCCGCCTGGGCGCAACCGTTCGTGAATGTGAAGTTCCCGCTCGATTTCATCAGCTCGGCGCTGCGGGCGCTTGCCTTGCCGCCCGAGGCGATTTCGGGGCTGCTCGATGCGCAGATGCGCGGCTGGTTCCTGCGCAGCCTCGGTCGCATGGGCCAGCCCTGGGAAACCGTGATCGAGCCCGACGGCTGGACGGAAGAGGATAACGAATGGCTGACCCCGCAGGGCCTTGCCGCGCGGGTCGAATGGGCGATGGCGGTGCCGCGCAAGCTGATGGATGTCATGCCCGACCCGCGCCGCTTCGTGGTTCAGGCCCTGGGACGCCACGCGCCGCCCGAGGTCGTCTTTGCCGCCAGTGCCGCCGAAAGCCAGTCCGAGGCGATCGGCCTGGTGTTGTGCTGCCCGCATTTCCAGCGTCGTTGAGGAGCGCCGCCATGACCCGCACCCTGTCCCGCCGCGCCTTCATCGCCCGCACCGGCCTGATCGGCTGTTCGCTTGCCGCCAGCCCGCTGCTGACCCCGGTGAGCGTCGCCGCCGCGCCGTGGGACGCGCGGCTCGTGGTCATCATCCTGCGCGGTGCGATGGACGGGCTCGACGTCTTGCAGCCCCAGGGAGATTCGCGGTTTCGCAAGCTGCGCCCGACGCTCGGCGCAGATTCGCGCGCGCGCGCCACCGACCTCGACGGGTTCTATGCGCTGCACCCTGCTCTCGAGCCGCTTCTGCCGCTCTGGCAGGCGGGCGAGCTTAGCTTCGTCAACGCCGTCTCGACGCCCTATCGCGACAAGCGCAGCCATTTCGACGGGCAGGACATTCTCGAGGCGGGCACCGCCGAGTTGGCCGGCGGCGTTCGCGACGGCTGGCTCAACCGCATGCTGCAGGTGGTGCCCGGGGTCGAGGCGGAGACCGCCTATGCGGTGGGCCAGAATGACATGCGCCTGCTCAAGGGGGCGGCGCCGGTGTCGAACTGGACACCCGAGTCCGAGCTGCAACTGAGCCCGCAGGCGATGCGGCTGATGAGCCTCGTCACCGAATCGGACCCGGTGATGCACGCCGCCCTCGCGCAGGCCGATGCGCTGTCGCAGACCGCCGGAATGCCCAAGGGCGGCGATCGCACCAAGGGCGCGCACCGCCGCGTCGCCGAGTTCGTCGGGCACCGCCTGCGCGGCGATGGCCGTGTCGCGGCCTTCTCGCTCAACGGCTGGGACACGCACAACAAGCAGGAGCGGTCGATCAACGCGGCCCTCGGGCGGCTATCGGACGCCGTGCTGACCCTGCGTGACACCCTCGGCCCCCCGGTCTGGGGCAAGACGGCGGTTCTCGCCATGACCGAATTCGGGCGCACGGTGCGCGAAAACGGATCGGGCGGGACCGATCACGGCACCGGCGGGTTGATGGTGATGGCGGGCGGCGCGATCCGGGGCGGACGTGTCTACGGCCAATGGCCGGGGCTTGCCGAGGCGGATCTCTACCAGCGCCGCGACCTGATGCCGACCTCGGACGTGCGCGCGCACGCGGCCTGGGTGATGCGCGGGGTGACGGGGCTTGATCGCGCGACGCTCGAGAGGGCGGTGTTCCCGGGGGTCGAGATGGGCATCAATGTCGGCCTGCTGCGCTGACCCTTGCGCGCGGTCTCTTGGCGCGGCGGATTGCGCACCGTAGTCTCGCGCCATGACACGACCCGCATCTTCCGCACCGCCGCTCGGCACGCCCGTTGCCGACTGGACACCGCCGCCCGCGCCGGAAGGTGTGATCCTTGCAGGACAGTTCGCCCGGCTCGAGCCGCTCGACGCAAAGCGGCATTCGCCCGACCTCTTCCGCGCCTTCGACGGCCACGACCGGGTCTGGGATTACCTGCCATACGGCCCGTTCATGACCGAAGCGGATTATGCCGGTTGGGTGCGCGAGATCACGGGCAATCCGGCCTTGCGTTTCTACTGCATCCGGAACCTCGAGACCGGCCTGCCGGAAGGCGTCGCGAGCTACCTGCGCATCGACCCGCCCGCAGGGTCGATCGAGGTCGGCCACATCAACCTGAGCCCGGCGCTGCAGCGCACCCGGGCGGCCACCGAGGCGATGCTGTTGATGATGCGCTGGGCCTTCGATGCGGGCTACCGACGCTATGAATGGAAGTGCAACGCGCTCAACGCCGCGTCGCGCAGGGCCGCGCAGCGTCTGGGGTTCAGCTACGAGGGCGTGTTCCGCAACCACATGGTCGTCAAGGCGCGCAACCGCGACACGGCCTGGTTCGCGATCACCTGCGAGGACTGGCCGGCTCTCCGACAGGCTTTCGAGACCTGGCTGGCGCCGGAGAACTTCGATGGCGATGGACGTCAGCGCGTCAGCCTAGCCACGCTCACCGCGCCCCTGCGCGTGTCGAGCGATCCGACGCTCTGATCGCGCGCCCGGTTCAGATCGCCATTTTCTGGGTCAGCCGCTGCTGGATCAGCCCGGCCAGAGCCGCCTGTTCCGGGATGCCGCGTTCGCCTTTCGCACGCTTGTCCGCGAGCGCGCGCGCAGCGGTCTCGAGGCTCGGGTCGCGAGCGGACCGGGCGAGGCCGCTCAGGAACTGCGCGACATAGTCCAGAGCACCGTCGTCGGGAGGATCTTCGAGCACGTCGGCGACATGCGCCATATCGTCGTGAAACGCCATCCGGTCGGGCAGGATGATCTCGTCGTCGACCGGTCGCGGGCCGGTGGGCTGACGCTCGGCCGGCAGCCTTTCCAGCAGCGCCTGCTGGAATGCGACCAGCGACTGAATCGGCTTGGGCAGGAAGCCGTCCGCGCCGGCCTCCATCGCCACGGCCTCGGCGTCCGGATCGCCGGAGGTTCCGAGGATGACCGCGACACGAGGCTCGGATCGGCCGAGTTCGCGGATCAGGTCTGCGCCATCGCCGTCCGGCAGGCCGAGATCGACGATGACCACCGAAGGACGGTAGACTTGCAGATGCCGCCGGGCCGACCGGATGCAATCCGCACGCCGGATGCGCGCCCCGCTGCGCAGGCACAGCAGCCGGATCGCCTCACAGGCGTAACGGCTGTCTTCGACCGCGAGGACGGTCAGCCCCAGCAGCGGACGGTTCGCGGTGGGCGCGGGTAGCGTGGCTATCGTGAACGGGTCGGTCTTGTCCATCGTCCCCTCCTGGGTGACTCGCAACTGCCGGGCAGGATGGACCTGCGAAGGCTAATAGCCCGTTAATCGGCGCGCGGAGGGGTCCAGGGCGCCTGCGGCGGTGCGTCGCTTGCACCGCTCCTAGCGCGCGCATAAACCCAAGGCAGGATCAAACCACGGAGTTGCGCCATGATCGGCCGCCTGAACCACGTCGCCATCGCCGTCCCCGATCTCGAGGCAGCGGCCGAGCAATACCGGTCCGCCCTCGGGGCCAATGTCGGCGCGCCGCAGGATGAACCCGATCACGGCGTCACGGTGGTCTTCATCGAGCTGCCGAATACCAAGATCGAGCTGCTCTACCCGCTCGGCGCGGACAGCCCGATCGCCGGATTTCTCGCCAAGAACCCCGCGGGCGGCATCCATCACGTCTGCTACGAGGTCGAGGACATCATCGCTGCGCGCGACCACCTGAAATCGACCGGGGCGCGGGTCCTCGGCTCGGGCGAGCCGAAGATCGGGGCACATGGCAAGCCGGTGCTGTTCCTGCATCCGAAGGATTTCAACGGCTGCCTTGTCGAGCTGGAACAGGTCTGAGGCGCGCGCCATGGGTATCGTCTCGGGCCTCGTTCTTTACGCCGTGATCTGGTTCATGACCTTTCTCGTCGCTCTGCCGATCCGCGTGAAGACGCAAGGCGACGTCGGAAAGATCGTGCCCGGCACCCATGCCGGGGCGCCGGAAGTTCACAACCTGAAGAAAAAGGCCTGGATCACCACTGGCGTCGCGGCAGTGATCTGGGCGATCTGCGCGGCCGTCATCCTATCGGGCACGATTACCGTGCGCGATCTCGACTGGTGGGACCGGATGACGCCTGTTCCGTCAGCAGATGGAACAGGTGGGTGAAGGTCGCGGCCCCGATGATCGGCACGACGAGGTTCAGGAGCGGGATCGACAGCGGCATCGCCATCAGCACACCCGCCGCCCAGATCGTCACGAGATAGCGACGCCGCAGAACCTTGGCCTCCGCGCGTCCGACTCGGCGGATCGCGGCGAGGGTGAAATATTCCCGTCCCAGAAGGAAACCGTTGAGGCCCCAGAAGATCAGCGGAGCGAACGGCGCGAAGATCAGATAGAGCACGAGGGCGAAGAGGTTGGCCGCGATCAGAACACCGAGAAAGTTCACCGTGTCGCGCACCGCGTCGCCGAACGGCACGTCATTTGCCGGCGGCAGCGCGGGATAGTGCTTTTCCTCGACGGCATCAGCGACCGTGTCTAGGAACATCGAGGTGATGGCCGAGGCGACGGGCACCATCAGAAAGACCGACAGCACCATCATCAGCAGCACCGAACCCCAGCTGACGACGTTGTCGACCCACTGCACCTCGCCGAAGTAGGGCAGCCAGACGTCGTTGCCGACAAGATAGCCGAACAGCCATGCGAACCCTGCCGTGGCGGCGATGAGCAGAAGCAGGGTCAGGCCGACGCCGGTCAGCAGTACACGGCGGAAGCGCGGATCGCCAATCTGTCCGAGCGCGGTGAGGATTGCCTTTGCGATCATGCCTCGACCCAGGTGGTGATCGCGGCGATGTCCGGGCGCGGCCGGTCGGGCGGGACGCTGCCCGCGGTCGCGATATGCACGAAGCCCGCGACGCGCTCATGGTCTTCGAGCCCCAGCGCCTCGCGCATCCACTCGCGGTCATGGCTCGGCCAGCCCGACAGCCAGTTCGCGCCCCAGCCGGCGGCCAGTGCGGCGTTCAGCAGCGACAGGCAGACCGCACCGGCCGAATAGGTCTGCTCTAGCGCCGGCACCTTCTCGGAGGGCTTTTGCACCTCGATCACCGCGACGGCGAGATGGCCCTGGTCGAACTGGCTCCGGCCCTTGCCGATCTGTTCGGCGTCCAACCCTAGGGCCTTGCCGCGCGCTTCGGCCATGTCGGCCAGGCGGCCCATCGCGGCCTTGCGGATGACCACAAAGCGCCAGGGTTCAAGCTTGCCGTGGTCCGGGCAGCGCGCCGCGGCGGTCAGCAGACGCCGCAACTCGGCGTCGTCCGGCACCGGCGCCACCAGCGTTTTGGCGGGCCGGGATCGGCGGGTCAGAAGGAAATCGAGGGCGGCGGGGGTCGGGGTCTGGTCGGTCATGCGTGACATGTCAGCCGCGCGGCATGGATTTTCAAGCGCGAATCGTCCGTGCCCGTCCGCCCTCACGCATCGAGCAGGGCTGCAAGCGCGTCGATCTCGGCTGCCACGAACGCGTCGAAGCGCGGTCCCGGCTGGCGCTGGGCCAGCGTCTCGCCCAACGGATCGGCCACGGTGGTCTTCGAGCCCGACAGCGCCTCGATGGTGGCATGGCCGCAGAACGGCACGTAGACCTCGGAATAGCCGCCCTCGTGCACGAGCACGAGCCTGCCGTCGCAGAGCGTCTGCGACGCCTCTTTCGCGCGCAGGGTCATCTGCCGGAAGGTGTCGGCCGTGGCGAGCATGCGACCCAGCGGATCGACCGCGGAGGCATCGAAGCCGCAGGCGACGATGATCACGTCGGGGCGAAACGCGTGCACCTGCGGAAGCACGATCCGGTCGAAGGCCTCCAGATAGGCGGCATGTCCGCTGCCGGCGGGGAGCGGGACGTTGACGTTGAAGCCCCTGCCGGATCCGGTGCCGCGGTCTTCGGCATCGCCGGTGTCGAGCGGGTAGTTGCGCGGCTGGTGCAGCGAAATCGTGAGTACGTCGTCGCGGTCATAGTAGATCGCCTCGGTGCCGTTGCCGTGGTGCACGTCCCAGTCGATCACCGCGACGCGCCTCGCCTGCCCGCGTGCGCGGGCCGCCTCGATGGCGATAGCGATGTTGTTAAGCAGGCAGAACCCGTTCGGGAAGTCCGGCAGGCAATGGTGCCCGGGCGGGCGCGACAGGGCGTAGGCGTTCTCGAGTTCGCCGTCGAGGACCGCCGCAAGCGCAGCGCAGGCGAGTCCGGCGGACAGCGCCGCGATCTCGTAGCCCCCGGCGGCAAAGGGCGTGCGGCGCCCGAGTTCGCCGCCGCCGGCATCCGACATTTCCTTGAACGTGTCGAGGTAGTTTGCGGGATGAACGCGCAGCAGGGCCGCGCGGCTGGCCGGGTCCGCCGAGCGCTGGTCGAGGTCGCGGATCAGCCCGGTCACTTCGAGCAGGTTCTTCAGGCGCCGCTTGGTCTCGGGGTTTTCCGGCAGCCCGCCGGCCGCGAGAGGCTGCACCGCGCCACCGACGGGCAGGGTAAAGGCGTAGTTGCCGCCCGCGTGCCAGAAACAGCGCTCGTCGCTGAAAAAGCCAGTTGCCATGGTCCGTACCCGTGTTTCGTCCTTTGCCCGGCACGGTGGCGCAGAGGCTCGCGATTGTCCACGCGCGCGCCGAAGCAAGCGATGGGTCCACGTTCTTCGCGCGCACGTTCCGCAGCGTTTGCGCCGCGGAATTCATCAGTTTTCAACCAATTCGAGCAAAATTTCGCCGTATTGACCGGGAAAGATAGCCGTGGTCCGGCGCCGTGCTAGATCAGGATTGTTAAGAGTTGCGACTGATGATGAGCGAGAAATTGGACATGGGTTCGCGCAACCAGTTACGTGATGTCGGCGCGCTTTTCGACCGGTGGTGGATCGCCTTCGCGGCGCTTCTCGTAGCGTGCATCCTGATCGCCGTGGCTCGGTTCGAAGCCCTGTCGGGCGTAATGATCGTGCTGTCCGGGATCGCCGGGGCCGTTGCAGGCATCGGTCTGCAGGCACCGCATGTCGAGCGAAACCCATTCTGGGTCCGACGGCGGATTTTCGGGTTGCCGCGCGGGTCGTCGATCCATGTGACCGGAATTGCGGCCATGCTCGGGGCACTGGGCCTTTTCGTCGCGGGCCTGTCCGAAGCGGCGGCGGGTCCATGGACCGTGATGTGTTTCCTCGCCGGAGCGAACGGGCTTTTCTATTTCGGGATCGGCTACTGGATCAGCGGCAAGATCGCGCTGGGCCGGGCGCGGGACCGCCTTCGTCGGGCCGACACGCTGCAACAGCACGTTTGGCGCGAAGCCTACGAAGCCGACGGTCCGGCCTTTTCCCGGCCAGATTCGCGTCCCGTCACACGGCGGGTCGACCCGGTTCCGGATGCCGAGACCGACCGCGACGCGCGGTCCAAACCGCCGAACGGGTCGAGCCCGCACACGGCCAAGCGTTTGGGGCGAAGCCGCGCTGCCTGATCCGGCTCAGCGCACCATCCCGACGATTTCATAGGCTTGCTCCAAGATCGGCACCGTGATCTCGCGCGCCTGCGCGGCGCCGCGGGCGAGGATCCGGTCGATCTCCTCCGGCTCCTGCATCAGCCGGGCCATCTCGGTCGAGATCGGGGAGAGTTTCGCCACCGCGAGATCCGCAAGCATCGGCTTGAATTCTCCGAACTGCCGGCCGCCAACGTCGCGCAGCGCCTCTTCGACGCTCTGGTCGTTCAGCGCGGCGTAGATATTCACGAGGTTTCGCGCCTCGGGCCGCCCGTCGAGACCGGCGGCCTCGGACGGCAGCGCGTCGGGGTCCGTCTTGGCCTTGCGGATCTTCTTCGCGATCGTGTCGGCGTCGTCGGTCATGTTGATCCGGCTGGCGTCGGAGGGGTCGGACTTCGACATCTTCTTGGAGCCATCGCGCAGCGACATGACGCGTGTCGCCGCACCCTCGATCACCGGTTCGGTCACGGGAAAGAAGTCCACCTTGTAGTCATGATTGAACTTCATCGCGATGTCGCGGGTCAATTCCAGATGCTGTTTCTGGTCCTCGCCGACGGGTACGTGCGTGGCGTGATAAATCAGGATGTCGGCGGCCATAAGGGCAGGATAGGCGAAAAGCCCCAGCGAGGCAGCCTCGGCGTTCTTGCCGGCCTTGTCCTTCCACTGGGTCATCCGGCCCATCCAGCCCATACGCGCCACGCAGTTGAAGATCCACGCGAGCTGGGCGTGTTCCGGGACCTGGCTCTGGTTGATCAGGATCGACTTCTCGGGGTCGATGCCTGAGGCGAGAAAGCCCGCGGCCAGCTCGCGGGTGTTGCGGCGCAGGTCGGCAGGGTCCTGCCAGACCGTGATCGCGTGCATGTCGACCATGCAATAGACGGTCTGGTAGTCTTCGTCCTGCATCTGCACGAAACGCCGAAGCGCGCCGAGATAGTTGCCCAAGGTCAGCCCGCCGGATGGCTGGATGCCAGAAAAGACACGCGGCGTGAAGGCGGGGGTGGTCATGGTCTGGCTCCTGCTCGGGGCTTGGAAGGCGGGTCCGGCCCGAAGTATCCAAGCGTCGGGGTATCGTCAAGAAACCCTGCCCGCGCCCGGTTCGGTCGCGGATCGGGGGCTCTGCCCCCGGCGCGCGGCGCGCGCCTCCCCCGGGATACTTCCGAACCAGAGAGACGAGAGGTCAGGCGCCCCGGCGAAGGGCGCTGCGGAACTCGGCGAGGCGGAAGGCGCCGATCAGCTGGCCGGCGCCGAAATAGGTGACGATGCCGATCACGATCAACAGGGCGAGGGCAAGGACGCGCCACCAGGCGATGCCGAGCGCCGGCCCGAGCGCCAGGTTGCCGAGCCAGAGTGCTGCGCCCATGATCGCGGAGGCTGCGACGATGCGCCAGATCCTGCGGTGAAAGCGTGCGTCGAAGCGCGCGACATCGCCGTAGCGCCGGGCTCCGACGGCGAGAAGAGCGACCATCGCCCAGCCGGCCAGCGTCGTGGCGAGCGCCGGGGCGATCCAGCCCAGCACGGGGGCGAGGCCGATGGCGATGGCGGCGTTCACCACCATCGCCACAAGCGCGTAGTGGAACGGGCGGCGAGTGTCCTCGCGGGCGAAGAAGACCGGCTGCAGGATCTTCTGGATCACGAAGGCGGGCAGGCCGAGCCCGTAGACCGCGACCGCCATGGCGATGGCGGCGGCATCGTCGGCCCCGGTGGCACCGCGCTCGTAGAGCACCGAGGCGAGCGGAAAGGGAATGACAACGAGCGCCACGGCCGACGGGATCGTCAGGGCGAGCGAGACCTCGGCGGCGCGGCTGAGCGCGTTGCGCGCACCGGTGTCGTCGCGCGCCTTGAGGCGGCGCGAGAGATCCGGCAGCAGCACGACACCGACGGCGATGCCGACCACGCCCAGCGGCAACTGGTAGAGCCGGTCGGCGTAGGCGAGCCAGGCCACGGCGCCGTCGAAAAAGCTCGCCACCTGGCGACCGACCAGCAGGTTGACCTGCACGACACCACCGGCGAGGGCCGCTGGGGCGGCGATGATCGCAAGGCGCTTGAGGTCCGGCGTGAGGCGCGGGCGCTTGCGCAGCCGCATGCGGAAGCCCGCGCGCGACGCGGCCCACCAGACCAGCGCCAGCTGAGCGGCGCCGGCGAGTGGCACAGAAAGCGCCAGCGTGTCGCCAACGCGCAGGCCGAGGGCGGCGTCGACGCCGAGGCCGAGCGCGTCGGACAACGGGCGTCCGAAGGCGGCGCTGAGCAGCATGGCGAGAACGAAGATCACGTTGAGCACGACCGGGGCGGCGGCGGCGGCCATGAAGCGCCCGGTGGCGTTCAGCACGCCCGAGAGCAGGGCCGCAAGCGAGATGAAGAGGATGTAGGGAAAGGCAATGCGGCCGTATTCGACAGCGAGATCGAAGCGTTCGTCGCCTGCGAACCCCGAGGCCATGACTATCACCAGAAGCGGCATGGCGAGGATCCCGAGCACGGTGAAGACGGTCAGGATGAAGGTCATGCCGACAAAGGCGTCCTGCGCGAACTCCTCGGCGCCCTCGCCGGCCTCGATCCGCTTGGAGAACATCGGCACGAAGGCCATGTTGAAGGCGCCTTCGGCGAAGAAGCGGCGGAACATGTTGGGCAGGGCAAAGGCGACGAGGAACGCCTGGGCGACGACCCCGGAGCCGAGGTAGCCCGCGATCATCACGTCGCGCACGAAGCCGAGGACGCGGCTGAGCAGGGTCCAGATGCCGACCGTGAAGAAGCCGGCCATGAGGCGGATGGGTTGCAAGGCAGGCCCTTTCGCTGCGCGTTCCGCGAGCGTTAGCGGAGCCTCGCGCAAGGTGCAAGAATCCTCGTGCGCCTTCGGTCATCCGTCGCGGATTTGACGGGCGGGGCGCGATCGGGCAGGAAAGGAGCGCGAGCGGGAGGGTGCAGAATGAAGACACGCAGGCTGGGGGCGGGCGGTCCCGAGGTATCGGCGATCGGGCTGGGGTGCATGAGCTTTGCCGGCGCCTTCGGAGAAACCGACGAGGCGACGAGCCTGCGCTGCCTCGATGCGGCGCTGGAGCACGGCATCACCTTTCTCGACACCGCGAACGTCTACGGCATGGGGCGGTCGGAAGAGGTACTGGCAACGTGGCTCGCGTCGCGCAAACCCCAGGTCGTGCTTGCGACGAAGGGCGGCATCACGCGCGAGCCCGGGCGGCGGGCCAACAACGATCCCGCGCATCTGCGCGAGGCGCTCGAAGGTTCGCTGTCTCGTCTCGGCGTCGAGCGGGTCGATCTCTACTACGTGCACCGGCGCGACCACGGCGTGCCGCTGGAGGACGTGGTCGGGCTGATGGCCGAGCTGGAGGCCGAGGGGAAGATCGGTGGCTACGGGCTGTCCGAGGTTTCGCCCGGCACGGTACGCACGGCCCATGCGATCCATCCCTGCCGGGCGGTGCAGAGCGAATACTCGCTCTGGACGCGGTTGCCCGAACTGGGGATGCTGCGGACCTGCGTCGAGCTGGGCATCGCCTTCGTGCCCTTCTCGCCGCTTGCGCGGGGCGTGTTCTCGGAGAGTTACCCGGACACCGCCGCGATGGTGCCGGGCGACTTCCGGCTCGAGATCCCGCGGTTTTCGGACGAGAACTATGCGCGCAACAGGGCGCTCATCGACGCATTCAAGGTCCATGCCCGCGCAGGCGGTCACACCGTTGCGGAACTGGCGCTGGCCTGGGTGCTGAACCGGGGCGATCACCTGATCCCGATCCCCGGCACCCGGACCGCAGAACATCTGGCCGAATGGGCGGGGGCGTCCGAGATCAATCTCGACGACGAAGCCATGGTCGCGATCGAGGCGATCCTGCCGGCCGGTTTCGCCTTCGGCGACCGCTATTCCGACAACCAGATGCAGGCGGTCGAACGCTACTGCTGACATCTTGTGGTGGCAGCGTTTGCAGGTAGTATCCCGCCTCACGAGGCCTGTCTTGAAGAACGGGGGTACAACCATGACCAAGGCAATTCGGGCAGCCGTGATCCTGTGCGCTGCGCTGGCGCTGACGGGATGCGGAGGGGGCGGCAAGAAGAAAACGTCGAGCCCCGGAACCTTCATCGTGTTTTTCCAGCCGGGCACGGCGACCCTGACGCCTGACAGTCTGGCGACGCTCAACACTGCGGCGCGGGCGGCGATCAAGCGCAGCGCACCGGTGGCGGTCGTGGGGCATTCAGACACGTTCCTGAGCGCCGAGCAGAGCCAGGCGCTGTCCAACGAACGCGCGCTGGCGGTCGCCGGGCGGCTTCTGGGCTATGGGATTCCCGAAGAGCGCGTCACCTATGCCGCGCGGGGCGAGCAGTTGCCCGCCGTGGCGACCGGCGATGGCGTGCGCGAGCCGCGCAACGAACGCGCCGAGGTGATCGTGGTGGTCAACATCCGCTGAGGCATTCAGCCGGCCGAAAAGCTTTCGCCGCGATGGGGTATGCCGAGATTTCCCACCGACAGCGCGGCGCTGAGGTCGCGCAGGTAGGCGCGTACCTCTGCCGCGGAGCCGAGACGCACGCGCGACTTCTCTTCCGGGGCCGAATCGTAAAGGCGTTGCAACATGGCACGGTGGGTCTGCCGCGTGCGCCAGATGTAGCGCAGGAAGGCCCGGTTGAACTGCTCGGGGCAGCCATCCGGCAGATCAGGTCGCGTGCGGCCGTAGTGGCGGATCGTGCGACGCAGGACCCGCACCATGCGCAAGGTCGGCGGAAAATCGAGCCAGATCAGCGTGTCCGCGCGCGCGAGGCGCTGCGGAAACGTGGCCGAGCGCCCGCCTTCGAAGATCCATTCCGGACGGGCGTGCACCTCGGCACAGAGCGCGTCCTTCTGACGCGGGGCGCGCTCGATCCAGCCGGAGGTCCAGTGGATATGATCCATGTGGTAGACGGGCAGAAAGGTCAGCGCGCCAAGCTTGCGCGCGAGTGTCGACTTTCCCGACCCGGGCTGTCCGACGATCATGACACGTTTCATGGCATTGGCTCCGCCGTGTCTCGGGCGCGATACAAAAGCCCGCGCACTGATCGGCGGATGTTTCAACCCCATTCCCAGTATTTATTATGCGCCTGCAGCATTGCCTGTCAAAGCGCGTTCTGACGCAGGGCGATATCCTGCCCGACCTCGGCCGGGTTTCCTGACCGCCGGCATCACGATCAGCTCTCGGCACGCTCCGTGCCGGCATCGATGGCTTCGCGCAACCGCTTTTCAAGCGTGCGCTGCTTGCCGAGCGAATAGTATTTCAGCCCGAACATGTCCTTGACGTAGAAGGTGTCGACCACCTGCTCGCCATAGGTCGCGATCACCGCGTTGGCGATGTAGACGTTGCTGGCGGCAAGCGTGCGCGCGAGATCGTGCAGCAGGCCCGGCCGATCGCGGGTGTCGACCTCGATGATCGTGTAGATCTCCGAGCCTTCGTTGTCGAAGGTGATATGGGTGGGAACGCGGAAAGCCCTTTCGCGCTTGCGCACCTTGTCCTTCGTCTTGAACGCCTCGCGTGCCACCACCTCGCCGCGCAGGGTCTTCTCGATCATCTGGCGCAGGCGCGGCAGCCGCGCCGCGTCATAGGGCTGACCTTCGGAGTCCTGGATCCAGAAGGCATCGGTCACGAAGCCGTCCTTAGTCGTGTAGCTGCGCGCGTCGACGACCTGCGCGCCCACCAGTGCCAGCGCGCCTGCGAGACGGGCGAAGATGCCGGGGTGATCGGCCATCACGAAACAGGCCCGCGTCGCGTCGCGCTCCTCGTCGGGGTGCAGATCGATGCGGATCTCGTCGTCGCCGATGTCGCGCAGAAGACTGGCGAAGACTTCGTGCGCGGTGACATGCAACCCCTGCCAGTAGGGATCGTAGTGCCGTCCGGTTTCGGCCAGCAGATCCTTGCGCGGCCAGTCCTTCAGCTTCTCGCGCAGCGCCTTCTTGGCCTCGGCGCCGCGGTTCTCGCGGTTGAGATCCTCGAGCCCGGTCTCGAGCGCGCGCCTTGTCTGGCGGTAAAGCGCCCGGATCAGCACGGCCTTCCAGTTGTTCCAGGTGTTCGGCCCCACGCCGCGGATGTCGCAGACCGTGAGAACGCAGAGCAGGTCTAGCCGCTTGACCGTCTGGACCGCCTTGGCGAAGTCGCGCACCGTGCGCGGATCGGCGATGTCGCGTTTCTGCGCCATGTCCGACATCAGCAGATGATAGCGGACGAGCCATTCCACGGTTTCGCTGTCGGCCTTGTTCAGCCCCAGGCGCGGCGCCACCTTGCGCGAGATCTGCGCGCCCAGGATCGAATGATCTTCCGGCCGGCCCTTGCCGATGTCGTGCAGCAGGAGCGCGGTATAGAGAACCTTGCGGTCCACACCGCTCTTGAGGATCGAGGAGGCCACCGGCAGGTCCTCTTCCAACTCGCCGCGCTCGATCTGGCTGAGGTTGGTGATGCACTGGATGATGTGCTCATCCACCGTGTAGCTGTGATACATGTTGAACTGCATCATCGCGACGATGGGCTCAAACTCCGGGATGAAGGCCGCGAGCATGCCAAGCTCGTTCATCCGGCGCAGCGCGCGTTCGGGGTTGCCATGCTTGAGCAGCAGATCGAAGAAGATGCGCTGTGCCTCGGGGGTGTTGCGCATCTCGTCGTCGACCAGGTGGAGGTTCGACTTGATCAGGCGCATGGCGTCGGGATGGATCAGCATGCCCGTGCGCAGCGCTTCCTCGAAGATGCGCAGCAGGTTCAGAGGATCGGACAGAAACGCGCCGTCATCGGCGATCGCGATGCGGTTGTTGATGACCGTGTAGCTGTCCTTGATCTTGCGGCGCCGGCGGAAGATGCGCTCGAGCAGCGGCTCGGCCTTCACGTTCTCGGCCTCGAGCTTGGTCAGGAAGATGCGCGTCAGGTCACCCACTTCGGTGGCGTGCAGGAAATAGGCCTGCATGAAGATCTCGACGCCGCGCCGCCCGCCGGAATCCTCGTAGCCTAACGCCTCGGCCACCGCGACCTGCATGTCGAAGGTCAGCTGTTCCGTGGCGCGTCCGGAGAGCAGATGCAGATGGCCACGCACCGCCCAGAGAAAATCTTCGGCGGCCGCGAAGGTCTCGTATTCCGCCGCGGTGAAGACCCCGAGCGGCACGAGGTCGGCGGCCTTGTCGACCCCGTGGATGTACTTGGCGATCCAGTAGAGCGATTGCAGGTCGCGCAGCCCGCCCTTGCCCTCCTTGACGTTAGGCTCGACCATGTAGCGCTGGCCCTGTTTGACATGGCGCGCGTCGCGCTCGGCGAGCTTCGCCTCGATGAATTCGCGACCCGTCCCGGCGAACAGGTCTTCACGCAGGCGGGTGTCGAACTTCTCGGCAAGTGCAGCGTCACCCGCGATGCGCCGGTGTTCCAGCAGAGACGTCCGGATCGTGAAATCTTCTTGTCCCAGCCGCAGGCAGTCGCGGATCGTCCGGCTGGCGTGGCCGACCTTCAGCTTGAGGTCCCACAGCATGTAGAGCATCGACTCGATCACGCTCTCCGCCCAGGGAGTGATCTTGTACGGCGTGAGGAACAGCAGATCGACGTCCGAGTAGGGCGCCATCTCGCCGCGTCCGTAGCCGCCGACGCCGATCACCGCGAGCCGTTCCGAGGCGGTCGGGTTGGCCTTGGGATGCAGGACTTCCGTGGCGACATGCAGCACCGAGCAGACCAGCCGGTCGGTGAGATGGGCATAGGCCCGGGTCATCGGACGGGCCGCGAACGGCTCGGCGCGGAAGGCCTCGGCAATCGCCGCGCGGCCTTCGGCCTGTTCGGTCCGCAGAGCCTTCACGACCTCGGTGCGGATCGTCATGGCGTCGTTCGTGCGCGCGACGATCTCGGCCAGCCGCCCGCGGAACCGCTGCGCGTCGAAAATCTGCTCCGCAGGGCAGATCAGCCCGGAATCCTCCGGGGCCTCTATCACGGCCGTGGCCTTGCTCATCTCATCCGATCCGATGGTCGGGGCATCATATCGGGGCGCGCGGGGCGGCATGCCGCTGCCCGCGGGGTCCGATAGGCGGCGCTCAGAACAGCGCCCCGCCGAAGCCCTGCGGCGCGGGGCTGATGATCCGCACCTGGTTGTTGCTGATCGTCGCGACCGCCAGCCCACGCTCGTTCGAGCCGTCCGGGCGCAGGCGGAAGACGCCCGACGCGCCCCGGAATCCCGCGCCCTGGGTCAACGATCCGGCAGAGAGCGCATTCGACCTGCCCTGGCTCACCAGAGCGCCGATGGCGGCGATCCCGTCGAAGCCAAGACCCGCGATCGGGTGCGGCGCGGACCCGTAGGCGCCTTGATACTGCGCGCTGAAGGCACCGGCCGCGGCCGGATCGGGCACGGCGAACCAGCCGCCCTGGACGCCCGGCAGCGATACGGTTTGCGGCGGGATGTCCCAGCGGGTCAGGCCGATGTATTGCGTGACGCCGGGGCTGACGCCGGCTTCGGGCAGAAGCTGGGCGAAGAGCGGCAGCGCGCTGGCCGAGGGGCTGGTCAGGAAGATCGCGTTCGCGCCGGTCGCGTCGACCGTGGACTTCACGTTCGGCACGGCTGCGATCACATCCTCCTGCGATAGCGCGTAGCTGACCGTCCCGGCCAGCGAAGCGCCGTTCTGCGAAATCGCCGATGCGATGGCCTGGCGACCCTGTTCGCCCGCCGGGTCCTGCGAATGCACGATGACGATGTTGTTGCGCCCCTGCGTGCCGGCATAGCCGACGAGGCGGTTCGCCGTGTTCGAGAACGTCTGGCCAAGCACGAAGACGTTGCCGCCCGCGATCGCGGAGTTGTTGGAGAACGACAACACGTTGACGCCCGATCCCGCGACGGCACGCCCGGCCGCGTTGGCGGCCTCGGCATAGACCGGCCCGAGAATGATCTGGGCGCCGTCATTCACGGCTTGCGAGGCTTGCGAGGCGGCCTGCCCGGCATTGCCCGCCGTCGAATAGACGCGAAGGTCGATGGTAACGCCCGAGAGGTCGCGCATCGCCAGCCGTGCCGCGTTCTCGAGGCTCTTGGCCAGGAGTTCGTCGCCGGACGACCCCGATCCGCTCGGCACCAGAAGCGCGACCGTGACCGGTTCGGAGGTGTCGATCGACGGGCCGCCCGTGATCGGTCCGAGGGCCGTGTCGCAGGCGGCGAGAAGCACGGCGAGGACGGGCAGCAGCAACCAGCGCAAGGCCTTGCGGGCGGTGCGGAAAACAGCAAACATGGGCAGGAACTCCTGGATCGGTCATCTGCGGCGGGCGCAGCGCGCCGCTTTCCGCGTTCGGCACCGATCATAGTCGTCACGAAAGGCGGGTCCAGCCTTGAATTTCCGCAAGGCGCCGCTGGCGCCCGGTCTTCATTTCGTCGGCGTCCCGATCGGAAGTGCGCGCGACATCACCCTGCGCGCACTCGACGTTCTGGCCAGCGCCGACGTGCTGGCCGCCGAGGACACGCGCAGCCTGCGCAAGCTGCTCGACATCCACGGCGTGCCACTGGACGGACGCCCGCTGATGGCCTTGCACGATCACAGTCGCGACGCCGTTGTGGATCGGCTTGTCGCGCAGATGGCCGAAGGCCGGTCGGTCGCCTATTCCTCGGAGGCCGGGATGCCGCTGATCGCCGATCCGGGTTTCGAGCTTTCCCGCGCCGCGGTCGCCGCCGACCTCCCGGTGACCTGCGCGCCGGGTCCGTCCGCCGCGCTGACAGCCCTCGCGTTGGGCGGGCTTCCGACCGACGCGTTCTTTTTCGGCGGGTTCCTGCCGCAGGCAAAAGCGGCACGGCTGTCGGCCCTGTCGGCGCTGCGCGACGTCCCGGGAACGCTGGTGCTTTACGAATCGCCGAAGCGACTGGGGGCGATGCTGCGCGATGCTGCCGAAACGCTGGGCCGGGCGCGCAGCGCGGCGGTCTGCCGCGAGCTCACGAAGAAATTCGAGGAGGTCCGGCGCGGCACGCTGGAAAGTCTTGCCGAGGTCTACGCCGGTGCCGCGCCTAAGGGCGAAATCGTCGTGCTCGTGGACCGGCCGCGTTCGGAAACCGTTAGCGATTTCGACCTAGACTCCGAACTGCGCGCAGCGCTCGGCTCGATGTCGGTCAGGGATGCCGCGGACGTGGTCTCCAAGGCCTCGGGCCTGCCGCGCAAACAGGTCTACAAAGCCGCGCTTTCGATCGCGAAAGACGACGGCTAGCGCAGGACAACCCGATGAACGACATGCAAAGGCTGGCGTCTGGCTCCACCGCTTACCATGCCGGCGCTGCGGCAGAAGAGGCGGTCGAACGGCACTACCTGCAGCACGGCTACACGCTCGCCCACCGGCGCTGGCGCGGACGCGGCGGCGAGATCGACCTCGTCTTGCGGCGTCGGGAGGCGGTCGTCTTCGTGGAGGTCAAGAAAAGCAGCGACTTCGCGCGTGCGGCGCAGCGCCTTGCCCCGGCCCAGATCCGTCGCTTGCTTTTGTCGGCTGAGGATTTCCTCGGTCGGGAACCCAAGGGCGCGCTGACCGAATGCCGCTTCGACGTGGCGCTCGTCGATGCCTCGGGCGCCTGCAGCATCCTCAGAAACGCCCTCGGGCAGGGCTGAGCCGCGTCCGCGCGCCGCTCGGGCATTGCGCGCGCTCTGTTGCTGCGCCATGTACGACAGCAGAAGTTTCGGGGAGCGGACATGAAGATCGCCTTTCAGATGGACCCGATCGGGTCCGTGAACATCGACGCCGACAGCACCTTCCGGCTGGCCGAGGAAGCCCAGGCGCGCGGGCACGAGCTGTTCTACTACACCCCCGATCACCTCGCCTACCAGGAGGGGCGCATCACCGCGCGCGGTCAGGACATGACGGTGCAGCGCGTGCAGGGCGAGCATGCGACACTTGGCGAAATGCGCGAGGTCGATCTGGCCGATTTCGACGTGGTCTGGCTGCGCCAGGATCCACCCTTCGACATGCACTACATCACCTCGACACACCTTCTCGAACGGCTTATGCCCGACACGCTTGTGGTCAACGATCCGTTCTGGGTGCGCAACTCGCCCGAGAAGCTGCTGGTGCTGAACTTCCCCAACCTGACGCCGCCGACCACGATCGCGCGCGATCTCGCCACCATCCGCGCCTTCAAGCAGCGCCACGGCGACGTGATCCTCAAACCGCTCTACGGCAACGGCGGCGCGGGCGTGTTCCGGCTCGACGCCAACGACCGCAACCTCGGCTCGCTGCACGAGCTTTTCACCGGCTTCTCGCGCGAGCCGCTGATCGTGCAGAAATTCCTTCCAGCCGTGTCCAAGGGCGACAAGCGCGTGATCCTCGTCGACGGCGAACCCGTCGGGGCGATCAACCGGGTCCCGGCCGAGGGAGAGACGCGGTCGAACATGCATGTCGGCGGCCGGCCCGAGAAAGTCGGCCTGACCGAACGCGACCGCGAAATCTGTGCGCGGATCGGTCCGGTGCTGAAGGAAAAGGGGCAGATCTTCGTCGGCATCGACGTGATCGGCGACTGGCTGACCGAGATCAACGTGACCTCGCCCACCGGCATTCAGGAGCTCGAGCGCTTCGACGGCGTGAATATCGCCGGGAAGATTTGGCGGGCGATCGAGGCCAAGCGGGCGTGAAGCCGCACCTGCGGCTGCTCAACGCCGGCCTGCGCCGGTTCGAGCGCCCGCACCTGTTGAACGCGAGCCCTGAAAAGCTGCGCGCCTCGTTCGAGTTCAAGGCCCGGTGGCTGTTCCCGGTTCCGCGCGGGACGCGCAGGACACGTATTGACCTCGCCGGGATAGACGCCCTGCGGATCGAGGGACCTTGGGTCGACGACTCGGATTCGGTACTGCTCTACTTCCACGGCGGCGGCTACGTCTTCGGCAGCCCGAATACGCATGCGGCGCTTGTCGCACGCCTCGCGCGCGCCGCCGGCGTCGCGGCGGTGCTGCCGTGGTATCGGCTGGCCCCTGAACATCCCTTCCCGGCCGCTTGCGACGACGTGATGCTGGCGTGGCATGGCCTAGTTTCAAGCGGCGTGCCTGCCGAGCGGATCGTTCTGGGCGGCGACAGCGCGGGCGGCGGTCTGGCCCTGTCACTGCTCGGAACCCTGATCGCACGTGGTGAACCGCGTCCTCGCGGGCTTTTTGCGTTCTCGCCCCTGACCGACATGGGCTTCACAGGCGGCTCGATCATCGAAAACGCCGACCGCGATCCCGTGATGCCTGCGGATCGGATCGGAGAACTCCAGATCTTCTACCTGTCGGGCCAAGATCCGCAGGATCCGCGCGCCTCGCCCCTTCATGCGTCGTTCGAGGGTGCCTCTCCGGTCTGGCTGTGCGTCGGCGACACGGAGATCCTGCGCGACGACACGCTGCGGATCGCGGAGCGAATGCGGGTCCAGGGCGTCGACGTCACGCTCGAGACCGGGCGGGACCTGCCGCACGTCTGGCCGCTTTTCGGACCTCTTCTGCCCGAAGCCAATGCAACGATCCGGCGCCTTGCGGAGTGGATCAGGCGTCTCCGGGCACCGCAAGGCGGAAGCTGACCGCCTCGGCCACGTGCGGACGCCGGACCGCCTCCGATCCGTCGAGGTCGGCGATGGTGCGCGCCACGCGCAAAACCCGGTGATAGCCGCGGGCCGACAGGCGGAATCGGTCCGCGGTCCGGTTGAGCAGTGCGCGTCCCTCGTCGTCGGGGGTTGCGACCTCTTCGAGCACGGCGCCCTCGGCGTCTGCGTTCAGGCGCGCCGCCGCGCAGTCCGCGTAACGCCGTGCTTGGCGCGCGCGGGCTGCCGCGACCCGTTCGGCGACGCGTTCGGAGCGTTCTCCGGACGCCGGCAGGTCGAGATCTGCGTACGTGACTGGCGGCACGTCGACGCGCAGATCAAAACGGTCCATCAGCGGACCCGAGATGCGGCCCATGTAATCCTCGCCGCATGCCGGAACCCGGGCGCAGGCGCGGTTCGGATCGGACAGGTAGCCGCACTTGCAGGGGTTGGCCGCCGCCACCAGCATGAACTTGCAGGGGTATTTCACATGCGCATTGGCCCGCGCGACCATGACCTCTCCGGTCTCGATGGGCTGGCGCAGGGTCTCGAGCACGGTGCGGGGAAACTCGGGGAACTCGTCCATGAAGAGCACCCCGTTATGCGCCAGCGACACCTCGCCCGGCCGGGCGCCACGACCGCCGCCGATGATCGCGGCCATCGAGGCGGTGTGATGCGGTTCGCGGAACGGCCGGTCGCGCGAGATGCCGCCCTCGTCCAGAAGGCCGGACAGCGAGTGGATCATCGAGGTTTCCAGCGCCTCGCGCGGGCTGAGCGGGGGAAGGATACCACCCAGTCGGGCCGCCAGCATCGACTTGCCCGAGCCGGGCGTGCCGACGAACAGCAGGTGATGGCGCCCTGCCGCTGCGATCTCCAGCGCGCGCTTGGCGCGTTCCTGGCCCTTGACTTCGCTGAGATCGCGGACCGGACCCGCGGCGCGCACCTCGCCGGGCGTCGCGGGCGGCAGCGGCACCTGACCGGTGTAATGCCGCACCAGGTCGGCCAGGGTCGCCGGGGCGATCACCTTGACATCCTCGACCCAGGCCGCCTCGGCCCCGCAACCGGCGGGGCAGAGCAGGTCGCGGCCGTCCTCGGCGGCGGCCACCGCGGCCGGCAACGCCCCCGCGACCGGCATCATCGCACCGTCGAGCGACAGTTCCCCCAGCGCCACCACGGTTTCGGCGACGTCGGCCGGAATGATCTCGAGCGCGCAGAGCAGGCTGAGCGCGATCGGCAGATCGAAATGGCTGCCCTCCTTGGGCAGGTCCGCGGGGCTGAGGTTGATGGTGATGCGCTTCGAGGGCAGGGCGATGGCCATTGCCGCCATCGCTGCACGCACCCGTTCACGGGCCTCGGATACGGCCTTGTCCGGCAGCCCGACGATGCCGAAGGCGGGCAGCCCCGGCGAGACGGCGCATTGGACCTCGACCAGCCGCGCATCGACGCCCTGGAAGGCCACCGTGTAGGCGCGTGAGACCATCTCCCCCTCGCTTCCGGACCATTCATGGGTAATCGCATCATGGTTTACGAACAATTAAGCGTACCGCGGCATTGCTGCCGGCGCGCAGTGCTGGCAACATCGCGCCAGATCCGGGGGCGGAAGAGTTTGACGACGAACATTCGGAAACGCGGGGCGGTCCTCTGCCTGCCGATACTGCTGCTTTGCGCCTCATATGTCCCTGCGCGTGCCGATGACGGCTGGGCTCTGACCGGTTTCGCCGGCGTCATGACCCGCGATCCGTGGCATGACGCGGTGCAGGTGTGGGATGCCGACTACGTCAAGTCGGGCCTCGTGGGTCTGGGCCTGGAACGCCAGTTCGCACAGGCCGGTCGGTTCAGCTTTGGCCTCGAGGTTCAGGCGGTCCAGCATTTCGGTCGGCAGGGCCATTTCGAGATCAATACCCCTTTCACGGTGCGCTACGACCGGCAGGGTGCGTACCTGCCGAACCTCGACAGCCTCGCCTTCGGGCTGGGGCTTTCCTGGGCCAGTGAGCGCCCGCAGGTCGAGATCGACCGGGACGGGGATTCGACGCAGACGCTGTTCTACTGGATGATCGAATTGGCCTACGATCTCGCGCAGACCGAGGATGAATTGCTGTTCCGCATCCATCACCGCTCAGACGGCTATGGGGTGTTCCCGATCGACACCGGATCCAACGCCCTGACCATCGGACTGCGCCGCCGCTTCTGAGGCCGGGTCAGTCGGGCCAGGCCCGCGTCGCGAGGTCGAGCGCGTAGGGCACCGGGTCGTAGGTGGTTTTCAACCCTTCGGCCCGCCAGGCTCGAAACGCCGGATCGGACACTGCGGTCTCGCAATAGCTGCGGGCGTCGGACGACACCGGCAAGTCGTAGCCGATGATCCGTGCGGCGATTGGTGCGTAGAACACGTCCGCCAGGGAATAGTCGCCCAAAAGCCAGGGACCACTGAAGACCGCCATGTCGCGCGCTTCCGCCCAGATCCGCTCGATCCGGGCGAGGTCGCTGCGGACCGCGTCGGAGGCGTCAAATCCTTCGTAGACGTGGAGAAGCTGCATCGGGCAGGCGCCGCGCAGGGCAGTGAATCCGCTCGCCATCTCGGCGCAAAGCCAGCGCGCCCGAGCGCGCGCCGCGGGATCGGAGGGCCACATGGCGGCCTCGGGATGCCGTTCGGCAAGCGTTTCGGCCATTGCCAGTGTCTCGCCGACGACGAATCCCTCGGGCGTACGCAGCACCGGCACGAGCCGCGCCGGAGACAGCGCTGCGAGATCCTCGGCCATGGTTCCGGAATAGAGGCCGACCGCATGTACCCGGTGCGGCAGGCCGAACTTTTCCAGCATCAGCCAACCGCGCAGGGACCAGCTCGAAAAGCTGCGGTCGCCGATGTAAAGGTCGTAGGTTGTGTCGTCGCTCATGCGGCGCAGGGTATGCGTAGGACACCTGTGCCGGCAAACGCCGTTTCGTGCGCCGGTCGATCACGGACAGTGATTGATCCGCGTCACCTGTCCCGTCGCACCCTGCCAGCGGATCTCGGTCACCGACAGGTTGTCGATCTTTCGCGCAATGGTCTCGACATGGGTCTCGCCGAGCGCGCGGCGCACCTGTGTCAGGATGGTCCCGATATGCGCCACGGCGATGATGTGAGAGGCGGGGTAGCGCCGGTTCAGGCGGGCGACGGCCGCATCGATGCGGCGCGCGGCGGCGTTCCAGCTTTCGCCCGCCGGCGGGGCGACGTCGCCTGGCGCCTCCCAGTATGTCCGGCTCAGATCTGGATCGCGCTCGGCGACCTCGGTGAAGTGCAGCCCGTCCCAGTCTCCGAAGTCGAACTCCCGCAGGTCGGCTTCGTGCGGCAGGCGATCGTGCCCGTCTCCGGCGATTGCATCCGCCGTGGCACTGGCGCGCAACAGGTCGGAAGAGACGAGAAGTGCGCGCTCGGGCAGGTGATCGCGCAGCCGCCCGAGCGCGGCCGTATCGCTCAGGTCCGCCGGAACGTCGCGCCAGCCCACGAAGGCGCGCTCGTGCGTCGGCCCATGGCGCACCCAGTGCCAGACGGTCATGGCCGCGTGCCTTTCAGAACCTGGGGCAGACCGGCGGTGACCAGCACGACCAGATCAGCCGCCCCGGCGAGTGCGATGTTCAAACGGCCCTGCCGCTCCCGGAAGTCGCGTGCCATCGCGTTCTGCGGCACGATCCCGTGCCCGACCTCGTTGCTGACCACCACCACCGGACAGGGGCAGTCCTGCACGGTGCCCAGCAGCGCAGACTGCGCGGCGTCTAGATCATTGCCGTCGATCAGGTGGTTGGTCAGCCACATTGTCGCGCAATCCAGCAGGACGGCCTCGTCGGGCGCACGCCCGGAAAGCGGAGGGCCAAGGTCGAGATCTGCCTCAAGAGTGTGCCACGCCACACTTCTGCGTGAGCGGTGCCTTGCCACTTTTGTCTCGGTTTCGCCGTCGAGGACCCGGGCCGTAGCAAGGTAAACCGGTTTCAACCCGCTGGAAAGCAACAGGTTTTCTGCCCAGTCCGATTTTCCGGAGGCGGCTCCACCTAGAACGAGGCTGAGTTTTGGCAACATTTTCTCAGTCTTTGTCATGAACCAAACGCATGTATCCTGCGTAATTGTTGCAAAGGCGCACGACAAGAGTGCCACGATTCAACAGCGGAGACGTGTTTATGCCCCTAGATTCCCCCAGAGACATGAACCTGTCCCGACAGGCGATGAAGGCCGAATTGCTGGATGCCGAGACCGAGCTGAAACTGGCCTATGCCTGGCGCGACGAGGGGGATGAAGCCGCCTTGCACCGGCTGATTACCGCCTACATGCGACTTGCCGTTTCCATGGCCGCCAAGTTCAAGCGCTATGGCGCGCCGATGAACGATCTCGTGCAGGAAGCGGGTCTCGGCCTTATGAAAGCCGCAGACAAATTCGATCCCGATCGCGGCGTGCGGTTCTCCACTTACGCGGTTTGGTGGATCAAGGCGTCGATCCAAGACTACGTGATGCGAAACTGGTCGATGGTGCGCACCGGTTCTACCAGCAGCCAGAAATCGCTGTTTTTCAACATGCGGCGTGTCCAGGCCCGCTTGGAGCGCGAATCGGCTGCCGCGGGCGAGGTGCTGGATCGGCATCAGCTGCGTCAGATGATCTCGACCGAGATCGGCGTGCCGTTGCATGACGTCGAAATGATGGAAGGACGTCTTTCGGGATCGGACTTCTCGCTCGACGCGACGCAATCGACCGAAGACGAGGGTCGGTCGTGGGTCGATGCGCTCGAGGACGACAGTGCGCAGGCCGCCGAAACGGTCGAGCAACGGCACGACACGCTGCAACTGCGCGACTGGTTGATTCAGGCGATGAGCGATCTCAACGAGCGCGAGCGCTTCATCGTGCGCGAGCGCAAGCTGCGCGATGCGCCGCGGACCCTTGAGAGCCTCGGGCAGGAGCTTTCGCTGAGTAAAGAACGCGTGCGACAGCTCGAAGCCGCCGCTTTCGCCAAGATGCGCAAGTCGCTCGAGACACAGTCGCGCGAAGTCCACAGCCTGCTGATGTGACGTTCCGACCCGGATCCATCTGCCTTGCCGCGGCCCTCTGGGCCGCGCTTTGCGTCTCGGCTCCGGCCGACCCGCCGCCCGCGGCGCGCGAGGCGCAAATCGTCTTTCTCGGCGAGGCTCATGACAACCCCGGACATCACGCGCGGCAGGCCGAATGGGTCGCGGCACTGGAGCCTCAAGTACTCGTCTTTGAGATGCTGACCGAAGATCAGGCCCGGCAGGTGACCCCGGAGGTGCGGCGGGACGCCGAGGAGCTCGCGAAAGTGCTCGACTGGGACGCGTCCGGCTGGCCGGATTTCGCGATGTATTTTCCCATCTTCGAGGCTGCGCCAGAGGCCGAGGTGCTCGGCGCGGGCGTGCCGCGCGAAGGGCTCGACGCTCTGATGGAGGGTGGACTCGCGGCGGCGGCAGGCGTGTCCGGGGCGCGGTTCGGGCTTGCCGATCCGCTTCCCGAGGATCAGCAGGTCGCGCGGATGGACCTGCAGCGCGCCGCCCATTGCGATGCGCTGCCGGAGGACATGCTGCCGACCATGGTCGACGTGCAGCGTTTGCGCGACGCAGCGCTCGCCGAGGCCGCACTACAGGCGCTGGAGCGCACCGGCGGTCCGGTCGCGGTGATCACAGGCAACGGCCACGCGCGGACCGACTGGGGAGCGCCCGCGCTTGTGCAACGTGCAGCGCCCTCGGTCGTCGTATTCGCTCTCGGCCAGGGAGAGGCCAGCCGCGCGCCCGAGGGTTCGTTCTCTCAGGTCGCGGATGCCGAACCGGTCGACCGCGGCGATCCCTGTGACGCCTTCAAGCGCTGAGTGTCGCGGGCACCGGCGCACGGGGCTGGTGGAGGGCAGCGCCACGGCCTATGGTCTGCCGGACGAACGATGAAAGGCGCGGCGGATGCTTTCGGGCAGGCATATCCTTCTGATCATCGGCGGCGGGATCGCGGCCTACAAGTCGCTCGACCTGATCCGGCGTCTGCGCGAGCGCGGCGCGACGGTAACCCCGGTCCTGACCCGCGCCGGCGAGGAGTTCGTGACGCCGCTTTCGGTGTCGGCCCTGGCCGGACGCAAGGTGTACCGCGACCTTTTCGATCTCACGGACGAGGCCGAGATGGGCCATATCCAGCTCAGCCGCGTTGCTGACCTCGTGGTGGTGGCGCCGGCGACGGCGGACCTGATGGGGCGCATGGCGCAAGGCCTCGCCTCGGACCTCGCCAGCACCCTCCTGCTTGCCACCGACACCCCGGTCCTGATCGCCCCTGCCATGAACGTGCGGATGTGGGAGCATCCGGCCACCCGTCGTAACCTTGCCCGTCTGGAAGAGGACGGGGTGGCGCGGGTCGGACCCAATGACGGCGACATGGCCTGCGGCGAATACGGACCGGGACGGATGGCCGAACCGCTCGAGATCGTGGCGGCAATCGAGGCGCGCCTTGGCGACGGGCCGCTGAAAGGTCGCCGGATCCTGGTGACCTCGGGTCCGACGCACGAACCCATTGACCCGGTGCGCTACATCGCCAACCGCTCGTCCGGGGCCCAGGGCACAGCGCTCGCCAGCGCGCTCGCCGCTCTTGGCGCCGAAGTGGCGTTCGTGACCGGACCGGCCGAAGTACCGCCGCCCGCCGGTGTCGAAGTGGTGCGCGTCGACACGGCGCGTGAGATGCGGGAGGCGGTCATGGCCGCCCTGCCCGTGGACGCAGGGGTTTTTGCGGCGGCGGTCGCGGACTGGCGGATGAAGCAGGAAAGCCCGCGCAAGCTGAAAAAGTCGCGAGACGGGCTGCCGGTGTTGGAGTTCGCCGAGAACCCTGACATCCTGCGCGAAGTTGCACAGATGGCAGAGGGCCGGCCGCGGCTTGTGATCGGCTTTGCCGCCGAAACCGACGACGTGCAGGCCAATGCCGAGGCCAAGCGTGCGCGCAAGGGCTGCGACTGGATCGTGGCCAACGACGTGTCGCCCGCCTCCGGCGTGATGGGCGGATCGGAGAACGCGGTGACGATCATCGACGACGCCGGGGCGGAAAGCTGGCCGCGCATGGGCAAGGACATGGTGGCGCGCCGCCTCGCCGAACGCATCGCCGGGACGCTTGCCTGACTCATGACGGCAGTTGCAATCAGGGCGATCTGGGAGGATGGCGCGGACGAGACGATCGGTCTGCCCAGCTATGAAAGCGCAGGTGCCGCCGGCGCCGACGTGCGCGCGCATCTTCCCGAGGGTGACATCGTCCTGGAGCCCGGGGCGCGTGCCTTGGTGCCGACCGGGCTGCGGATCGAGATCCCCGAGGGCTTCGAGGTGCAGGTCCGGCCACGCTCGGGGCTGGCGCTGAAACACGGGATCACGCTGCCCAACGCGCCCGGCACCATCGACAGCGATTACCGCGGGCCGCTTGGAATCATCGTGTTGAACGCTGGGCAGGAGGCCTTCACGGTCGAACATGGCATGCGCATCGCGCAGCTTGTCGTCGCGCCGGTCGTCCGCGCGCAGTTCGAACCCGCCGACGCGCTGGGCGAAACGAAGCGGGGCGAAAGTGGCTTCGGCTCCACCGGGTCGGGCTGATGTTGCTGGTGTTCGGTCTCGGCGCCGCGCTCTGGGGGCTCGGCATGGTCGCGGGGGTGCCACGACAGGTGCGCCTGACCATGCTCGGGGTGCTCTACCTCGCCGTGCTCGGGCTGCAGCTCGCGTTTCCGGCCGGGCACCCGCTGCGCACGGCCACCGGTGAAACTGCTGCGCCCTGGCTTCTGCTCGGGGCCGCGCTGGCGCTGGTCTGGCTTTACCGGATCCTGTTGCAGGCGCTGCGAGCGCGGGCCGAGGGTCGAGTCGCGCCGCCGGAGGACGCGACGGCGGCGGCGCTCTTCAGCGAGACCGAGCTCGATCGCTACGCCCGTCACATCGTGCTGCGCGAGTTGGGCGGTCCCGGCCAGAAGGCGCTGAAGCAGGCGCGGGTACTGGTGGTGGGGGCCGGCGGTCTCGGCAGCCCGGCGCTGCAGTATCTCGCCGCCGCGGGGGTCGGCACCATCGGGGTGATCGATGGCGATGCCGTCGACAACGCCAACCTGCAGCGGCAGGTGATCCACCGCGACGATGCCATCGGGATGCCGAAGGTGTTTTCCGCGCGCACCGCGATGCTGGCGCAGAACCCCTTCGTGACCGTGCGTCCCTATCACCGCGAGATCACCGGTGAGATCGCCGAAGAGCTTCTGGCGGATTACGACGTGGTGCTCGACGGCACCGACAATTTCGCGACGCGCTACCTCGTCAACAAGGCGGCCGTGGCGCGCGGCATTCCGCTTGTCTCGGGCGCGCTCAGCCAGTGGGAAGGGCAGGTCTCGGTCTTCGATCCGGCCCGCGGCGCGCCCTGTTACCAATGCATCTTCCCACAGGCCCCGGCGGCGGGGCTTGCGCCCTCCTGCGCCGAGGCGGGCGTGATCGGCCCCTTGCCGGGTGTGGTCGGGGCGATGATGGCGGTGGAGGCGGTCAAGATCGTCACGGGCGCCGGAGTGCCGTTGCGCGGGACGATGACGATCTACGATGCACTTTACGGGGAGAACCGCCAGATCGCGCTGGACCGCCGGGCCGATTGTCCGGTCTGCGGCGGGGCGTGAGCGTTTTCTTGCGAAGAAAACGGGCCGGAATTTTGCAAAATTCCGGGGTGCTGCGTCACCGGCCTCGGCTTGTCCCCTGCGAAGCCGGTGCCTAGCTTGACGGCAAAGGAGAATGCGATGACAAACCCCCTCTTGCAGACCTGGACAACGCCGTTCGGGATCGCCCCGTTCGATGCCATCTCGGATGCGGATTTCGCGCCGGCGCTGGATCGTGCGCTGGCCGAACACCGGGCCGAGATCGATGCCATCGCGGAAAACGGCGCGCCGGCGGATTTCTCCAACACGATCGAGGCGCTGGAAGCCGCGGGACAAACGCTCGACAAGGTTCTGGGTGCTTTCTTCACGCTGGCCGGCGCTGACAGCAACCCCGAGCGCGAGGCGCTGCAGCGCGATTTCTCGCCCCGGCTGGCCGATCATTTTGCCGAGATTTCCGGCAACAAGGCGTTGTTTACGCGCATCGAGGCGGTCTGGCAGGCGCGCGATATCCTGGAGCTCGACGACGAGCAGGCGCGGGTGCTGATGCTGACCCGACGCAGCTTCGTGCGGGCCGGGGCCGCGCTTGACGGCGCGGAGGATGCCCGGATGCGGCAGATCAAGTCGCGGTTGGCCGTTCTCGGGACGGAGTTCACGCAGAACCTGCTGGCCGACGAGCGCGACTGGTTCATGCCGCTGGCGGAAACCGACCTCGACGGGCTGCCGGACTTCGTCGTCGCCGCGGCGCGGGCGGCGGGTCGAGAGAAGGGGGCGACGGGTCCGGTGGTGACACTGTCGCGGTCGCTCATCGTGCCGTTCCTGCAGTTCTCGACCCGGCGCGATCTGCGAGAAAAGGCTTTCCGGGCCTGGGCGGCGCGGGGCGCGAATGGCGGGGAGACCGACAACCGCGGTATCGCCGCGGAGATCCTGGGCCTGCGTGCCGAGCGCGCGACGCTCCTCGGCTACGAAAGCTTTGCCGACTACAAGCTCGAAACCGAGATGGCCGGAACGCCCGCGGCAGTGCGTGACCTTCTGATGGCAGTCTGGGTGCCGGCGCGGGCGCAGGCATTGGCCGATGCCGACGTGTTGACCGGGATGATGCATGCCGACGGCATCAACGGCGATCTCGAACCCTGGGACTGGCGTTTCTACGCCGAACGCCGGCGCGCGGCCGAACACGATCTCGACGAGGCGGCGATCAAACCCTATTTCCAGCTCGAACGGATGATCGCGGCGAGCTTTGCCTGCGCCAACCGTCTGTTCGGGCTGGAATTCACGCCGCTCGAAGTGCCGCTCTACCATCCGGACTGCCGGGCCTGGGAGGTGACCCGCGAGGGGCGTCACGTCGCGGTGTTCATCGGGGACTATTTCGCGCGAAGCTCGAAACGGTCCGGTGCGTGGTGCTCGGCGATGCGGGCGCAGGCGAAGTTCCCTCAGGAGCAGACGCCGGTGGTGATCAACGTCTGCAACTTCGCCAAGGGCGACCCGGCGCTGCTGTCCTATGATGACGCGCGCACGCTGTTTCATGAGTTCGGTCATGCGCTGCACCAGATGCTGTCGGACGTGACCTACGAAAGCGTGTCCGGTACCTCGGTGGCGCGCGATTTCGTGGAACTCCCCAGCCAGCTTTACGAACACTGGCTGGACGTGCGCCCGGTGCTGCAGGAATACGCCACCCATGTCGAAACCGGCGATCCGATGCCGGAGGCGCTGCTGGAAAAGGTTCTGGGGGCCGCGACCTACGACATGGGGTTCCAGACCGTCGAGTACATCGCCTCGGCGCTGGTCGACCTCGCCTTTCACGACGGCCCGCCGCCGGCCGATCCGATGGCGTGGCAGGCCGAGATCCTGGCGGAGATCGGGATGCCGAACGCGATCACGATGCGCCACGCGACGCCGCATTTCGCGCATGTCTTCGCCGGGGACGGCTATTCCTCGGGCTATTACAGTTACATGTGGTCCGAGGTCATGGATGCCGACGCCTTCGAAGCCTTCGAGGAGGCCGGCGGTCCGTTCGATCCTGCGCAGGCGCAAGCGCTCGAGACACACATCCTTTCGACAGGCGGCAGCCGGGACGCGGCGGAGCTTTACACCGCCTTCCGCGGACGCCTTCCGGGGGTCGAGGCGCTGCTGCGCGGGCGTGGACTCGTGGCCTCAGCGTGATGCGTGGCGGGCGCGGGGGAGGGGGCGCTGCCCCCGCCGCGGCCATGCCGCGTCTCCCCCGGGATATTTGACGAACCAGAGAGGTGGGGGAGTGTCAGTCAGCGGTGTCCGTAGTAGAGGCCGACGACATGTTCGGCCTGTGCGAAGAAGAGCCAGCGCGCGGTCAGGACCCCGGCGACATGGGAGAGCACGGCGAGCGCGGCGATGACGTGGCCGACGGGCAGGACCAGCAGGAAGACCGGAAGCAGGACGGCGAGGGTGATGGCCGCGATGCGCAGATTCTTCGCATGTCTGCGGCCAACCGTGAAGACGAACTCTCGGGTGAGGTAGTTGCTGCCGGTGTGCGGCGGCTCGAAGGCGCGGACCGCTCCGATGCCGCCGAGGCCGGTGGCGCTGGTGATGTCGGTGCCGGAGCGGGCCAGCGCACGGTCGCCGCGCAGCCAGAGCGCGATCTGTATGGCCCCGGCAGCGAGCAGCAGCAGGATCGCGGCCGTGATCTGCCCTGCGAGCAGCGCGCCTCCGGCGAGCGACCAGGCGAGGAAGCTGACGGGCGTGAGGTGCGTGTGCCAGCGCGGCACGGTCGCAAGCTGGGTGTAGATCATCGAGGTGGTAAAGACCGTTGCGAGACACAGCAGGGCGCCGAGCCAGCCGAGCGGGGCAAGCCTCTGGTCGAAGAACACGAGGCCGGCGCCGTAGAGCGCCATGGTGACGAGGCTTGCGACCGCGCACCAGGCCTCGCGCGAGAGCCAGGAGGTTCGCCACTGGGTGAAAGCCTTGAGCGCGCGGTCGGGCCGGCCGAGGTGGAAGGTCGAGGCCAAAAGTCCGCCCACGGCGAAGACATAGGCTATGGCGAAAAAGACGAAGGCGACCCAGCTGGTGACGGGCGGGACGCCGAGGCCGAGGAAGACCAGCAGGCCGAAGCCGAGCCCGGAGAAGGTCGTGAAGGCGATGACGGACGGGGCGGGATGCATCAGAGACGTTCCAGCGCCTTGTCGAGCCAGGAGAAGAAGCCCGAAGGCTCCTCGGCTACCGGGGCGAGCAACGGGGCGAGCACGTCGATCTCGCCCAACCCGTCCTTCGGGCGCGGCGGCAGGTAGCGGTTGACGGGTTTCGTGCCCTGCTCGGGCATCAGCTTGAGGCCGCCGCGCTCGGCGCTGAGGCGTGAGACCGCGCTGTCGGGATCGCCGAGATCGCCGAAGTGGCGCGCGCCGGCGGGGCAGGTGCGCACGCAGGCCGGGACGCGGTCCTCCTCGGGTAGGTTCTCGTTGTAGATGCGGTCGACGCAGAGCGTGCATTTCTTCATCACGCCTTCGGCCTGGTCGAGTTCCCGTGCGCCGTAGGGACAGGCCCAGGCGCAGAGGCCGCAGCCGATGCAGTCGCTTTCGTTGACCAGTACGATCCCGTCCTCGGTGCGTTTGTAGCTTGCGCCGGTGGGGCAGACGGTGACACAGGGCGCGTCCTCGCAATGCAGGCAGGACTTGGGGAAATGTACGAGCTGCGCAGCACCCTGCGCGGGCTGGACCTCGTAGCTGTGCACCCGGTTGAGGAAGGTGCCGGAGACGTCCACGCCGTAGGGATCCTGGTCCGACAGCGGCGCACCATAGTTTTCGGTGTTCCAGCCCTTGCAGGAGATCACGCAGGCATGGCAGCCGACGCAGGTGTCGAGATCGATGACGAGCCCGAGCTTGCGCTGGGTGGTGGCGGGCAGGTCGGTCATGCGTCGCGGTCCCGTCTTTTGGCGCCCGGGAAGCCGACGGACCAAGCCAGACTGTCCGGGCCCTTGTCGACCGGGCTTCGGATCGCGTCGAAGGCCGGGGCGGCCGCGTCGCGCGGGGCATCGACCTTCTCGATCCGGACCTTGAGGTCGAACCAGGCGGCCTGGCCGGTGACCGGGTCGGAATTGGCCCAGCGCAGCCCGTCGCCCTTGGGCGGGAGCAACTCGTGGATCAGGTGGTTGAGCAGGTAGCCGCGGGTCGCCTCGGGCACGTCTTCGTCGAGCGCCCAGGCGCCCTTGCGCTTGCCGATGGCGTTCCAGGTCCAGACCGTGTTCTCGTTGAGCGCGGCCATCTCCATCACCGGGACCGTGATCTCGCCATGCGGCGAGGATACCCTGGCCCAGTCGCCGTCGGAGAGCCCATGCGCGCGCATCAGCTTGGTCGGCACGTAGAGCGGGTTGCGCCCGTGCAGCTGACGCAGCCAGGCGTTCTGGCTGCCCCAGGAATGGTACATCGCCATCGGGCGCTGGGTCAGCGCGTGGATGGTGTAGCCGTCATTGCCGGTCTGGTCGGTCTCGTACCAGTCGGGCAGGGGCGTCATCGTACGCTTCAGCCGGTCGCGCAGATGCTCGGGCGGTTGTGCGTCGCCCTTGCCCTCGGCCGCAAGTTGGAACCGACGCAGGGGTTCGCACCAGAGCTGGAAGAGATAGGGTTGCGGTCGGTCGAAGAGACCGATGCCGACCGCCCAGTCCTGGTAGGCGGCGTTCCACGGTTTGTAGTAAAGCGCTGCGTCGGGGATATGGGCGGCAAAGAAGCCGCCGTTCTCGATGTAGCGATCTAGCTGATCGGGGTTGACCGCGCCGCGCCCGACCGCGCTGCCATCGCCGCGGAACCCGGCGAGCGGGCCGACGCCGGGCCGGCGTTCGTGGTTGACCATGTAGTCGGCATAATCGGCGTATTTCGCACTGCCGTCCTCGTCGACGAAACCGGGCAGGTCGAGCATCGCACCCAGCGTGATCAGCACCGACTGAAAACCGCGCACCTCCCGGTCGGGTTCGACCACGGGCCAGCGTATCGCGTCAGCGGCGGCATCGGCCTCGCAGATCGGACGGTCGAGCAGCGAGATGCAGTCGTGGCGCTCGAGGTAGGTCGTGTCGGGCAGCACGAGATCGGCATAGGCCACCATCTCGGAGCTGTAGGCGTCCGAGTAGATGATGCGCGGGATGACGTAGTCGCCGTTCTCGTCGGTGTCGGTCAGCATCTGCATCACGCCCGACGTGTTCATCGACGAATTCCACGACATGTTGGCCATGTACATCATCAGCGTGTCGATCCGGTAGGGATCGCCGGCATGGGCGTTCGAGATTACCATGTGCATGAGCCCGTGGCTCGACATCGGGTTTTCCCAGGTGAAGGCCTTGTCGATCCGGCAGGGCGTGCCATCCGCTTGCAAGGCCAGATCCTCGGGACCCTGCACGAAGCCGAGGTGCGGACCGTTGAGCGCGCTGTCCGGGGTCGATTTCGCGTGCGGGCGCGGGTGCGCGGTGGCGGGCTTGGGGTAGGGCGGCTTGAAGCGGAAGCCGCCGGGGACCTCGACGGTGCCGAGCAGGATCTGCAGCACGTGCAAAGCGCGGCAGGTCTGGAAGCCGTTGGCGTGGGCCGAGATGCCGCGCATCGCGTGGAACGAGACCGGGCGGCCGGTCATTTTCTCATGGGTCTCGCCGCGGAAATCGGTCCACTGATGCTTGATCTCGAAGGCTTCCTCGAAAGCCACGCGGGCTAGTTCCGCGGCGATGGCACGGATACGGCCCGCAGGGATGCCGCAGCGTTGGGCCGCGGCTTCGGGGGCGTAGCGGGCGTCGAGATACTGCGCGGCCATGTGGTGGAAGACCGTGCGATGGGTGACGCCGTCGATGTCGTGGCTGGCCGACAGGTCCGGGCGCACGCCGGCGCGGTCGAAGGGGGTCGGCTTGCCGGTGGCGCGGTCGATCACCAGTTCCTTGCCGTCGTCGTCGCGCAGAAGCAGGCCTTCCTCGTCCGATCCCGGATCAGCGTTGACGAGGCAGGGTGCATTGGTGAACCGCGCGAGGTAGTCGAGGTCGATCTTGCCGGCCTTCATCAACACGTGGATCAGCGCGAGGATGAACAGCCCGTCGGTGCCGGGTGTGATCCCGACCCAGTCATCGGCGACCGCGTTGTAACCCGTCCGGATCGGGTTCACGCCAATCACGCGCGCGCCGCGGGCCTTGATCTTGCCGATGCCCATCTTGATCGGGTTGCTGTCGTGATCCTCGGCCACGCCAAAAAGCATGAAGAGCTTGGTATGCTCCCAGTCGGGCTGGCCGAATTCCCAGAACGCTCCGCCCATCGTGTAGATGCCGGCCGCCGCCATGTTGACCGAGCAGAACCCGCCGTGCGCCGCGTAATTCGGGGTGCCAAAGGCCTGGGCCCAGAAGCTGGTGAAGCTTTGCGACTGGTCGCGGCCGGTAAAAAAGGCAAGCTTGTCGGGATTGTCGTGCCGGATCGGCTCCAGCCAGTCGCAGGCGATCTTCAGCGCCTCGTCCCAGGTGATTTCCTCGAACTCGCCCGAGCCGCGCGGACCCGTGCGCTTGAGCGGCGCGCGCAGGCGCGAGGGCGCGTTGTGCTGCATGATCCCGGCGCTGCCCTTGGCGCAGAGTACGCCCTTGTTGACCGGATGATCGCGGTTGCCCTCGATGTAGGCGACCTTGCCGCCCTTCATGTGCACGTTGATGCCGCAGCGGCAGGCGCACATGTAGCAGGTCGTCTTGCGCACCTCGTCCGAAACCGCCGGGCTGAGGTCGATCTTGGGCTCGGTAAAGCTCATCGGGTCACTGCGCATCCATGAGGGCCGCGGCCTCCGCGGCGATGTGCCGTTCTTCCGCAGCGGGTACCGTGTACGAAGGAATATCTCCCGCCCATGAAAGCTTGTCGAGAATATTGTTCCGCACTTCGGTGGCGTTCTCGCCTATTCCTCCCGTGAAGGCAATGGCGTCGATGCCTTTCATCGCGGCAATCATCGACCCGGCATGGCGCGCCGCCCAGTAGCAGAAATGCTCGACGGCGAAGGCATTCTCGGGCCGGTCGGACGCGGTCAGCGCGCGCATGTCCGCCGTCTCGCCCGACAGGCCCAGAAGGCCGCTGTGGTGGTTCAGGAGCTGGTGTGCGTCGTCGATGCCCAAGGTCCGGGCGAGGTGCAGGACCGCATTGGCGTCGATGTCGCCGGGGCGTGTGCCCATCGTGATTCCGCTCACCGGCGAATAGCCCATCGTCGTCGCCACCGAGCGTCCGTTGAGGATCGCGCAGAGCGAGGCACCGTTGCCCAGGTGCAGCGCCAGCAGGCGGCGCGGCAGGGGTTCGCCCGTCATCTGCGGCAGGGCCCGGACCAGTGCCGCATAGCTGTTGCCGTGAAACCCGTAGCGCTGGAGACCCGCGGTCTCGCGACCGTCCGGCAAGGCATAGCGCCGGGCAATGTCGGAATTCGTGGCGTGAAAAGCAGTGTCGAAGCTGGCGAACTGCGGCAGGTCGGGCGCAAGGGCGGTCATCGCGTCGATGGCGGCAAGGTGGTGCGGATTGTGCAGCGGGGCCAGCGGGATGCAGTCCTCGATAGTCTCCCGCACGTCCGGCGTCACGCGCCGGGCGCGGACCAGTTCGGTGCCGCCATGCACGACACGATGCGCCACGGCGCCGAGGTCTTTCAGCGCGACGCCCTCGGCGTCCAGCATCTCCAGCAAGGCCGACAGCGCGGCCGCGTGATCCCGCAGCTTGGCCGCGCGTCTTTCGCCCCGGTTGCTCGACACGAAGCCGTCGCCCGGGATCCCCGTCGCCTCAAGCCGCAGGACCTCATCAAGCGCGCCGTCGAAGAGCGCCGACTTGATCGAGGACGACCCCGCGTTGAGAACGAGGATCGGGCCGCGGGCCACCGCCTCAGACCCGCTCCGGCGCCATGTCGTTCTTGTCGATGCCCGCGACCTTCACCGGCTTCTTCATCGCGTCGCGCCGGAACGGCTCGCCCAGTTCCTGGTTGATCATCGCCTCGATCAGCGTGGTCTTGCCATGCTTCATCTGGTCCTCGATGGCGGTGTTCAGCGCCTCGGTCAGCTCGTCCATCGTCCGCGCCACGACGCCTTGCAGGCCGCAGGCCTTGGCGATGCCGGCATAGCTCACGCCCTCGTCGAGTTCCGTGCCGACGAAGTTGTCGTCGAACCAGAGGGTCGAGTTCCGCTTCTCCGCGCCCCACTGGTAATTGCGAAAGACCACCTGCGTGATCGCGGGCCATTCACCGCGCCCGATGGCCGTCAGTTCGTTGACGGCGATGCCGAACGCGCCGTCACCAGCGAAGCCCACCACCGGCACGTCTGGGCAGGCGATCTTGGCGCCGACGATCGAGGGCAGCCCGTAGCCACAGGGGCCGAAGAGACCGGGGGCGAGGTACTTCCGCCCTTCCTCGAAGGACGGGTAGGCGTTGCCGATAGCGCAGTTGTTGCCGATGTCCGACGAGATGATCGCCTCGCGCGGGAGTGCCTGCTGAATCGCGCGCCAGGCCATGCGCGGGCTCATCCAGTCGGGCTTGGCCGCGCGGGCGCGCTCGTTCCAGGTGGTGCCGGGGTCGTCGTCCTCGTGGTCCATCGAGGTGAGCTGCTGCGCCCACGCCGATTTCGTCTTGGCGATCGTGTCCTCGCGCGCTTTCTTCGACTCTCCGGGGATGTCGTCGATCCTGGCCAGGATGCCCTCGGCCACCTTCTTCGCGTCGCCGACGATGCCCACCGTCACCTTCTTGGTAAGGCCGATCCGATCTGGGTTGAGGTCGACCTGGATGATCCTCGCGTCCTTCGGCCAGTAATCCATGCCGTAACCCGGAAGGGTGGAGAACGGGTTGAGCCGGGTGCCGAGCGCCAGCACCACATCGGCTTGCGCGATCAGCTCCATCCCGGCCTTCGAGCCGTTGTAGCCCAAGGGGCCGGCAAACAGAGGATGCGAACCGGGGAAGGCGTCGTTGTGCTGGTAGCCCACGCAGACCGGTGCGGACAGCGCCTCGGCCAGTTTCATCGAGGCCGGGATCGCACCAGCCAGCACCACTCCGGCGCCGTTCAGGATCACCGGGAACTTCGCCGTGCTCAGCAGCTTCGCCGCCTCCGCGATGGCCTCTTCGCCACCCGAGGGGCGCTCGAAATCGACGATCTCCGGCAGTTCGATGTCGACGACCTGGGTCCACATGTCGCGCGGCACGTTGATCTGCGCCGGGGCCGAGGCGCGCTTGGCCTTCAGGATCACCCGGTTCAACACTTCCGCGATGCGGCTCGGGTCGCGCACCTCTTCCTGGTAGGCGACCATGTCTTCGAAGAGCTTCATCTGCTCGACTTCCTGGAACCCGCCCTGACCGATGGTCTTGTTGGCCGCCTGCGGCGTGACCAGCAGCAGCGGCGTGTGGTTCCAGTAGGCCGTCTTTACGGCCGTCACGAAATTGGTGATGCCGGGCCCGTTCTGCGCGATCATCATCGACATCCTGCCCGAGGCGCGGGTGAACCCGTCGGCCATCATCCCGGCCGAGCCCTCGTGCGCACAGTCCCAGAAGGTGATCCCGGCGTCGGGGAAGATGTCCGAGATCGGCATCATGGCGGACCCGATGATCCCGAAGGCATGGCGGATGCCGTGCCGCTGCAATACCTTTACGAACGCTTCTTCGGTCGTCATCTTCATGGATCGGTCCTCCTGAGGGTCTGGGGGAACTTATGGAGGTGCCGGGACCGGCTGTAGGGCCAGTTCCCGCCACGGATTATGGCCAGAGGCATCAGCCGGCCGCCGGGGCCTGCACCGCAGCGGACCCGTTGCCGAAACTCTCGATTTCGCGGGCGATCAGCCGCAGGCCGGGCTCGATCCGGTCAGTGGGGATCGAGCTGTAGGCGAGCCGGTAGTAATTGCGTGGCCGGTCCTGCCCGTTGAAGAACGCGCGGCCCGGTTCGATCAGCACGCCGTGATCCTGAAGCCGCCGCGCCAAAAGCTCGGTGTCGACCCCCTGCGGTGCGCGCATCCAGAACGAGGACCCGCCGTAGGCGCCCTGCCCGGCGATCTGCAGCCCGTGCCGGTCGAGCGCCGTCTCCATGATCGCGCGGCGCTCGTGCAGCGCCGAGGACGTGCGCCGGATCAGCGCGTCATAGTGGCCCAGCGACAGGAAATACGCCGCCGTGCGCTGGATGTGTCCGGGCGGGTGGCGCAGCACCGAGGCGCGCAGCGCCCGCGCCTCGCGGATGAAGGGTTCGGAGCCGACGAGGTAGCCCAGCCGCAGCCCCGGGAACAGCGACTTGGAGAAACTGCCGACGTAGATCACCCGCCCGTCGCGGTCCAGGCTCTTGAGCGCCGGGGACGGGCTTTTCAGGAAAGACATCTCGAATTCGTAATCGTCCTCGACGATCAGCGCGTCCATCTCGCGCGCCCGGTCGAGCAGAGCCTGCCGACGCCGAACCGGCATGGTCGCCGTCGTCGGGCACTGGTGGCTTGGCGTGGTGAAGATCACATCGGTGCCGGGCGGGATCGCCGCCGGTGGCAGGCCGTCCTGGTCGACGCGGACCGGCGTGACGTGACAGCGCGACTGGCTCAGCACGTCGCGCAGCGCGTGATAGCAGGGATCTTCCAGCGCCGCGCGCCGGCGTTGGGTCAGTACGATCTGGGCGGTCAGCCATAGCGCGTTCTGCGCGCCGAGCGTAATCAGGATCTGCTCGGGACGCGCGGTGATGCCGCGCCGGGGCAGCGTGTGGCGCGCGATGAATTCGATCAGCTGGGGATCGTCTTGGTCGAAGTAATCGGTGGTCATCGCGGTGAAGTCGCGTTGGCCTAGTGCCTGCACCGCGCAAAGCCGCCAGTTCGCGTGATCAAAAAGCGTCGGGTCGGCCTGCCCGTAGATGAACGGATAGCGGAACCGCGCCCAATCCACCGGTTTGCGCGGCGTGTCGCCGCCCGAAAACCGCTGCCCGATCGCGCGTGACCAGTCGACCGCGTCGGGGCCCGCTCTGCTGGGCGCGAAGGCCGGCGGGATCGGCGCGTTTTCGGATACGAAATACCCCGAGCGCCCGCGCGACACCAGATAGTCGTTCGCCTGCAGCTCGGTATAGGCGATGGTGACGGTGATCCGGCTGACGCCGAGATGCTGGGCCAGCTTGCGGGTCGACGGCAGCTTTTCCCCGGGCCGGAACTGCCCCGAGAGAATGCCGCGCGCGATCATCTGCTGGATCTGCGATTGCAGCGTGCCCTGGGCCTCGGGCGGCAGGAAAAAGGTTTCGACGGGAAGCGCCATGCCGCCAGAGTACGCTGGACCTAAGCGGATCGCAATCTGGACCTATAATCTCGGTTTTTCGAACAGTTCCGTCCTACTGCTCAAGACCGGGGCATGGCCGCATTCGGAATGATGGATCCCCGCCTCCGCCGACGTGAAACAGCGACCGCGTTCATCATCTGTGACGGAACAGGTGGGACCGTATCGGAACCGGCCCGGTTGAGTATTCCGGTAATTGAGCAAGCCAATCCGAACCGCAGATCCCTGTTTCCGCAACCCGGTCGGGTGGACGTCAGGCGAGGTGGCCGCGTACGAGGTCGATGTGCATCCGCATCGAATAAGCGTATTCGCGGTAGCGCGGCGGCAGGTTGAGATTGGCGATCGCCTGGTCGATATCGTCGAGATCGCGGGCCAGTTCCGCGCGCCGCGCCTGTGTCATCTCGCCCGAGGCCGCTTCCTGCTCGATCCGGACCAGTCGGTTGTAATTTCGGTAGACGCGTGACCGCAGGCGCCATTCGACCAGTCCTGGCGTGGCCCGCAGCACGGGAAGAAGCAGGATGATCAGCGGCACGAGGAAGATCGTCACCCGGGTGATCTGCGCCGCGACCCAGTAGGGCAGGACAGCCTCCAGCGGGCTTTCGCCTTTCTCCAGGACGGCCGCAGCCTGCGAGTCGAGGGGTAAGTCGAGGTGCTCGGCGGACGGGAAGTCGATCATGTCCGAAAGGATGCTGGGACGGCCGTGGACCTTCTGGGCGGCGCGCACCAGACGGTTCACGATCGCCGGATGCAGTCCGTCATGCGCCACGAGGCTCGCGACCATCGCGGTGAGCGTGATGCGCTCGGGCGGCAGGGCCCCGGCGTAGTCCAGCCCGGCGCGCGGAATATCCGCGATCCGAACGAACGGCAGGCGGCGGGCTATGGCCTCGGCGTCGCGGATCGGATGAATGGTGAAGCCCGGATCGGTCAGCAGATCCTGAAGATAGGGCGCATCGATGGAGGCGACGAACACGGCGACGTCGATTTCGCCCGATTTGAGCGCCTCGGCCGCTTCGGGCCCGCCCAGCGGTTCGATCCGGTCGAGATCGACTTCCATGCCGAGCCGCGCGACGATGGTCCGGATCGCGGCGCGGGTGCCGCTTTCCGGCTCTCCGGCGGCGATGCGCAGGCGGTCCCAGCGCGTCGGATCCGCAGAACCGTCCAGCCCGGCCCGGTGGACGATGAGAAGCGGCTCGAGAAAGACCGAGGCCAGGGCCACGACTTCTGCATCCTCGCCAAAAGATATGCCACCCTGGATGAACCCGACGTCGGCGTCGCCGTCGGTCAGAAGCCGCGCGTTCTCGACCGCACCTGCGGTCTCGACGATCTCGAGTTCGATGTCGTCGACGGCGAGGATCGCCTGGTAGCGCCGGGCGAAGGCGTAGTACCCGCCGCCCTCACGGCCGGCAGCCAGGGTCACCCGGTCGGGCGGCAGCAGCACCTTGTCGACGAAGACCCAGACCAGACCGGCAACCAGCGCCAGTAACACGACTATGGCCAGGTAGATCGGTGTCTGTTCGGGAAGTCGTCTGCTCATCTCTCCGGTCGTCGTCCCTCGCTGTGTGATCTTGCGGCCATTAATCCGCGTTTTCACCGCCTTGTGAAGCCGAAGCAGAATCGACGTTGCAAACGAAAGCCGGCCGTTGCACCCGGATCGAGCGGGCCGCTGGTCATCGGACGGCCCGCCCTGTCAATCGGTCAGCTTACCCGGGTCTTCAGGCCGGGCAGCAGGCGCAGGAGCGTGAGGTCGAAAAGCAGGACCGCCGCGATGGCGAGACCCGCCATCGGGAATGCGATCCCGAGCACCACGACCAGCGCGGCCGCCCCTTTCCAGAGCGGCAGCCCCTTCGGTCGCGGCGGAGCGGCAAGGCGGGCCGCGTCACGCGGGCGACGCTTCCACCACATCACGAGACCCGAGAGCGCCAGCGTGATGACCGAGAGGCAGAAGAGGGTGTTGAGAACGAGGTTCCACAGCCCCATGTCGCCCTCGTGAAATGCGATGCCCCAGGCCATCGCCTTGGCGTAGGGCGAATAGTCCGAGTACCGCACGTCGGCGAGGACATTGCCGGTGTAACGGTCGATATGGAGGGTGCGGTCGGCGGCCGGGTTCGGGCCGTCGTTCGACATGCTGTCATGGCTGACCGTCCAGACGCCTGTCTCGTCGGCGGGCAGGTTGATCTGGAACCGTCCCACAAAGCCCAGGCTGCGCGCGAATTCGGCCACGCTGTCGACCGTCACCTCGCCTGCGATGGCCGAGGTTCCGACCAGCGACCCCGACGAGGGCATCGGTGTCTGTTCGAGTCCCCATGGCACCTCGTGCGTGCCGGCATGATTCATCTCGGCATGGGTCGCATCCGACAGCGGCGCGCCCCATTTCTCGGCCGGGAAGCTGTTCCAGGCCTGCACCATCCGCTCGCCCCAGATGCCGGCCCAGCTCAGACCGGAGACGAGAAAGAGGACCAGAAGCACCGAGACCCAGGTACCGACCGCGCCGTGCAGCGATTTCCATGAACCACGGCCCTTGCCGGGCATCCTGGGCAGCAGCGCCACGCGCCATCCGGTGCCGTTGCGCGGCCAGTGCAGGTAGAGACCGGTGGCCACGAGCACGATGGCAAGGCTCGCCGCGATCTCGATCAGCCAGTCGCCGAAGGTGCCCAGCAGCAAGGTGCCGTGGATGTCGTTCATGGTGTCGTACCAGCCGTCGCGCCAGGCAAAGCTGTGCAGAGCCTCGCCGGTATAGGGGTCGAGCGCGACACCGAACTTTCCGTCGGCACCTTCCACCGCGACGGTCGCGACGCGGTCGATGTCCAGCGGTTCGACGTATTGCACGGCGCGCCCGCCCGGCACGGCGGCTTCGGCAGCCTTCAGCAGCGCGCCGGTCGCGACCGGGGTGCCGCCCGGCACCACCGCCATGCGCTCGGCCCCGATGCCGGCGCTCCAGGAAATCCAGAGCATGGTCAGGCCGGTCGTCGCCAGCATGCACAGGAAGGGGAGAACGTAGAGCCCGGCATAGAAGTGCCAGCGCCAGGCGATGAAATAGTAGGGGGTCGCGGCACGGTCGGCCGCCGGAGCGTCGGCTCCGCGATTGATGTCCGTCATGGGATCCTCGTCGATGTCTGAGTTTGCGAATGCGTTCCTCAGACGGAGGAGGGAGGTCCCGTGGACGGGGGCAGGCCGGTCGCGCGGCCGGCGACAAGGACAAAGGGGGTGACCGATGCGTCAGCTCTGCGCACAACGGTCGCAACGGGCGGCGGTACGGTTGCCTCGAAAATCGTCGCCGCCTGAGTGCCGCTGGCCCAGTCGCACCGGTCGGCCTCGGCCGGGGTGTCCGTCGGCGCGCTGCCGTCGGCATCAAATGTGACTTCGATCGGGCCGTCGCCGGTACAGATCACAAGGACAAGCCCGTCCGCGGTCCGGTGCGGCATGACGCCGCCCGACAGCGTCGACAGCAGCAGGAAGGGCGCCAAAAGCACCCACACCGCCACCCGGCGAAACCGCATTGTCGAACCGGATCGCATCATGCCCACAGCTATCCAGGCTTCCGGATCATCCGTCAATGCCCGCGGCCATCGGAAAAAAGACGGCCCCGACGTCATGCCGCGGCCGTCGCGGTCTTGTCGCTCGCTCAGCCGAAGACGCGGGTCAGCGCGCCGTCCACGGCGTCGGTGATCTGGTCGATGTCGTCCGGCGTCGCGATCAGCGCCGGCGAGAAGCACAGAGTGTTGTTCCTGCCGGGCAGCGAGCGGTTCGTGGCGCCGATGATGATGCCTTGGGCCATGCAGTCGGCCACGACCGCCTGCACGCGCTTTTCCTCCACCGGTTCGCGGCTGTCGCGATCCTTGACCAGTTCCGCTCCGCAGAAGAGACCCGCGCCGCGCACCTGACCGATGATCGCGTGTTTCTCGGCCAGCGCATTCAGGTTGTCGATCATGCGGGCACCCATCGCGGTGCAGTTTTCAAGCAGGTTCTCGTCCTCGATGATCGCGAGGTTCTCCAGCGCCGCCGCCGGACCCGCGGTGCAGCCGCCAAAGGTCGAGATGTCGCGGAAGTAGTTCAGCGGATCGCTGGCGTCGTCCTTGAAGAGATCGAATACCTTCTCGGTCGTCACCAGGCAGGCAATGGCGGCATACCCCGAGGCGACACCCTTGGCCATCGTCACCATGTCCGGCTCGATGCCGTAGTTCTGATAGCCGAACCAGGTGCCGGTGCGCCCGACGCCGCAGACCACCTCGTCGATGTGCAGCAGCACGTCGTACTTGCGGCAGATCTCCTGCACGCGCGGCCAGTAGTCCGCCGGCGGAACGATGACACCGCCGCCCGCCGTCACAGGTTCGAGGCAGAGCCCGCCGACCGTGTCAGGGCCTTCGGCGAGGATGACCTGCTCGATCTGGTCGGCGGCCCATAGCCCGTAGTTCTCGACCGGAGCGCCGTCCTGCTCGTGGCGGCGGTATTCGAGGCAGTGCGGCACCCGCACGAAGCCTGGTGCGAAGGGCCCGTACTGCGCGTTTCGCTCGTCCTGGCCGCCCGCCGACAGCGCGCCGATGGTCGTGCCATGGTAGTCGCGGTCACGGTAGAGGATCTTGTGCTTCTTGCCGCCAAAGCGCTTGTGCGCGATCTGGCGGATCATCTTGAACGCCTTCTCGTTCGCCTCGGAGCCCGAGTTGCAGTAGTAGACGCGGGTCATGCCCGGCATCTTCTCGATCAGGCGCTCGGCAAAGCGCGAGCCGGGAATCGAGCCCGCCGATCCGGCGAAATAGTTCAGCTTGACCAGCTGGTCGCGCACGGCGTTGGCGATGCGCTCGCGCCCGTAGCCGACGTTCACGGTCCAGACGCCGCCCGAGACGGCGTCGAGATGCTCTTTGCCCTTCTGGTCCCAGACCCGCATGCCCTTGCCTTCGACGATGATCCTCGGATCTGTCGTCTCGTAGGGCTTGTGCTGGCTCAGGTGATGCCAGATGTGCGCGCGGTCGGCCTCGACGACGCGGCTGATGTCGTTCTCGTTGAATGTACCGTCCATGGGTCAGGCCTTTCGGAAGCGGTGAAATTGGAAAGCGCGGCGCGCAAAGGGTTTGCGCCGCCGGATTGCCGGACATGACCGCTTTTTCGTGCGGTTCTCTAGGGCCAGTTTGTGCGATGTCGTGATTCCAGACAAGGCCCCCGGATAGGTATGCGTCTCCTCGCCCCCGTTGCAATGCGCTGAAAATATTGCAGAATCACTCTGCGAGCCATGTCCGCGCCGCGATCCAATCGACGGCATCGGGTTGAAAAGCCCGGATAAATTCGTTGACCGAACGTCCGCCTCAGCGGCTAGGGTGTGATTTGCGGGGCACTCCCGCGGATGCGGGCCGTGACAGGCAAGGCGGCGCGGTCGCCGGGTATGCCCGGTGCGGCCCGCGAGAACGGAACACAGAACTGATCAAGGTCCGTCGAAAAAGGGCCGGTGAACTGCAACAAGGAGAGTGAAATGACCAAACGCACGATGAGCACGGCCCTGGCCGCCGCTGTCCTGTCCCTGTCCGGGCAGGCGGCCCTGGCACTTGACGAGATCACCGTGGGCTACTTCCTCGAGTGGCCGATGCCCTTCGAATACGCCAAGCAGATGGGCACCTATGACGAGGAGATGGGCGTCAAGGTGAACTGGGTGAGCTTCGACACCGGCACCGCGATGAGCGCCGCAATGGCCTCGGGCGACGTACACATCTCGGTCAGCCAGGGTGTGCCACCCTTCGTGGTGGCGACCTCGGGCGGGCAGGACTTGCAGGTACTCGACGTGGCGGTGTCCTATTCCGACAACGACAACTGCGTGGTCTCGTCCGGGCTCGAAATAGACAAGAGCTCGGCGGGCGAACTTGCCGGCAAGAAGGTGGCTGTGCCGCTCGGCACCGCGGCGCATTACGGGTTCCTCAAGCAGATGGACCATTTCGGGGTCGATCTCGCCTCGCTCGAAGTCGTCGACATGGCGCCCGCTGAAGGTGCCGCGGCGCTGAGCCAGGGCTCGGTCGACATGGCCTGCGGGTGGGGTGGTGCGCTGCGCCGGATGATGGAAAGCGGCAACGTGCTGCTGACCGGAGCCGAGAAGGAAGAGCTTGGCATCCTGGTCTTCGACGTCACCTCCGCACCGGCGAGCTTTGTCGCCGAAGAGGGCGACCTGATCGCCAAGTTCCTCAGGGTGACGGCAGATGCCAACGCGATGTGGAACTCGGGCGAGCACACCGACGAGATGATCCCCGTCATCGCCAAGGACGCCGGCATGGACGAGGATGCGACGCGCGAGACGCTGGCGACCTTCGTGTTCCCGGATGTCGAGACGCAGCTCTCCGACAAGTGGCTCGGTGGCGGCAGCCAGGAGTTCATGAAGGGCGTGGCCCAGGTCTTCGTCGAGTCGGGCTCGATCGACTCGGCGCTTGGTGACTACAGCGGCACCGTCAACACCGGCCCGCTCTCGGCCGCGCACGGCATGTAGGCCGACCGCGAACAGTCTGGACCGGGGCGTCCGCGCCCCGGTCCGACAGGCAGCAGGGGGCGCCAGGTGACCTACGACCGGGAACTCATCTCGAACGGTAATCCGATGGAGGCCGTGGTCGGCTTCAGCAGGGCGGTTCGTGTCGGTCCCTACATCAGCGTCGGAGGCACCGCGCCGGTCGGACCCGACGGCAAGACCGTCGGTGTCGGCGATGTGGCAGCCCAGTCGCGGCAGTGTATCGAGATCATCAAGGCGGCGCTGGAACAGGCGGGGTCGGGGTTGCAGGACGTCGTGCGGACGCGCGTGCTGCTCACGAACATCGACGACTGGAAAGCCGCCATCGACGTGCGCAAGGAATACTTCCGCGATGTGCGCCCCGTCGACACCATCATGGCGGTCACGCGCTTCGTGAACCCCGAATGGCTCGTGGAATTCGAGGCGGACGCGGTGATCGCGGACTGGGGACCCTGAGGACAGGCGCAGGGCACGGGATTGGACATTTCATGACAGGACTCTCGATCGAGCATCTTTCCATGCGCTTCGACCTGCCGAACGGCGGGCATGTGCAGGCGCTCAAGGACGTGTCGCTCAACCTCAAGGCCGGCGAACTGATGAGTGTGCTCGGACCCTCGGGCTGCGGCAAGACAACGCTGCTGAACATCGTGGCGGGCTTTCTCGCCCCGACCGAAGGGCGCCTGACGCTGAACGGGCACGAGATCACCGGCCCGGACGCCGAGCGCGGAATGGTGTTCCAGCAAGGCGCGCTGTTCGAGTGGATGTCCGTGCGCGAGAACGTCGGTTTCGGGCCGTCGATGAAAGGCATGCCGAAGCCCGAGAAGACCGAGGTGGTCAACCACCTGCTCGACGTGGTCGGGCTGCGCGATTTCAAGGAAAAGGCGGTTTACGAGCTGTCGGGCGGCATGCAGCAGCGCGTCGCGCTGGCGCGCTGTCTTGCCAACGACCCGGACGTGATCCTGATGGACGAGCCGCTCGGCGCGCTCGATGCGCTGACCCGCGAGAAGATGCAGAGCTTGGTGCTCAAGCTCTGGAAGGAGACCGGCAAGACCATCATCCTGATCACCCATTCGGTCGAGGAGGCGCTGCTTCTGGGCGAGCGGCTCGTGGTCATGGCTCCGCGCCCGGGGCGCATCCACAAGGAATACCGGCTTCCCTTTGCCGAGCTTGGCGTCAACGCCGACCTGCGCGAGGTCAAGAAACACCCCGAATTCGCGCAGAGGCGCGAGGAGATCCTCGGGATGATCTGGGACATGGAGGAAGAGATCATGGGCCGCGCGGAGGAAACCGCATGATCCCGTTCCTGATCTACGTCGCGATCTTCGTGGCGGCCTACCTGATCGTGACCTTCGTCGTGCAGCGCAGTCGGATCCGCGACTACACCTCGCTCAAGACGGTCACGTTCGGGGATGAAAGTGCCGTGCGCCCGAACCGGGTCGCCGGGATCATCTCGATCCTGACGATCTTCCTGCTTTGGGGGATGTTCACGGGGTCGAGCCTGCTGCCGTCCTTCCTGCAGATGCCCGGGCCTTACGCAGGGACGACAAGCTTCACCTACACCGCCGAGGCCGATGGCCGCACCGACGACGCGACTGTGACAGTCGTCGTGCACCCGCGTGACGCCGAAGCCCCGTTGCCCGAGGCCGAGCCCGGCGAAGGGTTCGCCATGAACGACGTCGCGCGGGTCGCCCAGTGGCGCACGGTGCTGATCAACGTCTCGGCCAATGACGAGATCAAGAAGGCCGACGGCGCCCGCGTGATCGCCATCGACGGACAGCCCATCGCACCCGGCGAGACGGTGGCGGTCCACGGCGGATCGGTAACGCTGTCGGACAAGGGCACGCCGAATTTCGAGCCGACCCGGGGTTGGCAGATGGAACCGCTCTACCTTCCCTCGCCCGAGGCGGTCGTCGAACGCACGATCCTCATTGCCAACGAGGGCTTCCGCAATACCTCGCTCTTGGGGCACCTCGGCTGGTCGCTGTTCCGGGTCGTCGCCGGCTTCATCTGCGGCGCGCTCGTGGGCATCCCGCTCGGCTACGCGATGGGCTTGTCGGACTGGTTCCGGGGATGGTTCGACCCGATCGTCGAGTTCATGCGCCCGGTGCCGCCACTGGCGCTGATCCCGCTGGTGATCATCTGGGCCGGCATTGGCGAGGTCGGCAAGATCATCCTGCTATTCCTCGCGGCGCTCTGGATCATGGCCATCGCGGCGCGGTCCGGCGTGTCGGGGGTCAAGATATCGAAGGTCCACGCGGCCTATTCGCTGGGCGCGAGCAAGTGGCAGATCATGCGCCACGTCATCATTCCGAACTCGCTGCCGGAGATCTTCACCGGCGCGCGCGTGGCGATGGGCGTCTGCTGGGGCACCGTCGTGGCTGCGGAACTTGTGGCCGCGGAGAAGGGTGCGGGCATGATGATCATGGTGGCTTCGAAGTTCCAGAATACGGACATCGTCATCATGGGGATCATCCTGATCGGCGTGATCGGGTTCGGGATCGACCTGCTGATGCGCTGGGCCGAACGCCTGCTGGTTCCATGGAAAGGGAAGGGCTGAGCCCCGTTCCGCGCCGACGTTTCTGAGACCTTGAGGAAGGTTCCGCACCGTTGGGCTACGGCACCCAGGACAAGTGCCGTGCCTGGCAGGCTGACGGTTTCGTTGACGGGGATGGCTTGATCAGCGGCGCCGGAGGAGGAACACTGCGCTCGGTCGCGTTGCGCCGCTTCTTGTGCAACCGCCCTTGCAACATGAAAGGGAGGAAGAATGGATACCCTCAGAACGATGATCTGCGCCGTGCTGTTCGTGACCGTCGCGACCGTCGCCGGCGCGCAGGACACCGAGCGCTATGGCAAGCAGAAGGTGGTCTATCACATCAACTACGACGGCGGCCCAGAGTCGAAAGCCTACGTCGGCGCGATGCGCAATATCCAGAACCACATCAACGCCGTGGGCGCCGAGAACCTTGAGGTGAAGGTCGTCCTGCACGGGAACGGTCTCGGGCTTCTGATGAGCGCGAAGGAACACGAAAGGCTGCAAAGCGTAGTCGCATCGCTCAAGGGTCAGAATGTCGGCTTTCAGGTCTGCAACAATACCCTGAAAGGTCGCGAGATCAGTTACGAGGACGATCTCTACGACGTCTGGGAAGAGGACATCGTGCCGTCGGGCGTGGCCGAACTCTCACGCCTCCAGCAGATGGGTTACACCTACATCAAGCCGTGACGCGTGCGTCCGCGCGGGGCCCTGCTTACCGTGCGGACCCATCGCCGGCCTCGGGGTGCTCGACCGGCCCGCCCTGTTTCACCCAGTCCGAAAACCCGGCTTTGAGATGCGCGGCCTCGAACCCCATGTCCTGCAGGGTCGCCACCGTCAACGCCGAGCGCCAGCCCGAGGCACAGTGAAACACGAACCGGCGCTCCTGGCCGAATACATCCTTGAAATAGGGACTCTCCGGGTCGACCCAGAATTCGGCCATGCCGCGCGGGCAATGGAAACTGCCCGGAATGTAGCCCGAGCGTTGCCGCTCGCGCGGATCGCGCAGGTCGACGAAGGTCACATCGGGGTCGTCGGCCAGTGCGATCGCATCCGCGGTTTCGATTTCCTTAATCCGCGCGCGCGCCTCGGCGACCATCTCCGCTGCCGATTTTTTCAGTTTCCGAACCATTACGATTCTCCCGAGCAAATTCCTTTTTCACATTAGGCGACGCAAGCGCCTCGACGGTGCAAGTGATTCGTTTCTGTCTGTTGAACCGCCAGCAAATTCCCGGACCAGATACGCTGGGGATTGCATGCCGAATCCCATGAACCCGGCAGGGTTGCGACGACGTGTCGAAACACGTGTATCTCGCTATCTCGGGGCAGTTTGCAGTTCACAGCCTGTCCTGCGCCCATTAACTTTTCGCGAAATCAGGCAAGAACATGTTCGCGGGGGGCAGAGCAGGCATGGAAGAAACCGGACCGTACGGTTGTGTCGTCACGGTGGTGCCGTGGTCGCAATCGGATCTCGACGGGCTCGAGAACGCGCCGGTGGAAAGCCTCGCGGTCGGATGCGTGTTCTCGTGGCGCGGCGATACGATCTTCGAGCAGGATATGGTGTTTTCTCTGCCCGTTTCCGCGACCGCGCGGCAGGCGCTGGCGGAGGCCGTTGCCGCACAGGCGAGGAACATGCTCGGCGCTACCGTGGTCCCGCTGCAAGCCGAGCGGCCCGACGCGCTCTGGTTCGAGATCACGGACGGGGTGCGCAGATACACGGTTGGGCTGCTGCGCCATCGCCTCGGGCCACCGGTGCTGGTGTTCTGCGGCGACGTTCCACCGCGATGCACCGATCTCTGGGTGGCCCGGCTGCACGAAGACGCAAGCGAAATCACAAAAAGCGATCCCGCGCGGGCAAGCCGGTCCGGACGGGACGGGTGGGCGTCTGCCTAACGCCTAGCTCGATGGCCGGATCAGCTCCGAGATGATGGCCCGGGCGCTGTCGCTGGCCCAGTCCGCGTCGCCGCGCAGGCGCGCGATCTCGCGTCCCTCGGGGTCGATGATAACCGTGATCGGAAGGCCGAAAACGCCCATCTGGCTGGCCAGCTTCTGCTTGGGGTCCATGTGGCGCGGCAGGTTGTTCACACCGGTTTCCTGAAAGAACTTCGCGATCCCCTGCGGAGAATTGCGCCCGGTCGCGATGGTCACGACTTCGAAGTTGTCGCCGCCGAATTCCTTCTGAAGCGCCGAGAGCTGCGGCATTTCCTTGCGGCAGGGCGCGCACCAGGTCGCCCAGAAATTGACGAGGATGTGCTTGCCCCGGAAGGCATCGAGGGTCATCTCGCCGCCCTTGTCCTCGCGTTCGAACTCGGCGTCCGAGACCGCCTCGGGCGTGTCGTGGATGATGAGCTTGCGCATGTCGCCGTCGCGAAGCATGGCGACCGCGGCCAAGTCGGCATGGGCGGTATTTGCACCCATGAAGGCCAGGGTATAGATGAGCGCGGCAAGCAGTAATTTCATGTCCCCTCCGGAGGATGCAGCAGATGATAGACACGCGCTCGAACAAGATGTGGGGCGGACGTTTCGCCGACGGGCCGGACGCGATCATGGAGGCGATCAACGCCTCGATCTCGTTCGACCGCCGGCTGGCCTCCCAGGACATCGCGGGTTCGCGCGCACATGCCGCCATGCTGGGTGCCACCGGTATCCTCGAAGCTAGCGACGTCGAGGCCATTCGGGAAGGACTTCTCACGGTCTTGTCAGAGATCGAGGCAGGCGACTTCGCGTTCTCGGCGGCGCTCGAGGACATCCACATGAACGTAGAGGCGCGGCTCAAGGAACTGATCGGCGAACCCGCCGGTCGTCTGCACACCGGACGCAGCCGCAACGACCAGGTGGCGACCGATTTCCGGCTCTGGGTGCGCGACCAGCTCGACGCAGCCGAGGTCGGGCTGATGGCGCTGATCCGCGCGCTGCTGGCGCAGGCCGAGGCCGGCGCGTCCTGGGTGATGCCGGGCTTCACGCATCTGCAGACCGCACAGCCGGTCACCTGGGGCCACCACATGATGGCCTATGTCGAAATGTTCGGGCGCGATCTCGGACGGGTGCGCGACGCGCGGGCGCGGATGAACTACTGCCCGCTCGGGGCCGCGGCTCTGGCCGGCACCTCGTTCCCGATCGACCGGCAGATGACGTCCGAGGCGCTCGGGTTCACCGCGCCGATGGCCAATTCGCTCGATGCCGTCAGCGACCGGGACTTCGCGCTCGAATTCCTCTCGGTCGCGTCGATCTGCGCGATGCACCTCAGCCGCTTCGCCGAGGAACTGGTGGTCTGGTCCTCGGCGCAGTTCCGCTTCGTGACCCTGTCGGACCGTTTCTCGACCGGCTCTTCGATCATGCCGCAGAAGAAGAACCCCGACGCGGCCGAGCTGATCCGGGCCAAGGTCGGGCGCATCATGGGCGCGAACGTCGGCCTGATGATGGTGATGAAGGGGCTGCCGCTGGCCTATTCCAAGGACATGCAGGAGGACAAGGAACAAGTCTTCGACGCCGCCGACAACCTGATGCTGGCTCTTGCGGCGATGGCAGGCATGGTCAAGGACATGACCGCCAACCGCGAGGCGCTGGCCGCCGCCGCCGGATCGGGCTTTTCCACCGCGACTGACCTCGCTGATTGGCTCGTTCGCGTACTCGGCCTGCCGTTCCGGGACGCACACCACGTGACCGGGGCGCTCGTGGCAAAAGCCGAGGCGAAGGGCTGCGACCTACCCGAGCTCACGCTCGACGAGATGCAGGCCGAGCATTCGGGGATCACCAAGGATGTGTTGGAGGTGCTGGGGGTGGAAAATTCGGTGCGCTCGCGTACATCCTACGGAGGGACCGCGCCGGACCAGGTGGCCGCGCAGGTCGCGCGCTGGAAGGATCTCGTGGGATGAAACGCAGCCTTGTCATTCTGGTTCTGGTGTCACTCGCCGCATGCGGCGTCGACGGCGAACCCGAGCCGCCCGCGCCACGCCCCGTAGTTGCGGCGAACATCGGTGTCGGGCAGAGCGGTGTTCACGGCAATGCGGCGGTTGGCGTGTCGCGCGGGCCGGTCACGCTAATCCTCGGTATCTGATGCGCCGTCGCGCCGATCTCGCCGGCCTCATGTGAAAGGAAGACCGCGAATGACGCGCGCCCTTCTTGTTCTGTGTTGCGCTCTGCTCGCCGCGTGCGACGGCACCCCCTCGGCACCCGCTGCGCGCTCCCCGTCCACTGCCACGGCGGACTCCGACCGCAGCACCGGCGTGAACTTCTCGGGCTACACCCGCTTCGGCGTCAAGCGGACCTTCTGACCGCGATGTCGGCGCTTCGCATGATCTACCTCGCGCTGGCGATCTGGGGTGCGGTGCATCCGATGTCCTGGTTCATCACGTGGTTCGCGGAGAACGGCGTGAGCCTGTCGGGCATGGTGGACGCCTGGCACGCCAACGCGGCCACCAGCGGCCTGGTCTGGGACCTGACCATCGCCGCCGTCACACTGACCGTCTGGATCGTGGCCGAGGTCGCGGTGCGCCGCAACTGGAGCGCACTGATGGCGATCCCGGCCACCTTCATGATCGGCGTCAGCTGCGGGCTGCCGCTCTACCTTTTTCTGCGGACGCGACCGATCGACTGATCGGCGAGATCAAGGCCAGGTGTTGCCGATCTTGTTGCGATGCCGTTGCCCCCGATGCGGCGTTCCGCGCACGCAGCGCAGGCCGCTCTGACGGTGGATCGAGCCGCACTTCGGATTGCCGCACCCGGTCAGGACCACGGCGGCCGCGATGACGATGACCCAACCAATCAACCCGCCGCCGGCCTCCAAGAAGTCCTCTTCAGTCAGCCCGATCTTGCAGGCGATGTCGCGCAGACCCTCCGGATCGTCGAGATTGTCGGCCATCCTCGCGACATCGTCGGGATGGTCTTTCAGGATCGACACCAGACGCTCGAGGTCGGCTTTCAGGCTCGACGTCGAGAGGTTCGATCTGTCGAAGCAGTCGAAGTCCAGCAGGATGCGCGGGAAGTCGGTGCGGGTGAAGCGCTCCATCCGAGCGCTTTCGAAACCCGGTAGTGGGCAGGTCGGCTGAAACCGTTCCTCGATGAACAACTCGCCGAAGGATTCGATCATGTCGTCGGCCCGCGAGACCAGCGCATACCGCGCGTCGTGCATGTCGCACCAGCGGCCTTCGTCCTCCGCGCTGTCCTGCTTCGTACTCTTAACGGAACCGGTCATGGCAATTCTCCTTGAACTGAATCTGCCGCCTGACCGAAACCCGCCGTGCCCCGATAGTGGCCGCAGGATACCGCACCGAACGCGGTTTCCCAAATCGGCGACGCCGCGATGGCCGATTGCCAGCCTGGGCGGTTTTGTCTAGAGCGCGGGAATGGATCATTTTCTTTACCGCGACGGCGCGCTTTTCGCCGAGGATGTACCGGTGGCCGAGATCGCCAAGGCGGTCGGCACGCCGTTCTACGTCTACTCGACGGCGACGCTGTTGCGGCATTACCGGCTCTTCGACGAGGCGCTGGAGGGTGTCGATCACACCGTCTGCTACGCCATGAAGGCAGCGTCGAACCAGGCGATCCTGAGGACGCTGGCACAGGCGGGGGCCGGGATGGACGTGGTCTCGGGCGGCGAATACCTGCGTGCCAAGGCGGCCGGCGTGCCCGGCGACCGGATTGTCTTTTCCGGGGTCGGCAAGACCGCGGACGAGATCCGTCTTGCGCTCGAGGGCGGCGTGCGACAGTTCAACGTCGAGAGCGAGCCGGAGATGGAGGTGCTGAGCGCGGTGGCGACCGAGCTTGGGCAAACCGCCCCGATCACCGTCCGCATCAACCCGGATGTCGATGCCCGCACCCATGCCAAGATCGCCACCGGCAAGTCCGAGAACAAGTTCGGCATCCCGATTTCGCGCGCCCGCGAGGTCTATGCCCATGCCGCGCGCCTGCCCGGTCTCGAGGTCGTGGGCATCGACGTGCATATCGGCAGCCAGCTCACTGAGCTCGAACCCTTCGAGCAGGCCTATACAAAGGTCGCCGAACTGACTGAGATCCTGCGCGGCGACGGGCATGATATCCGGCGGCTGGACCTCGGCGGGGGCCTTGGCATTCCCTATGTACGCGACAATCTTGCCCCGCCCTTGCCGCTCGATTACGGCGCGATGGTCAAGCGCGTGCTGGGCCATCTCGGTTGCGAAATCGAGATCGAGCCCGGACGGCTGATCGCCGGCAACGCGGGGCTGCTGGTCAGCGAGGTGATCTACGTCAAATCCGGGGAAGGACGCGACTTCCTGATCCTCGATGCCGCCATGAACGACCTGATCCGCCCGGCGATGTACGAAGCCTGGCACGATATCGTGCCGGTGACCGAGCCCGACCCCGGCGAAGTGCGCGCGGTCTACGACATCGTCGGGCCGGTCTGCGAGACTGGCGACACCTTCGCGCGTGCCCGCGCGATGCCGCCCGTGGCCGCCGGTGATCTCGTCGCCTTCCGTTCGGCGGGCGCTTACGGCGCGGTAATGAGCAGCGAGTACAATTCGCGACCACTGATTCCGGAGGTTCTCGTCAAAGGGGATCAATTTGCGGTTATTCGCCGACGCCCGACCTTTGACGAAATGATCAATCGAGATACCATCCCTGAATGGCTCTGATGGCGTGATCCGCCGGGGCTTCTGGCGGAGAGACGCGGCATGGCGACATTCTCACGGCACGACGCGCGACGTACCCTGAGCAGGGTGCGCTGGCCTCTGCGCCTGACGTGGGCGGGCCTCTTGGCCGAGCGCATCGCGCGCAGTTTCTTCCCGCTGATGAGCCTCTGCCTCTTCGTGCTGGCGATCCTGATGATGGGCGCGCAGGACGTGGTTTCAGTCGAGGTTGTCTGGGCCGGCGCCGTTTTTGCCCTTCTGGCCTTTGTCGCCGCTCTTGGCTGGGGATTCTGGTCCTTCCGCTGGCCGCGCTGGTCCGAGGCCATTGCCCGACTTGACGCGACGCTGCCGGGCCGCCCGCTTCAGGCGTTGATGGACACGCAGGCGATCGGGTCGCAGGATGCGTCCTCCACCGCCGTCTGGCGCGCGCACCAGGCCCGCATGGCGCAACGTGCCGACGATGCCGAACGCGTGCCGGGCGATCTGCGCGTGGCCTCCCGTGACCCTTATGCGCTGCGCTACGTGGCGATGCTCGCGTTTGCCGTGGCGCTGCTCTTCGGCTCGGTCTGGCGGGTTGGGTCCGTGGCCGAGATGGCGCCGGGCGGCGGTCTTGCCGCGGGTCCGGTCTGGGAAGGCTGGGCCGAAAGCCCGCGCTACACCGGTCGCCCGACGATCTACCTCAACGACATCCCCGAAGGAGCGCTGCAGGTTCCGGTCGGCAGCCTGATCACGATGCGCCTTTACGGCGAGGTCGGTGCGCTGACGCTAAGCGAGACCGTGTCGGGCCGGACCGAGGTACCGCCGGCCTCCGAACCTGCGCAAGATTTCACCGCAATCCAGAGCGGCGAGATCAGCGTCGATGGTCCCGGTGGCCGCACCTGGCAGGTCGAGGTGATCCCGGACGCCGCGCCGCAAATCGCGATCCTCGAAGATCCCGATGCCACCGCGCTGGGCGAGATGACGCTGCCCTTCGAGGCCAGCGACGACTACGGCGTCGAGGCCGGCGAGGCGCGCATCACGCTGAACCTCGCCGCCGTGACCCGCCGCTATGGCCTTGCCATCGATCCCGACCCGCGGCCTGACATCGTTGTGCCGCTGCCAACGCCGATCGCCGGCGACCGCAGCGACTTCGAAGAGGCGCTGATCGAGGATTTCTCGGAACACCCCTGGGCCAACCTGCCGGTGACGGTCGAGCTTGCCGCGCTTGATGCCGCCGAGCAGCAGGCGCTGTCCGAACCGCGCGATATTCTCCTGCCGGGACGGCGCTTCTTCGATCCGGTCGCCGCAGCCGTCATCGACCAGCGGCGCGACCTGCTCTGGGCGCGCGCCAACGGACGGCGCATCACCCAGGTTCTGAAAGCGGTGTCGAACCGGCCCGAAGAGATCTTCCGGAAAGAGACGGACGCCCTGCGCCTGCGCAAGGTGATCCGCTCGCTCGAGATCCAGGCCCGCTACGGTCTGGGCGAAGAGCGCCGGGAAGAGCTGGCGCGCGAGATGTGGGATCTGGCGATCATTCTCGAAGAGGGCGATCTTGCCGATGCGGCCGAGCGGATGCGTCGCGCCCAGGACCGCCTGAACGAGGCGATCAAGAACGGGGCCTCGCAGGAAGAGATCGCCGAGTTGATGGAGGAGTTGCGCCGCGCCACCGAGGACTACCTGCAGCAGTTGCAGCGCCAGGCGCAGCAGCAGGCCGAGCAGAACGGCGAGCAGCCGCCGCAGCAGGGTCAGCAGGGCGAAAACTCGATGACCATGTCGCAGGACGACCTGCAGCGCATGATGGACCGCATCCAGGAGCTGATGGAACAGGGCCGCATGGCCGAGGCGCAACAGGCGCTGCAGGAACTTCAGCAGATGCTCGAGAACATGCGCATGGCGCAAGGCCAGCAGGGGCAGGGCGGCGAGAACCCCGGCCAGCAGGCGATGGAAGGGTTGGCCGAGACGCTGCGCGAGCAGCAGGGCCTGTCCGACCAGGCGTTCCGCGATCTGCAGGAGCAGTTCAACCCCGGCGCCAACCAGGGGCAGAGCCAGGGCAACGAAGGCCGCAACGGCGGCCAGGGCCGCGGGCAGAGCCACGAGGGCCAGCAGGGCGAGGGCGAGCGCGGCAATGGCCCGGGCGATCCGCAGGTTCCGCAGAACGGCCAGCAGGGCGGTGGCAACCAGCAGGCCGAGAACGGCGGGCTGGACGAAGGCTCGATCGCCGATCGCCAGCAGGCGCTGCGCGATGAGCTGGGCCGCCAGCAGCAGAACCTTCCGGGCGCCGGCACGCCCGAGGGCGACGCCGCGCGCGACGCGCTCGACCGGGCCGGGCGGGCGATGGATGACGCCGAAGACGCGCTGCGCCGCGACGATCTGGCCGGGGCGATCGACGACCAGTCGCGCGCGATGGACGCCCTGCGCGACGGCATGCAGGCGCTGGGCGAGATGATGGCCGAACAGCAGCGCCAGCAGCAGCCCGGCCAAGGCACCGAACCGTCGGACCGCGCCGCCAACTCTCGCGATCCGCTGGGCCGTGAAAGCGGCAATTCCGGCGTCAACGGAGATCAAAGCCCGCTGGCCCTGAACGACGATGCCTACGGGCGGGCGCGCGAGTTGCTCGACGAGATCCGCCGCCGCTCCGGCCAAACCGAGCGCTCCGAGCAGGAACGCGACTACCTCAAGCGGCTTCTGGATCGCTTCTGACTGAGCCGCAGTGCGCTATTGCCGTCCGGATCAGTTGACGGCGGCAGCGTCGGCTTCGCCCTTGGCGCGGGCCGTCTCCTCGAGCCACCGCAGCAGGTCGCCGACCTGCGTGTCGAGCCACATGCGCCAGCTATCGACCATGCCGACATAGGCGCTGATCCAGGGATCGAGTTGCGGAACCGCCTCGGCCAGTTGCGGCGCGAAGACGTAGACCAGCGAGAGGATCGCCGCCACGACGATGACGAAGACGAAACCGCGCGCCGAACTCTTGGCCTCGCGGGCGTTGGCGGCGGCGATCTCGGTTTCGTCTCCGCTCGCGATCCGCTCCGAACTCGACCGCAGGGTCGAATTGATCTCCTCGATATCCGGCAAAAGGTCGCGCCGCGACTGGCTTGCCGCGGCACCGGTCGCCCCGGCGGCGGTGACGAGCTCCGCCATGCGGCTGCGCGCCTCGCGCGCCCGGCGCGCGCCTTCCGAGACAGCGTCGTTCTCGCCAAGGCCGAGATCCGGCTGGCTTTCCAGCGTCGTGCGCTCCTCGCCCCGTGCGCGGGTTTCCAGTTCGGCCTCCTCGCGCAGGATGTCGGCAACCGTCGGGTCGACGGTGCGCCGTGGCGGGGCGGGCCGCGCCGGCGCCGCGACCTCGGGCTCCGCAGGGTCGTCCAACGGGTCCGGCTCGGCTTCTCGATCGGGATCCACGGACACTCCGGTCCGCGCCGCCCGGGCGCGTTCGAGCGCCGCCGCCTGGTCAGGTGTCTCGGTCGCGTCGGGCTCTGAGATCGGTTCCGCGCCTTCTGCATCTGCCTCGACCCCGGTGTTTTCGGGATGATCGGGATGTTCCTGGAACCATGTCTGCCCGCAGTTCGAGCACTGCACATCGCGGCCCTCGGGCGGCATGACGCCCTCCGGCACTTCGTATTGTGCGTCGCAATTCGGGCAGATGAGGCGCATTGATGATCCTGCAGTACCGGTCGTCCCCGACGGACCGGGGTTGTCCGGCACCATAGGCAAGCACCGCGGTTGCGAAAAGGACTATGTGCCGGCTTCGTTGCCAAGTGGTGCATTGAAACCAGATCGGTGCTGGGGCACAACACGTCCGAACCAAGACAGGGTGCCCGCGTGATCGAGCTGGAAAATGTGGCCTACAGCTATGGCGGGGGCGCCTTGCTGTCAGACATCACAGTTACCCTCTCTCCCGGCTCGTTCCACTTTCTCACCGGCCCGTCCGGGGCCGGCAAGACGACGCTGCTCAAGCTCTGCTACGGCGCGCTCGAGGCCACCGGCGGACAGGTCCGGATCTTCGGAAAGGACGTGCGCGGGCTCGAGCGCGACGCGGTGGCGATGCTGCGCCGGCGCATGGGCGTTGTGCACCAGGATTGCCAGTTTCTCGATCATCTCAGCGTGCGCGAGAATGTCGCGCTGCCGCTCGTCGCCTCGGGCCGGCAGGCCGAGGCCGAGGGCGAGGATCTTGGCGAGCTGATGTCCTGGGTCGGCCTGACCGAACGGGCCGAGGCGCGGCCGCCGGAACTGTCGGGAGGCGAACGCCAGCGTGCGGCGCTGGCCCGCGCGGTGATCATGTCGCCCGATGTCGTGCTTGCCGACGAGCCCACCGGCAACGTCGACTGGGACATGTCCCAACGTCTTCTGCACCTGCTGATCGAGCTCAACCGCATGGGCAAGACGGTGCTGATCGCGACCCACGACCTCAGCCTGATCCGCGCCGCGAAGGTGCAGGTGCAGGCGCGCGTGCTGAGGATCGCGAACCGCCAGCTGCAGCACGCCGGGGCCGATCTCTGATGGGCCGCCTGTTCCACCTGCGCGACATGATCCTCGGCGATGCCCAGGCCGAGCGCGCCGTGCCGCCGTCGGGGTTCACGGCGCACCTGACGATCTTCGCCGCCGCGGCGATGGCCTTTCTCGCAGTCTTCGCCCTGGCCCTTTCGCTGGCCTCGGGACGCCTCGCCGAACGCTGGGGCGGCGAGCTTGCCAATTCCGCCACGGTGCGCATCGTCGCCCCGCCCGAACAGCGCGCCGAGCAGACCCGCGCGGCGCTGCGGATCCTCGAGACGACCAGCGGCGTCGCCTTTGCCCGCGCGCTCGACGATGCCGAGCAACGCGCGTTGCTCGCCCCCTGGTTTGGCGAGGAGCTCGCGCTCGAGAGCCTGCCGGTCCCGCGCCTCATCGAGGTGATCGCCGAGGGCGACGGCTTCGACGCGACGGGGCTGCGCCTGCGGCTGGCGGCCGAGGTGCCGGGGGCCGTTCTCGACGATCATGGCCGCTGGCGCGCGCCGCTGGTCAAGGCCGCGGACCGGCTTCGGTTGCTGGGCTGGCTGTCCATCGCCCTGATCGCGCTGACCACGGCGGCGATGGTGACCCTGTCGGCCCGCGCGGCCTTGGCCGCCAATGCTCAGGTCATCAGCGTGCTGCGCCTGGTGGGCGCCACCGACCGTTACATCGCGCAGGCCTTCATCCGCCGCTTCACCCTGCGCGCACTGGCCGGCGCCACCGCTGGGGCGGCACTTGCCACGCTTGGCGTTCTCGCGCTGCCCCGCGCCTCGGACGTGGGCGGCTTTCTGACCGGTCTCGGGTTCGCCGGTTGGCACTGGTTCGTGCCGCTTGCGGTCCCGTTGCTCGCTGCCGTAGTCGCCTTTCTCGCCACGCGGGCGGCGGCGAAGCGCGTGTTGAAGGATCTCGCCTGATGTTCCAGACCCTGCGATCGGTGGTGTTCGTCGTGCAGATCTACGCCGTCATGGCGATCCTCGGCATCGTGTTTCTGCCTTGGGCGCTGCTCAGCCCGAAAGGCGCGCGCGCCGCCTGCAAGACCTGGTGTCACTGGACGTTCTGGAGCGCGCGCTGGATGGTCGGCCTGCGCTGCGAGGTGCGCGGCGAGATTCCGCAGGGCGAGGTTCTGATCGCTGCTAAGCACCAGTCCTTCCTCGACATCATCATGATCTTCGAGGCCCTGCCTGCCGCCAAGTTCATCATGAAGAAGGAACTGCTCTACACGCCTGTCATCGGCCAGTACGCCTATCGCATCGGCTGCGTGCCGGTCGACCGCGGCAAGCGTGGTGCCGCGATCGAGAAGATGGTGCGCGATGTCGAGGCCGGCCGCGCGAACCCGGGACAGCTGATCATCTACAGCCAGGGAACCCGGGTCCCGCCTGGGGCTAGGGTGCCGTACAAGGTCGGCACCTACGTGCTCTACGAGCAGGCCGGCCAGCCCTGCGTGCCCGCTGCGACCAACGCCGGGGTGCTCTGGCCGCGCAAGGGCCTGCGGATCCGGCCCGGGCTGGCGGTGGTGGAATTCCTGCCGGCCATCGCCCCCGGTCTCGCCCGAGAAGAATTCATGTCGCGCCTGCCGCAGGAAGTCGAAGGCCGTTCCGACGCCCTGCTGCGCGAAGCGGGCTTCGACCCGGCAGGCCCGCCGTACGCGTAGCCAACCGCCCGGCAAGCGCGCAGTCTCTCTGGTTCACAAGTATCCCGGGGGGGTCGCGGCGCAGCCGCGGCGGGGGCAGCGCCCCCTGATCGGTCCTGCCTCGCAAAACCCGGAAAACCGCCGTTGCCCTACTGCCAGGATCCTGCGGGCCAGCCGCGCCTCTGCGCGGATTGCCCTCCGCCGGTCGGTCCAGCGGAGGTGACAGAGCCGGTCACATGTGGATCGGGCCGTCCCCGCAGGCCAGCGCGGCCTCGCGCACGGCTTCGGAGTAGGTCGGATGCGCATGACAGGTCAGCGCGAGGTCCTGAGCCGCCGCGCCGAACTCCATCGCCACGCAGATCTCGTGGATCAGATCGCCGGCCGCGGGCCCGATGATATGCGCCCCCAGAATGCGGTCGGTCTCCTTGTCGGCGAGGATCTTGACGAAGCCGTCGCCCGAGAAGTTGGCCTTGGCCCGCGCGTTGCCCATGAAGGAGAACTTGCCGACCTTGTAGGCGCGCCCTTCGTCCTTGAGCACCTCCTCGGTCTTGCCGACGCTGGCGACCTCGGGGTGGGTGTAGATCACGCCCGGGATGACCTCGTAGTTGACGTGGCCATGCTTGCCGGCCAGCACCTCGGCCACCGCCATTCCCTCGTCCTCGGCCTTGTGCGCCAGCATCGGTCCCGCGATCACGTCGCCGATGGCGTAAATCCCCTTGACGCTGGTGGCCCATTGGTCGTCGACCGCGATCTGCCCCTGCTTGTTGGTCTCGATACCGAGCGCGTCAAGCCCGAGCCCTTCCGAATAGGGCCGTCGCCCGGTTGCCACCAGCACGCAGTCGGCGGCGATCTCGTGGGCGCTGTCGTCCTTGCGCAGCTTGTAGCTGACCTTGGCCTTGCCGCGCGACACATCGGTCTTTTCCACCGCGGCACCCATGACGAAGTCGAGCCCCTGTTTCTTCAGCATCCGCTGGAAGGTCTTCTGGACCTCTCCGTCCATGCCCGGCGTGATCGCCTCGAGGTATTCGACGACGGTCACCTTGGCGCCGAGCCGGGCGTAGACCGATCCGAGTTCAAGCCCGATCACGCCGGCGCCGATCACCACCATTTCTTTCGGGATCTTGCCCAGTTCCAGCGCGCCCTCGGAGGTCACCACGGTCTTTCCGTCGACCTCGACGCCCGGCAAGCTGGCGGAGTCCGAACCCGAGGCGATCACGATGTTTTTCGCCTCGTGGACCTCGTCGCCGACCTTGACCTTGCCGGCCTCGGGGATGCTGGCCCAGCCCTTGATCCAGTCGATCTTGTTCTTCTTGAACAGGAATTCGATGCCCTTGGTGTTGGTGTTCACCGTGTCCTGCTTGTAGTTAAGCATCTGCGCCCAGTCGACCGATGGCGCCTTGGCCTTCAGACCCATGGTGGCGAAATTGTGCTCTGCCTCGTGCAGCATGTGCGAGGCGTGAAGGAGCGCCTTCGAGGGGATACAGCCGACGTTGAGGCAGGTGCCGCCAAGCGTCTCGCGGCCCTCGACGCAGGCGGTCTTGAGGCCGAGCTGCGCGCAGCGGATGGCGCAGACATAGCCGCCGGGTCCGGAGCCGATTACGATGACGTCATAGCTTGCCATGGTACTGTCCTTTCTTGGCTGGGGGCAGGGGGCTCTGCCCCCGTCGCTGACGCGACTCCCCCGGGATATTTGTAAACCCGAGATGCATCAGAAGAGGCTCGCCAGCAGCATCGCCACGGTGGCGAGAAAGCCCGCGAACCAGATCAGCGACCGCCAGGGGCTGAGCCCGAAGGCATAGGCCGGAATGTAGAGGATGCGCGCGGCGAGATAGATCCAGGCGCAGGCGGCTGTGAACCCGCTCGACTGGTTTCCAATCGTCACCGCGACACAGGCGATGGTGAAGAGTATCAGCCCTTCAAAATGGTTGTTGAGCGCGCGGAACAGGCGACCGGTGCGCGGCGAGACCATCTCGTCAAGCCGTCCGCCGAGGCGCTGGGGATCGCGCGGCGACGCGGTCTTGGCGGTGCCGAGTTCGAGATTGGCAGGCACCGCCATCAGCACGTACTGCAGTACCTGCAGCAGGGCCGCGAGCACCAGGACGGTAAGTTCGGTGCTCACCGCAGCGCCATGAGATAGAGCATGGCGGTGGCTGCGAACCCCGCAAGCCAGGCCAGGGTGCGCACGCCGGTGAGCCGGAACACGTAGGCCGGCAGGTAGATCACACGGGCCAGCAGGAAGGCCTGCGCGGCCAGCAGCGACCCGGCGCTTGTCTTGTCGGTGGCCACGAGGATCAGAACGGCCGGGGCGAACAGCGCCATGCCGGTGATCGAGTTGTTCAGCGCGCGCTCGAGCCGCCCAGTCATCCCGGTGACGGTGCGATGCTCATCGCGCGACGACATCAGGTAGCCGATGCCGAGCTGGCCGGTGGCGCCGGTGACCTGCAGCAGCAGCGTCAGCAGAACGAGAAGGCCGTAGAGGGCGAGGACAGTGGTTTCGGTCATGTCGTTTCCAGGAAGTGATGCGCCTCCGGAGCGTGGCCGAGGGACGCCGACTTGTCGAGCCACGCCCGCGCCTTGCCGCGGTCGTTCACCGAGAACAGCACCCAGGCCGCGCCGCCATCCTCGGTCCAGACCTGCAACTGGCCAAGCCCGGCACGGGACCGGTTCTCGGCGTCTGCGTCGAATCCGGACCGATCGAGGCTGGCAAATCGGGTCAGGAGCTGAAGCGGCATCGGAGGCACCCTTGGAGTTTTGCAGGTTCCGGCCGGCCCGATTGGGGCCGACCATGAAGCGACGCAGCGCGCTGTCAGAGATCCATCAACAGCCGGCGCGGATCCTCGAGCGCTTCCTTTACGCGGACGAGGAAGGTCACGGCGCCCTTGCCGTCGACGATGCGGTGATCGTAGCTGAGCGCGAGGTACATCATCGGGCGGATCACGACCTGCCCCTTGATCGCCATCGGACGCTCCTGGATCTTGTGCATGCCGAGAATGCCCGACTGCGGCGGGTTCAGGATCGGCGAGGACATCAACGAGCCGTAGACACCGCCGTTTGAGATGGTGAAGGTGCCGCCCTGCATCTCGGCCATCGACAGCTTGCCGTCGCGTGCCCGCGCGCCCTTCTCGGCGATCGCCTTCTCGATATCGGCGAAGGAGAGCGAATCCGCGTCCCGGATCACCGGCACCACGAGGCCCGTGGGCGTGCCGGTCGCAATCCCCATGTGCACGAAGTTCTTGTAGACGATGTCGGTCCCGTCGATCTCGGCGTTGACCTCCGGCACTTCCTTCAGGGCATGGCAGCAGGCCTTGGTGAAGAAGGACATGAAGCCGAGCTTCACGCCGTGCTTCTTCTGGAACAGGTCCTTGTACTCGTTGCGCAACGCCATGACCTCGGTCATGTCGACCTCGTTGTAGGTCGTCAGCATCGCGGCGGTGTTCTGGCTGTCCTTGAGGCGCTTGGCGATGGTCTGGCGCAGCCGGGTCATCTTGACCCGCTCCTCGCGCGCCTCGTCATCGGCGGCGACGGGCGCGCGCGGCGCGGCCGGGGCACTCGGAGCCGCCGACGGTGCCGATCCTGCCGCCGCGACGGCCTTGGCCACGTCATCCTTCATCACGCGCCCGTCGCGGCCCGAGCCGGTGACGGCGTCGCGCGACAGGCCGGCCTCGGCCATCGCCTTCTTGGCCGAGGGCGCATCCTCGACGTCCCTGCCACCGTCCCCGCTGCGCTGGCTCGGCTTGTCCGCGTCGCCGGAGGATTTATCCGACGGGGCCGCACCTTGCCCGCCCGAGATCACCGCGAGCCGGGCATTGGCCTCGACCGTGGTGCCTTCGGGCGCGAGGATTTCCGACAGCACGCCGGCGGCGGGGCTCGGCACCTCGACCGAGACCTTGTCGGTTTCGAGTTCGCAGAGCATCTCGTCCTGCGCGACGCTGTCGCCTTCCTTCTTGAACCAGGTGGACACGGTCGCCTCTGTAACGCTTTCACCGAGCGTGGGCACCATAACGTCGATCGCGCCGCCTTCGCCGGTCTCGGTTTCGGCGGGCTTGACCTTGACCTCCGAGGCGCCGGCATCAACGGCCTTGGCCGGCTCTTCCGTCTTCTCGTCCGTCTTGTCGGAGCCGCCGCCCGAATCCCTGGCGCCCTCGCCTTCCTCGATGGTCGCGAGCAGGGCATCGACGCCGACGGTCTCGCCTTCGGCGGCGACGATCTCGCCCATGGTGCCGGCGGCGGGGCTCGGCACCTCGACGGTGACCTTGTCGGTCTCGAGTTCGCACAGCATCTCGTCGACCGCGACCGCGTCGCCGGGCTTCTTGAACCAGGTCGCGACGGTCGCCTCGGTGACGGATTCGCCCAGGGTGGGGACGCGGACTTCGGTGCTCATCATTTGCTTCCTTCGATGGTCAGGGCCTCGTTCACGAGCGCCTGCTGTTGGGCCTTGTGCTGGCTCGCAAGCCCGGTGGCGGGCGAGGCGGAGGTGGCGCGGCCGACATAGACCGGCCGTCTGTGCTTGGCCTCGATGCGGCCCAGCACCCATTCGATGTTGGGCTCGATGAAGGTCCAGCCACCCTGGTTCTTGGGCTCTTCCTGGCACCAGATCATCTCGGCCTGCTTGAAGCGCTCCAGCTCCTTCACCGCGGATTGGGCCGGGAAGGGATAGAACTGCTCGAACCGCAGCAGGTAGATGTCGTCGATGCCACGTTCATCGCGCTCTTCCAGCAGGTCGTAGTAGACCTTGCCGGAACACATCACGACGCGCTTGATCTTGTCGTCCGCCACCAGCTTGGTGTCGGAATTGCCCTTCTCGGCGTCGTCCCACAGCACGCGGTGGAAGGACGAGCCGGTGGTGAAGTCCTCGGACCGGCTGATGGCGAGCTTGTGCCGCAGAAGCGACTTCGGTGTCATCAGGATCAGCGGCTTGCGGAAGCTGCGGTGGATCTGCCGGCGCAGGATGTGGAAGTAGTTTGCCGGGGTCGTGCAGTTGGCGACGATCCAGTTGTCCTGTCCGCACATCTGCAGGAACCGTTCGAGCCGGGCGGAGCTGTGTTCCGGACCCTGTCCTTCGTATCCGTGCGGCAAGAGGCAGACGAGGCCCGACATGCGCAGCCATTTCGACTCACCGGACGAGACGAACTGGTCGAACATGATCTGCGCCCCGTTGGCGAAATCGCCGAACTGCGCCTCCCACATCACCAGCGCGTTGGGTTCGGCCAGCGAGTAGCCGTATTCGAAGCCCAGCACCGCGTATTCCGAGAGCATCGAATCGATGACCTCGTAATGCGCCTGTCCCGCGCGCACGTTGTTGAGCGGGTAATAGCGTTCCTCGGTCTCCTGGTTCACCAGTGCCGAGTGGCGCTGCGAGAAGGTGCCCCGGGTGCTGTCCTGCCCGGCCAGCCGGACCGGGTACCCTTCGGTCAGCAGCGAGCCGAAGGCCAGCGCCTCGGCGGTGGCCCAGTCGAACCCCTTGCCCGACGAGAACATCTCGCGCTTGGCGTCGAGAAGACGCTCGACCGTGCGATGCACCGGCAACCCGTCGGGCACGCTGGTCAGCGCCTTTCCGACATCGGCCAGCGTTTCCTTCTTGATCGCCGTCTTTCCGCGCTGGTACTTCTTCTCCTTCATCCGGTCGAGATGCGACCACTTGCCGTCGAGCCAGTCGGCCTTGTTCGGACGGAAGTCCTTGCCGGCCTCGAACTCTTCGTTCATCCGCGCCTGGAAAGCGGCCTTCATGTCCTCGATCTCGCCTTCCGGGATCAGGCCGTCCTTTACCAGCCGTTCGGTGTAGAGCGTGAGCGTCGTCTTGTGCTTCTTGATCGCCTTGTACATCGTCGGATTGGTGAACATCGGCTCGTCGCCTTCATTGTGACCGAACCGGCGATAGCAGAAAATGTCGATCACCACGTCCTTGCGGAACTTCTGGCGGAACTCGGTGGCGACCTTGGCGGCATGCACCACGGCCTCTGGGTCGTCGCCGTTGACGTGGAAGATCGGCGCCTCGACCACCAGGGCGTTGTCGGTGGGATAGGGCGAGGAGCGCGAGAAATGCGGCGCGGTGGTAAAACCGATCTGGTTGTTGACCACCACGTGCATCGTGCCGCCCGTCCGATGCCCGCGCAGTCCTGACAGCGCGAAACACTCGGCCACCACGCCCTGTCCGGCAAAGGCCGCGTCGCCATGCAGCAGGATCGGCATGACCGTCGTGCGCTCGGGGTCGTTGTTCTGGTCCTGCTTGGCGCGGACCTTGCCCAGCACGACCGGGTTCACGGCCTCGAGGTGGCTGGGGTTCGCGGTCAGGCTCAGGTGGACGGTGTTGCCGTCGAACTCGCGGTCCGAGGACGCGCCAAGGTGGTATTTCACGTCGCCTGACCCATCTACGTCCTCGGGCTTGAAGCTGCCGCCCTGGAATTCGTTGAAGATCGCCCGGTAGGGTTTCTGCATCACGTTGGCGAGCACCGACAAGCGCCCGCGGTGCGGCATGCCGATCACGATGTCCTCGAGACCGAGCGAGCCGCCGCGCTTGATGATCTGCTCCATCGCCGGGATCAGGCTTTCGCCGCCGTCGAGTCCGAAGCGCTTGGTGCCCATGTACTTGACGTGCAGGAATTTCTCGAAGCCCTCGGCCTCGACCAGTTTGTTCAGGATCGCCTTGCGGCCTTCACGGGTGAACGAGATTTCCTTGCCGTAGCCTTCGATCCGCTCCTTGAGCCACGACGATTCCTCGGGGTTCGAGATGTGCATGTACTGCAGCGCGAAGGTGCCGCAGTAGGTGCGTTGCACGATGTCGAGGATCTGGCGCATCGAGGCGACCTGCAGGCCCAGGACGTTGTCGATGAAGATCGGCCGGTCGAGGTCCGCATCCGAGAACCCGTAGGATCTCGGATCGAGCTCGGGATGCGGGGTGACCTCGCGCATGCCCAGCGGGTCGAGGTCGGCCACCAGATGGCCGCGGATGCGGTAGGCGCGGATAATCATCAGCGCCCGGATCGAATCCAACACGGCGCGCTTGACCTGCTCGTCGCTGACGGCGACGCCTGCGTCCTGCGCCTTGGCCCTGATCTTGTCGCCTGCCGCCTTCACCTCGGCCTCGGGCGCCCATTCGCCGGTCAGCGCCGCGGTCAGCTCGTCGCCCGGTGCGGGCGGCCAGTCTCGCCGCTGCCAGGACGGCCCGGCCGCCTCGCGCTTGACGGACATCTCGTCGTCGCCCATCGCCCGAAAGAACTCCGCCCAGGCCTCGTCGACCGCGTTCGGGTCGTTGGCATAGCGGGCGTACATCTGTTCGAGGTATTCCGCGTTGTGCCCCTGCATGAAGCTCGAGGCATGGAACTGTGCGTTCTGTGGCTGGTCGGTCATTGCGTCACCTCTTGCGGGTTGGGACCGTATTCGTTCGTGCCGGGCTGCGACGGGCGCGACAGCCACCAGAGAATGAGAATGGACAGGACGATCTGGAGTACGAGGATCAGGATCATCCCGAACGTGCCCAGGGCGATAGCAGGACCTTCGACCATCTCCGCGCCGCCCGCCTGCTCGATCATCCCAACGCCCATGATGCCGAAAAGCATCAGCAGCATCAGGCCGAGGGTTACCGCAAGCGGCAGCAGCAGCAGCTTGCCGGAGCGCCCGGTGTCGTGCATGCGCCGCCAGCCGGCGGCCAGCAGCGGCAGGAAAGTCACGAGGCTGAAGATGCCGTTGATCGGCCCGCCCGAGCTCGACGGTTCGCCCTCGACCGGTTCGGGCGCCCCGAAGAGCGCGAGGTCGATGAGGCTGGCCACGATGCCGCCCAGGATCACGAAGAGAAAGAACCACCAGTACTCGGAGCGCGGTGCGCGTCCCGAGAATGTCACGTACTTCGCAAAGCAGGTCTTTATCGCGTCGATGAAACCCATGAGCTTTCCTCCTTCTGGGCTACGATGCCGTCCTGTCCTAGCCCTTGTCGATCGCCTCCTTGACGGCCTCGCCCAGCGTCGCGGGGCTGTCCGCCACGACGATGCCGGCCGAGCGCATGGCCTCGATCTTGCTTTCCGCGTCGCCCTTGCCGCCGGCGACGATAGCACCCGCGTGGCCCATGCGCCGACCCGGAGGTGCGGTGCGTCCGGCGATGAAGCCGGCGGTGGGCTTCCAGCGGCCCTTCTTCTTCTCGTCGGCGAGGAACTGCGCGGCCTCCTCCTCTGCCGAGCCTCCGATCTCTCCGATCATGATGATGCTTTCGGTTTCCGGATCGGCAAGGAACATCTCGAGCACGTCGATGTGTTCCGTGCCCTTGATCGGGTCGCCACCGATACCCACGGCGGAGGACTGGCCGAGGCCCATGTCCGAAGTCTGCTTGACCGCCTCGTAGGTCAGCGTGCCCGAGCGCGAGACCACCCCGCACGAGCCGCGCTGGTGGATGTGTCCGGGCATGATGCCGATCTTGCAGGCGTCCGGGGTGATGACACCGGGGCAGTTCGGCCCGATGAGGCGCGATGACGATCCTTCGAGCGCGCGCTTGACGCGCATCATGTCGAGCACCGGGATGCCCTCTGTGATGCAGACGATCAGTTCCATCTCGGCGTCGATCGCCTCGAGGATCGAATCCGCGGCGAAGGGCGGCGGCACGTAGATCACCGAGGCGTTCGCCTCGGTCTTGGACTTGGCCTCGTGGACCGAGTCGAACACCGGCAGGTCCAGATGCATCTGCCCGCCTTTGCCCGGCGTCACACCGCCGACCATCTTGGTGCCGTATGCGATGGCCTGCTCGGAGTGGAACGTGCCCTGCGAGCCGGTGAAGCCCTGGCAGATCACCTTGGTGTTTTCATCGACAAGTACGGCCATGAGAAGGTCCTTCTTTGTACTGCCCCGACCGGGGCGAATTGTGGGTCTTTGGCGCGGCCGGTTCGGACCGGCCTGCGTCGAGGGTGCGTGTCGCCGGCGCCGCGCTCACCGCGACTGCACCGGGCGCGGAAAATGGTCCGCCAGAAGCGTGTATTCGTCGTCGAGCCGGGCCATCAGGTGGTCGAATGCGGGTTTCGACAGGTCGTCGATGCCGACCTTGTGTTCGTCCGGGATCGCGTTCTTCTTCTTGATCGCCACCTCGCGCCCGGCCCGGCGGCTGAGTTCGTCCCGAAGCGCGTCCATTTCGGACAGCTTGAAGAGCCGGTCGAAAAACCCGAGGTCGGTCCCGAGGTAGTACCGGGTGGGTCGCGTGTGGGTCTTGATGACGTTGACGTGCTTTCGATACTCGTCAAGCCTGTAGACAAATTCGTCCGGCGACGGGTGCGTCGGAAGCTTCGCGAGATCGTCGCCGGCCCTTCGCAGCCGCTTGCCGAGGCTCGACCAAAGACCTTTCCCGGAATTCTTCGACTGCTTTTCCCGCTCTGCCGCGACCGAGTTCTTCTTTAGAATCTTCGAGGCGTAGGCCGACATGATCCGGGACGCCGGGTCGCGCAACACAGCGAATTTCCAGTATTGCGCCGGATTGTCCATGTCGCTTGGATCGAAGCGCTTGGAGATGTGGTACTGGTGCAGCGTCCGGATGCCGCGCGCGGCCAGTTCCGGCGTCCGCTTCCACTTGTGGCCGGTCTCGAGCTCGTACATCACGCCCTTCAGTGTCGAACAGGCGACCTTGGGGATCGGGTAGTAGGCGAGCTTCAACTGTTCGTTCAGAAAAGCCATGGATCAGCTGCTCAGACGTCGTGCCAGATAGCGCTTGAAGCGCGCGATATTTGTGCTGTCATCAGCCGTTTCGGACGCCGCGGATTCGGGCTCTTCATGCAGCATTGCCAGCAACAGGCCGGTCGCCGAGCTTGCGACGTTTTCCGGCGTGACAGAGATGTAGGGTTTCGTGCCGCGGTCCGGAAACAGTTCGTCCCGACCGGGAAAAAACATCTCGCAGAGCTTTGCATTGCTCTCCGCGTTCATCTCGCGCACCCGCAGCACCTGACCGGGGGTCAGTGCAATCTTCGGAAGGTTCAGCTTCTGCTCCAGCAGGGCCGCGCGCAGCTTGGTCTTGATCGGGTTGATCTTCGTTCCGTCGTTGACGATGTGCGAGACGTTCTCGTTGATCTGCCGCAAAAGGATCGCTGCCGGTGCCGACAGGCTCTCGTTGAGCCGAGGTGCGGCGTTCATGCCGTCGGTGGACGCAAGGCCCAACTGGTGCGCAAAATCGGTGATCAGGTCGCCGCCGTCCAGCACGTCCGGTTCGAGCAGTCGCACGGTAAGCCGATCCGCGCCGACCGCGTTCTTCCATGCGCGTGCCTTCCGGAACCAGTCCTGCTTGCCATGCATCTCTACGACATCGTCGAGCGTGTAGGTCACGCCGCGCTTCAGCCGCTCGGAATACGAACTCGCGATCCAGTCCTCTTGCCGGCGGAAATAGACGACGTACCGGACCTCGGTGAAGAACTGGCGCAGCCAGGCATCCATCGCCTCGACATGGGTGCGGCGGATCCGTGCCGCGCCGATGTACTCCGACGAAATCACGAAAGTCTCCTCGTTGCGGTTCGCGAGCACCTTCTCGAACTTTTCGCGGAACCTTCCCACGAAGGCCGACTGGGCGGCCCGGTCCTTGAGCTTGTAGTGGATCCGCACGCCCTGGTTGGACATGAGCAGGCCGGCTGATTCATAGAGCGAAATAGCCACCCCCTGGTGCGCAGCGCCGACCCTGTAGCCGCTCATCTTGAAGCGGTCATAGGCAAGGTCGTGACGCGCCAGTTCCCTGGTGTTCGCGCCAAGCCAGGCCTGGATCGACGTCGAGCCGGTCTTCGGCATGCCGATATGGACGATTGCCTTCACTTCAGCCTCTTCTCACTGGTCCCGAGGCGTGCGGGCCAATTCGCCCGGACGCGCACCATTCACCCCTTGACCGCCTTGACGATCTTTTGCGCACCGTCCTTGAGGTCATCCGCAGCGATCACGTCGAGGCCGGAATTGTTGATGATGTCCTTTCCCTGCTGCACGTTGGTGCCTTCGAGCCGGACCACCAACGGCACCTGAAGACCGACTTCCTTGACCGCTGCGACAACGCCTTCGGCGATGACGTCGCAGCGCATGATGCCGCCGAAGATGTTGACGAGGATGCCCTTCACGTTCGGGTCCGAGGTGATGATCTTGAACGCCTCGGTCACCTTCTCCTTTGTGGCGCCGCCACCGACGTCGAGAAAGTTCGCGGGCTCGGCGCCGTAGAGCTTGATAATGTCCATCGTCGCCATCGCGAGGCCGGCGCCGTTGACCATGCAGCCGATCTCGCCGTCGAGCGCGATGTAGTTGAGGTCGTACTTGGAGGCCTCGAGCTCCTTGGGATCCTCCTCTGTGGTGTCGCGCAGCTCGGCGACATCGGCATGGCGGTAGACCGCGTTGCCGTCGAAGCTGACCTTTGCGTCGAGCACCTTGAGATCGCCGCTGTCGGTCACGATCAGCGGGTTGATCTCGAGCATCTCCATGTCCTTCTCGAGGAAGGCGCGGTAGAGCAGGCCCATCAGCGCCACGCATTGCTTGACCTGCTTGCCCTCGAGACCTAGCGAGAAGGCGATCCGGCGCCCGTGATAGGGCTGGTAGCCGGTGGCCGGATCGACCGAAAAGCTGAGGATCTTTTCCGGGGTCGCGGCGGCGACCTCTTCGATGTCCATGCCGCCCTCGGTCGAGCAGACGAAGGACACGCGGCTGGTCTGGCGATCGACGAGCAGCGCCAGGTACATCTCGGTTTCGATGCCCGAGCCGTCCTCGATGTAGATCCGGTTGACCTGCTTGCCCGCCGGTCCGGTCTGGTGCGTGACGAGCGTGCGCCCAAGCATACGCTTGGCTTCTTCGGCGGCTTCCTCGACCGACTTGGTCAGGCGTACGCCGCCCTTTTCGCCGGCGTCGGCTTCCTTGAACTTGCCCTTGCCGCGTCCGCCGGCGTGGATCTGGGCCTTCACCACCCACAACGGCCCGTCGAGCGCGCCCGCCGCGGTTTTGGCTTCCTCGGCCCGCAGCACGACCCGTCCGTCGGAAACCGGTGCGCCGAAGCTGCGCAGCAGGGCTTTGGCCTGGTATTCGTGGATGTTCATCGAAGACTCCGTCCCGTGTAGCTTGCGTTGATTAATCTATAGTGCCCGTGCTTTGGCAGTTACACGGGGTTTTTGGGGTTTTGCGCGATTTTGCGCCATAAAGCGCGGTTTGTGATCACACGATTTGTGGGTGTGATCACAACGCCACCGGTAGCGGCGAATCACCGGATCGACGCGGCTTAGGCGTTCCAGCGGATGGCCGAATGTTCTGTCTGAGTTCTTCAATGAAGATGCCGATCTCTGGACAAAAAAAGCGGCCGGCCCCGCCGGGACCGACCGCTGGAAATACATGACAGGAGATCGCCTCAGAGGCTGTCGTCGATCCCCTTGCAGGCCTCGACGAGACCCTTCACTGCCTTTACGGAGCTGTCGAACATCGCCTGCTCGTCCTTGTTCATCGAGATCTCGACGACGCGCTCGACGCCGCCTTTGCCGATGACGGTCGGCACACCCACGTAGAACCCGTCAAGCCCGTAGGCGCCGTCGACATAGGCCGCGCAGGGCAGGACGCGCTTCTGGTCCTTGAGATAGGCCTCGGCCATCTCGATTGCTGCCGTCGCGGGCGCGTAATAGGCCGACCCGGTCTTGAGCAGGCCGACGATCTCGGCGCCACCGTCGCGGGTGCGCTGGACGATGGCGTCGAGCTTCTCCTGCGTGGTCCAGCCCATCTTGACGAGATCCGGGAGCGGGATGCCGGCGACGGTGGAATAGCGCACCAGCGGCACCATCGTGTCGCCGTGACCCCCCAACACGAAAGCGCTGACGTCCTTCATCGACACGTCGAACTCGGTGGCGAGGAAATGCCGGAACCGCGCGCTGTCGAGCACGCCCGCCATGCCGCAGACCTTCTCGTGGGGCAGGCCGGAGAACTGGCGCAGTGCCCAGACCATCGCGTCGAGCGGGTTGGTGATGCAGATGACGAAGGCGTCGGGCGCATGCTGGGCGATACCCTCGCCGACCGACTTCATGACCTTGAGGTTGATGCCGAGAAGGTCGTCACGGCTCATGCCTGGCTTGCGCGGCACACCGGCGGTGACGATGCAGACGTCGGCGCCCGCGATGTCCTCGTAGGACTGGGTGCCCGAAAGGGCGGCATCGAAGCGTCCGGCCGGGCCGCTTTCCGCGATGTCGAGCGCCTTGCCCTCGGGAATGCCCTCGGCGATGTCGAACAGCACGACGTCTCCGAGTTCCTTGAGTGCCGCCAGGTGGGCGAGCGTGCCGCCGATCTGGCCCGCGCCGATCAGCGCGATTTTGGGTCTGGCCATGGGAATGTCTCCGCAGTGGTGGAAATCCGGTTTCAGGTTCGGCCCCGGGTTATCCAATCCCCTCGTCCTGCGCAAGTTGGAGCGATGTGCCCTGCGCCACCGGTGCGGCGATTGCGGGAAAAGACGTTTCCGGCTTAGCTGCGGCTGCGCGACGCTCTGACGTCCGCAATCCGAAATCCACCTAAGGAGGGGCGGCGGCATGCCGGTTCTGGACCTGAGCTTCCTTCTGATCGCCGGGCCCGCCGTGCTGTTCGCCGGCATTTCCAAAGGCGGGTTCGGCTCCGGCGCAGCCTTTGCCTCGTCGAGCCTGCTGGCGCTGGTCATCGAGCCCGGGCTGGCGCTTGGCGTGATGCTGCCGCTTCTGATGCTGATGGATGCCAGCACGTTGCGACCCTACTGGCGGCGCTGGAACGCCGAGGCGGCCTGGATGCTGATCCTCGGCGGGCTGCCGGGCGTGGCGCTGGGCGCGGCGTTCTACGCGGTGGCCTCGCCGGACGTGTTGCGGGTGATGATCGGGACGATCGCGCTGCTCTTCGTCGCCTGGCGTCTCGCGCTGGCAAACGGCTGGATTTCGGTCGTCAAGCGGCAGGTGTCGCGCGGGGTCGGGCTGCTGGCCGGGGTCGTGGCCGGGTTCACCAGTTACGTCAGCCATGCGGGCGGGCCGCCGGCGGCGGTCTACCTGTTGGCGAGAGGAATGTCGAAGACCGAGTACCAGGCGACGACGGTGCTGGTCTTCTGGGCGATCAACATCGCCAAGTTCCTGCCCTATGCCTGGCTCGGCCTTTTCACGGCCGGCACATTCCGGGCCGACCTCGTTCTTGCGCCGTTCGCCCTACTGGGCGCCTGGCTTGGTGTCCGGGCGCACCGGATGATCTCGGAGCGCGCCTTTTTCGCCGTGACCTACATTCTGCTCGGGGTGACGGGCGTCAAGCTGATCTGGGACGGCCTGACCTGACGGCGCTTTGCATATGCCTGTCGCAATCCGTCAGTCGGAGCATCGGCGGCAGAGTCACCTCTTTGTCCCGGTCCGCGCGCCCGTTTCGGGCGGCGGCGCGGGGCGCGAGCTGCAGGCAGCGCAGATCGTCAGGCGTCGCTGTCGATGATCGGGGCGGCTTCGGCCAGCGTCTCGAAGGATTGTCCGGAGGCGACAAGGCAGGTCAGCCCGTTGGGCGTGGTCACGGTGATGGTCCAGGTGCCGGTTTCAGCCGAGGCAAAAACCTCGACGACGGCGTTGTTGGAGCCGAGACCCATGGATTGGCGGGACTCGCCGTAGCCTTGCGCAAGACGGCTGACCACGGCATCGCGCGGGGCGCAGTTGCGGGATTGTGCAGCAGCCTGCTGGGTTGCGAAGAGGTAGAATGCGGAACCGGCAGCGAGAGCGCCGAAGCGGAAGATTTTCATGAAGCGTGTCATAGCGTGTCAGCCTTCGTTCGAGGGTGGCGACGCCCGTTGTCATCTGCCAAAGCCGGCAACCCGGCGATGACCGGGCGGTCCCGGTTCAAGATCAAATGCCGCGATATCCCCGATCCGTGTGCTTTCTCAGTGGCGTTGCCGAAACGGCCCTCCCTGAGATATCCGACGTGGCAAAATCTCTGCGAGAGCGTTGAAATAATGGTTAACAGCGCGGGCGCATAAACTTTGCATTTGACTTTTGCTGCATCGCAGCGCGAATGCCCTTGAAATTTTGTTTTATAAATGGCCTGTTTCGCGCAACTGACTGACTCGCCTGATGGGCAAGGAGACATCTCGCATGACCGATAATCAACGGCCTCTGCGGTCCGTCCTCTACATCCCGGCCTCGAAGCCGCGCGCGCTCGAGAAGGCCCGGACTCTTGCTGTCGACGCGATCATCTTCGATCTCGAGGACGCCGTGCCCCCGGATGAAAAGGTCGCGGCGCGCCGGACCCTGGCCGAGGCGCTCGACGCGGACGGCTACGGTCCGCGCCTGCGGATCGTCCGCATCAACGCGCTCGACAGCCCCTGGGGGACGGAGGATGCCGAGGCCGTGGCCGGCATGAAGGCCGACGCGGTCCTGCTGCCGAAGGTCTCCGGCCCTGCCGATCTCGACGCGCTGGCGCGGACGACCGGCGAAATGCCGATCTGGGCGATGATGGAAACGCCCGCCGGGATGCTGGCCGCCAGCGAGATCGCGGCCCATCCGCAGCTTGACGGCATGGTGATGGGCACCAACGATCTGGCCAAGGAGCTGAACGCGCGGTTCCGGGCCGACCGTATGCCGCTGATGGCCGGTCTGGGCCTGTGCCTGCTGGCCGCCAAGGCGCATGGGGTCGCCATCGTCGACGGGGTCTACAATGCCTTCAAGGACGACGAAGGGCTCCGGGCGGAATGCGCGCAGGGCCGCGACATGGGATTTGACGGCAAGACGCTGATCCATCCCGCGCAGATTGACATCGCCAATGCCGCCTTTGCACCCAGCGAGGACGAGATCGACCTCGCCCGGCGCCAGATCGCAGCCTACGAGCAGGCGATCGCCGAGGGACAGGCGGTTGCGGTGGTCGACGGGCGGATCGTGGAGAACCTGCACGTTGCAACCGCTCGCGAAACCCTGTCAAAGTCGACCGCGATAGCGGCAATGTCTGCGGAGTAGGCGATGATCCTTCTGTGCCTCGGTCTCGTGCTGTGGTGGGCCGGCCACCTCTTCAAACGTGTCATGCCCGAACGGCGCGCCGCGATGGGCAACGCGGGGCAAGGTGTCGTTGCCGTGACCTTGCTGGTCTCGGTCGGTCTGATGATCTGGGGCTACCGGACCGCCGACTTCGTGCCGCTCTGGACGTCGCCGCCGTTCATGGTCCACGTCAACAACTTCCTGATGGTGCTGGCACTCTGGACCTTCGGGTCGAGCCACGCCAAAGATGCCAAGGCATGGCCGGCGTCACGCATCCGCCACCCTCAGCTGACAGCGGTCAAAATCTGGGCGGTTGCGCACCTTCTGGTGAACGGTGACCTTGCGGCCATCGTCCTCTTCGGCGGCTTGCTTGCCTGGGCGGTGGTTGAGGTCATCGTGATCAACCGCGCCGAACCCGAATGGACCGCGCCCCCACCCGCCGGTGCAGCTACGCGCATCCGGCTGGTCGTGATAACCGTCGTGCTTTTCCTGGTCATCGCCTACGTCCATGTCTGGCTTGGCTACTGGCCGTTCCCTGCCTGACAACTCCGGAGCATTGCATGAAGCTTTATCGGTTCCTCTCCGAGGAAGACACGTCTGCGTTCTGTCACAAGGTGACCGAGGCGCTCAACAAGGGGTGGGTCCTGCATGGCTCGCCCACCCAGACCTTCGACCCGGTCAGCCACACCATGCGCTGCGGCCAGGCGGTCACCAAGGAGGTCGAGGGGACCTACAGCCCCGACATCAAGCTCGGGCAGCAATGATGGGCAAGACCAACCCGGGCCGTTTCTTCGAAGACTACAGCATCGGACAGGTGATCCGCCACGCCGTGCCGCGCACGGTCGGGCAGGGCGAGCGGGCACTCTACCACGCGCTCTACCCGGCGCGTCACGCGCTCTACTCCGCGGACACCTTCGCGCAGGCCTGCGGGCTGCCGGCGAGCCCGATCGACGACCTTGCCGCCTTTCACGTGGTGTTCGGCAAGACGGTGCCCGATATCTCGCTGAATGCCGTCGCCAATCTCGGCTATGCCGAGGGGCGCTGGCTGAAACCGGTCTGGCCCGGCGACACGCTGACCGCAAGTTCCGAGGTGATCGGCCTCAAGCAGAACTCGAACGGCAAGACCGGAGTGGTCTGGGTGCGCAGCCGCGGCGAGAACCAGCACGGCGAGACGGTGATCGAATACGTGCGCTGGGTCATGGTGCGCAAGCGCGACCCCAACACCCCGCCGCCCGAGACGGTGGTGCCCGATCTGGCCGATGCGCTGGCTCCGGAGAGGCTGGTGGTGCCGGACGGCCTGGACTTTACACGGTACGATTTCGACCTTGCGGGCGACCCGTATCGCTGGGGCGACTACGCCGTGGGAGAGACCATCGACCACGTCGACGGCGTCACCGTCGAAGAGGCCGAGCACATGCTGGCGACACGGCTCTGGCAGAACACCGCGAAGGTGCATTTCGACACGTCCGCCCGGCCAGATGGCAGCCGTCTGATCTACGGCGGTCACGTCATTTCGATGGCGCGCGCGCTCAGCTTCAACGGGCTGGCCAACGCGCAGATGATCGTCGGCCTGAACGGCGGGGCACATGCCAATCCCTGCCTTGCGGGGGATACCATTCGGGCCTGGTCGGAAGTGCTGGACAAGGCCGAGACGGCGGCCCCCGGCGTCGGCGCCCTGCGCCTGCGGCTGGTCGCCATGCGGGGCACCAAGCCCTTCGCGCTGCGCGGAGAGGACGGCAAGTACCTGCCGGACGTACTGCTCGATCTCGACTACTGGGCGCTGATCCCGGTCTGACGCGCCACCCCGCGGCTTGCCTGTTGGCCTGTTTCGCGGAATGGTCGCGACATGATCCGGGCGATCCTGCCTCTTGCCGCCGGCTTCTGCGCCGCCGGAGCCGCCGCTCGCGCCTGCGGGCTCGCGCTGGTGCTGGCGGTCGACATTTCCGGGTCGGTCGATCCGCGGGAATACGAGATCCAGATGACCGGCCTCGCCGCGGCGCTGCGAGACGGGATCATCGTCGACGCGCTGGTGGACACCAAGGCGCAGGTGACGCTGATCCAGTGGACAGGCGCTTCGCGACAGCGCCAGACGATTCCCTGGACCGCGATCGCGTCGCCCGACGACGCCTATGCGCTGGCCGACCGGATCGAGGCCGACGAACGGGTCTGGCGCAACTATTCCACTGCTGTGGGCGAGGCGCTTGCCCTTGCCGCCCGCAGCCTCGACGACGTTCCCGAGTGCCGCCGGCGCGTCATCGACGTTTCGGGCGACGGTCCCTCGAACGAAGGATTGGATCCGAAGACCCTGCATCCTCAGCTGCGCGAAAAAGGCGTCACCGTGAACGCGCTGGCCATCGAGACCAGCGAAGAAGACCTGACCGCATGGTTCTTCGAGAACCTGATCACGGGTGAAGGCGCCTTCGTGATTACGGCGAACGGGTTCGAGGATTATCCCGAGCAGATTCGGCGAAAACTGCAGCGCGAGACAACACGTCAACTTAGCCGGGGACGTTGAACTGGACACTGTGATCACGGGCCGGATGCGCGTGATCACAAAACGCTTCGCATGCAAGATTGCCGGCCCGCTTTCCGCGTCATGAGGACGCTTTTGCTCAGCTTACCCGTGACATGGCCGCGAGAAAGCTTAGAAAGGAGCACAAAGGTCCGAAGGAGTCTGACATGGCCGACGTGAACCGGGGCAACCGCCCGCTCTCACCTTTTATGCTGGGGCAGTACTACCGCTTCCAGCTCAATTCGGTCACCTCGATCCTGACCCGGATCACCGGCAACGCGCTGCTGATCTCGGCCCTGCTGATTGTCTGGTGGTTCGTCGCCGCGGCCACGTCATCGAGCGCCTTCGCCATCGCCGATGGCTTCCTGACCAGCTGGTTCGGGGATCTGGTCATGACAATTTCGGCTCTGGGGCTGTGGTACCATCTGCTCGCCGGGCTGCGCCATCTGATCTGGGATCAGGGCTACGCGCTCGATGTCAAGACCTCGGACAAGCTTGGCTGGGCGTGCCTCGGTGGCTCGGTCGTCCTGACCCTTCTGACCATTCTCGTCGTCTGAGGAGGCCGCCATGAGCTACCTGACCGACCGCAAACGCGCCGCAGGCCTCGGATCCGCCAAGTCGGGCACCGCGCATCACTGGTCGATGACCGTGACGTCCGTGGCCCTGCTGATCCTCGTGCCGCTCTTCATCTTCACCTTCGGCGCGATCCTCGGCGCGCCCTATGCCGAGGTGGTGGCCTACTACCAACGCCCGTTCCCCGCCGTTGTCGCGGCGCTGACCTTCACGGTCGGCTTCAAGCATCTCGTCGGCGGCGCACAGGTGATGATCGAGGATTACGTGCACGGTCTTGCCGGCAAGATCGCGCTCCTCGCGGTGACCTGCATCAGCTACGCCGCCCTTGCCGCGGCGCTTTTCGCGCTCGTGCGCCTCGCCCTCTGACCTCTGGAGACAGCAATGGCTGAATACGATTACGAAACGCACGAATACGACGTGGTGGTGGTCGGCGCCGGCGGCGCGGGTCTCCGGGCGACCCTCGGCATGGCCGAGCAAGGCTTGCGCACCGCCTGCATCAGCAAGGTCTTCCCGACGCGCTCGCACACCGTCGCCGCACAGGGCGGCATCGCTGCCTCGCTTGCCAACATGGGCCCCGACACCTGGCAGTGGCACATGTACGACACCGTTAAAGGCTCGGACTGGCTCGGCGATACGGACGCGATGGAATACCTCGCCCGCGAAGCTCCGAAGGCGGTCTACGAGCTCGAGCATTACGGCGTGCCGTTCTCGCGTACCGAGGAGGGCAAGATCTACCAGCGGCCCTTCGGCGGCCACACGACCGAATTCGGCGAAGGCCCCGCCGTGCAGCGCACCTGTGCTGCCGCCGACCGGACCGGCCACGCGATCCTGCACACGCTTTACGGCCAGTCGCTGAAACAGAAGGCCGAGTTCTACATCGAGTATTTCGCCATCGACCTCATCATGTCCGAGGACGGAACCTGCCAGGGCGTGCTTTGCTGGAAGCTCGACGACGGCACGCTGCATCTTTTTGCGGCGAAGATGGTCGTGTTGGCAACCGGCGGCTACGGCCGGGCCTATTTCTCGGCCACCTCGGCGCACACCTGCACCGGCGACGGCGGCGGGATGACGGCGCGCGCGGGCCTGCCGTTGCAGGACATGGAATTCGTGCAGTTTCACCCGACCGGCATCTACGGCGCCGGCTGCCTGATCACAGAGGGCGCGCGCGGCGAGGGCGGGTATCTCACCAATTCCGAGGGCGAGCGTTTCATGGAGCGCTACGCGCCGCAGTACAAGGACCTCGCCCCCCGCGACTACGTCAGCCGCTGCATGACGCTGGAGATCCGCGAGGGCCGCGGCGTCGGCAAGGATGGCGACCACATCCACCTCAACCTCAATCACCTGCCGCCCGAGACGCTGCACCTGCGCTTGCCGGGGATCTCGGAAAGCGCGCGCATCTTCGCCGGCGTCAACGTCAACAAGGAGCCGATCCCGGTCCTGCCGACGGTGCATTACAACATGGGCGGTATCCCGACGAACTACTGGGGCGAGGTGCTGGCCCCGACCAAGGACGATCCCGATCGCGTCTCTCCGGGCCTCATGGCCGTGGGCGAGGCGGGCTGCGCCTCGGTCCACGGGGCGAACCGCCTGGGCTCGAACTCGCTCATCGACCTTGTCGTCTTCGGACGGGCCGCCGCAATCCGCGCGGGCAAGGTGGTCGACCCCGAAAGCGCCGTGCCGACGCCGAACCAGCATAGCATCGACCGTGCGCTCGACCGCTTTGACAGCCTGCGCCACGCCAAGGGTCACACGCCGACGGCGGAGCTGCGGCTCGAGATGCAGCAGACGATGCAGAAGGACGCGGCGGTGTTCCGTGCCAAGGACACGCTGGCCAACGGCAAATCGCGGATGGAGGAGGTTGCCGGCAAGTACGACGACATCGGCGTCACCGACCGCTCGCTGGTCTGGAACTCCGATCTCATGGAAACGCTCGAGCTTGCCAACCTCATCCCGAACGCGGTGGCGACGATCACCGCCGCCGAGGCGCGCCACGAAAGCCGCGGGGCTCATGCGCACGAGGATTTCCCCGAGCGCGATGACGAGAACTGGCGCAAGCATTCGCTGATCTGGTTCAAGGGCAACCGCGCCTCGCTGGGCTATCGCGGCGTGCATACCGAGCCCCTGACCAGCCACAATGACGGCGGCATTGATCCCAAGAAGATCGCCCCCAAGCAAAGGACGTTCTGATGCTGAACGCGGTCAAGACATTTGTGATCTCGCTCTTCCTGCTGGCGAATCTTGCGGCCTGCTCCAGCGGTGGGGCGGATTACGCGACGCAGTGCATGTTCGAGGTGAATGCGCCGGGCGCCTACGAGTACCCGGCGGGGCAGGCCGTTCCGGTCGTCAGCCCCGGCGTAGGCGGAACCGCCGAGGGGGCGGCCGCTGTCAACGCCTGTATCCAGAACAAGGCCCAGCTCGCGGCATCGACGCCGGCCGGGTCGACGCAGAAGGCGGTCGTCGAGACCGAAACCGTCGACGGCAGGCAGTACACGGTGCAGACGTACACCTATGGAACGCCGCCGGCGGCCGCGCAGGCCGCGCCGGTCGTGGTGACGCCCGCGTATCGGGCACCCGCGCGCCTCGTGTCGCCGGGGTGTACGCTTGGAAATCCGCGGATCTACCGAGGATCGCTCTATTGCTGAGACGCGTGGTTCAGGGAGACGGAACATGTCGACAGAGAACGTCGTGACAGGACCGGGGCGGCTTCGAATGGCGGCCTTTCTCGTGCTCGCCGCATCGGGTCTCGTGGCCTGCGTATCGCGGGACGACGACTACGCACGACAGTGCATCGCCGAGCTCGACCTGCCCGGCAACTACGAGTACACGCCCGGCACCCTCGCCCCGGTCGTTCGGCCCGGTGCCGGCGGCACGGTGCGCGGCGCCGAAATCCTGAACCAGTGTGTCCGGCGCAAGGCGGAACTGAATGAACCGGGCCAGCCCGCGCCGGTCGTCACGGCGCCCGCGGCCACCGAGGCCGGCTTGGGCGGTGCGACCTTCGTGGCGGTGACCGGCGAGGGCAATACCCGTCGCGCCGACGCACCGATCTACCCGGCCGCACCTGCGCGCCCGGAGCCGGTCTACACCGCGACCCCTGTGACCCCGCCGTTCGAGGCGGCAACACCGCAATACGTGCAGCGACCGGCCTGCCGGCCACGTCAACGCGGCGTCACGCAGGCGCCGTTGTTTTGCTGATGTGGATGTCACCGATCGGGCGAGCGGCATGAGCGAAGTGCTCGAGGATGCGCGCCGCGCGCTGAGGTCCGAGGGGATGGCCGCTCATCCCATCAAGACCCGCGCGGCCTACCTGCGCGGCTATGGTTTCGCACCCGAGGTCGTGGTCGACGTCGGTGTCGGCGGCGGCACGACCTGGCTTTACCGGTGCTTCCCGCAGGCCCGTTTCGTCCTCGTGGACCCGCAGGCGAGCTGCGAGGCCGAAATCGCAACGAGCGGAGTGCCGGCGAATTTCGACTTTCACGCCGTGGCCCTCGGCGAGGCGCCGGGGACCGCCCGCCTGACGGTGCCCCGCAACCGCAAGGGACGGCAGGAGGACATGGCGAGCCTGCGCATCCGCACCGATCCGATGGCCGACAATTTCACCGGCGGCGAGATGCATGATGTCCCCGTCGCAAGGCTCGACGATCTGATGCGCGCCTGCCCGGGACGGGTCGGGTTGAAGATCGACACCGAAGGCTACGAGGCCGAGGTGCTGCGCGGTGGTGCCGAAACGCTTTCGCGCTGCGAGTTCGTGATCCTGGAGCTGTCGGTGACGCCGCGGTTCGACGGCGTGGCGCCGCCGTCCGAGGTTGTCGCGCTGCTGGCCGCGGCCGGTCTTGAGATGCGCGACGTGCTGACTGTCGCGGGCGGTCCGGGACGGCGCGCGCGCCCGCGCTACATGGATGTCCTGTTCGCAAGGTGGGGAACATGAACCCGAGTCTGTCCTTCCGCACCCGGCGCCGGGCCGGCGCTCTGATCCTGTCCGTCGCGCTGGCGGGACTGGCCGGCTGCGCCGAAATCGTGCGCACAGCCGACGAATCCGGTCGTGCCGCCGCCAAGACCGTCGTGCCAGAGGCGCTGGCGCTTTACTTCCCGCAGGTGCCCAAGGCGCTTTACACGCCGTTCACCGACTGCCTCATCGACAATGCGACCGGCCCGGAACTGGCCGATCTGGCGCAGGACGCGCTGATCGGTCCCGACCCGCAGACCGCCGAGACGATTCGTGCGATTCTGTCGCGCCCCGCAACGGAAAGCTGCCTGACCGCGCAGGTCCCCGGCAGCGGCCCCGCTCTTTAGAAGGAGACGCCGAAATGGTTCAGCTCACGCTCCCCAAGAACTCCCGTATCACGACCGGCAAGACCTGGCCTAAGCCAGAGGGCGCGACCAACGTGCGCAAGTTCCAGATCTACCGCTGGAACCCGGATGACGGAAAGAACCCGTCCGTCGACACCTATTTCGTCGATCTCGACACCTGCGGACCGATGATTCTCGACGCGCTGATCAAGATCAAGAACGAGATCGACCCCACGCTGACTTTCCGGCGCTCCTGCCGCGAGGGCATCTGTGGGTCCTGCGCGATGAACATCGACGGGCAGAACACGCTGGCCTGCACCTGGGGCATCGACGACGTCGAGGGCGACGTGAAGATCTACCCGCTGCCGCATATGCCGGTGGTCAAGGACCTGATCCCGGACCTGACGCACTTCTATGCCCAGCACGCCTCGATCATGCCCTGGCTCGAGACCAAGTCGAACGAGCCGGCCAAGGAGTGGCGGCAGTCGATCGAGGACCGCTCGAAGCTCGACGGGCTTTACGAGTGCATCATGTGCGCCTCGTGCTCGACCTCCTGCCCGTCCTACTGGTGGAACGGCGACCGCTACCTCGGGCCGGCGGCGCTGCTGCATGCCTACCGCTGGATCATCGACAGCCGCGACGAGGCCACGGGCGAGCGGCTCGACGATCTCGAGGATCCGTTCAAGCTCTACCGCTGCCACACGATCATGAACTGCGCCAAGACCTGTCCGAAGGGCCTGAACCCGGCCGAGGCGATCTCCAATATCAAGAAGATGATGGTGGACCGCGCGATCTGACCTGAACCGTGCCACGCGACGCAGCGTCGTTACGCCGCGCGGGGCCTCCGGAGGGTGGTGTTCGGCCGTCGGGCGCTTAACTCGGTGACAGGGAGGGCTCACAGTTTCGGAGCAGACCCGTGACCCAGAAAACCGACAAGTCCGAGGACAAGGCGCGCGAAGCGCTGGCGGCCTTGGAAGAGGCTTATGCGTACTTTACCCCAACCCCGCATCGCCCCAACTCAAGGCAGGCCGACTACACGCTTTTCGACGCCGCTGCCTGATCCGGCCCAAGCGCATCCGGCGTTGACCCGGGCGGGCCTTGTCCCGCTCGGTGGCGCCGGACAGCCCGGAAAGGACATGCCATGCCCGTGCTGCTGATCCTGCTGCTTGTCGGCGTGCTGGCCTATCTCTACTGGCGCCACACACGCACCACGCTGACGCGCGATTGCCGCTGGCGCGCCGACCGGTCGCGCGACAAGGGCAGCCTGCACTTTCATCGCTGCGCCTCCTGCGGGGCCGAGGTCTATACCGCCGGCGACGGTGCGCCGCGTGATTGCCGGCGCGGCACGCTTGGCGGGCGGCGCTGAGCCGACCGGCTTGGCAAATGCCAAGTGCGCGCGTACCCCTTCTGAGGTCAGAGAAGGAGCTTGCAGATGACCACACCCGAGGACGCACAGGCAAGGCGCGACGTGGCGCCGGTGATCTGCTACCCGGTCGAGACCTTGCCGAAACCCGACATGGCGATTTTGTCGGCTGCGCGGGACGGTTTCGAAAAGACCGGGGAGGTGATCGTCGCACCCCGCGAGGCTGCCTGCTTCGAGGTTCCGGCTGGACATTTCTTCCGGATCACTTCGGTCGAGGGGCCTCAGGTCGGCGACCTGAACCTCTGGAACCGTGACGATCTCGGCGAACGGTTCTACTCCGGCAAGACCCGTGCGCTGCACGGCACGCATGTCAGCACCGGCGACCGGCTGTGGTCGAACTTCCCGTACCTGCGCCCGCTCGCTACCGTGACCCGGGACACGCTCGACTGGTACGGCATCGATGCCTTCGGCGGGTCTGTCCACGACGTCATCGGCACGCGCTGCGATCCCTATACCCATGCGGTGCTGAGCGGCGGCGCGCAGTATTATCACTGCTGCCATTCCAATCTGACGCGGGCACTGGCCGCGCATCTGGGACTGTCGGTCTCCGAGGCCGAAGGCCACGTCCATGACGTTCTCAACGTTTTCATGTGCACCGGCTTCACCCGCGACACCGGCCAGTACTTCATGAAGGCAAGCCCGGTCCGGCCGAGCGATTTCCTCGAATTCTTCGCCGAAGTCGATCTGCTCGGCGCGCTCAGCGCCTGTCCCGGCGGCGACTGTTCGGCGCAGCATTCGAGCGATGTCGCGGCCTGTCATCCTCTCCTGGTCGAGACCTTCGCGTCGCGCGCCGGCGCGCTCGGGGGGTGGAGCAGGCCCGAGACCGCGCCATTCGACGGCACACACGGGCTCTGACCCCGGGCGACGACCTCGTCCGACACTCCGGCGAGAACCCGCGCACATCAGGCGCCTTCGGCCCCCGTTCCTGTGAATCCCCCGGAATCGCGGTACTCTATGACGCCTCAATTCGCTCGAAATTGGCAGGATCACCGGCTTTGTGCGCGATTCCAGCCGAATTTCCGCCTCAATAAGGGACTAGTTCGAACCGGCGCCGGGAAGCGCATCGCAACAGCTACGGAGCAGGTCGATGAAGAACGCGAACGCCCTCGAAATTTACGTGCTCGAACTGGTCAACGCTGCGCGTCAGAAAGCCGGGGTCGGCAAGCTTACGCTGGAACGCAATCTCAACGAGTCCGCCGAGAAATACTCGAAGTCGATGCTGAAGCACGGGTTTTTCTCCCATGACGGGGCCGACGGATCGAATGCGCACCAGCGCATTGCGCGCGAGGGCTATGATCTGAAAAGCGGCTGGTCCACGGGCGAAAACATCGCCGCCGGTACGATCGGTGGCTCCTCGGGCCTGCGCGACGACGTCAAGCGGCTGTTTGACGGGCTGATGGAAAGCCCCGGGCACAAAGCCAACATCCTCAGCGCCAAGTACGAACATGCAGGCTTCGGCATCGAGATCGGCAAGTTCGACCCGCTGAGCGGCAAGACGTCGATGGTGCTGACACAACACTTCGGCAAATCGTCCGGCGCGATGGACGAGCAGATGGTCGGCAGTGGGCGGCGCGACCGTCTCGACGGTGACGCTGGCAACGATCTCCTCGATGGCAACGGCGGCGGGGACATCCTGCGCGGTGGCCAGGGCTCCGACAAGATCCGCGGCGACGGCGGGCGCGACAAGATGTTCGGAGGAAGCGGCAACGACCACATCAAGGGCGGGTCCGGCAGCGACATGCTGCGTGGCGATGCCGGCAGGGACGTTCTGAGAGGCGACGGCGGGCGCGACAACCTCAACGGCGGGACGGGCAACGACCGCATGACCGGCGGTTCCGGCCCGGACACCTTCGTGTTCCGCAATGGCGACGACCACGACCGCATTACCGACTTCTCGCGCCAGGACACGGTCCGGCTCGACGATGCGCTCTGGTCCGGCAACCTGAGTGCCAACCAGGTCGTCAACCGGTACGGCGAGAAAAACAAGGGCTCGATCACGCTCGACTTCGGCGACGACAGCCTGACGTTCGACGGGTTCTCGAACTATTCCGCGCTTGCCGACAGCATCGACATCTTCTGACGGCGGTCAGGCGAACGCCGCTTCGAGCGCGATCTCGACCATGTCGCCGAAGCTGCGTTCGCGATCTTCCGAGGGCAGCGCCTCGCCGGTCTGAAGGTGATCGCTGACCGTCAGCACGGCAAGCGCCCGACGCCGGTGCCGTGCTGCCAGCGTGTAAAGCTCTGCCGCCTCCATCTCGACCCCGAGGATTCCGTGACGCACCATCTGCTCGTCGAGGTCGGGTCGCTCGGCATAGAACACGTCCGACGAATAGATCCCGCCGACATGCGTCGTGACCGACCGCGCCTCTGCGGCGCGGACGGCGGCTCTCAGCAGCGACCAGTCGGCGCAGGGCGCGAAGTTCAGCTCGCGGAAGATGCCGCTCGACGGTGATGTGATGGTGCTGGCCGTCATCGCGATCACCACGTCGCGGATGCCGACATGCGCCTGCATCCCGCCGCATGATCCGATCCGGATCAGGGTCTGAGCGCCGTAGTCGCGGATCAGCTCATTGGCATAGATCGACAGCGACGGCATCCCCATGCCCGAGCCCTGGATCGTGACGCGATTGCCCTTCCAGGTGCCGGTGAAGCCCAGCATGCCGCGCACCTCGTTGACCAGTTGCGCGTCTTCGAGAAAGGTCTCCGCCGCCCAGCGCGCCCGATAGGGGTCGCCTGGCATGAGAACGGTTTCGGCGATTTCGCCCGGCTTGGCACCGATATGGACAGTCATGTGGCGTGCTCCCGCGTCGTCTGCATTGCGCCAATCTGCCTCTCCGGTGTCACGGGGACAAGGGTTGCCCGGGTGTCGCGTTCTATTCCGCCGCGACGGCCTCGGGATCGGCGAGCGTCACGATGTCCGACATGATGGTGTTGAGCTCGAAATCCTTGGGTGTGTAGACCCGTGCCACGCCCATCGCGCGCAGGCGGCGCGCGTCTTCTTCGGGAATGATCCCGCCGACAACGACCGGCAGACCGCCCATTCCCTCGGCACGCAGGCGCTCCATCAGGTCCTCGACCAGCGGGATGTGCGATCCCGACAGGATCGACAGCCCCACGACATGCGCGCCTTCCGACTGCGCCGCCGCGACGATTTCCGCCGGGGTCAAGCGGATGCCTTCGTAGGCGATATCCATGCCGCAGTCGCGGGCGCGCACTGCGATCTGCTCGGCGCCGTTCGAATGGCCGTCGAGGCCGGGTTTGCCGACGAGGAACTTCAGCCGCCGCCCGAGCCGGTCGCTGACCGCGTCCACCGACGCGCGCAGATCATCCAGCCCCTCGGTCCTGTTCGACGGCGATTTCGACACGCCGGTCGGCCCGCGATACTCGCCGAAGGCCGCGCGCATCTCGGCGGCCCACTCACCCGTCGTCACACCGGCCTTTGCCGCCGCGATCGACGGCTCCATGATGTTGCGCCCGTCTTTCGCCGCTGCCCGCAGGTCGTTCAGCGCCTTGGCGACCGCCGCGTCGTCGCGTTCGGCGCGCCACGCCTGCAAGGAAGCCACCTGCGCGGCCTCGACTGCCGGATCGACCACCATGATGTCGCCGTTCCCGCTCATTAACGGCGAGGTCTCGCCCTGTTGCCACTTGTTGACGCCGACCACGACCGTCTCGCCAGCCTCGATGCGGTTCAGCCGCTCGGCGTTGCTTTCGACAAGGCGCCCCTTCATGTAGTCGATGGCCTCGACCGCGCCGCCCATCGAGGCGAGGTTGGCCAGTTCGGCCCGGGCGCCTTCCTTCAGCGCCTCGACCTTGGCGTCCACCGCCGGGTTGCCGTCGAAGAGATCGTCGAATTCCAGCAGGTCGGTCTCGTAAGCCAGGATCTGCTGCATGCGCATCGACCACTGCTGATCCCAGGGCCGCGGCAGGCCGAGCGCCTCGTTCCAGGCCGGAAGCTGCACCGCACGCGCGCGTGCCTTCTTGGACAGAGTCACGGCCAGCATCTCGATCAGAATGCGGTAGACGTTGTTCTCGGGCTGCTGCTCGGTCAGGCCCAGCGAGTTGACCTGGACCCCGTAGCGGAAGCGGCGGTAGCGCGCGTCCTCGACCCCGTAGCGTTCGCGGCAGATCTCGTCCCACAGATCGACGAAAGCGCGCATCTTGCACATCTCGGTGACAAAACGAATGCCCGCGTTCACGAAAAACGAAATGCGCCCGACCAGCGCCGGGAAATCCGCCTCCGGAACGCGCGGTTGCAGAGCGTCGAGCACTGCAGTCGCCGTGCCGAGGGCAAAGGCCAGCTCCTGCTCGGGCGTGGCTCCAGCCTCCTGCAGATGGTAGGAGCAGACGTTCATCGGATTCCATTTCGGCACATGGGCATAGCAATACTCGGCCACGTCCGCGATCATCTTCATCGATGGCTTCGGCGGGCAGATGTAGGTGCCGCGGCTGAGATACTCCTTGATCAGATCGTTCTGCACCGTGCCCTGCAGCGTCGCGACATCCGCACCCTGCTCCTCGGCCACGGCGATGTAGAGCGCCAGAAGCCAAGGGGCCGTGGCATTGATCGTCATCGAGGTGTTCATCTGTTCCAGCGGGATATCCCGGAACAGAGCGCGCATGTCGCCGAGGTGGCTGACCGGAACGCCTACCTTGCCGACCTCGCCACGGGCAAGCACATGGTCGCTGTCGTACCCGGTCTGGGTCGGAAGGTCGAAGGCCACGGAAAGCCCGGTCTGACCCTTGGCGAGGTTTGCGCGATAAAGCGCGTTCGACGCCTCGGCGGTCGAGTGTCCGGCGTAGGTCCGGATGAGCCACGGCCTATCACGTGTCGGTTGGGTCATGCTGCTCCTCGTCAGAATCGGACGCGCAACTTTATTTCTCAAAGGCAGAGATACTTGGAATTTTATGGCGCTGTCAATTCGCCGCGTTGCGGCGAACTTGCGGCGTTTCGCTGCACGCGCTCTGCGGGCCCGCATTCCGGGAGGATGTCGGCAGCACAAATCCATGTTTACCTGTCCGCCCGCCCCTGTCACGCTTTGCCCATGACGCAGACGGTCCAGCTTCCCTTGTGGCTTTTCGTCCTGATCGTGCTCTTCGCGATGGTGACCTTTGCGTCGCATTTCCTGTTTCCGTCCGTGCGCTGGTTCTTCCGGCGCCGCCTCGAACGCGGCGTACGACGCCTGAACCGGCGGCTTGCCCGGCCCATCGAGCCGTTCAAGCTGGCCCGGCGACACGACATGATCCAGCGCCTGATCTACGACCCGCAGGTGATGGCCGAGATCGTCAACTACGCACGTGAACACGACGTGCCCGAGAACGTGGCCTTCGAAAAGGCGACGGACTATGCCCGCGAGATCGTCCCCAGTTTCAGCGCCGTCGCCTATTTCAGCTTCGGCATTCGCGCCTCGCGGTTGCTTGCCAAGACCCTGTTCTCGGTGCGCACCGGGGCCGAAAACGAGGCCCGCCTGCGATCCGTGCCGCAGGATGCCACGGTCGTATTCGTGATGAATCACCGCTCCAACATGGATTACGTGCTGGTAACCTACCTTGCTGGCGAACTGTCGGCGCTGTCCTATGCGGTGGGTGAGTGGGCCCGGGTCTGGCCTCTTTCGGGACTGATCCGCTCGATGGGTGCCTACTTCATCCGGCGCAAGTCGCGCGGCGCGCTCTATCGCAAGGTACTGGCCCGTTACGTTCAGATGGCGATCGCGGGCGGCGTGTCGCAGGGGATCTTCCCCGAGGGCGGGCTCAGCCTCGACGGCCGCGTCGCGCCGCCGAAGCTTGGCCTGCTGTCCTACGTGGTCGACGGGCATGAACCCGTGGGCCGCGACGTCGTCTTCATGCCGGTGGCGATCAATTACGACCGGGTCCTGGAGGACAATGTGCTGATCGCCGCGGGGCTCCGCGGCGACCGGCGCTTCGGCGCCCGGGTGACGGTGATCGCACGCTATCTCCTGCGCAAGATGGGGCAGGCGCTTCGCGGACACTACTCGCGCTTCGGTGCGGCCGCGGTGGTCTTCGGCGAGCCATTGTCGCTGAACGTTTTCGGGCCCGACCGGCCGGTGGAGCTTCTTGGCGACGAGCTGATAGATCGGATTCGAGACACCATGCCTGGTCTCTACATTCCGCTGCTTGCGTATGCGCTGGATGCGGCAGACGGCCCCGTGTCCCGCGACGACCTCGCCGACCAGGTGTCGCAGATGGCGCGGCAACTCGGTCCGCTTTTTCTCGGCGGGCCGGAAGGCGAGCGCGACGACGCGATGGCCTTCGCGATCAACAAGCTGCGCGGCAACAAGGTGATCGCCGTCGAACCGGAAGGAATCTCGATCCTGCCGGGGCAGGAGCACAAGGTGCGCTTCTACGCGAATTCCATCGCCCATCACTTCGAGGCCGATCCGCCGGATGCTGCGACAGCAAATAAGATTGCTGCAACCGCTCGGTTATAAAATTTCAATTTTGCCTAGACACGGGTTGCAATATTGCGCGCATCCCCGTATCCCGATCTGAGAAGGTCACGATTCTGCGTCGCGGCACAGGATGATTTCAGGAGACTGTCATGGCACTGGATACCAGCATCGCCCCATACGAGGCGCCCGAGAAGGAACTCTATGCCGTCGGGGAGATCCCCCCGATGGGATACGTGCCGCCCAAGATGTACGCCTGGGCGATCCGGCGCGAACGCCATGGCGACCCCGACACGGCGATGCTGGAAGAGGTCGTCGACGTGCCGACGCTCGACAGCCAGGACGTGCTGGTGCTGGTGATGGCCGCAGGCATCAACTACAACGGCGTCTGGGCAGCGCGCGGTGTGCCGATCAGTCCTTTCGACGGCCACGGGGAGCCCTACCACATCGCCGGCAGCGACGCTTCGGGCATCGTCTGGGCGGTGGGCGACAAGGTCACGCGCTGGAAGGTCGGCGACGAGGTCGTGGTGCATTGCAACCAGGACGACGGCGACGACGAGGAATGCAACGGCGGCGACCCGATGTATTCGTCAAGCCAGCGCATCTGGGGCTACGAGACGCCCGATGGTTCCTTTGCCCAGTTCACCCGGGTCCAGAGCCAGCAGCTGATGCCGCGGCCCAAGCACCTGACCTGGGAGGAGAGCGCCTGCTACACGCTGACCCTGGCGACCGCCTACCGGATGCTCTTCGGGCACGAACCGCATGACCTGAAGCCGGGTCAGAACGTGCTGGTCTGGGGCGCCTCGGGCGGCCTCGGCTCCTACGCGATCCAGCTCATCAACACCGCCGGGGCCAACGCTATCGGCGTGATCTCGGACGAAAGCAAGCGCCAGTTCGTGATGGACCTTGGGGCGAAGGGCGTCATCAACCGGCGCGATTTCGACTGCTGGGGGCAGCTGCCGACCGTGAACACGCCCGAGTACGCGGCCTGGTTCACCGAAGCGCGCAAGTTCGGCAAGGCGATCTGGGACATCACCGGCAAGGGCGTGAACGTTGACATGGTCTTCGAGCACCCCGGCGAGGCGACCTTCCCGGTCTCGACCTTCGTGGTGAAGAAGGGCGGCATGGTCGTGATCTGCGCCGGCACCAGCGGTTTCAACCTGACCTTCGACGTGCGCTACATGTGGATGCACCAGAAGCGCCTGCAGGGCAGCCACTTCGCCCATCTCAAGCAGGCCTCTGCGGCGAACCGGCTGATGCTCGAGCGCAGGCTCGACCCGTGCATGTCTGAGGTCTTCAACTGGACCGACCTGCCGCAAGCGCACATGAAGATGATGCGCAACGAGCACAAGCCCGGGAACATGTCGGTGCTTGTGCAGGCTCCGGTCACGGGGTTGCGCACCCTCGGAGACGCGCTCGACGCCAAGGGCTGACCGCTTCGGACAGATCGGCAGTTGCCGCGACACCACCAAGGCACCCGCGAATCATGAAGCCGGTTCGCGGGTGTTTTCTCGCGTAGGTTGTCATTTTGTTTGGAATCAAGCACTTGGCCAAAAGCTGCCTCGCCATTTCGGGGGAATAAATAAATGCGAATATTCAAGGCCAATCCGGCCATGTTAGAGTTGCGTTAAATCTTCATTAACCCCTGAAAGGCGAGCCTGTCATGCGAAGCGACTGGATACTCGACGTCCTCACCGACCTGAAGACCTTTGCGACCGCGAACGATCTTCCGGTTCTGGCCGAGCAGCTTGACGATACGGCAATCGTCGCGCTGGCCGAGATTGCGGCGCTCCATGACAAGATGCAGGGCAACGCACATGTTGAAGAACGCAACGGTGGAAGCGATTTTGGAGGAGCTGGAGCAGGCCGACACGCTTGACGGCATGCAGGCCGCCATCGACGCCCTGCGGGTTCATTTCGGCGTCGATTTCATGGTCTATCACTGGGTCGACTCGGCGGGCGACCAGAGGGGCTGCGGGAACTACCCCCTGGAATGGGCCGCACGTTACATCGAGATGAACTACCAGCGGATCGATCCGGTTATCGTGGGATGTTTCCAACGCTTTCATCCCGTCGACTGGAAAAGTCTGGACTGGTCGGCAAAGGCAGTGAAGGCATTCCAGGCAGAGGCAATGACATATGGGCTGGGCACGCAGGGGTTTTCGATCCCGATACGCGGCCCCAACGGCCAGTTCGCGCTGTTCACGGTGAACCACACCTGCGACGACGAGACCTGGGCCGCATTCACCGAGAAGAATCGACGCGAACTGATCCTGATCGCGCATTTCTTCAACGAGAAGGCGCTGGAGTTTGAACCCGACAAGGTCGCATCGGACCCCCACGCCCTCTCGCCGCGCGAGGTCGATGCGATGACGCTGCTGGCGATCGGATATAGCCGTGCGCAGGTCGCCGACACGTTGTCGATTTCCGAGCACACGCTCAGGGTCTACATCGAAAGCGCCCGCTTCAAGCTCGGCGCGCTGAACACCACCCACGCCGTCGCCCGCGCCCTGAGCCGCGGGCTGATCGTGGTCTGACGCCCGCTGCAATCCTGAGCGGAGCGTAACCTAGCCGCGCGTGGCGGTCGCAGGGCATTAACGTGCCCTGTCCTAACGCTTTGTCCATACCCGCAGCCCAAATGGACGAAGGACACCCGCCATGCTTCGCTACATCTATGCCGACCAGCTTCACCTGCACCCCAAGCTTGCACAAAGCATGTTCCGGGACCGGGCCGATCAGTTCCGCGCGCGTCTCGGTTGGAGCGTTTCGGTCGACGCGGCCGGCGAGGAGCGCGACGATTACGACGCGTTGAACCCGCTCTACGTGATCTGGGAGTTGCCGGACGGGAGCCACGGCGGCTCGATGCGATTTCTTCCCACCACCGAGCGTACGATGGTCAACGATCATTTCCGCCACCTGATGGGCGGCGGCACCATCGTTTCGCCGCTGATCTGGGAATGCACCCGCTTCTGCCTGAACCGCGCGGCGCCCAGCAAGGTCGCCGCGGCACTGATGCTGGGTGGTGGCGAGATCATGCAGAACTTCGCCGTCGAGCATTTCGTCGGCGTCTTCGACAGCCGGATGGTGCGCATCTACCGGATGATCGGCGCCAGCCCCGAGGTTCTGGGCAGCGAGGGTGAGGGGCGCGACAGGATCGCCGTGGGCCTCTGGAGCTTCTCGGGCGCGGCGCAGGATCGGGTCGCTGCACGCGCCGGCGTCTCCCGCGAGCTGTCGCGTCTGTGGTTCGACCGCGCCTTCGGCCGCGCGCCCGTCACACCCAGCCGAGAGCTTTGCCTCGCCGGCTGAGCGGACACTGGCCCATGGCGCGGACCTCCTCTAGGGTCGCGCCATGACGATACCGGCGCTGCAATTCTCCGATGACCAGGCCACGGCCTATGATGCCGTGGCCGAGATGCTCCGCGGCGCAGGCATCGACCTCGACGACCAGTTGCTGACCCCGCCGCGCGGTTCGGACACGTCCGTGATGGCCGTGACCGGCAAGGCCGGATCGGGCAAGACACTGCTTTTGTCGCAGCTCTACGGCGCGTTGAAGGAGGCCGGCGTCGAGGTCGTGTCGGGCGACTACGAAAGCCGCAAGCGCAAGGACAAGCGCAGCCTGGCGATCCTCGCGCCGACCAACAAGGCGGCCTCGGTCCTGCGTCTGCGCGGTGTTCCGGCGACCACGATCCACCGCATCCTCTACACCCCGGTCTACGATCCCGAATACGAACGGATCGCCGAATGGCTGACCGGCAACGGTGAGCGCCCCGAGATCGAGGGGCTAACCGAAACGGCGCTCGACCGGGCCGCTGCGTTTTACGCCACCAACAGTTCGATCCCCGGGGCGCTCGCTGCGGCGGGGCTGCGCGGGTCGGATTTCATCACCGGCTGGAAACGCCGCGAGGAACCGCTCGATATCGGGTTCGTCGACGAGGCCTCGATGCTCGACGACCGCCAGTTCGAGGATCTCAAGGAGATTTTCCCGACCTTGCTGCTTTTCGGTGATCCGGCGCAGCTCGCCCCGGTCAACCAGTCCGGGGCGATGGTCTTCGACCGGCTGCCGGCGCCGCGCGTGCTGACGCTGAACCGGGTGTTCCGGCAGGAGGCGGACAACCCGATCCTCGACCTTGCCCATGCGCTGGGCGATCCGGACATGGGTTTCGAAGCTTTCGAACGCATGGTCGAAGAGGCCGCAACCCGTGACGAGCGCGTGGTCTGGGGTCAGCGCGTCGAGGTCGACCTGATGGCCCGCAGCCCAGTGCTGGTCTGGCGCAATGCCACGCGCATCCGCCTGATCAACGCGTTTCGCTCGGTCTACGGCGCGCCCGAGACGGCGCTGCTGGAGGGCGAGCCGCTGATCTGCGACGGGCTGGAACTGCCGCTCAAGCATCGCAAGAAACGGCTCGACCTCGAGGCGCGGGGGCTGATCAAGGGCGCGCAAGTGGTCTATCTCGGGCCCGGAAAGCGCCCCGGCTTCTCGCGCCTGCACGTCATTGGGGCCGAGGATCCGCAGGTCTCGGCCGCCTCCATCGTCAAGATCGAAAAGCCCGATGAGGAAGAACCCTTCATCCCTTTCGCAGCCCACATGGGTGCGGTCTTCCTGCATGGCGCGGCGGTGACCATTCACAAGGCGCAAGGCTCGCAATGGGACACGGTGCAGGTCTTCGCGCCCGATCTCTGGGCTGCCGCGCGCATGGGGCGAGTCGAGGCCGGTCAACCGCTCTGGAAACGCCTTGCCTACGTGGCGATCACCCGCGCGCAGGACCGGCTGATCTGGGTGGTGCGCAACCGCCTGTCTAAACCGACGCAGGCGCTGCAGGTCGACGATCTGAAGGCGGTGCCCGCCGCGCCGCTTTCCCTGACCCAGCCGGAGGATCTGCAATGAAGTCCATCATCGTCACCGGCGCGAGTTCCGGGATCGGTCGCGCCACCGCCGAGCTGTTCCTGTCCGAAGGCTGGCGGGTCGGTTTGATCGCGCGCCGTGCCGACCTGCTCGAAGAGATCGCGGCGGGCCATGACAGCGCCGTGATCCTGCCCGCCGACGTGACCGATGCGGAGGCGATGGCCGACGCCTTCGAGCGCTTCGGGCGCCTCGATGCGCTGTTCAACAACGCCGGTCTTTTCGGCACCGCCGGGCCGATCGACGAGATCCCGATTGCGGACTGGCAGCAGGTTCTGTCGGTCAATGTCGGCGGCATGTTCATCGCGGCGCAGCTCGCTTTCGGGCGGATGCGCCGCCAAGACCTGCAAGGTGGGCGCATCATCAACAACGGCTCGATTTCGGCCTATCGGCCGCGGCCCGGTTCGGTCTGCTACACGACGACCAAGCATGCCATTACCGGCCTGACGCGCAGCCTGTCGCTCGACGGTCGGCCGTTCGACATCGCCTGCGGGCAGATCGACATCGGCAATGCCGAAACCGACATCGTGGCCGCGCTGAAGGAAAAGACACCGGACATGCCGACGATGGACGTGGCCCACGCGGCCCGAGCGGTGCTGCACATGGCCACGCTGCCACCCGAAGCGAACGTTCAGTTCATGACCGTCATGGCGACGACGATGCCCTATATCGGGCGCGGCTGAGCCTTACGAGCGGATGAAGCGGAAGGCGGCGGAGGCCGCCCAGCCCGCGGCGATGGCAAGCACCAGCGACAGCACGCCGTAGATCGCCGGTTGTTCGCGCGACAGCTGGAACAGCCAGCGCTCCAGTCCGACCTTCTGGACGTAGATCGTGGTCTCGTAGCTCGATACCACGTCGCCCGACCGCGTGAGGAAAATGCGCGTGACGTAGTTGCCTTCGGTCAGGGCGGCGGGCATCTCGATCGAGGTTCGAAACAGCGTCTGCTCGTCGACTGAAACCGTGCCCTCGGCCACCTTGTAGACCTCCTGGTCCTTGCGGATGCGGATCAGCGCTTCGGTGAAGGAGGGGGAATCCTGGATGTGCGAGGGCGCGCCGACCGAGCGGATGGCGCGGGGGATCGAGACCTTGTGGCGCAGGTCCTCGACGTAGCTCAGCACGTCGTACAATGGGCCGCTGGTCGCAACGGCATAGAAGCTCGGCGCGCGATCAACCTCCACCACGTCGGTGTTGACCCAGATCCCGAAACGCCGCGCCTTGCGCCGGACCCGGACCGGCAGGGACGGGCCCGAGACGGTCACGACAACGCCCAGCTCGGTATCCGTGGGGATCGGGGTTTCGCGTTTGACCGCGCCGAAGATCAGGATCTCGGAGCCGTCGAAGTTGGTCGTGATCGACACCGTGTCGCGGCTGAGCCCCAGGACCACCGCCTCTTCCGGCGCAGGCGCCTGTTGGGCCGTTGCGGGCGCCGCCAGCAGCAGACCGAGGAGCAGGGCGCGCCAGCGGCTCATCACTGGCCGTCCATGCTGAGCGAGTAGATTTCGGACGGCTCGAGCAGCAGGTCGAGCGCGAGATTGCCGCAGACCAGCAGGACCATGCTGGCCAGCAGAACACGCAGCTGCTCGGCCTTCATCTTCAGCCCGATGGTGGTCCCGAACTGCGCGCCTATGACGCCGCCGACCAGCAACAGAAGCGCCAGGACGATGTCTACGGTGTAGTTGGTGGTGGCATGCAGCATCGTCGTGAAGGCTGTCACGAAGATGATCTGGAAGAGCGACGTCCCGACGACGACCTTCGTGGGCATGCCCAGAAGGTAGATCATCGCAGGCACCATGATAAAGCCGCCCCCGACGCCCATGATCGCCGCCAGCACCCCGACCAGCATGCCGACGAGAAGCGGCGGGATCACCGAGATGTAGAGACCCGACACGCGAAAACGCATCTTGAAGGGCAACCCGTGAATCCAGTTGTGCTTCTTGCGCGCCGGAGGTTTGCCGCTGCGGGTCTTGCGGATCGCGTTGATCGACTCGATGAACATCAGCCCGCCGATGACCCCGAGAAAGACCACGTAGCAGAGCTTGACCAGCAGATCGACCTGGCCCAGTGACTTGAGATGGTTGAAGACGATGATCCCAAGGCCCGATCCGATCAGACCTCCGATCAGCAGAACCACGCCCATCGGTATGTCCACGGTCTTGCGCTTGAGATGGGCAAGCAGCGCCGAGAAGGAGGAGGCGACGATCTGGTTGGTCGAGGTCGCGACCGCGACCGCCGGCGGAATGCCGGCGAAGAACAGCAGGGGCGTGATCAGGAAGCCGCCACCGACACCGAACATGCCCGAGAGCACCCCGACCAGCCCGCCGAGCCCGAGGATCAGGAAGGCGTTGACCGAGACTTCGGCAATCGGGAGGTAGATCTGCATGTCTAGTGTTAGACCCGTCCCCGCTGCAAAATCAACGTGGTCTGCTGCCCTGCAGCGAACAGGACCGCAGAAATTCCGGAACTGGCCTTATCCCTAGCGTTCCTTCACGTAGGGTTCGCCGCCGGCGCGTGGCGGGATCGCCTTGCCGACGAAGCCTGCGAGGATAATGACGGTCAGGATGTAGGGCAGGGCGTCGAGAAGCTGGACCTGCACCTTGAACCCGAGCGCGCCCTCGATGATGTCCGGTCGCAGGGCGATTGCCTGCAGGTAACCGAACAGCAGCGTCGCCCAGAGCGCGTGCCAGGGGCGCCACTTGGCAAAGATCAGCGCCGCAAGCGCGATGAACCCGCGCCCGGCGGTCATGTCCTTGACGAAACCCGCCTGCAGCCCGGTGGCGAGGTAGGCACCCGCGATGCCGCACAGCATCCCGCAGATCGCAACGGCGGCAAAGCGCAGCCCCACCACCGAGACGCCTGCGGTGTCGACGGCCGCCGGATTCTCGCCGACAGCGCGCAGGCGCAGGCCGAACCGGGTGCGGAACAGCAGCCACCAGGTCGCCGGGACGCAGAGGAAGGCGAGATAGACGAGGATCGAGTGGCCGGAGATCAGTTCGTGATAGATCGGGCCGATCAGCGGCACGTCGCGCAGCGCGTCCGCGAAGGGCAGGGTGATCGGCTCGAACCGCCCGCCACCGACCAGCGACGGCGTCCGTCCGCCCTGGCTGAACCAGTCCTGTGCCACGAGCACGGTCAGTCCCGCGGCGAGGAAGTTGATCGCCACGCCCGAGATCAGCTGGTTGCCGCGGAAGGTGATCGAGGCGACGCCGTGCAGACCGGCCAGCAGCATCGATGCCGCGATCCCGGCCAGAAGGCCAAGCCAGACCGAGCCGGTGATCGCGGCAACCGCGGCCGAGAAGAAGGCCGCGGCCAGCATCTTGCCTTCGAGGCCGATGTCGAAGATGCCGGCGCGCTCGCTGAAAAGACCCGCCAGGCAGGCCAGCAGCAGCGGCGTGGCAAGCCGGACGGTGCTGTCGAGAACGGAGAGGTCGACGAGGGCAAGGAGGTCCATCAGGCTTTCCTCCGGCGCCGGGCGAGGAAGTAGCTTTCAAGCGGCATCCGCACCATGTTGTCGAGCGCCCCGGTGAACAGGATCACCAGCGCCTGGATGACCACGATCAACTCGCGCGGGATCGTCGTCCAGAGCGCCAGTTCCGCGCCGCCCTGGTAGAGAAAACCGAAGAGGATCGCGGCGAGAAAGACGCCCAGCGGGTGACTGCGGCCCATCAGCGCCACGGCAATGCCGATGAAGCCTGCACCTTCGGTCGAGTTGAGCACCAGCCGCTCGGCCTCGCCCATGACGTTGTTGATCGCCATCATGCCGGCCAGGGCACCCGAGATCAGCATCGAGACCATGATGATGCGCACCGGCGAGATACCGGCGTAGCGGGCCGCGCTTTCCGACTTGCCGTAGGCCCGGATCTCGTAGCCGAGCTTGGTCCGCCAGATCAGCAGCCATAGGAACACGCAGGCGGCGACGGCCACGAAAAGCGAGACATTCGCCGGCGCGCCCTTGAACATCTCGAGCCCGAAGGTGCCCATCAGGTCCTGCAGGGTCGGAAGCTTGGTTGCTTCGGGGAAACGTGCGGTGGCCGGGTCCATGCTGCCCGCGGGGCGCAGCATGTTGACCAGCATGTAGTTCAGGAAGGCCGCGGCGATGAAGTTGAACATGATCGTCGTGATGACGATATGGCTGCCGCGCTTGGCTTGAAGATAGGCCGGGATCGCCGCCCAGGCCGCCCCGAAAAGCGCTGCCATGACCGTCGCCCCTACCAGAGCGATGGTCCAGTGCGGCCAGGGGATGAAGAGACAGGCGAGCGCAACGCCGAGCCCGCCCAGCATCGCCTGCCCTTCGCCGCCGATGTTGAACATGCGCGCGTGAAAGGCGATGGCCACGGCGAGGCCGGTGAACATGAAGTTGGTCGCGTAGTAGAGCGTGTAGCCCCAGCCGTAGCTGGACCCGAGCGCTCCGGACACCATGAGATTCACCGCCGCGATCGGGTCCTCACCGATGGCGAGGATCACGAGGGCCGACAGGATCGCTGCAAGGAACAACGAGATCAGCGGAACAAGGACCACCTCGGCCCATCTCGGCATCACGTCCATGTCAGGCCTCCACCCCGGCCATCAGCAGGCCGAGTTCCTTCTCGTCGGTCTCGGACGAAAGCCGTTCGCCCATGATCACGCCGTCGAACATGACCGCCACGCGGTCCGACAGGCTCAGGATCTCGTCGAGTTCGACCGAGACCAGCAGGATTGCCTTGCCCTCGTCGCGCAGGGCCACGATCTGCTGGTGGATGAATTCGATGGCGCCGATGTCGACGCCGCGGGTCGGCTGGCCGACCAGCAGCAGGTCGGGGTTGCGTTCGATCTCGCGGGCCAACACGATCTTCTGCTGGTTGCCCCCCGAAAAGTTCTTGGCTGCCAGTGCCGGGTCCGGCGGGCGCACGTCGAAACGCTTCATCTTCTCCTCGGTCTCGGACCGGATCACGGCATTATTCATCAGCACGCCGGACTGGTAGGCCGGGTCGAGGTGGTAGCCGAAGGCGGTGTTTTCCCAGGCCGCGAAGTCCATGATCAGGCCTTCGCGCTGGCGATCCTCGGGCACGTGCGCGATACCGTCGCGCCGGCGCGCCTGGCCGTCCGAGCCGGAGCCCGACAGCGGGATCGGCTTGCCGTTCACGAAGACCTCGCCTTTGCCTTCCATGTAGCCGCCGAGCACTTCGAGCAGTTCGGACTGGCCGTTTCCGGCGACGCCGGCGATGCCCACGATCTCGCCCGCGCGGACCTGCAGGTCGATGCCCTTGAGCCGTTCGACACCCTTTTCGTCGGTAACCCGCAGGTTACGCACGTCGAGCACGACTTCGCCCGGTGTGGCGGGCTTCTTGTCGACGCGCAGCAGAACCTTGCGCCCGACCATCAGCTCGGCCAGTTCGGCCGGCGAGGTCTCGGCGGTCTTGACGGTCGCGGTCATCTCGCCGCGGCGCATGACGCTGACCGTGTCGGTCGCCTCCATGATCTCGCGCAGCTTGTGGGTGATCAGGATGATCGTTTTGCCTTCTTCGCGCAGGCGATGGAGGATGCGGAAAAGCTGGTCGGCCTCGGCCGGGGTCAGCACTCCGGTGGGCTCGTCGAGGATCAGGATGTCGGCCTGGCGGTAGAGCGCCTTGAGGATCTCGACGCGCTGCTGCATGCCGACGCCGAGGTCCTGGATGACCGCGTCCGGGTTCACGTTGAGCCCGTATTCGTGTTCGAGTTCCAAGAGCGTTTTCCGCGCCTTGGCGAGCGACGGCCGCAGCAGCCCGCCGTCCTCGGCGCCGAGAATGATGTTTTCGAGCACGGTGAAGTTCTCGACCAGCTTGAAATGCTGGAACACCATGCCGATGCCGGCCGCGATCGCGGCCTGACTGTCGGGAATTTCGGTCTTCTTGCCGGAAATCCAGATCTCGCCGGCATCGGCCTTGTAGAAACCGTAGAGGATCGACATCAGCGTCGACTTGCCGGCACCGTTCTCGCCGATGATCCCGTGGATCGTGCCGGGCGCCACGCGGATCGAGATGTCCTTGTTGGCCTGGACCGGGCCGAAGGCCTTCGAGATGCCTTTCAGTTCGATCGCCGGGGCGGCCGTCTCCGCCCGCCCCGTGATTTCAGTCTGCACCATTGGCGCGAGCTCAGAAGCTCAGGGCCGGGCAGCTGTCGTCTGCCATGTAGTCGTGCACCTCGAGCTCGCCCGAAGCGATCTTCTCGGCGGCCGCGTTGGCCTCGGAGACCATATCCTCGGAAACGAGATCCTTGTTGTTCTCGTCCATCGCGTAGCCGACGCCGCCGTTGGCGATGCCCATGACGTTGATGCCCTTCTCCATGCCCGGGCCGTCCTTCATCGCGTCGTAGACCGCGTTGTCGACGCGCTTCATCATCGAGGTCAGGACCTTGCCGGGATGCAGGTAGTTCTGGTTGCTGTCCACGCCGATCGACAGGATGCCCTCGTCGGCGGCGGTCTGCAGCACGCCGACGCCGGTGCCGCCGGCCGCGGCATAGACCACGTCCGCGCCCTGGCTGATCTGCGCCTTGGTCAGTTCCGACCCCTTCACCGGGTCGTTCCAGGCCGCCGGCGTGGTGCCGGTCATGTTTGCGATGATCGTCGCGTCGGGGTTGATCGCCTTGACGCCTTGCGCGTAGCCGCAGGCGAACTTGCGGATCAGCGGGATGTCCATGCCGCCGATGAAGCCGACGGTGCCGGATTCGGACGCCCGCGCGGCCAGCATGCCGACAAGGTACGAGCCTTCATGCTCGTTGAAGACGACCGACCGCACGTTGGGCGCGTCCACGACCATGTCGATGATCACGAAATCGGTCTCGGGATAGTCGCCCGCGACCTGACCGAGCGCGTCGCCGAAGGCGAAGCCCGTCATCACGATGGGGTTGGCGCCGGCCTCGGCGAAACGGCGCAGGGCCTGTTCGCGCTGGGCTTCGGACTGAAGCTCGATCTCGCGGAAGCTTTCGCCGGTCTCTTCGGCCCAGCGCGTGGCGCCGGTAAAGGCGGCTTCGTTGAACGACTTGTCGAACTTGCCGCCGAGGTCGAAGATGAGGGCCGGCTCGGCCAGCGCGCCAGCGGCGGACAGGGCCAGAGCGGCGCCGGCGCCGAGCAGTTTCTTCATCAGGGTCATGTGGTTGTCTCCCAGGTTCAGGTTTTTTGGGTCCCTTGCCGGGGCGTGTCTCTCGGCCGGGTCCGGTATCGAGCAGATGCAATCTGATCCCGGGCAGTTTAGCGCGTATGAGACGCGTGGGGTCAACCGGTTTTTGACGCCCTGACAGGGGATTCCGGGCCTGCGCCGTCAGGTAAGGCACGCGACATCAGCAGGGCGTCGACAGAGGCATCGCCGTCGCGCCCGTAATAGCCCGCGCGCCGGCCGGTCTCGCGAAAGCCGTGGGCCGCGTAAAGCTGTCGTGCGGGGTGATTGTCGGCTGCCACCTCGAGAAACGCCCGCGTCGCGCCGCCTTGCGATGCGTCCGCGAGCCATAGGTTCACAAGTCTGTGCCCGATGCCCCGGCCCTGCGCCACCGGATGAACGGCAATGGTGAGAAGCTCACTCTCGTCGAGGACCTGGCGACCGAGGGCGAACCCGTCCTCGAGCGCGAAGGATCGAACACCGAACCCGGTCAGGAGCTGCGCGAACTCCGCCTGCGACCACGCGCGGTCGGCACGGAAGGCCGCGCGGTGGATGCGCGCCATCTCGGATGGCGTCACGGCAGGATCTCGGGCGGCAGGTCGCGGGCCGGGGCGGCGTCGGCGGGCCGAAGGTAGAGCGGCGCAGGCCGGGCGGTTTCGGTTTCGAACCGCGCGCGGGCGACGTGGGCTATCGAAGCTGCGGGTCCGTGGACCGGCGGCTGGCCGCCAGCGCCGATCAGCGGCCCGTCGTGCCGCGGGAAGTCGCCCGTGCCGACGAGTACGGGCGGACGGAGGCCGTCGGCGCCGTAGACCTGCACGTAGACCATGCCGCGCGGAGCGGCGACGGCGCAGGCACAGGGACCGTCGTGACCGAAACGCAGGGCCTCGAAGGCCGAGACGCCGACGGCGGGGATACCCAGCCCCAGGGCCAGACCGCGCGCTGCCGAGACCGCGATGCGGATGCCGGTGAAGTTGCCGGGGCCGACACCGACGCCGATGGCGTCGAGCTCGGCCAGCGTGCGGCCTTCTGCGCGCAGAAGGTCGGCGCAGAGCGGCAGCAGCCGTTCGGCCTGGCCGCGGTCCATCTCTTTGCGGACCTCGGACAGGATGCGGTCGCCGCAGAGCAAAGCGGCCGCGCAATGCGCGGCCGATGTGTCGAAGGCAAGAACGAGTGGCGCCCCGTCAGGCAACCGGGCGTACCTCGGTCACCTCGGGGATGTAGTGGCGCAGCAGGTTCTCGATGCCCATCTTCAGCGTCAAGGTCGAGGACGGGCAACCGGCACAGGCACCCTGCATGTGCAGGTAGACCACGCCGCGGTCGAAGCCGTGGAACGTGATGTCGCCGCCGTCCTGGGCCACCGCCGGTCGCACGCGGCTGTCTAGCAACTCCTTGATCTGGTTCACGATCGCGCCGTCCTCGCCGCTGTGCTCGGCATGGCCGGACGCGGGAGCGTGGTCGCCGGACATGACGGGCTGACCGGATTGGAAATGCTCCATGATCGCACCCAGCAGGGCCGGCTTGAGATGATCCCACTCAACGGCTTCGGCCTTGGTGACGGTCACGAAATCGGTGCCGAAGAACACGCCGGTCACACCGTCGACCGCGAAGAGGCGGCTTGCCAGCGGCGAATCGCCGGCTGTCTCGGAGGTCGGGAAATCCGCGGTGCCCATCTCCAGCACCGTCTGGCCGGGCAGGAACTTGAGCGTCGCCGGGTTCGGCGTGGATTCGGTCTGGATGAACATGTCTGCGCCTCCTGAGCTTGTGCCAGATATGCGGATCCCGGACGCACAAGTCAAGGTTTGGAACGATTCTAAACTGCTTGGTGCGCCAACCATTCAGGCCAACCCGAAGGTCCGGCGCGCCACCCCGTTTTCTTGCAAGAAAACGGTCCGGAAAATTCGAATTTTTCGGGGTCGGCCGGGCCGTCAGGTGATCGCTTCGAGCCGTTCCTTGCTGAGGTTGCCCGGGACGATCGTGATCGGAACCGGCAGGCCGCCCGAGTTGCGCGACAGCTGCGTCACCAGTGGCCCGGGGCCCTTCTTGTCGGTGCCGGCGCCCAGCACAAGAACGCCGATCTCCGGATCGTCCCGGATCTGCGCCATGATCTCGTCCACCGCCTCGCCCTCGCGGATAACAAGCTCGGGGTCCACGCCCTGCCGGTCGCGCATCCACTTTGCGAAGACCTCGAAATGCACCTCGATGCGCTCGCGCGCCTCTTCACGCATCACTTCGCCGACACCGATCCAGTGGTTGAATTCATCCGGGGGAATGATCGAGATGATCTCGACCCCGCCGCCGGTCTTGGCCGCCCGCATCGCCGCAAAGCGCATCGCGTTAAGACATTCCCGGCTGTCGTCCAGGACCACGAGAAACTTGCGCATCGGTCTTCTTCCCCTTCGCGCGGCGATCATGCCGGGCGACGCCCGGGCGCGCAATCGCTAACTGGACCGCCGTTCAGAGCCGTTGCGACGCGGCCCAGTCCCAGTACATTTCGCGCACCTTCCGCGTCACTGGACCGGCCTGGTACTGCGTGTCCTCGAAAGCCTTAACGGCGGTTACCTTGGACATGTTGCCGGACAGGAACACCTCGTCCGCGCCGTGGAAATCCTCGAAGCTCATCACCGTCTCATGCACGGTCATGCCGTCGCTCCGCATGTTGGCGATGTGGCGCGCGCGGGTGATGCCGGCGAGGAAGGTGCCGTTGGGGATCGGTGTGAAGACTTCGCCGTCCTTGATCATGAAGACGTTCGAGGTGGCCGATTCCGCGACGTTGCCCATCGCGTCGGCGACCAGCGCATTGCCGAAGCCGCGCGCGCGCACCTCGGCGATCATCCGGGCATTGTTGGGATAGAGGCAGCCTGCCTTTGCATCCACCACGCTGCTTTCCAGCACCGGACGCCGGAACCGCGTCATCGCCAGCGTGGTCGCCGCATCGGGTGGCGCCATCGGGATCGCTTCGAGGCAGAGCGCGAAGCGCGTGCTTTCCTCCAGCGGCACGATCGCGGTGTCGTTGCCGTCCACGGCCCAGTACATCGGGCGGATGTAGACTGCCGTTTCGGCATCGAAGGTCTTGAGACCCTCGCGCGCGATTTCCATCATCTCGTCGACGGTGACGGTCGGCTTGAGCATCATCGCCTCGGCCGAGCGGTTCACGCGGGCGCAATGCGCCTCCAGGTCAGGGACCAGCCCCGAAAACATCCGGGCGCCGTCGAAGACCGTCGAGCCGAGCCAGGCGCCATGATCGGCGGCCTTCATGATCGCCACGTCGCCGTCGCGCCAGCGGCCCTCGAACCAGGTTCTGATCTGGGATGATTGTGCCATGGGGCCGTCCTTCGGAAGTTGCGCGGGGAAGACTGTCCCCGCGGGTGGTCATTTCGCGCGGTAGACGCCTTCGGGCAGGTTCAGTGCGGCCACGAGATCGCGCCACTGTTCCGGCGAGAGCGTGATCGACACCGTCCGGTCGTTGCGTGCGTCGTACTGGTTGAGCAGGATTGCGCTTTCGGTGGCGTGCACGATCACGTCTTCCTGCAGCGGTGCCGATCCGTCGTCGACAAGGGTCACGACGGTCGCGTCGAATTCATGCTCGATGGTAAACATTGGCACACACTACGCCCGCCGGACGGCATTGCAAGAGGACAACAAGGCTGCGTGATGGTGGTGGCTCAGCGCCAGCGACGTGCTAGAACATGGGCGGTAAACCGTATCGAGGATCCCTTGTCATGACAGTCAAAGCACTGGCCGGACTCGCGATTGTCGCACTTCTGTCCGCCTGCGGCGTCTCGACGGGCCCCGCACCGGCGCCGGCACCGCAGCAGCGGCCCGCGGCAGCGGACGCGGGCCGGCAGCTGACCGCGAACCAGGCCGCACGGAATTTCGTGCAGGTGGTGCGCCGCGTGGAGCCGGTTGCCGAGCGCGAATGCCGCGGACGTACCCGCGGCGTGAACTGCGATTTCCTGATCGTCGTCGACGACCGGCGCGGCCAGCCGGCCAACGCCTACCAGACGCTGGACAAGTCGGGCCGACCGGTGATCGCGTTCACTCTGGGCCTGATTGCGGATGCGCGCAACGTCGACGAAATGGCGTTCGTGATGAGCCACGAGGCCGCGCATCATATCGCCGGCCACCTTGCACGCCAGCAGCAGAACGCCGTCGCGGGCGCGGTGATCGCGGGCAGCGTCGCGGTGCTGCTGGGCGGAGGACAGGCTGATGTCGAGAATGCCCAGCGCACGGGAGCGCAACTGGGCGCGCGGAGCTATTCGAAGAACTTCGAACTCGAGGCCGATGCGCTCGGCACGGTGATTTCCGCGCGGGCCGGGTACAACCCGGTCAGAGGCGCGCAATTCTTCACCCGCATCCCGGATCCCGGTGACCGCTTCCTCGGGACTCACCCGCCGAATGCGCAACGCATCGCGGTCGTGCGCCGCACCGCAGCGGGGCTTTAGAACCAACCCACTCAGGGTTTGTTGCTGTCGATCCACTTCGACATCAGGCCGCGATCGTGGAAGCACTCGCGCGGGATCTCGCGTCTCCGGATGCGGGCGATCCGCTCAGCAAAGGCGACCTGCTTCGAAGACGGCTGGTCCGACGGGACGCGCCGGCGGCCTGCCGCGACGTTGTGCTGGTCGATCCAGCGGGACAGGGCCTGCCGGTTGCGCGTGATGCCTTCGGGAAGACTGTCGCCCGTGCGGAGCGCAAGCTGGTGCGCGAAACGCACCTGCTTTTCGGTTGCAGGCAGCGGCTCACCGATGGGCAAAGCACCCTGTTCAGGGGCGAAAAGGCCGGGGATCTTGGGCTGGTAGGACACAATCATGCTCCTTCATCTTGGAACATCGCTTGTGGATAAGATAAGAACAAATGTGGAACATTGCAAGCGATATTACTGAAGACAGAACGCGGACAAGCCTATTTGGTTCCGTGTTCAGCCCGAGCAACTAGATATGGGATGGTGCACAGTCCATCATCACGCCGATTTTGCGATGTGTTGTGGATAAATTCGGCGCAGGCCGTCAGGCGAGGCGGCCCCAGAGATCGTACTCGCCAGCCTCGTCCACCGTGACCGAGACGATATCGCCGGGGGCGAGTTTCTCGTGGCCTTCGTCGATGAAGAGGTTGCCGTCGATTTCCGGTGCATCCGCCTGCGTGCGGCAGGTCGCGGCGTCGCCATCGACCTCGTCGACGATGACTTCGAGCGTCCGGCCGACCTTGGCGGCAAGCTTCGCTTCCGAGATACCTTGTGCTTTGGCCATGAAGCGCTCCCAGCGCTCCTGTTTGACCTCTTCCGGCACATGGTCGGGCAGCGCGTTCGAGCGTGCGCCCTCTACGTTTTCATACTTGAAGCAGCCGACCCGATCGAGTTGCGCCTCGTCGAGCCAGTCGAGCAGGGTCTGGAACTCGGCCTCGGTCTCGCCGGGGTAGCCGACGATGAAGGTCGAGCGCAGGGTCAGGTCGGGGCAGACGTCACGCCAGGCGGCGATCTCGTCGAGGGTCTTGGCCGCGGCGGCGGGTCGCGCCATCCGCCGCAGGACGTCGGGATGCGCGTGCTGGAACGGAATGTCGAGATATGGCAGCACGAGACCTTCGGCCATAAGCGGGATCAGCTGGCGCACGTGCGGGTAGGGGTAGACGTAATGCAGGCGCACCCAGGCCCCGAGGCTGCCGAGATCGCGCGCGAGATCGGTGATATGCGCCCGGTGCCCGCGGTCCTCGGCATGGCGGATATCGACGCCGTATGCCGAGGTATCCTGCGAGATGACCAACAATTCCCTGACCCCGTTCTGCACCAGCTTTTCGGCCTCGCGCATCACCGCATGGGCGGGGCGCGATTGCAGCCGGCCCCGCATGTCCGGGATGATGCAGAACTTGCACTTGTGATTGCAGCCCTCGGAGATCTTCAGGTAGCTGTAATGCCTCGGCGTCAGCGAAACGCCCGAGGCCGGCAGCAGGTCGACGAAGGGATCGGGCGCGGGGGGCACCGCCGCGTGTACGGCGTCGAGCACCTGCTCGTATTGGTGCGGGCCGGTCACGGCGAGCACCTTGGGATGGGCGCCGGTGATGTATTCTGGTTCCGCGCCGAGGCAGCCGGTCACGATCACCCGGCCGTTTTCGTTCAGCGCCTCGCCGATGGCCTCGAGGCTTTCGGCCTTGGCGCTGTCGAGAAAGCCGCAGGTGTTCACGATCACCGCGTCGGCGCCGGAGTAATCGGGCGAGATGCCGTAGCCCTCGGCGCGCAGGCGCGTCAGGATGCGTTCGCTGTCGACCAGCGCCTTGGGACAGCCCAGCGAGACCATGCCGATGGTCGGCTGGCCGTCGCGGAGATTGGCCGTCACGCTCGCGCGGGCGAGGTCGGGACGCAGGTCTGGCGGGTTGGTGCTCATCGTGGGCGCCATAGCCTATCGCGTTCCTCCGCGAAAGACCTCGCGGAAGGCACGGGACGTGACGAAACGGCGCCTCAGAAGGTCTGGTCGTAGTCTCCGACGCCCGGTTCGGTGCGGATCACGGCATCGAGGTCGGCAAAGATCGCGCGGAGTTCCGCCTCGCTTTCGGGGCTTTCGCAGACCACGACGAGGTTCGGCGTGTTCGACGAAGCCCGCACCAGACCCCAGCCGCCGTTGTCGAGGATCACGCGCGCGCCATTGACGGTGACCACTTCGGCGATCCTGCGCCCGCCGATGCTGCCGCCCGCGTCGGCAAGCGCGGTCAGCCGCTCGACGATGCGCTCGAGGATGGCGTATTTCTCGGTGTCGGCGGCGTAGGGCGACATGGTCGGCGTCGAGAAGGTGCGCGGCAGGGCGCGGCGCAGGTCGGACATCGACATATCCGGATTGCGGTCCATCAGCTTGCAGATCTCGACCGCGACGCGCATCCCGCAGTCGTACCCGCGTCCCAGCGGTTCGGCGAGAAAGTAGTGGCCGGACTTCTCGAACCCGGCGAGCGCCCCCAGAGCCTTGACCCGGCGCTTCATGTGCGAATGCCCGGTCTTCCAGTAATCCGCCTTGATGCCGTGCCGGATCAGCTCCGGGTCCGAGGCGAAAAGACCGGTGGACTTCACGTCCGCGACGAAGGTCGCGCCGGGGTGCAGCTTGGCGAGGTCGCGGGCCATGATGACGCCGACCTTGTCGGCGAAGATTTCCTCGCCCTCGTCGTCCACGACCCCGCACCGGTCGCCGTCGCCGTCGAAGCCGAGTGCCAGATCGGCACCGCTGGCCTTCACGGTCGCCGCCATGTCGTGCAGCATCTCCATGGCCTCGGGGTTCGGGTTGTAGTTCGGAAAGGTGTAGTCCAGCCGGTTGTGACTTTCGACCACCTCGACGCCCATGCGCCGGAAGAGTTCCGGCGCGAAGGCCGAGGCGGTGCCGTTGCCGGTGGCGCAGACGACTTTCAGGGCGCGCGACATGCGGAAATCGCCCACGAGGTCGTCAAGATAGGCCTCGCGCACCCCGTCGACGAATTCGTAGCCGCCACCCTCGCGCGGCTCGCCCTGACCTTGCAGCACGATGTCGCGGAGCTCGGCCATCTCGTCGGGGCCATGCGTCAGCGGGCGCTCGAAGCCCATCTTCACGCCGGTCCAGCCGTTCGGGTTGTGGCTGGCCGTGACCATGGCGACGGCCGGCGCGTTGAGGTGGAACTGGGCAAAATACGCCATCGGCGACAGGGCGGGGCCAATGTCGCGCACTTTGATGCCGGCCTGCATCAACCCGATGATCAGCGCGTGCTTGATGGCGAGCGAATAGTCCCGGTAATCATTGGCGACGGCGATGACGGGCTCGATCCCGCGGCGCTGCATCTGCGTGCCGAGCCCGAGGCCCAAGGCCGTCATCCCCGGCAGGTTGATGTCGTCGGGGTACTTCCAGCGCGCGTCGTATTCCCGGAAGCCCGTCGGGGCGATCATCGGATCGCGCAGGAACTCCCACGTGTTGGGGGTCACGGTGGGGGCCGGTTTCTTCATGGAATCGCTCGCAGGAAAGGGATCAGGGCGACAGCGGGTTGGCCTTGGCCAGCGCGTCGAACTGCATCAGGGTCTCGACCAGCGCCGGCATGTCGCGCAGGTAGATCATGTTCGGGCCGTCCGAAGGCGAACGGTCCGGATCCTCGTGGGTCTCGATGAACACCGATGCCACCCCGACGGCCACGGCTGCGCGTGCCATGACCGGCGCGAATTCGCGCTGGCCACCGGACGAGCCGCCCTTGCCGCCGGGCTGCTGCACGGAATGCGTGGCGTCCATCACCACCGGGTAGCCGGTCTGCGCCATCTGCGGCAGCGACCGCATGTCGGCCACCAGCGTGTTGTAGCCGAAGGACGTGCCGCGCTCGGTCAGAAGGATGCGTTTGTTGCCGGTGCTCTCGATCTTGGAGACGACATTCGGCATGTCCCAGGGTGCGAGGAACTGGCCTTTCTTGACGTTGATTACCGCGCCGGTCTCTCCGGCGGCGAGCAGCATGTCGGTCTGGCGCGACAGGAAGGCGGGGATCTGGATGATGTCGACCGCCTCGGCGGCCAGCGCGCATTGCGCCTCGTTGTGGACATCCGTCAGAACCGGCACGCCGATTGACTGCCCGACCGACTGGAGGATCTTTAACCCTTCATCCATTCCGGGACCGCGAATGCCCGACAGCGAGGTGCGGTTGGCCTTGTCGTAGCTGGCCTTGAAGACATACTGCGCGCCCGCCTTGTTGCAGGCCTCCTTCATCGTGCCCGCGATCATCTGCGCGTGATCAGCGCTTTCAAGCTGGCAGGGCCCCGCGATCACGGTCAGCGGGCGGGTGTTTCCGATGGTCAGCTCTTTGACCGTTACATCCGTCATGACGTCACCTGTTCCCTGAGTATCGACGCAGTCAGCGAGATCATCAGGTATACACCGGCGAAGACGAGGAAGGCCAGCAAGGTGTTCTCGAACTTGCGCGGGTAGGTCGCCTCTTCCGGCGGCACCGGGCGCACGCTGGTGGTCAGGTAGCGCACCTGCCGGTTGGCTTCCATCCGGGTCTGTTCCATCTGCTGCAGCGCCGACTGAAGCATCATGTCACGCGTCGCGAGGTCGGCCTGGGCCATCTGGATGCGGACCGACAGTTGCGCAAGCGAGTTCTCGCCCTGGCTCACGTCCGTCATCTTGGCATTGAGCTGCTCGAGCATCTCGTTCAGCCGCCGCACGTCCGCGCGCGCGCCGTCGACCCGCGACTGGTTCGGCCGCGCGTTGTCGAGCAGGGCCGAGAGCTGCAATTCCTTCTCTTGCAGTTGCAGCTCGATGCTGTTGATCTGCGAGCGCAGGCCCGCGATCACCGCCTCGGGATCGAGCGTCGCGCCCTCGAGTTGGAGGTTGACCAGTTCCTCCTGGGCTGCGCGGCGCTCTGCCTCGGCCTTGGCGAAACTGGCCTCGGCGTCGGCCATCTGGTCGCCGCGTTTCTGCTGGCTCAGGTCGTTCACGCGCTGCTCGGCGTAGGACAGGAGAGCCTCGGAGAACTGCGCGGAGACCACCGGGTCGGCGGCGATCACCTCCATCCGCAGCACGCCCTCGGTCGGGTCGTAGCCGACCTTCACGTTCTTCTCGTAGACCCCGTAGGCCTGTTCCGTGGACGGATCGGGTTCGAGGCGCTGGATCGGGTCAATCGCCTCCTGGCTGAAATGCGCGGTGAATCCCTCGTCCTCGTCGAGGCGCAGCATGGCATCCTTCGACAGCAGGTAGGACTGCACGACGATGCTGTCCTGGCTGGTGGCGAACTGGGTTCCGGACAACAGCCCGCCCAGCCCGGTGCCGCCCTGGTTGTCGGCCTGCAAGATCACGAACTCGGACTTGGTGGCGAACATCGGCGTGGCGATCTTGTAGAAATACCATCCCGCGGCGAAGGTCGGCAGGAACACGAAGAAGGCCAGGCGTGCGCACAGAAGGGCGACCTTGCGGCGGCGCCTGCGCGTGATGTCGCGCTGGATGTCCGAGATCTGGCGGTTGCGCCGTTCGATCGGGCTGAGCTCGGTCGAGGGCAGCGTCTCGCCACCTTGCGGCACCGTCTGCGGCAACTGGATTGTGTCGGCCTTCGGTTCCGCGCCAGAAGCCTGTTCGCGACCCTCCGGGTCACGCGGCACCACGAGTTCGAGCATATTGGACCGCTGGAACGGGTCGATGCCGCGCATCCGCAGCAGGCGCACCGCGTCGAAATCCGACGTCGGGTTCATTCCGTGCTTCTGGGCCACGCGCCGGGCCATGCGCAGCTGGCGTCCGGTCAGGCCCTCCTGCCGGATCTGCTCCATGTCGAGATCCGGCCGGGCTGTTTTGGGCGCGTCCGGCTGAGACGCAGCAGCTTCGGTTCGATCCTGCTTGGCTGACGGTTCAGGCGCGGTTCTGCCGGGCTTGGGTGCATCCGCGGCGGGTTTCGCGGACGGCGCGTCGCCACTCGACTGCATCCGGGCGCGGCGTTCGAGCACCGCCGCGGCGCTGGCGTCGCTGGCCGCCAGCCGCAGGCGCAACGGGTCCTGCTGGGGGTCCGCCGATGTCGCTGCGGGCTCGGCCGAGCGGCGGATGCGGAATTTCCTAGCCTTGGGTTTCGTAGTCATAGAGTTTCTTCGCCTCTTCCAAGGTGTCGAACATGTGCAGCTTGCCGTCGAGCATGACAGCGGCGGTGCGCGCGAATTTCTCCAGCACCTCGGCCTGGTGCGAGACGATGACGATGGTCGTGGTCTCGAGCCGCTCGGCCAGGATCTGTGCGGCGCGCCGGTTGAACTCGACATCCGTCGTGGAAGGCATGCCTTCGTCGATCAGATAGATGTCGAAATCGAGCGCCAGCATCAGCGCAAAGCAGAACCGCGCGCGCATGCCCGACGAATAGGTGCCGACGGGTTGGTCGAAATATTCCTCGAGGTTGCACAGCCAGCGGCAGTAGGCCTCGACGTAGTCGGGATCGAGCCCGTAGAGCCGCGCGATGTAGCGTGCGTTCTCCATCGCCGAAACGCGGGTGCTGACGCCGCCCATGAACCCGAGCGGAAACGAAATGTTGCAGCCGCGCCGGATCTCGCCCTCGTCGGGCTTTTCCAGACCCGCGATCATGTTGACGAGGGTGGTCTTGCCGGTGCCGTTGGGGGCGAGGATGCCAAGCGAATTGCCGAGATCGACGCGAAAGGAGACCTTGTCGAGGATCACCTTGTGCTGCGTCCCGGTCCAGAAGGACTTGGAGACATTCTCGAACTCAAGCATCACCTGCTCCGGCCGTGCCCTCTGTGCCCACCCCTGGCAGGCGACCGCTCTGGGGTTGTTATTGCGGATTATCTTCCGAGTTTGGCCACATTATGTCCGGATTTTAGACAAATGTACAATGCGGAACGCTGCGAAACGACCGCGTGTCCGCATGGCTTGGCAGGTTCGCGCCGGCGTTGTGTCCCGGTCTTTTCAGAGGCCGCGGGTCGGTCAGGCGATGACCTGCCAGGCAAGCCCTGCCAGGATCGATCCCACGAAGGCGAAGCCGAGGTAGGCCGCGAACACGCGCGGCTTGACCAGAGCCCAGACCGCGATGGCTGCCGGGATGCAGCTTACGCCGCCGGCGATGACAAAGGACATCGCCGCGCCTTGCGCCATGCCCTGGGCGAGCAGCGCGTCGACCAGTGGAACGGCAGCATAACCGTTGAGATAGGCCGGTGCTCCGACCAGAGCGCCGAGCAGGATCGGCGTGACGCCCTCGCCGCCAAGCACGCCGGCGATCAGGTCGGCGGGCACGTAGCGCAGCATCAGCGCCTCGATGACATAGGCGAGCGTCAGCCACTTGGTCAGGAACAGCGCATTGTCGAGCGCCGTGTCGCGGAAGGTCTCGCGCCGCGCGTCTTCCTTCCAGAAAGCCCAGACCGGCGCCCCCTCGAAGGGCTTGCGCACGCCGCAGCAGCCGCCGATCGCGGGCCGTTCACGCAGCGGATCCGCAAAGACCGGCGTCCGGGCCATCGCCATCGTGCCGAAACCGCCCAGCAGGCCCAGGCCCACCGCCGCGACGGTCTTGGCCAGCGCGAAATCGAAGCCGAGCGTGCCGGATGTGATCGCGAACATCGCCGGGTCCATCAGCGGCGAGGCGAGCCAGAACGCCATGACCGCCGAGAGCGGCGCGCCGACCGCGAGCAGGGCCGCGATGAAGGGAATGACCTCGCAACTGCAGAAGGGTGACAGCCCGCCCAGAAGCGCGGCCATGAGGATCATCCGGCTTTGGCGCCCCTCGAAGGCGCGCGACAGCAACCGCTCGGCCCCTGAGGCCTTGAGATAAGCCACGGCGAGGACCGCGAAGGCGATGAAAGGCGCGGTGTGCAGAAGCGCGCGTGCGGTGAAGGCGACCGTGGGTCCGATGGCGGCGGTGTCTAGCAACGCCAACGCCGCCAGCAGCGCAATCGTGACCCACCAGGCGTTGAAGCGAAGGCGGCGCGTCACGGCGCGGGCGGCGGAGTGTGACAGGTCAGTCATGCAAGTGATCCTCGCAGGGCGCCGCGCGGTCGGCACAGCATTCGGTGAGAAGGAATTCGGACAGCGCGCGGACGTCAGCGTAGGCGACGGCGGCGCAGATGATGCTGCGCCCCTGGCGGGCCTGCGTGACCAGCCCGGCCGAGGCGAGGATCTTCATGTGGTGGGTCAGCGTACTGCCCGACACGCCCGAACGCGCGCCGAGCTCGCCGATGCTCAGGCCCTCCGGCCCGGCCCGCACCAGCGTGCGCAACACGCCGAGGCGCTGTTCCGAGCCCAGCGCCGCGAATTGCGCGGCAGCAATCGTGAGGTCGAGGTTCTCGGGGCTAATCATTTTCATGATTCTAGAAATATCGAAGCGATCTGGGGCGCGCAAGTCCTTATTTCGAAAAGTTTCGAAATATCTAGCGACCTTTTCTGCCGAGGCGCACAAGACTAGGTATCGGGCATGCACGACATCCGGCCCGAATTGCGCAATTGCACGATCTGTCGCGATCGGTTCGCCGTGACCGCGACGGAGCATGCGCCGCGTCCCGTGGTCTGGTTCGATCCCGGCGCGCGCCTTCTGATCGCAAGCCAGGCGCCCGGTGCCCGCGCTCATGCTTCGCAAAAGCCGTTCACCGACCCCTCCGGCAAAAGGCTCCGCGACTGGCTCGGGCTAGACGAAGCGCAATTCTACGACCGCGGCCGGGTCGCCATCGTGCCGATGGCCTTCTGCTTTCCGGGCTACGATGCCCAGGGGTCTGATCTGCCGCCGCCGAAGGTCTGCGCCGAAACCTGGCGCGCCCAGGCGCTTGCCATGTTGCCCGATCTGCGCCTGACACTTCTGATCGGGGGCTACTCGATCGCCTGGCACCTGGGGCGCAAGATGCCGGTGACCGAGGCCGTGAGGGATGCGCAGGCACATGGCGCCGGCATCTTCGCCTTGCCTCACCCGAGCTGGCGCAATACCGGGTGGATGAAACGAAACCCGTGGTTCGAGGCCGAGATCCTGCCCGAACTGCGCCGCCGCGTGACGGACGCCATGAATGACTGACCACACCCCACTCGACCGAGCGCATGCCGAAATGCAGGCCGCGCCACAGGACGGCGCGGCGCGCCTGAGCTTTTTCGACCGGCTCGCGGCGGCCGAGCTGTTCTTGTGGCTCGAGGCCTCGCCAGAGGGCGACCAAGTGTCACCAAACCTCTTCGAGGCAGGTGACGACCGGTACGTGCGGGTCTTCGATCGCGAGCACCGGCTTGCGCATGCTGCAGGCGGTCCGGCGCCCTATGTTGCCCTCTCGGGCCGCGCGATCGCCGGAATGCTCGCGGGCCAGGGGATCGGTATGGCACTCAATCTCGACGTCGCGGCCTCTTCGATACTGCTGCCGGCGACGGCCATCGATTGGCTGCATGATACGCTGGGGAACGCACCTCGGGAGGTCGAGGCGCGCATCACGGCGGTTCATGCGCCCGGCGGTTTGCCCGATAGTCTCGTGACGGCTCTCGACGCCCGTCTCGCCAGCGCCACGGGTCTTGCGCAATGTGCCTGGCTGGTCGCGGCAGAGCGCGCAGACGGCAGCCGCGGGCATCTGCTGGCTTTCGTCGGCGCCGCCCCCGCAGCACACGAGGCGCTGGCGCGCGCCGCGTCGGCCGCGCTGACCTTCTCGGGCATCGATGCAGGGGAAATGGACGTCGGCTTTTTCGATGCCGCGCATCCGGTGATCGGAAGACTGGCCCGTGTCGGGCTGCGGTTCGACCTGCCGCAGCCGGTCGGATTGCAACAATCGACAGCTTCAGCGCCCGGGAGCGACCCCGCGAAACCTCCGATCCTGAAATAATCGGTCCCTATCGGCACGGGTCCGTCACGAACGCATCACGGGCGGTGCGCGCAGGCTCACAACCGCGCGAGAGGTGGGCAAGACTGCTGCGCGACGCTCTGTGCTGTGCCTAGATGAAGCGGACCAGAAACCGAACATCGGAGTTCGCCATGAACCGCTTTCCCCTTCTCATCGCTGCATCCGCGACGGCCCTGACTCTGGCCGCCTCGGCGATCGCGGGTCCGCAATATCTCGACGATACGGGTTATGCCGTGTCGGGCTACGACGTGGTGGCCTACTTCGATCTCGAGCAGAATTCGGTGGGCGAGGCCCAGCCGCAGGCGGTCCCGGGCGACAAGGACATCGTGTCGGAATACAACGGCGCCACCTTCGCCTTCTCGACACCCGAGAACAAGGCGCGCTTCGACGCCGACCCCGAGGCCTTCGTGCCGCAGTATGACGGCCATTGCGCCTATGGCGTCTCGAAAGGCGGCAAGGTGCCGGGCAACCCGAACCTTTGGCGCATCGTCGACGGCAAGCTCTATCTCAACATCACCGAGAACGTGGTCGGTTTCTGGGAAGAGGATATCCCGGGCAACATCAACCTCGCCGAAGGCAACTGGCCCGGCATCGAGGGGGAAGGCGCCTCGAAGAATCCGATCCCGCAATTCTCCAGCAGCGCCCCGGCGGACTGAGCCCTGACGGGCCCGCGACCCGCGACAAGGCCACGTCCCGCCGCCCGAGCCGGGCGGCGGGCTGTCCTGTTGGGCGGGGCCGCGGCGGTGACCGTCGCAGGCCTTGGCGCCCTGCAATGGTTCAATGTGTTTGCCGATCCGGAAGGTGGGCTGTCGGTGACAGAGGCCCATGCGGCGGCGACCGCAGGCACCCTGCTGCTGGTCGACATCCGGCGTCCGGACGAGTGGAGGGCGACCGGCATTGGCGCCGGGGCCGTCCCGCTCGACATGCGCCGCGACGACTTCACCCAAGCTCTGGAAGAGCTGGCCGATGGCGACACGTCGCGCGAGATTGCCCTGATCTGTGCGCGCGGCGTCCGCTCCAGGCGCCTGACCGCCCGCCTGCGCGCTGCGGGCTTTGACAACGTGCGCGATGTGCCGGAAGGCATGCTGGGCTCGGGTGCCGGCCCGGGCTGGCTGCGCAGCGGTCTTCCGGTGCACGATCAAGGCTGACAGACGGGCGGGTACTCCCGTCCGCAAATCCCGTATCACTTACTCCGCGGCGACGCGCAGCAAGGTGTCGATCCGCCTGCGTTCGTCGCGCGCCCGCGACACCACCGCCGGTTCCCGGATCGTGCAGGGGCTGTTCATGCGCAGGCTTGCAGGCAGTGCCTGCGCCACGGGCAACGCGCTCAGCGCCGAAAGCGGCACGGCAAGGCAGAGGCTGAGCGCGATCGGAATGAGCCAGAGCGACACCAGCCCCGAGAGCAGGCCCGCCAGCAGAACGGCGCCCAGCACCGTCTCGACCCAGTGAAAGCGCAGCAGCGTGGCGAGGGGATAGGCCTCGGCGTGCCGCGCCTGGGCATTCCAGCCGGACTGTGTCCCAAGTGCTGCGCGCAAGACCGCGCGGGTCTGCTGGATCATCAGGATCGGAGCGTAAAGCACCGACAGCAATACCTCGAACGAGACCGCGACGAGGAAGGGCGCACGCCCGCCGAACACCCGCGTCGCCTTCGGGTGTGCCGCGATGATGCCCGCGGCGACCAGCTTGGGTGTCAGGAGCATCGCGTACATGATCACGAGGAAGACCGCCGAGTCGATGTGGCTCATCTCGGGCGGCCAGTCGGGAAACAGCGGGTTGGCCTCGTTGAAGTAGCGGATCACGTTGGTCTCTGCGCTCTTGCCAAGCAGGCTCCAGATCACCAGCAGAATGAACCACGCCGGGGACAGCAGGTAGGAGACCGCGCCGTGGAAGAGGTGAAAGCGCGAGACCGGATGCAGACCCGCGGTGCCAAGCAGGCGCAGGTGCTGCAGGTTGCCCCGGCACCAGCGCTGGTCGCGCAGGACGTAATCGATCAGCGTTCCGGGTGTTTCCTCGTAGCTGCCCGACACGCGTGGCAGGAAGCGCACGCGCCAGCCGGCGCGGCGCAGCAACCCCGCCTCGACGAAATCGTGGCTGAGGATCAAGTCCTCGCGCCCGTGCGGCCCGCGCAGGTGCGGCAACCCGGCGGATTCGGCAAAGGCGCGGATCCGGATGATCGCGTTGTGGCCCCAGTAGTTGCCTTCGCTGCGTGACCAGAAGGCCAGGCCCTCGGCCAGCAGCCAGCCGTAGGCGACGTTGGAGAACTGCTGCATCCGGGCGAACAGCGTGTCCGCCCCGATCAGCATCGGGAAGCTCTGGATCAGGCCGGCATCGTCATCCCGGCTCATCTCGTTCGCGAGGCGTTCGATGCAGCGGCCGGTCATCAGGCTGTCGGCGTCGAGCACCAGCATCGCCTCATGCCGCGCGCCCCAGCCGGTGATCCAGTCGAGCAGGTTGCCGACCTTCTTGTCGGCATTGTCGGCCCGGCGCCGATAATGCACGTCCATATCCGCCGGGGCGCCGGCCCGCAGCTCGGCGAAGGCCCGTTGCTCCTGTTCCGCGATCTGTTCGTCGCGGGTGTCGGACAGAACGTAAAGCGTGTAGCGATGAACCCCGGCGCGACGGGCGAGGTCTTTCAGCATCGCCGAGGCGTTGCCGAACACGTCCGACGGCACCTCGTTGTAGATCGGCACCAGCAGCGCCACGTCGAGAGGTGCAACGTCGGCATTGCCCTGCGTCCGATCGTTCTCACGTGCGAGCAGACCGGCGACGGCGACGCCGACGGTGCTGACCGAGAGCGTGACCCAGACGAAGGTCATCCCGATCATCGACAGAAGCGCCCATTCGAGCCCCGTCATGCCTGCGTCCGAGAGCCAGCCGTAGAGGCCGTAGATCAACAGGGACGTGCCCAAGAGCGCCGGTCCGAAGACCGCGACCCGTGCCGCGCGCGACCGGCGCTGCGGTCCCGCGTCGGGACGGCTGGCCGCAGGTTTGCTGCCGAGATCCTGCGCGCGCATCTCCAGCGGGGCGCGCGGCGGCATCATCGTCATCGTCGTTTCAGGGTCTCGAAGGACCTTTGTCATGATTTCGTCCACCTGTAGAGCCAGACCTCGCTAAGGGCCGCTCCGTCGAGACGCAGCTGTGCACGGAACTCGATCAGATCTTCCTCGCCGGGGTCGAAGGTGAACGTGATCCGAGGTCCATTGGTTTCCGGGTTTCTTTGCACCGCCTGATGCGTGAGCGATTCCTTGCTCGCGCGGAGCGAGAGCTCGATCCGTGACAGGTCCTCGGGAACCAGCGCCGAGGTCTCGAAGTCGATCGCGGCGACGATTCCGCCGCCGAAATGTCCGCCGATTGCAGTGTGCACAGCCCGAAGCGGCTGGTCGCCGGTCGGGGAGGGCGCATCGCCCCAATCGAGCGTGTAGCGCAGGCTCAACTCTCCGCCCGCCGGGACCGGCTCGGCCGGACGCCAGAAGCACACGATGTTGTCGTAGATTTCCTTGTCGGCCGGAATCTCGACCAGCACCACCGCCCCCGGTCCCCAATCGCCCTGCGGCGTGATCCAGGCCGACGGACGCTTGTGATAGAGCGCCTCGAGATCGTTGTAGTTGCTGAACTTGCGCGGTCGCTGCATCAGGCCGAAGCCGCGCGGGTTGTTGTCGACGAAGGCGCTGAACTGCAGGGTGAGCGGATTTGCCAGTTGCCGCCAGAGCACCTCGCCAAAACCGGTGTGAATGAGCAACCCGTCGCTGTCGTGCACCGCAGGGCGGAAGTCGGAGAAGCGACCCCGCATCGTCTCGTCGAAGAGGAACATCGAAGTCAGCGGCGCGATCCCGATCCGCGAAAGCTCGGTGCGCGCAAAGATCGTCGCCGAGATGCCCATGCGCAGCGTGTCGCCGGGCGTGATGTCGAAGCGGTAGGCCCCGGTACAGCTGGGGCTGTCGAGCAGCGCGTGCAAGACGACCGAGGTCGCCTCCGGCTCCGGGCGCTCGATCCAGAAGGCCACGAAGTCCGGGAACTCTTCGCCATCGGCCTCGCCGGTGTCGAGTGCGAGACCGCGCGCGCTGAGGCCGTAGATCTCGCCGGTGCCGATCCCCCGAAAGTAACTCGCCCCCTGGAACACCGCGTATTCCTGAAACACGCCGGGTTTCTCCAGCTCGGCGCGCAGGCGAAGCCCGGAGTAGCCCAGCGTCCCGTCGATCTCGACCTCGGGGAACTGGTCGGTCCGGTCGAAGACGCCAAGGTCGAACTTCACCTCATGGGCGATGCCACCCTCGACCGAGTAGAGGGCCACGGCCTGCGGAAAGTAGAGGCCCGGCGGAAACACATCGACCCGCTGCGGCGTGTCGGTGTTTTCCCAAAGGGCGTTGCGGCTGTCGAACCAGATGCTGCGATACTGGTCGTAGTTCAGCGACACCCAGCTCTCCGGGATTTGCGGCCGCGGCTGGTACTCTTCGGCCGCCATCGCCCGGGCGCGCTCGACCACGCTTTGCGGATCGAAGGGCTCGGAAGCGCCAAGTTGCAGGCCGGGTTCGCCGGCCTCCTGTGCGCGGGCACTCAACGGCGAGAGCGCGAGGGCGGCAAGGGTGGACAGGAACTCTCGGCGTATCATGTCGTCTCCGTCTTGCGGCGCCAGGGTTGCAGCTTGAACCAGCCGACGCCGTAGGCGACGACGATCAGAACGGCGAACCCGGTCACGAGAACAAGCACCTGGTTGAAGGCCGATTTAGACCCGAGCACGTCGAGTGCGAGCCCGAGGATGCGGGCGATGAACATCGAGGTGATGAAGACGGCAAGCGACTGCTGGCCGACTTTCATGATCCAGGCCAGGACCGTGCGCCAGACCTGCGCCAGGGCCCCGTCCCCCTCGGGCGGCAGGATGCGCCGGCCTGCCTCTCCGACGGCCATCCAGCAGACGTAGGCCAGCGCAAGGAAGTGGATGTAGCGCAGGATGCCGAAATCCGTCTTGGCGATCAGCACCCTGTTGGCCTCGCGCCAGGCGCGGATCTCGGGCACGTCGCCGATGATCCGGTAGTAGGCGAGCGGCACGATGGCGAGCACGATGACAACGGCCAGGGCGAAGAGCCGCCGGTCGCGCGGCGGTGCGGGAAGCCAGCCGGCCATGAAGGCGAAGCCCGTGAAAAAGACCAATTGCCAGCCGAAGGGGTTGAAGAACCATTCGCGATCCGACCAGGGCTCGGCCGGCATGGCCAGCAGGTCGATCTGGGCGCCGAACCAGACCAGCCCGACAAGAGCCAATGCCAAAAGCGGGTGCGCCCGGTAGCAGGCGATCACGACGGGCATCATCGCGAGAACGACGAGGTACATCGGCAGGATGTCGAAGTAGTTGGGCACATAGGTCAGCGTCAGAAGCCCGACGAGGTTCGGCATCGTGTCCTTGAAAAAATGGTAGAGGTTCAGTTGCGCCACGTAGTCGCGGTCGGTCAGCTCGGCCGCGTTCATCAGCACCACGGCCCCGGCCACGGCCAGGAACAGACCGATATGCGCCCAGTAGACCTGCCAGCACCGGAACGCGACGCGCGCCGTGCCCATCCACCAACCGCGGTTGCGGAACACCGATCCGAAAGCGATGGCAGAGGCCATGCCGGAGCAGAAGACGAAGATCTCGGTGGCGTCCGAGAATCCGAAGCGGGCCGGGATCCACAGCGGGAACCAGCTTTGCGGCGTGTGGGCAACGAGGATGATGAACATCGCGATGCCGCGAAAGAAATCGAGGCGTGGATCGCGCACGCGGGCAACCGATTGTGCAGTGATACTGGTCGGTTGGGAGGTCGAAGTGGTCATGTCTGCGGACTCGGCAAGCGTCATGGCCGGTCTCTAGTCAATGCGGCGCGGGCTGTCATCGGTGAGCATCCCTACTGCGCGGGAATGCGCCTGAGTCCGTCAATGCGCGCAAAGCGGGTTGCCGTGAACCGGTCCTCGTGGCCGCCGCGGCGCCCGAGCCTGTCCTTCAGCACCTGTTCGGCCTTGTCGTGCTGACCGGCCCGCAGGCCGGCATCGATGGTGATCCTTTCGAACACGTCGCGCTGCGCATGGCTTCCGCCGATGCTCTGCATCGACGGGCGCGCCGCAAGAAGATCGGCGAAGGCCGCGCTGTAGCGGCCTTCGGCAAAGGCATTCAGACCGGCAAGCGCCGCCTGCCCGGGATCGGCGACGCGCCGGTTCATCTCTCCGGGCTTCGCGGCATCACGGGCGAAGCGCGCGGCCATGTCGCCCTGCGCATCGTCGCGTCCGGCGCCGGCCAGCGCCAGCATGTAGTGCAGGTCCGCGAAGACGAGACAGCCGTCGCCGGTGCGTTTTTCGGCAAGATCGGCAAGCTCTTCCCAGCGCCGACCGACCTCGGTCCCTTCGAGTTCGAGCCGCATGAGCAGCGAGGTGGCGTTGGCGATGTCGCGGTAGTCGTCGGTCTTGTCGCGGCGCACCTGGGAGTCATAAAGGCCGAGCGCCACGTCGCATTCGCCGCGGTCGAGATGCAGCAGCGCCTTGTGCCACCAGACGTGGTAGCGGAAGTTGTTGCAATGCGACCAGGCCGTCGCGTGATCTTCGATGAGCCGGATGCCGAGGCTCGGGCGGGCTGTCATGTCATATACGTGGGCAACCGCGTGCAGCCCCCAGGCATCGTCGGGCGCATGTACGAGCGCCTCGCGGCCCGTCGTCTCGGCCGCGGCGTACTCTCCGGCTTCTTCCAGCGCGAAAGCGTGGCACCCCAGCGCGTAGCCGCGGCAGGCGTGATCGGCGTCATGCGCGGGCAGCACCCGCTCGATTGAGCGGCGCATGCCATCCTTGTCGCCGAGAATGAAACGGATGGCGTGTGACACCTTGGCCGAAATCGTGTCGCCCGGGTCCCGGTCCAGTGTATCCTCGATGGATTGGATTGCGGCACCGGGTCGCCCGTCGAGCCAATGGTCGAGTGCCGCGATCCAGGCGCGCTCGCGCCGGTTCGCGCCGCGTGCCGCGGTGGCTTTGTGCGCGGCCGCCAGGGCCTCGCGAGCGACGGGGATCATCTCGGCGCGGCCCAGCATCAACGAGAAGAGCCCGCGCGCGGCGTGGGCCATTGCGAGCTGGGGATCGGCCTTCAGAAGTCTGCCGAGATGTTCCGGCGTCTCGGAGCCATGCGCAAGAAACGCCAGCACAAGTGCATTCCAGTGCCCGAGTGCCTCGGGCGAGGACACCGAGACCGGGCTGCGGCAGATATCGTGCATCATCCGGACGTGCCTCCCAACCAATCAACAAGTTCGGTTTAGCTCATATCTGCGGAGGACCTAGCGCGGCGTAGGCAGCAACACGCCAACGTGAAGCCGCGTGTCTTCAATGCCTAATTATTTCAGCGCCGTGGCGCTTTCATCAGCCGTTTGCGAAAGGCAGGCGCGCGCCGTTCAGCGCCCGTCGTTCTCCGACGCAGGCTCGGGGTGGAGAACCGCCTTGGTGTCCTGGCCGAAGCGCGGCGGCGGACGGCGGTAGGTGACGGGCGTGCGCGAAAGCTTGAGCGGGTTGCCCAGCAGGCGAACCGCGCCATCCCTCATGCCTGCGGCCGGAACTTCGATCACGGCACCACGCGCCCGCGCCTGGTCCGAGCCCAGCGCCTCGGCCACGTCGTGGATCGGCCCGACGGGCACCTTGACCGCTTCGAGCCGGGCAGTGACGTCCGCGCGGTCGAAGCGCAACAGACACGGGCGCAGATGCTCCATCAGCGCGTCGCGGTTCTCGATCCGTCCGAGGTTGGTGCGAAACCGCGTGTCCAAGGCGATTTCGGGCAGGCCCATCGCGTCGCAGAACCGTGCGAATTGCGCGTCGTTGCCGACTGCGACCAGAACGTGCCCGTCCGCGCAGGCGAAGGCGTCGTAGGGCACGATGTTGGGGTGCGCGTTGCCGCGGCGTTCCGGCACCTTGCCCGAGGTCAGGTAGTTCGTGCCCTCGTTGATCAGCCAGGCCATCTGCGCGTCGACGAGCGCAAGATCGATATGCTGGCCCTCGCCCGTCGCGTCGCGATGCCGCAGGGCGGCGAGGATGCCCACGGTGGCGTACATCCCGCACATCACGTCGGCAATGCCGACCCCGGTCTTCATCGGCGCGCCCTCGGGGTCCCCGGTCAGCGACATGATCCCGCCGTAGCCTTGCGCCATCAGGTCGTACCCCGGCTTGTCGCGGTTCGGTCCAGTCTGGCCGAAGCCGGAGATCGAGCAGTAGACGAGGCCCGGATACGCCGCGTGCAATGTCTCGTGGTCGAGCCCGTATTTCTTCAGCCCGCCGGGCTTGTAGTTCTCGATCACCACGTCGGCGCGCGCAGCAAGCCGGCGCACGGCCTCCTGACCCGCAGAGGTCGACAGGTCGACGGCCACCGAGTGCTTGTTGCGGTTGGCGGCCATGAAGTAGGCCGAGAGGTCCGTCACCTTGCCGTCGGCGTCGCGCGCGTAATTCGGACCCCAGCCCCGGGTGTCGTCCCCGCCGGTCGCCGGGTTCTCGATCTTGACTACCGTCGCACCAAGATCCCCCAGAAGCTGGGTCGCCGTCGGCCCGGCGAGGATCCGCGTGAGGTCGAGCACGAACAGCCCGTCAAGCGCGCCTGGCGTGTCAGATGCGGCCATCGTAAGCTCCCCGTTCGATCTGTGCGGCAATGACCGTGAACGTGTCCGAGGTCTGCGCCGCATTGAGCGCATCGCGCAACTCGGCGCGGCTGGTCACCGTGTGCCCTTCGCCGCCAAAGGCCCGGCCCATCGCCGCAAAATCGTGGCGATCGAAATCGACGCCGCGGTTGGGCATCTGGCGTCCGCGCTGTTTCAGTTCGATCAGCGCGAGCGAGGCGTCGACGAAGACAACGAAGATGCAGGCAAGACCCAGTTCGCGCGCCGTGGCGAGTTCTCCCGCGACCATGAGGAACCCGGCGTCGCCGGTGAAAGCGACCACCGGACGATCGGGCGAGGCAAGCTTGGCCCCAATCGCCAGCGGCAGGGCGCAGCCCATCGTGCAGAGCGCCGAGGACTGCATCAGCCCGCGCGGCTCTTGGCATCGCCACATCTGCGACAGAAGGATGCGGTGCGCGCCGCTGTCCACGGTGGCCAGCGTGTCTTTCGGCAGCGCGGTGCGGCAGGTGTCGATGATGGACGCCGGGCCCCAGTCCTCATCGGCGGGGAAGGCCTCGCCAAGGGCTTGCCTCAAGGTCTCAATGTCGCCGCCGGGCCATGTCTCGACCGGTGCGACGCCTTCGGAAAGGGCCGCGAGCGTCGGCGCGCAGGAGGCGATAATGTTGAGGCTGGACTGGTGCATGTAGTGGTGATTGGGTTCGGCGGTCACGTCGATGACACGCGTGGTGTCGGGCGACCAGGGATCGCGCCAGCCGGTGCGCATCTCGATCGGATCGTACCCGACGCAGAGGATCAGGTCGGCGGCTTCGAGAAACGGCAGCAGGTGCCGGTCTGCCTTGGGTGAGAGGCCTGCGCCGCCGAGGGCCAGCGGGTGATCCTCGGGCAGCAGGCCCTTGGCCTTGTAGGTCGTGATCACCGGCACGCCGTGGCGCTCGGCAAAGGCGCGCAGCGCGTCGCCCGCGCCTTCGTTGACGGCGTCGAGACCGGCGATCATCACCGGGCGCCGCGCTTCGCCCAGCCAGGCGCGCGCCGTGTCGAGATCCGCGCCAACCGGGGCCACGGAAACTGCGGGCCTTCGGTGGGGCGGGATCGCGTCGGGCACCTGCGCATCTGCCACGCTGATCGGCACGTCGATATGCACCGGACCGGACCGGCCTTCGGTGGCGATCGCCAGCGCCTTGTCGGCGATGACATGCGCGGCCCCCTCGACGAGCGCGAAGCTGGCCTTGGTGATCGGGCGGAACACGGCCTGCTGGTCAAGCACCTGGTGGGTGTAGGTCTGGACTTCATCGGGGTCGACCGCGCCCGCCAGCACGATCAGCGGCACCCGGTCCTGGTGCGCGTTGGCAACCGCATTCACTCCGTTCAGCGCGCCCGGCCCTACCGTCGCGACAAGGATGCCGGGCGCGCCGGTGCGGTGCCAGGCGCCTTCGGCCATAAAGGCCGCGGCGTTTTCGTGCTTGGCAAGATGGAAACGGATGCCCGCGCTTTCGAGCGCATCGACGAGGGTCAGAACCTCGCCGCCCGGCATCCCGAAGGCGTGGCGGCAGCCGGCGGCATGAAGGCGGCGGGCAAGCGCGTCGGCGGCGCGGATCGTCGGCATGGGCGTGGCCTCGCTTGGGGCGTCAGGGTCGCGGCAGAAAAACCACGCGCCTGCGCCGGAGGCAACTCATCTTCGCTTGTTTCGGTGTTACACCGCGGTCAGCGGCGGCGGTCGCGGCGCGACGACATCGGCTGGAAGGCGACGCCGACATGGGCCTCGCAATAGGGTTTGCCCTGCTGCACCGGCAGGCCGCAGAACCAGAAATCCTCGGTCGCGGGATCGCCGACCGGCCACTTGCAGGTCCGTTCGGTCAGTTCCATCAGTCCGAGCTTTTTCGCCTTTTTCTCGATCTCGTTCACCTTCGCCAGTGCTTCGGGGCTGATCTCGTTCGGAGAGGGCTGCGGCGGCAGCGGCTGGCCGGCCGGGATGATCGGCTTGCGCGCCGGCAGCGTCGGTTTCGGCGCGGGTTCGGCGCTGTCCTCTTCCTCAGGGGCCGGCTTGGGCGCTTCCTGCTTCGGCGCGGCCTTCGGCTTCGCCTCGCTCTTGGGGGCCGCCTTGGGCTTGGCGGCCGGCGCCGCGGCCCCGGTCGAGCCGACCCGGTTCGACAGGCCCAGGCGATGTACCTTGCCAATCACCGCGTTGCGGGTGACGCCGCCCAGTTCCTTGGCGATCTGACTTGCCGACTGGCCCTCGCTCCACATCTTCTTGAGCAGTTCCACACGTTCGTCAGTCCAGGACATCGGCGATTCCCCAATTCAAAAGCGGCCCGTCGCAGGGGCCGCTTCCACAATTTCAACGGTGCATCATTCTAGCCACCCGACGCGGAGTTACAAGCCGGATACGGCGCGCCATTGTCGTCCCGCAAGAAACGCGGCGTCACCGCGCGCCTCAATGCCGAGGATGCCGCCTGCGGGAAGCGCTTCCCTTGCGCGTTGTCATGCGCTAAAGCGATCTCATGAGCACGACGCACCCCTTTACGCTTCGACGACGCCCCGGCAACCGCGCCTAAGCGACCGCTCATCTTTTGCGCACGACCGCCGTGCGCTTCGCCCTTCCCGAGACCCTGAATTCTGTTGACCCGCCGGAAAGGCTCATGCACGTTCCGTGCTTCCACCGCCGGCCTGCATCGAAAGGACCGACCGATGATCCCTGCCTTGCTTCCCACCTATGCCCGGGCGCCGCTCAGCTTCGTCAAGGGCGAAGGCGCGTGGCTGATCGAGGCGGACGGGCGACGCTTTCTCGATCTCGGGGCCGGCATCGCGGTCAACGCGCTGGGCCACGCGCATCCGCCGCTGGTCAAGGCTCTGACGGACCAGGCGAATGCGCTCTGGCACACCTCGAACCTCTATCAGATTCCGCAGCAGCAGGCGCTGGCGGAGACGCTCATCGACCTGAGCTTCGCCGACACGGTGTTTTTCACCAACTCCGGCACCGAGGCCTGTGAACTCGCGGTCAAGATGGCGCGAAAGTACTTCTTCGAGAAAGGTCAGCCTGAGCGGACGGACATTCTCACCTTCTCGGGATCCTTCCACGGACGCTCTTCGGCGGGGATCGCCGCTGCCGGCTCGGAAAAGATGACCAAGGGGTTCGGGCCGCTGCTGCCGGGCTTCGTGCATCTCGATTTCGCCGACCACGACGCGCTGAACGCGGCGATCAACGACAGGGTCGCCGCGATCCTCATCGAACCGGTGCAAGGCGAGGGCGGCATCCGGCCGGTTCCGGACCAGTGCCTGAAAGGGTTGCGCGACCTCTGCGACGAGCATGGCATCCTGCTGATCTTCGACGAGGTGCAATGCGGCGTGGCGCGGACCGGCAAGCTCTTCGCACATGAATGGGCGGGCGTGTCGCCGGACATCATGATGGTCGCCAAGGGCATCGGTGGCGGCTTTCCCATCGGCGCGGTTCTGGCCACCGAAGAGGCGGCCTCGGGCATGGTGCTCGGCACGCACGGCTCGACCTACGGCGGCAACCCGCTGGGCTGCGCGGTAGGCCGCGCGGTTCTGGACGAGGTGGCCGATCCGGCGTTTCTCGACGCGGTCAATCGCAAGGCGGGGATGTTCCGGCAGAAGCTCGAAGGGCTGATTGCCGAACACCCCGAGGTCTTCGAGAGCGTCCGCGGATCGGGCCTGATGTTGGGCATCAAGTGCAAGGCGGCGAACACCGACATCGTCAGCGCCGGTTACGACGCGCTGGTGCTGACGGTGCCCGCCGCCGACAACGTGATCCGCCTGCTGCCGCCGCTCAACATCAGCGAGGACGAGATCGCCGAGGCGATCTCGCGGCTCGACGCTGCGGCGACTGCCGTGAAGGCCGCCTGACACCATCGCGCCCGGCGCGCCGGGTCCCTGCACGATCGAAAAGACGAAGCGACATGAACCATTTTCTCGACATCCACCTCACCGCGCCGCAGGACCTGCGGCAGATCATCGACAGCGCCGCGACCATGAAAGAGGCGCGCAAGGGCCGCACGCGTGGCGCGCCGGACGATGACCTGCCGCTCGAGGGGCGCATGGTCGCGCTGATCTTCGAGAAACCCTCGACGCGAACCCGCGTGTCGTTCGACGTGGGCGTGCGCCAGATGGGCGGCGAGACGATGGTGCTGTCCGGTCAGGACATGCAGCTCGGCCACGGCGAGACCATCGCCGACACAGCTCGGGTGATGAGCCGTTATGTCGATCTCATCATGATCCGGACCTTCGACGAGGCGGTGCTGACCGAGATGGCCGAGTTCGCGACGGTGCCGGTGATCAACGGGCTGACCGACCGGACCCACCCCTGCCAGATCATGGCCGACGTGCTGACCTACGAAGAGCATCGCGGGCCGATCAAGGGCAAGAAGGTGGTATGGTCGGGCGACGGCAACAACGTCTGCGCCTCGTTCCTGCATGCCGCCGGGCAGTTCGGGTTCGACCTGACCTTCGCCGGCCCCGCGACGCTCGACCCCGAGAAGGAGTGGGTCGAGTTCGCGCGCGGCAAGGGCTCGACGATCGAAATCGAGCGCGATCCGCAGAAGGCGGTCGCGGGAGCGGACCTCGTGGTGACCGACACCTGGGTTTCGATGCACGATGCGCAGTCCGCGCGGGAAAGGCGTCACAACCAGCTGCGCCCCTACCGCGTCGATGCCGAGCTGATGTCGCATGCCAAGCCCGATGCGCTGTTCATGCACTGCCTGCCGGCGCACCGCGACGACGAGGTGACGAGCGAGGTGATGGACGGTCCGAACTCGGTCATCTTCGACGAGGCCGAGAACCGGCTGCATGCGCAGAAGGCGATCATGCGCTACTGCCTGGGGGTCTGAGCGCCCGCGGTCACAGCCGTCCGATCATCCGTTTCAGCACAGGGCCGGGAACGCGCTGTGCCGCGGCATCGATCGTGAACCAGCGGCGTTCGCGGTCAGCGGCCTCGGGCCAGTCGGGTGCCAGTTCGCATACATCGACGAGGTAGAGGCTGGCCCGCACCGGCGCATTCGCCGCGCCGGGACGCTGAGGCGCGTCGGACAGGATGCCCAACGGCAGGTTGCGCACGTGGCCGTGGAGTACGCCGGCGGCCTGCCAAGCGAGGTAAAGAGCGCACAACCCTTCGGATCGCGCCGGGTCGGCCGGACCGCGCGGCACGTCCCAGTGCCCCCCGTCGCGGCTGGTGACCAGCAGCACGCGCGGCCCGGCCCGGTCGGAGCGGTGGCAGAGTGCCGCGATCCCGGTCGCGGCGCGCTCGGGCGTGACGCGCCGCCAGAGGCCCAGAAGCGAGGCGCCGAGAGCGTCGCGCGCCCGTATCGCGTGATCCTGCATGGCTGCCTGTCCTCGATCTGCCGCATTTTTTCGCGGCAAGACATCCCGCGGCCAGTCAAGCAGATTGTGGTGAAGGCGCGGTTAAGACCCGGTGGACCGGGTCAGCCGCGTGGTTTGGCCCTCAGGGTCGGATCGGCGACAGTCGGATCCTCGGGCCACGGGTGCTTGGGGTAGCGTCCGCGCATGTCCTTGCGCACGTCGGCATAGGACGACGCCCAGAAGCCGGGCAAGTCTTCGGTCACCTGCACCGGGCGCTGGGCCGGGGACAGCAGGGTGATGCGCAAGGGGCGTCCTGCGACTTGCGGGTGCCGGGTCACCCCGAACATCTCCTGCAGGCGCAGCGCGATGCCGGGAGACTGATCGGCATAGTCGATGGGAACCCTACGTCCCAGCGGCGTCTCGAAATGCGAGGGCGCGGCCCGGTCGAGCGCCTGCTGCTGGTCCCAGTCGAGCCGCGCCCGCAGCGCGTCGAGCGGATCGAACGCCTTCCAGTCGGCCGCACTGATGACGCCCGTGAGATAGGGCAGAAGCCAATCCTCGAGCGTTGCCAGAAGGTGCGCGTCGTCGAAGTCCGGGAACTCGGGGTCCGCGGTGCGCATCAGTTTCGCCCGTTCGGCAAGTCGTCGGGCGGCTGGTGTCAGGCGCAGACCGAGTTGGCGCACCCCGTCGAGCATCGCGCGGGCGACGGCGTCGGGCGGCGCGTCGGGCCAACTTCGGTCCTGGAGCACCAGCGCCCCAAACCTCTCTTGCCGGCGCGCCACCACGCGCTGCTCGCGTCGCGACCATGCGCATACCTCGTGCCAGGCGGTCCGGTCTGCGAAAGTGTCGCGCAGCTCGGGCTCGCTCAGCCGTGCCGCCTGCCGGATGCGCGCCTCTCGGGGGTTGCCGTCAAGATCGGTGGCGACCAGAAACGCCTCTTGCGCCATCGCGTCGCCCTCGGGCAGCACAGCGCCTTTTCCGCCCGAAAGGACGTACCGTGGCGCATCGCCCGCACGCCGCATTCCGACCCGGTCGGGATAGGCGAGTGCTGCCATCACGCCCAAGGGGCGCCGTGGCCCCTTGGCCTGCCGGGCCAGCCGCTTTGTCTCGTCCCGGACCCGGTGCAGCGTCGCCTCGTGCGGCTCGTGCCCGTGCGCGCGTCGGAAACGCGCCGGATCGCGCAGGGCCTCGACGCGCAGGGACAGATCAGCAGAGACTCCGCGCAGCGGGTCACGCTCGCTGAGCAGTGCGGCCACCATCGGGGCATCGGCTCCGCCGCGCGTCAGCATGTGGCCCAGTCGCGGATGCAGCGGCAGGGCCGAGAGGTCGCGGCCATGCGCCGTCACGCGCCCTCCAGAGTCGAGCGCGCCGAGCATCTCCAGCACCGCGCGCGCCTCGGCCAGCCGGCCTGCGTGCGGCGGGGTCAGGAACGACAGGTCGTCAGCCTCGGCGCCCCAGACCGCGAGTTCGAGCGCGAAACCTGTGAGATCGGCCACCTCGATCTCGGCGGGGGGATAGGCAGGCAGCGCACCGTCCTGCCCGCGGGTCCAGAGACGGTAGCAGACGCCGGGTTCGAGCCGGCCCGCGCGTCCCGCGCGCTGGGTCGCCTCGGCGCGGCTGACGACGGTGGTGATCAGCCGCGACATGCCCGAGGCCGGGTCGAACTCGGCGCGTCTTGCGCGCCCGGCATCGACGACGATGCGGACCCCTTCGATGGTCAGCGAGGTTTCGGCAATGGCGGTCGCCAGCACCACTTTGCGCCCGGATCTGGGGGGCGCGATGGCCGTGCGCTGTGCCTTGAAATCCATAGCGCCGTAAAGCGGGTGCAGGCTGCACCCGGCAGGAAGATCGCCACGCAGCAGCGCCTCGGTGCGCCGGATCTCGGCCTCGCCGGGCAGAAAGACCAGAGCGCTGCCCGATGTTTCGGCAAGCGCCGTGCGCACGCGATCGGCGGTGGCCGTCTCGATCCGCGTGTCCTTGGGCAGCGGCTTCGGAAGCCAGATCATCTCGACCGGGTGGCTTTGGCCCTCGGACGTGACGATCGGCGCGTCCATCAACGCCGCAACCGGCGCGGCGTCGAGGGTGGCGGACATTGCCATGAGGATCAGGTCGTTGCGCAGCGCCCCGGCGACCTCGAGGCAGAGCGCGAGGCCGAGATCGGCGTTCAGCGAGCGTTCGTGGAACTCGTCGAAGATCACTGCGCCGACGCCGGGCAAATCGGGCCTGTCCTGCAGCATCCGCGTCAGGATGCCTTCGGTCACGACCTCGATGCGCGTAGTCTTCCCGGTCTTCGACTGTCCGCGGATCCGGTAGCCCACCGTCTCGCCCGGTCGCTCGCCCAGCGTCTGCGCCATGCGCTCGGCCGCGGCGCGCGCGGCTAGACGGCGCGGCTCGAGCATCAGGATGCGCCCTTGCGTCAGGCCCGCGTCCAGCAGCGCAAGCGGCACGCGCGTGGTCTTGCCCGCGCCCGGTGGAGCCTGCAGGACGGCGCGGCCCCGGTCGTGCAGCGCGGCGATCAGGTCGGTCAGAACAGCGTCGATGGGCAGGGCGGGGGACATGCCTTTCCTTAGCCATTCGCCCGCGCCGCGCCAAGCACTGGACTTTTGCCGGGGCCTGCCGGACAACCAAGCGATGCTGAAGGACCAACGCATGGACATCGAGGATCTCGCGCAGCGCGTGGCAAAGGGCGAGCGGCGGGCGCTGGCGCGGGCGATCACGCTGGTCGAAAGCGCGCGCGCCGACCACCGCGAACAGGCTGCGGCCCTGCTCGACGCGCTGCCCAAGGACCGGCAGGCGCTGCGCATCGGGCTGTCCGGCACGCCCGGCGTCGGCAAGTCGACCTTCATCGAGAGCTTCGGGATGATGCTGACCGGCGCGGGCAAGCGCGTGGCCGTGCTTGCCGTCGATCCGTCCTCGTCGCGCTCGGGCGGCTCGATCCTCGGCGACAAGACCCGGATGGACCGGCTGTCGCGCGACCCGGGCGCCTTCATAAGGCCATCGCCGAGCCAGTCGCACCTGGGCGGCGTCGGGCGCCGCTCGCGCGAGGCGGTGGCGCTGTGCGAAGCGGCGGGTTTTGACCTGATCCTGATCGAAACCGTAGGCGTCGGCCAGTCCGAGACCGTCGTGTCGGAGATGGCGGACATCTTCGTGCTGCTGCTGGCGCCCGCCGGCGGCGACGAGTTGCAGGGGGTCAAGCGCGGAATCATGGAGATCGCGGACCTGATCGTGGTCAACAAGGCCGACGGTGACCTGCGCGCAGCGGCGAAACGAACCTGCGCGGATTACGCAGGCGCCCTGCGACTGCTGCGCAAACGACCGCAGGATCCCGAAGGGTTCCCGAAGGCCATGACGGTTTCGGCGCTCGAGGACGATGGCCTGCGCGAGGTCTGGGACACCATCGGTACGCTTGTCGACTGGCGTCGCGAGAATGGGCACTGGGACAAGACGCGGACCGGCCAGGCGCGATTCTGGTTCGAACAGGAGGTTCGCCGGTCGCTTCTGGCCGTGCTCGAGACAGCCCGGGCCCGGGAGCTCCTGGCCGAGTACGGCGGCCGCGTCGCGGCGGGTGACTGCGTGGCCGCGGCGGCGGCGCAGGCCTTTCTGGAGCGACTGGACAAGGATGCCGCGTCAAACTGACGACAAGGGCGCCGGGGCGGGTTGACCGTGGGGGCGATTTCCACTAAAGCCAGCGAACGAAATTCCGGGGCGCTGCCGGACGGCCGCCCCTTTTGTCGTTTTCCGGACCGCCGGGAGCGATCGTTGAAAAGAGGAAAAGATCATGTCGCGCGTTTGCGAATTGACCGGTAAAGGCCCGATGACTGGCAATAACGTCAGCCATGCCAACAACAAGACCCGTCGCCGGTTCCTGCCGAACCTGAACGACGTTTCGCTGCAGTCCGAAGCGCTGGGCCGCGCGTTCAAGTTCCGTATTTCGGCATCGGCGCTGCGTTCGGTCGACCACCGCGGCGGGCTGGACAAGTTCCTGGCCAAGGCCAAGGACAGCGACCTGTCGCCGGCGGCACTGAAGGTCAAGAAGGCCATCGCCAAGTCGGGCAGCGAGGCAGACGCGCTCAGCTGAGCCGCCGGCCTTTGCGGAGACGTTTGAAACCCCGTCCGGTCCCCGGGCGGGGTGTGTCGTTTTGGCGCGATGCATGTCCGCGGGCCCGAGGCTAGGACGGGCGGCGCAGCGGCCCGGGGCCGCGAACTGAGTACAGGTGATCCGATGCAATTCCTCAAACCCTTCCTGATTTCGACCGCACTCTGCCTTCCGGCGGGCCTGGCACAGGCGGACATTGTCGTGAGCGACGCCTATGCACGCAGCTCGCGGCCCGATGCGCCGGTCGGGGCGGTCTTCATGGTGATCGAGAACGGGTCGGAGACCGCGGACCGGCTGATCGCGGCCCAGACCAGCGCGTCGATGCGTGCCGAACTGCACACCCATGTGCAGAACGCCGACGGGGTCATGTCGATGGTCGAGGTCGAGGACGGAATCGTGATCCCGGCCGGTGGCGCACACACGCTCGAGCGCGGCGGGGATCACGTCATGCTGATGGGCCTGACCGAACCGCTGGTGGATGGCGCCAGCATCAGCGTCACGCTGAGCTTCGAGATGGCCGGCGACGTCACCGTCGAGGTTCCGGTCGATCTCGACCGCTAGGCGGTTCGGCTGAGAACTTCGTCGACCCAGGCCGGAAGGGTTCCGGTTGCGGGGCCGAGGCGTACATCCTCGAAGAGATCGCCGACGAGAGAACGTTCGAGATTGAACTCGATCGTACGCGCGCCCATGCGGCGCGCCTCCGCGACGAACCCCGCGGCGGGATAGACGTTCCCCGACGTGCCAACAGAGGCAAAGATCTCGCAGCTTGCCAGGTGATCGAAGATCTCGTCCATCTGGTAGGGCATCTCGCCGAACCAGACGATGTCGGGCCGTGCCGTGCCGCGCCGGCAGGACGGGCAGGGATCGCCCGGAGCCATGACCATCGGCGCCGGCCAGCGGTGATCGCAGGCATGGCAGAGCGCGCCCGAGAGCGCCCCATGCATGTGGATGAGGTTCCGCGTTCCCGCCCGCTCGTGCAGGTCGTCGACGTTTTGCGTGACGACGATCACCTCGTCCGGGTGGTAGGTTTCGAGCCGGGCCAGCGCTTCGTGACCGGCATTGGGTTCCGCCGCCGCCGATTGCGCACGTCGGGCATTGTAGAAATCGACCACCAGTTTCGGATCCCGCGCGAACCCTTCGGGGGTCGCCACATCCTCGACCCGGTGCTGTGCCCATAGCCCGTCCTCGGCCCGGAACGTCCCGAGCCCGCTTTCGGCGGAAATGCCAGCGCCCGTCAGGATCACGATTTTGCCCAAGCTTAGCCCTCCAGAACCTTCAGCTCGCCCGCCAGACGGGGAAGTCGGGCCAGCGCCGGGTCCACCATATGCGACTGGATCAGCCCGCGCATCGTTCGGGCGATCGTATCCGCGACCTCGCCCGTCCGGTCGGCGCCGGCAAAGAGCGAGATCTGCCGCGAGAATCCTCCGGACGGCAGAGGATGCGCCTCCATCTGGTCGTGGAATCGTGCCGCGCGCATGTAGCCCAAAGGCGTCGTGATCGCCCAGCCGATGCCGCGCGCCACCATCGCCATGAGTGCCAGGTGGCTGCCGATCTCGAAACGGTCGGGCAGAACGATCTTCTCGCGCGCGAGATGCGCCTCGATCTGGCGGCTGATGAGCTGTTCGCGTTCATAGCGCAGGAAGGGCAGCCCGGCGGGATCGCGCATCGTCTCTTCGGTCACGACCGCGCTGCGGGGAACCACGAGGATGAAGGGATCGCGTGCGAGCGGGTATTCGAGTACGCCGTCGATCACCTGGCCGGTGCTGGCCGAAATCGCGAGATGCAGGCGCTGCTCGTCCATCGCCGCGAGAAGCTCGTTGCTGGAGGCCGTGATCATCTTGAAGCGGCAACGCGACATGCTGTCGGCGAGGATCGTGGCAAGGCGCGGGGTCAGGTTGTCGTCGAAATCGTCGATGATCCCGATGCTGAGCGCACTGAGATGCGCAAGATCGACGACCGTGAGCTCGGTCTGCGCAAGGCGCAGCTGCGACAGGGCGGCCTTTGCGCGTACGAGAAAGCCTTCTCCCGCCGGCGTCAGGCTCATCGGGCGACGTGCGTGATCCACGAGGTCGGTGCCGAGCGCCTGTTCGAGATTGCGCAGCTGCTGGGACACGGCCGGTTGCGACAGCCCAGTCCGCGCCGAAGCCTGTGCGACCGATCCCGATGAGGCGAGCGCCTCGAACACCTCGAGGCCGCGCAGCGTGACGCCCTTGGTGAGCATGGCACTCCCGTCAACTCATTTCGACAAATCGAACAGTCACCGGGATACCGGCAGGTTTCAAGGGGTCCGTCCGCCGCCTCCTTCCGGTTTTTGAAAGATGCCGATCACGTCCGGTTGCGCCTGCGCAGAAAACCGAGCAACCCGACACCGGCCGCCAGCAGCGGCAGCGACAGCGGACCCGGAACGGCCTGGGGTGTCATCGGATCTCGAAAATTTCTCAGATCGACAAGGCTGAGGTCTCCGTCGAAGGCGGAAAAAACCGCGTTCTGGACCGTGCCGTAGCTCTGGACCGAGCCGAAATCGAGATCGAAGCTGCTGACGTTCGCATATTTCAGGATCACCGCGCCGGTGGCGTCGCTTTCGGAGAAATTCTTGTTCGGCCCGCGGAAGGTGATCACATCGCCCTCCTGCTCGGCCGTCAGTGCCTGCGGCGTGTTGCCCAGCTGGTAGCTTTGCAGGCCGTCGGACACGAATGCCCGGAAAAATTCCGACTGGTCCGACCATCCGCCCTTGGCGCGCGATTCGCCGTCGACGTCATAGATGGCGAAGTTCAGTTCCGACACCTCGATGGCATTGGAAAAAGTCCCGGACTGGGCGCCGGTGCCGTCGAAGAACTCGAAACCGAGCCTCACGCCGTTCTCGGTCGAATTGATTCCATTGCCGTAGTAGAAGATGCCCAGATCGCCGCCGTCGCGTGTGCCGGACGGGCGGTAGTCGGGAATGAACCCCGGATCGCCGTGCCGACCCGAGTTTCCGACCTCTCCGAAATCGGTTTCCGCCTTGACGGTCGCCACGATGCGAGCGTCCACGGTGCGGCCACTGTCGGTGGCGACGTTGGTGAATTTCGCGGTCGTGCTGCGTGCAACGTCCGACCGCCCGATGACCGTGTAGCCGGTGGCGCGGCCAACGAGATCCTCGAAGTTCAGCGGCACAGCCGAAGCGGTGGTTCCGGATCCGACGATCACTGCGGCGCTGACAAGTCCGGCCACGGTATGGCGGATGCGGCGGCGGGGGCTGGGACGGGAAACTTTCATCTGTGAAACCTCGCAAACACTGAAACACCGGGCATCTTTTACGCGATGCAGGGCGGTCGGCGCGCGGGCCCGGGCGGCTAGTGGAGGGAAACTCCGGGCTATCCCCCCACTCGAACGGATAGGTTCAGGCTGGTTCGGGCTATGGTCCCGCGCGTGCGCGGGTTGCATCGCGGCCCGGGCAAAGGCATGACACGCGCACATCGAAGACCCCGGAGACGCCTATGAAGATCGCTGCCGCCGCCTACCCGCTGGATTTCCTGGAAACCTGGGAGCAGTACGCGGAAAAGCTGACAAGCTGGGTGGCCGAGGCGGCGCAGGAGGGCGCCGAGCTGCTGGTGTTCCCCGAATACGGCGCGATGGAGCTTGCGACGCTCGCAGGTGCCGACGTGGCGCGCGATCTCGAAGCGTCGCTGCACGCGGTGTCGGACCGGCTCGACGCGGCGGACGACTTGCATGCGCGGCTGGCCCGCGAGCATGGCGTCCACATCCTCGCGGCCTCGGGTCCCGCTGCGACCGAGACCCGGCCCGTGAACCGCGCGCGCTTTTTCGCACCGTCGGGACAGAGCGGTGTTCAGGACAAGCAGATCATGACCATGTTCGAACGTGACGACTGGAAGGTGATCGGGGGCGGTCCGCTCAGGGTCTTCGACACGGCGCTGGGCCGGATTGGCGTGCTGATCTGCTATGATTGCGAATACCCGCTGCTGGCCCGGGCCCTGAAGGACTGCGACATCATCCTCGTGCCGTCCTGCACCGAGGCGCTGGCCGGCTATTGGCGCGTGCGCATCGGCGCGATGGCCCGGGCGCTCGAGGCGCAATGCGTGACCGTGATGTCCTCGACCGTTGGCGAGGCGCGCTGGTCCGAGGCGGTTGATGTCACGGTCGGCGCGGGTGGCATCTTTGGACCGCCCGACACCGGCTTTCCGTCGGACGGTGTTCTGGCGGTGGGACCCATTGGCAAACCGGGCTGGACCTACGCCGAGGTCGATCTGGACGCAGTGGCGGCCGTGCGCAAAAGTGGCGTGGTGCGCAACCGTGCTCACTGGGACGAACAATCGGGATGCGACGGAACGCCCGAGCACGTCACCCTGCGTTGATTGCCCTTGAAAAGCGCGCGGTTTGAGCGCATTTAAGCGTGCGCGTCCGATCGGCGGGCGCGGCATGCAAGGAGACACCATGGCCAAGGAAGACATTCTCGAATTCCCCGGCGTCGTGAAGGAACTCCTGCCGAATGCGACATTCCGGGTCGAGCTCGAGAACGGCCATGAGATCATCGCGCATACGGCGGGCAAGATGCGCAAGAACCGCATCCGCGTTCTGGCGGGCGACCGGGTCCAGGTCGAAATGACCCCCTATGACCTGACCAAGGGCCGGATCAACTACCGGTTCAAGTGACAGTCGCCGGGCCCGCGCGGCCTGGCCTTTGCGGCGGAGCTGGCAGATGAAGTTCATTCTCGGCTCGGGTTCGCCGCGGCGCAGGGATCTGCTGGCGCAGATCGGCGTGATCCCTGACGCGATCCAAGCTCCGGACATCGACGAAACCCCCGAAAAAGGCGAACTGCCCCGGCCATACTGCGCGCGCATGGCGCGCGAGAAGGCGGCGGCGGTTGCGGCCGGGGATGATGATATCGTGCTCTGTGCCGATACCACGGTGGCGCTTGGCCGTCGCATCCTGGGCAAGCCTGCCGATGCGGATGAGGCGCGGGCTTTCCTGCGCCTGATGTCGGGCCGGCGTCACCGGGTGATCACGGCGGTCGCAGTCAAGCGTGGTGCGCAAGTCTGGGAACGCGATGTCGTCAGCACGGTGCGCATGAAACGGATCACCGAGGAAGAGCTTTCGGCCTACATCGCCAGCGGGGACTGGCAGGGCAAGGCCGGGGCCTACGGCATCCAGGGCCCGGCCGGCGCCTTCATCCCGTGGATCTCGGGGTCGTTCACCGCCATTGTCGGCCTGCCGCTGGCGGAAACCGCGGCCATCTTGCAATCCGCGGGTTGGCCCTTGTGGAAGGTGGCGGCATGAAGGGGCGCAGCATCGTTCTGGATCATCTTGGCGCGCGCGAGGCGGCCGCGTTGATCGTCGACGGCGAGCTTGACGACCTGCTGGTCGAGGCCGACGCGCCGCGTCCCGGTACGGTCTACCGCGCGGTCGCTGACAAGCCGGTCAAAGGACAGGGCGGCATGTTCTTCCGCACGCCGGACGGCTCGGCCTTTCTGCGGCAGGTCAAAGGATTGAAACCTGGGCAGGAAGTTCTGGTGCAGGTCACGGGCTACGCCGAGCCGGGCAAGGCCATTCCGGTCACCGACCGGCTGCTGTTCAAGAGCCGTTATGCCATCGTCACGCCGGAGGCGCCCGGGCGCAACCTGTCGCGCCAGATCCGCGATGATGCCGAACGCGACCGGCTTCTGGAGATTGCCGACGAGGTGCTGCAGGACGAACCCTACGGGCTGATCCTCCGGTCGAGCTGCGAGGCGGCGGATGCCGACGCCATCGCCGAGGACATCGCCGCGATGATGGACCTTGCCGCGAAGGTCATGACGGACGAGGGCCGCGGCCCGGAAACCTTGGCCGAAGGCGACGGCCCGCATGTTCTGGCATGGCGCGACTGGACCGCCCCCGCTGACGTGGTGACGGAGCCCGGCGGCTTCGAAAGCCACGGCGTGCTCGACACGCTCGACGAACTGCGCGGGTCCGAGGTCCGGCTGGGGGGCGGTGCCTCGATGTTCGTGGAGCCGACCCGGGCGCTGGTCGCGATCGACGTGAACACGGGATCGGATGCTTCGCTGGCGGCGGGGATCAAGGCCAACATGGCCTGCGCGAAACTGCTGCCGCGCGCGTTGCGGCTGCGCGGGCTCGGTGGGCAGATCGTGCTCGACCTCGCGCCGATGCCGAAGAAAGACCGCCGGACCTTCGAAAGCGCGCTGCGTGCCGCCTTTCGTCGCGATGAGATCGAGACCAACCTCGTCGGCTGGACGCCGCTGGGGCATTACGAATTGCAACGAAAGCGCGCGCGTGCGCCGCTGTCGGCACTCCTGCCATGAGCTGCCCGATCTGCGGCAAGCCCGGGAACCGCAAGCTGCGGCCGTTCTGCAGCAAGCGCTGTGCCGATGTCGACCTCGCCAAGTGGCTCGACGGCAGCTACGCGGTGCCATCGCAGAACCCGGATGATGCCGACGAGGTCGAGGCCGCGATGGAGGCGGCGCTGGATCCCAGGCGCAGCGATCCCGGCGACGCCTGACACTCTGCCGGGGTTCAGATCCGGAAGGTCGGCAGCTGGTCGAAGGCCGCTTTCAGCGCGTCACCCCAGCCTGACGAGATGCTGCGATAGACCGGGTCATCCTCTTCGATCCGGCGTTCGGCGTGCGGCGCGAAGCGGTCGTTTTCGCAGACCATGAGATCGAAGGGCGGCCCGACCGACAAGTTGGCACGGACGGTCGAATCGAACGAGACCAGCAGCAGTTTCACGGCCTCCTCGAACGGCATGTCCGGATCGTAGGCCCGCACGAGGATGGGCTTGCCGTATTTCGCTTCGCCGATCTGAAAGAACGGTGTCTCCTCGGTCACCTCGATGAAGTTGCCTTCGGGGTAGATCAGGAACATCGTCGGCGGGCCACCCTTGATCTGTCCGCCGACGATCACCGTGGCCTGGAAAGCCGCATCGCCGGTCTGACCCGTCGTCGCAGAGCCCGCGATCACCTCCTTCAGGATCGACCCGACCATGCGCGCGACCTGGAACATCGACTGCGCGTGCAGGATCTCGGGATCGCGGTTGTCCGCGCTGCGGTCGCGCTGCTCGATCAGCCCGACCAGCGCCTGTGTCGTGGCGAGGTTGCCGGCGGTCATCAGCGTGATGAGACGTTCGCCCGGCACGGTCCAGCTGAACATCTTTCGGGTCTTCGAAAAGTTGTCGACACCGGCGTTGGTGCGGGTGTCCGACATGAAGACAAGACCCTGATTAAGGCGCAGGCCGACGCAATAGGTCATCGAATCAATCCCGGAAAACGGCGCGTTGTCGGCGCCTCGCCTGCATTACTGCTGTACTTGAACGGAGACAATCATCGATTCCTCGGCATCGCCCAGCCTGAGACCGGAAATCGGCGCCGCCTCGCGGTAATCGAGACCCGAGGCGATCCGGACGTATCGTTCGTCCGGGCTGATGCCGTTGGAAATGTCGAACCCGACCCAGCCCAGCCCGTCGACATGGGCTTCGGCCCAGGCATGGCTTGCGTCCTGATCGACGCGGTCGTCCATCATCAGGTAACCGCTGACATACCGCGCCGGGCAGCCGGCGGCGCGGGCGGCTGCCACGAAAATCTGCGCGTGATCCTGGCAGACCCCGCTGCCGCCCGCGAGCGCGGCTTCGGCCGTGGTTGCCGCGTAGGTGTCGCCGATCTTGTAAGGCACGGCGGCGAGGATCGCGGCGGAGAGCCCGTGCAGCGCTCCCAGAAGATCCGGACTTCCCCGAACATCTTCCGCCAGCGCCGCGACGCGGTCCCCGGGTTCGGTCAGCGGTGTCGTTTTGAGGAAGTACCACAACGGTGCCGCCCCGGTGGCCTGTCCCAGAACGCCCGAGGTGTCATGTGTCTCGACCTGCCCCGCGGCGTTGATGGCAACGCCGGTGCCGCCGGGGGTGACCGACAGCAGGTGAACCCGGGTCTGGTGATGATCGCTATACGAGGTCTCGACCTTGCCACCTTCGACCGTGATGTCCCAGGACAGGACCCGCTGCTGCGGCGTCGTCGGCGGCGTCAGGCGCACCTGCTGAAGCGCGTAGTCCACGGGCCTGTCATAGGCGTAGCGCGTCGTGTGGCTGATATGGAGAAGCATCCTGTCCCTACCCGTTGAACCTGTAGTCGGCTTCGATCTGCGAGCCGAGCGCGTTGTTGTCCCGAATGAAGCCGGTGATAAACGCGTGCAGGCCCTGGTCGAAGACATCACGGATGCCGAGCGCCTTGAGCCGGCGGCGCATGTCCTCGGCCATGTCGTGACAGGCGTGGCGTTGTCCGTATTCGGCCTCGAGGTAGCCGAGATTTTCCATCACCTGCTTGGCGCAGAACGCCAGCGAACGCGGCAGGCGCTTGTCGAAGATCAGGAACTCGGCGATCGCTGTCGCCGTCATGTCCTGTTCGTCGAGCCAGCGGAACGAGCGATGCGCGGAGACAGACCGCAAGATCATTTCCCACTGCACGTTGTCGAGCGAGGACCCGACCGAACTCGCCGTCGGCAACAGCGTGTAGTACTTCACGTCGATGATGCGCGCCGTGTTGTCGGCGCGCTCGATGAAGGTGCCGAGCCGCGAGAAATCGTAGATGTCGTTGCGCAGCATCGTACCGTAGAGCGTGCCGCGCACCAGTGCGCTCTGCTGACGGATCACGGAAAGCGTCGCCGGCAGCTCGACCTGCGTCACCGGTTCGCGCAGCAAGTCCTGCATCGCCATCCAGCTTTCGTTGACCGCCTCCCAGACCTCGCGGGTCAGCGCCGTGCGCACCAGCCGCGCGTTGTCGCGCGCGGCCTTGGTCACCGAGATGACGCTCGACGGGTTGTCGGCGTCGCGCAGCAGGTAGTCGATGACATGGCTGTCGACATAGGCGTCGTACTTGGCCGAGTATCCGGCCTTTGCACCGGCCGTCGTCACGACGGATTCCCATTCGGAGCTGGAACTGGTCGACCGTGTCAGCGCCATCCGCGACCCGGCTTCCATAAGACGGGCGAGGTTCTCACCGCGCTCGAGGAACCGGAACATCCAGTAGAGGCCGCCTGCCGTTTTTCCCAGCATGTCAGTCCTCCAGCACCCATGTGTCCTTGGTCCCGCCGCCTTGGCTTGAATTGACGACCAGCGAGCCTTCGGTCAGGGCCACGCGTGTCAGCCCGCCCGGCGTGATCCTCACGCCCTCTGGCGATACCAGTACGTAAGGGCGCAGGTCGACATGGCGCGGCGCCAGCCCCCTGTCGACGAAGATCGGCACCGTCGACAGCGACAGCGTCGGCTGGGCGATGTAATTCGCCGGCCGCGCCTCGAGCTTCTTGCGGAAGGCCGTGATTTCCTTCTTCGAGGCGGCAGGGCCCACGAGCATCCCGTAGCCGCCCGATCCGTGCACCTCTTTCACGACCAGCTTGTCGAGGTTGTCGAGCACGTACTTCAGGGTCTCGGGTTCGGCGCAGCGATGGGTCTCGACGTTGCGCAGGATCGCCTTCTCGCCGGTGTAGAACTCCACGATGTCGGGCATGTAGGAATAGATCGCCTTGTCGTCGGCAATCCCCGCCCCCGGCGCGTTGGCGAGCGTGATGCCGCCCGCGCGATAGACATCCATGATCCCGGGCACGCCCAGCATGCTGTCGGGATTGAACGACATCGGGTCGAGAAAATCGTCGTCGATGCGCCGGTAGAGCACGTCGATGACCTTGTACCCCTGCGTCGTGCGCATGGCGATGCGCCCGTCGACCACCCGCAGGTCATGGCCTTCGACCAGTTCCGCACCCATCTGGTCGGCGAGAAAGGAATGCTCGAAATAGGCCGAGTTGAAGATGCCCGGCGTCAGCACCGCGACTGTCGGCTTGCCGTCGCAGGCTGCGGGCGCACAGGCCGCGAGCGACCGGCGCAGGTTCTTGGGGTAGTCCGAGACCGGTTGCACGCGGATCTTCGAGAAAAGCTCGGGAAACATTTGCAGCATCGTCTCGCGGTTCTCCAGCATGTAGGAGACGCCTGAGGGCGTGCGGGCATTGTCCTCGAGCACGAAGAAATCGTTTTCGCCGGTGCGCACGATGTCGGTGCCGACGATATGGGTGTAGACGTCGCCCGGTGGGCGGAACCCGATCATCTGCGGCAGGAAGGCCGCGTTATCGGACACGAGCTGCTGCGGGATGCGTCCGGCGCGCAGGATTTCCTGCCGGTTGTAGATGTCGAGCAGGAAGGCGTTGATCGCGCGCACCCGCTGTTCGATACCCCGCGACAGGCGCGACCACTCTCGGTGCGACAGGATGCGCGGAACCAGATCGAACGGGATCAGCCGTTCCTGCGCCTCGGCCTGGCCGTAGACGTTGAAGGTGATGCCGGTGCGCCGGAAGAACGCCTCGGCCTCACGCGCCTTGGCGTCGAGTCGCGCCGCGTCCTGCTGGCCGAACCAATCACTGTAGGCGTCGTAAGGCGCCCGAACCGACCCGTCCGACCGCTTCATCTCGTTGTAGAACTGGGGAGTGCTGGACATTCCAACAGCATATCCGCAGCCGCGCGCCAAACAACCATTTGTCCGCGGCTGTCGAGATCAGCCGTCGCCGGGTCGGGAAATGACCGGATTTTGTGCGATTGGCACGGATCGGCACTGACACGCCTGCGATCTTGGTCATCGCGCTGTCCGCCGCGGCCCGTGTCCCGCTCACCATGTGCGAGGCCCATCGTTTCCACCCTGATCCGCGACCGGGTCGACCTTCGCCTGTTCACGCCGAAAACCGGGCATAATCCCTCTGGACACTCTCCCCCCGACCTCCTAAAACCCGCTCACCCAGCCGCCGCCAAGGTGGCGCCCGTGCCCGGGTAGCTCAGGGGTAGAGCAGTGGATTGAAAATCCTCGTGTCGGTGGTTCGATTCCGCCCCCGGGCACCACTTCAAAGTCCAGCAACGTGCAGGAACGTCCAAGTGATTGTAATCCTTGGATTCCGAGTCCAGTGGTGTCCAGCCAAAACCCGTGACAGCCGCGAAAGTAGGGGGTATATTGCAGGGTACCGTTAATTCGATTCCGGTTTTTGCCAGTGCCCCTTTCCGATGTCGCCATCCGCAACCTCAAGTCCCGCGAGAAGCCCTACAAGGCAAGCGACTCGCACGGGCTATACCTGCTGGTAAACCCAACGGGATCAAGGCTTTGGCGCTTCAAGTACCGGTTCAACGGGAAAGAGAAACTGCTGGCGCTGGGCAGCTACCCGCTCGTAGGTCTCAAGCTCGCACGGGAAAAGCGCGACGATGCGCGTCTTTTGCTCGTCGAGGGGTATGATCCCGCGGCCGAACGCAAGCGCAGGAAACGGCAAGAGTTCCTCGAAAAAGGTATCTCGTTTTCCGACTTGGCCAAGGAGTACCTCGACAAGCTGAAACGCGAGGGTCGAGCCCCGCAGACCCTCAAGAAACTGGAGTGGATCGTGTCGCTGGCCGAGGCGCGCCTCGGCGACATGGAAGTGAAGGAGATCGAGACTCAGGACATCCTCGCCTGCCTCCGGGTTGTCGAGGCCGAGGGCAAGTTCGAAACCGCGGGTCGGCTTCGTTCGACCATCGGCGCGATCCTGCGCTACGCGATTGCCACGGGGCGGGCCACGACGGACCCGACGCAGGCCCTGAAGGGTGCGTTGATCAGCCCACGGAAGAAGCACCGCTCAGCCCTGACGGACAAGCGCGAGATCGGGGAAATGATGCTGGCCATCGACGGCTATTCCGGGGAGCCGAAAACGGCGATTGCCCTGCAACTCCTCGCTCTCCTCGCGCAGCGCCCCGGCGAATTGCGTCTCGCCTGCTGGGACGAATTCGACCTCGACGAGGCCACGTGGCGGATCCCGGCAGAGCGCATGAAGATGCGGCGCCCGCACCGCGTCCCGCTACCGAGCCAAGCGGTCGCGTGGTTGCGCGAGCTGGAACGGTTCCGGCAAAAGAGCGACCTGCTGTTCCCGTCGACGCGCAACTGGAAGAAGCCGGTGTCTGAGAACACCTTCAACCAGGCCATTCGGCGCATGGGCTTCGACAAGGACAAGGTCACGGCGCACGGGTTCCGGGCGACGTTCTCGACGCTGGCCAACGAGTCCGGCAAGTGGAACCCCGACGCGATCGAACGGGCCCTTGCCCACGTCGAAGGTAACGACGTGCGCCGGGCCTACGCGCGGGGCGAGCACTGGGACGAGCGTGTGGAGATGGCACAATGGTGGGCGGACGAACTGGACCTCTACCGCGAACAGGTCAAGCCGTGACATCCGGGACCGGAAAAAGCGAGGACGGTTTTCCACGGCAGTCGGGCGTGTCGTTCGAGGCTGTTTCGCGGATCGTTGATGCGACCGGCGTTCCCTTGAAAGACAGCGTTCAACTCGATGGTTTGCGCGCGGCGCTCGATCGTCTCTTGAACGAGGTCACAGTTCTCTCCTTGTCTCGCGATCCGCGGGGCGCGCGCCGGGAACTCGAACGGTTGAAGCGCGCGTTCGAAACTTACCAAGATCTTGCCGACCAGCTGCCCGCGTTTGCTCTTTTCCCACCGAAACCGCCGGCAGAATGGCGGGCTGCGGTGACGCTGTGGATCAAGAACACGGATGCGGAGTTGAGGTCGATGAAAGGCCAAACCCGTTCGAACGCCTTGGCAGAGTTTTACCCGCGCGCAATTGGTTTATTCGCAGCAGCTTTCGCGGCAGAGATCACGGTATGGCACGACGCGAAAGATAAGAGCGCCCCGATCGTCAAGTTCGCGGAAGCCGTGATCATAGTCGCGCGGGATTCCGCTGATATCGAGGCATCGGCGGGCCGGGCCCGGGTGAAAGCGGGCGGACTGCAGAACCCGTGGATCGTCCGGGAGCGCGATGCTATTCGCGTCGGGCTTCGTAAGGCGCTAGGGCATATGCCCGGCAGTGGACCGGGCCCACTGGGCAAACAGGGTTACGCGGGGCCCTCGCAACCGTCATGGGCATCGCACCGTCAATTGTTCACTGTTATGCTTGATCTCGAGGAAGCCGGTTAGGGAAAACCTCGCTTCCGTTCTGACTCCAGCTTTTCCTAAACTGTTGAAAGTTCTCCACGTACGTCCGTGGGCAGTCGAAACTGTCTAAAGAAGAATGGAGACGATCAATGAATATCCAGACGAATTCCGAAGCACCGTGGAAAGACTGTTCGCCGGGTGGACGCTTGCTGCGGCCGGAAGAGGTGTTCGAACGTACTGGCCTCAGCCGTTCGCAGGTCTACGCAATGATCGCGGACGGAGCGTTCCCGCCTTTCCTGAAGCTCTCCACGCGTGCAGCGGCTTTGCCCGAAACGTGGTTGGAGTGTTTCATCAACGACCGGGCGCAAGCCGCTTTGACAACTGTTGCGCAGTAGCGGGAGGTAAAACGATGGAAATGGAAACAGCGGAAGAATTGCCTTTGGTTTGCGATTGCCTTGCGGACGAGTGCTTGATGGAAAACGTAATCTACGTATTGAAGGTCGCGCGCCTCGAGCATTTTTTGGTATCGGGGCTCGATCTCGACGCGGCCCGCGAGTTGTCGGAACTCGAGGCGACCAAGCGCAGGGAAGCTTTCCAATCAGGGGCGTATTTTCGCTCGGTACTTGGTGGTCTGGCGTATTCGCAGAGCAAGAATGAATTTTCGCTTGAACTCGAACTGAGCGCCCCCGCAGGAACTGAGGTGCCGAGTTCTGCGGCGACCTAGTCGGCAATACGACTACAAAGCTGCACTGCATACCGGGCACAAAAATAGTGATCATACCCAAAACAAAGTGGCAGTTGCCTAGTTTGTTCGCAGGATCGTGATGCGTAGGCAGATCGCCACATAGGCGAAATTTTGGCCACCTGATCGTCCTCAAGAATAAGTACCCGCTTCACCAAACCCGTTGCGTCTTTCGCTTGGGGCTTGGCGAAGCTTTACAAGGAGAACGCCGGTGTCGGATGACCTTAAAGAGATCAGCTTCAGCCTCGGCTCAGGCGACAACCTTGGGCGTTCTCGTAACACCACAGAAACATTCAAGAAATTCAAGGACCGCTTCCGCGAACCGCACGTCACCCCGGAGAAGTATCGGGAGTATAAAGCGGCCTCGGACAAGCGTCAGCGCACCCTAAAAGGCTCTGCCGGATGGATGATGCGCGGCCCGGTCGAGAAGGGCAAGAACCGCAACCGCAACTCGATCCTGCCCTCCCAGATCATCACCCTCGACATCGACTACGCGACCCCCGAGTTCGTTGAACTGCTCAAGGGCGGCGACATCCTCCGGGGCTATGAGATGATAGCCCACAGCACCCGTTCCCACACTCCCGAGAACCCGAGGCTGCGGCTTATCATCTTCCTCGCCGGGAAGGTCAGCCGCGACCGCTATCAGGCTGCCAGCCGGATCACGGCCCAGCTTGCCGACCCCAACATGGAATGGGTCGATAAGGTCTCGTTCCGGCCTGCTCAAATGATGTATATGCCGACTGTCTCGAAGGACATGGAGAAGCATTACATCTACTACGAGCAGAGCGGCGATCTGCTCGATCACGAAGAGATCATCGAGACGTGGGAGATGACCAACGGGTCGGCCTCCGACATCGGCAATCTGCCCCGCGCACAGGGCGAGGACGAACTGCGTCAGGCTGCCGAGAAGGCAGAGGACCCTCTTTCCAAGAGCGGCCCGGTCGGCGACTTCTGCCGCGCCTACACCATCACCGAACTGGTGACAGGGAAGGACGGAGAGCCCGGCATCCTCGCCGATGTCTACGAGCCGGTCGAGTGGGCGCAGGGCGCGATCTCCCGGATGACCTATCTCGGCGGCACCACCTCGAACGGGGCCGTGGTCTACGATGATCTCTTCGTCTACTCGCACCACGGCTCGGACCCGGTGCAGGAGCAGCTTGTCAACGCCTACGATCTGGTCCGGCTGCATCTCTTCGGAAACGAGGACAAGGACGCCGAATCGGATACCCCGGTCTCGAAGCTGCCGTCCTCCAAGGCCATGATCGACTTCCTCCGGTCGGACGCTCACTACAAGGTCGCGCAGGCCGAGAGCCGCTACGATCTCGACGCCATGCTGACCGACGATGATGTCGAGTATCAGGCCGACGACGAAGAGATCGACGAGGACGAGGAAGCCGAGATCGACGACCTGCTCGGTGCGCCATCCGAGAGCGTCGGCAAGCAGCGTGTCGGGAGGCACCACCGCAGGCGGCAGGCCGAGAAGCCTCCGTCGAAGTGGATTGCCAAGGAACTGACCCTGACCGATGACGGCCTGATCCGGGCCACGACCCACAACATCGGCACGATCTGCATGAACGATCCCCGGCTCTGGCGGAAGATCGCTTACAACGAGTTCTCCGACGATGTGGTCATCACCGACGACATCAAGACCAAGACCAAGCTGATCCCGGACTTCAAGTGCAAGGACAGGGTGAACGGCGACCGCTGGCAGGACTACCACGAGACCGTGATCCGGGCGATCATCTCGGCCCCGACCTCGAAGGGCGGCTACGAACTGGAAGTGGCGATGGATAAGGTCCGGCAGGGCGTCGAACTGGCGGCGCGGACGAATCAGTTCCACCCTGTCCGGGAGTTCCTGCTGCAATGCAACGAGGATCATCCCGAGGACGAAGAGGACATCGACACGATCCTGATCGACTACTTCGGGGCCGAGGACAACGCCTACACCCGGCAGATTTCCCGGTTGATGATGATCGCCTCGGTCGCGCGGGTGTTCGAGCCCGGCTGCAAGTTCGACTTCGCTCTGATCCTCGAAGGCGATCAGGGTATCGGGAAGTCCACAGGCATCAAGCGCCTCTATGGAGAGCATTACTTCGGCGAGATCGACGCGAACCTGAGTAACCGCCAAGAGATCGCGGAGCAGACAGGCGGCATGTGGTGCGGGGAACTCCCGGAACTGTCCTCGCTGCACAAGGGCGAGGCGAACGACATCAAGGCGTTCATGTCGCGGCAGCATGACGATGTTCGGAAGTCCTACGGTCGGGCACCAACAGAACTTCCCCGCCAGTTCGTCCTCTGGGGCACGACCAACGATACCAAGTATCTCCGCGACACGACCGGAGGTCGCCGCTTCTGGCCTTGCCCCTGTGACAGTTCCTATGTGGACACGGTGGGCATCATGCGGGCTCGCACCCGCCTCTGGGCGCTCGCCTACCGGGCCTACGTCGAGATGCGAGAGAAGGCGGGCAACGCCCCCGATCTGCCGCTCTTTGTCACCGGGAAGGCCGCAGAGATCGCCAAGACCCTGCAAGAGCGCGCCCGGAAGCGTGAGCCGTGGGAGAACTGGCTGGAACAGGTCGAGGACTGGATCGACGACCAGATGCCGCTGCAATCCTTCGTGGCCCTCAACGACATCGACGAGAAGCACATGCTCGACGAGACCTACAAGGGCGTCAGCCTCGAATCCACGGTCTGCCGGGTGGCCTTCCACCAGCAAGAGGCGTTCCGGGAGGCTTTCGGCTTGCATGGAAACGTCCCCAGCAACGCCCAGACCGATCAGTTCTGGGAGCGCGTCACGACTGCCCTCACGGCAAAGGGGTGGGAGTATGGGCGCATCCGTATTGGCGGGAGGCAGCGCACATGGCTGATCCGGCCCGACGCTACTCTCGACGAAAGAGCGCGCGGTTTCCGCGTATGCGAACCGGCGCAGGCCCACGAATCCGGGTCCACCCAAGTTGCCGATGATAACGATGGAGAGGCACTGCTATGAAGATACTATCTGTTGACGAATGTGCCGAGGGGGTGACGGTCGAAAAGGCCGAGTTCGATCCCTTGTCCCTCGACATGCTGCCCTACGGTGTCTGGACGACTGCGGGCGGAACGGAAGTGATGTTCAACCGGGGATACCAAGGCGTCTGGATCAGGGACGAGAAGAAGCGCAACCCCCGCATGATCTTGAAGCCCAAGCACATGAGCGAGATCGCGAGGACTTCTTACACCGAGAGGTATTTCCGGGATGACGGTCAGCACAACCCGCGCCATGATCGGGCCGCTCAGAGGCGTTGCAGGGAGATCATCGCGACTTTCATCACGGGCAAATCCATCAAGGGATACCTGATCTGAGGAATCCCCACACAGGTAAAGATTACCCACACAGGTAAAGCGGCTCTCTCAGGGGGCCGCTTTTTTCGTTCTGGGGCTGAGTAGGGATCAGAGACCCCTGCTCACCCTCAAACCCCTTATTTATATGGCTTGAGCGGGGGTGAGTAGCTGAGTAGGCCCAAACCAACTTCGCGGACGCCAAAGTGCCAGATTCCCCACAGAGCCGATTTTGGGGGCAAATCGACGGGAATCCGCCATTTTTCTCGGATTCTCAGATTCCTATTGTTTTATACCTTTACCCCTGCTCACCCTACTCAGTGCGATATAACCTCTTGAAAAAAGGCCAAAAAAGCTGAGTAAGGGGGGTTACTCACCCCTGCTCACCCCTTCTCAACCCCCAGAACGGAAAAAATGCTTCTCGGATTACCCACACAGGTAAAAAATTACCCACACAGGGGATTTAAGTAAGCAATGCTGACATTTCCTAAAAACTCTGAGGAACCGGGGCTCCGCGCACCCCCCGGACGCTCCCCAGCGTGGGGAAGGACCCGAGCGCCCCTGCACAGGGGGCAACCCACAGGGGGCACAGCACCACAGGCCCCCATGATCGCAGCCCCCCAGCACCACAGGGGCACAGCACCACAGGGGCACAGCACCACAGACGCACAGGCACAGCCCGGCCCCTCTGCACCACAGGCCCCAGCACCACAGCCCCCCCGGCACCACAGCCCCCAGCCTGCCCCAGCACAGCACAGCCCCAGCACAGCCCGGCCCCAGAGATCACGGCAGAGGATTGCCCCAGAGGCCCGGCCCCCTGCCTGCCCCCTGCCATGCCGTGCGACACAGGCCCCCCGCACCACAGACCCCCAGCCCGTGCGGCCCGGCCTGCCTGCCCCCTCTGCACAGGCCCGGCCCGGAAGCCCGGACTTCAGGATCTTCGCCAGCGTCAGCCCCGGCGGCTGGCGACCCTCGAGGATGGCGCGTTGCAGAGCAGGGGCGAGGAAGGCCAGGCGGATCAGGCGGCGGCGATGCGGTGCACCGGGGGCCGCAGCGCGTATCGGAGCGCCACTTGGGTCGAAATCCAGCATGGCATCCGCCTCGCGGAGAGCCCGGATCAGGGCCGGATCGGGACGCCGCCCGTCGGATGATCCGGCGGCGTTTTGGTCTGCGCTGAATAGCTGAGGGCTGACGCGGGGAGAGTCAGTCGCATGTGATCCGGGTCGGCGGGATCGGTCTCGGCCGCTTCGCCCTGTGCGAGATTGCAGCGGAGACCGCGTAGATGCGCGATCGGCAGGGCCACGTCCAGCCTGTCGGCTTGGATCTCCAGCCGCAGGATCAGGTCGAGCGGCTGGGAAGGCGGTTTGGAACGCAATGCAGACAGCCTGCGCCAGAGCGAATACCCTACTGAGATTCTACTGCTCCGCTTGAGCCGCCCCGAAGGCTTACACCGGCCATGCAGCATCGGTGGTCTGCGCGTCTTACGATGCTGATCGGGTCACCGTTTGATCGGGTGCGAACAGGTTCTCGACAAACGACCGGTGGCCGTTCTCGATGGCCGTCGGTTCAATGCCGAGCTTCTCCGCATAGCGCGCGTTCATACCCTCGATGATGGTCATGACATCATCACCGAGCAGTTCGGCTTTGGTCGGGAGTGTCATGGTGTAGGCATAGGAAGCGATCGGGCCGAGATACTTGGTGATCCGTGTCTTCTCGATTTCCGAGATCGAGGTATGCATGCAGGCCTGGAAGCACCAATAGCAGGTCGCCCAGCATTCGACGATGTCGTCCGGTATCTGATCGTGCTCGTTGCTTAGATAGAGCTGGCGGATGGCCGGATCGTTGCCGCCGAACACGGCGAACAGCAGCCGACCCATGACAAAGGGCCAGCTGTTCGTGTCGCCTTCGGCAGGCAGGACCTGGATCGAGGAGCGCGGTGGTTGTTTGCCCTTCTTGCCTTCCGATCCCTTCCATGACGCAGCCGCGATAATCATCAGCAGTGCGCGCAGGCGCAGGATGTCGTGATTGTCCAGCTGTCCGGATTCCTGTCGGTCCTTGATACGCTGTCCAAACTTGATTGCTGCGCTGACGAGCTGGTCTTTGGTGGCTTTGCGCTGTGCCGCTTTGCGCTTGCGCGCCGCTTCCTCCCGCTCTTCCTCTTCCGGTGTCTTCTCGTCTTTCCCGAAGTCCGCGCCAGCGGCGATCGCGGCTTCCGCGTTGTCGGTTTCATCGCCGAGATTGAACGCATCGCGCATCAGGTCATCATCATCGGCGTCGTCAATCTCGTCGCGCTGTCCGTCCATGCCGAGAATGCGGTTCAGGAATCCGCGTACGAGCATGACTTCACTTCCTGCGAGGCTGTTATGTGTCAGGCTCGCTTGGGCAGTGCGCGGACGTCGTCCGGCGATAAATTGTTCGTAGCTCAGCACTTCATAGTGCGTCGCGGACTCCTCATCGTTGCCGTGACCGGCCTTCGGAATCGAGATCGGCGCTTTGCCCTTGTCTGCGTCCGGTTCGAGCCGTTCGAGGACATCGAGCACTTCCATCAGCATAAGACCGGCTTCGGTTTCTTCATCGAGACCGCGCAGGGCATTCTCCGTCTTGCGCGAGCGCGTTTCCCTGATGGCAGAGCTTAAGCGGTCGATGAGCGTGACAATGGCGGGTGCCGAGCGATGACCGTCAGCGAAGACCAGACGGGCGAAGGACGGCCTGACATCCGTCCCAGAAATCTGGAATCGCGGACTGCGCTCGCTATGCAGCGGCGACAAGGTGCAAGGGATTGCCGATCCGTTCTGGTCGAGCAGTTCGATGGTGCAACCGGTGGGATCGATGGAGGATGCAGGTCGCCAGACCAGCACATCGACCCTGACCTCGAATTGACCGGGGGCTTGTTCTGCCAACTCTTCCAGCGGCAGATCGTCATCGAGTTCGGGTTCGTCGATTTCTGCGGGCTCGATCGTGTGCTCTTCATCGAGGACACCGGCGAGATCGAGCGCCTGTATGATGGTGTCGGGCGGCAGTCTTCGATAGAGACAGACCTCTTCGTTCTCACCGACATAGCCCTCGCGACCGAGTGCCGCGAGCGTGCAGTTGGCGCTGCCGAGCAGAACGTGATCGGCAGTTTGGGTTTGCGCGATGATGGTTTTTGCGTGGATGAAGCGCCCTTCTCTAAACCCGTTGCGACGGTAGAGCTTCAGGTTGGGTAGTGCGCTTACGGCGTTCTTCGGGAATTGAACGACCGCAGGGTCGATCACCACTGACACCTCTTCGGGTGATAGCCGGTCGTTCAGAAAGGACAGTGCCGTAAGGCCCATGTCCCAATACGGGCTCACGACAATCAGCCGCGTCACCGGTTCGTCGATCAGATCGGCGAAGCGCTGGCCAATGCCGGTCTCGTTTCCGGTCGTCAGGAGCGCGGCTTCGGTCTGGTCGGCTAGGCCCATCTTCTCGGTCGAGGCGATCGCCTGCCGGAGCCACGGCGCTCTTGCCAGCATCCAGTCTTGCTGGCCGCGCAGTGCTTCCTGATCATTACCGACAAAGCGTGTCAGATAGTGCCATGCCGCTGCGACCATGCGCTGTTCCGCGGAATCTTCTTCGCCGCAGCTGATCGTCCCGACCAGTTCGAGATTTCCTGCAAGGCCTGACGAAGTAATGTTCGCCGAGCCGACGATGATGCGACCGCCCTTACGTCCGATTTGCAGGAACAGCTTGGGATGAAACACCTGGCGGGCGGTCGCACCCGTGACCGTGTAGAGCTTGCCCGCATGGTCCGGCAGTGTCGAAGCACCGGTGAGGGCGTGGGTCAGCATCCTTGCGTCGGGAACGACGATGTTGTTGCGACATCCCGCACCGCGAAGTCGCGGCAGAACGATATTCTCGTAGGCGTCGAAATCGATCCCGAAGGTCGTAAGGATGCTGGTGTGATAGCCCTTATCGGCAAAGCGCTCGTACAGTTTCATGCGGCACCTGCCGCTTCTGCGCCGAGATCAGTCAGACCCTGACCGCCGACTAGATGGATGTCTTTGAGGAAGGTGATCGCGGGGCCAAGACGCGGGTTCGTGAAAACCGGCCCGTCCTTTTCGCGCAATCTGATCCGTCCCTCATCCATCTCGATGAGGAAGGTGTAGTCTCGCTGATAACGGAACTTGCGTAGCGCCACCCACATGTGGCGGCGTATGACCCGTTCCTCGATGATGTTTGCGATGATATCGGCAAACGGTGCCTTCAGGTTGCGATCGAGGAAGCGTGTCTCGCTCAATAGCGAACGGAAGGCATCGGGATTGAAGTGGCCGAGCTCGGCAGCGATATCGCGGTCGCCTTCCTGACTGCGCTTGTGGACTATCGCCAGCAATTTGACAGCCTTCCACGCAAGCTCCGGCGCGCATAATTTTTTGTCGTCGCGTCCGGCACCGCGCACAATGTCGCGTGAGAGAGACCATTCGGCTTCCGGATCGTTCGCGGCGTAGGCGTTGGCGGCAGGGGTCAGTTCTTCGAGGAAGCTTTCCCAGTCTTCTGGCCACGCGTCGGCAGCATTACGGATTTCATCGACGCACAGGCCGATGAGGCGCTCCAAGGTGATGCCAGCCGGAAAATTGCCCAGCTGATCGAGCGCGAATTTGAGCAATGTCTCCATCGCGATGTGGCTTAGATCATTGGCGTGATAGACCCACCAGCGCTGGCGCTGCGCTTCCAGTGCAGACGATGTCAGATCGAGCGCACGGCCTTCGCTGTCGTGTCCCGCATAGAGAATCCAGCGGATTTCATCGGGCTTGGGTTCGCGGCCCAAAAGTCCCGCGACTTTCAGGATGAGCAGCACACTAAGGCGTCGTGATAGTGCTGAGGCATCCTCTTTGTCGGGCTCTTTGAGCAGGATGTCCTGATAGCGTGCGCGTTCCTCGCTCGCGGGATCGATCTCGGACGGTGCGAGCGCGGAAAACTCATCGAGCTCGGATATGCTGACAGAACCGCGCTGGATCACTTCGAAGAAGCGGCTGGCGAGCGCTCCCATCGCATCATCGAACACAGCCGCAAGCGGCTCGCCGATCTCTTCGGTGAGCACCGGTATGGGATGTCCTGCGGCGGTGAGGATGCCGATCTCGGAAACCTGACTGCCATAGGCAGCGCCATAGGCACCCCACGCTTGCTGGAGGTAATGTGTCTCGCTACCAGGTTCGGCGTCCTGCGCGAAATCGATGGTATCGCCGGTGGCATTGTTCAGTTTCTTGGTTGCCCAGTCGATTCCGGCAACACCGGTTTCACCGCCATGCCGATAGGCGATAAGGGCGTAGAGCGCTTCGGTTCGCCGGATGTAACGCTTCCATGTCTCGGGATTGGTGTCGCCGATATTCTGGCCGTAAGCCCGATTGAGCCATGCATAAAGACCGTAATAGCGCATGCGCAGCGTCACGTTACTGATGCCGGGCAGGAACGTCTGGTAGAGATTGACGCTGCTATTTTGCATGCCAAGCGGATCGAGCCCGTTCTTGTTCTGGTACTCCGTCCACTCCGGGAAATTCACCTGCTCGATGTCTGCTCCATCCATCAACCTGTACTCTCTTCTAAAATGATCTCTTCTGCCGCTGCGGCGCTATCCATCTCATCCGCGATTTCGAGGTAGCGGCAGAAGGCGTTGGCGAGTTGCATCTGGCGCGGTGTCTTGCAGTCGGCTTCGAAGACTTCAGGGCTGGCGATCAGTATGGCGACACACTGGGCGCGGGAGATAGCGACGTTGAAGCGGTTGGCGCTGTAGAGAAATTCCATGCCGCGCGGCGCATCGGCGTAGCTCGATGTTGCCATCGAGTAGATGGCAATCGGGGCTTCCTGTCCCTGAAACTTGTCGACTGTGCCGACGCGTCCACCGGGCAGTCGTTGCTGAATCTCGAAGACCTGCGCGTTGTAGGGTGTGATGACGAGGATATCGTCCAGCGTCAGATCGTGGGTGTCGCCGTCGCGGTCGATCCAGGTGGGATTGCTGGCAAGGATATCTGTCACCATCTGCGCGGTAATCTCTGCTTCCTCGATCGAATAGCTCTGGTTGCCGGAGTGCGGCACCGGCAGAAAGCGGAGTCCGCTGCCGCTGATCGGGCCGTCTGCCGTGATGGTTTGCTGTGCGCAGTCAGGCTTTGCGTGGAGCTTGCCATCATAGAAGAGCTCCGAGTTGAATGCACAAATCTCGGGATGCAGACGCCAGGTCGTTTCGAGGAAGAGCCCGCGCTCGGGGCTGATCGTGTGATCGTCGCCAAGGATATGCTCCAGTGCCGATACGTCGGTTCCGTCCGGATGCGAGCCTTGGGTCGGCTGGTCGAGTTGTTGCGGATCGCCGAGCAGGATGACCGTCTTCGCGCTTTGGGAAACCGCCAGCACATTCGCGAGTGACATCTGTGCAGCCTCATCGACGAAAAGCACATCGAGCGTGTCTGCGGCATCAGCGCGCGACCAGACATAGCTCGTTCCGCCAGCGACCTGGCATTGGCCTGAAGCCAGAGCGTCGAAGACTTCCTCGTTCTTCTTGGCGAAGATTAGGCGGTCCTGATCGGGTTCGCGCTCGCCGGGTTTTTGCATGCAGGTCAGGTCAACGCCCAGCTCTTTGGAGGTCTTGACGACCTTATCGAGCAGATTGCGGATGACCTTGTGCGAGTTCGCCGTGATCCCGACTTTCTTGCCGTCCTCGACGAGGCGGCAGATCATATGCGCGCCGGTATGGGTTTTACCCGTGCCGGGCGGTCCCTGAATCGGCAGGATGCCTCCGTCGATATGTTCGGCGATGCGGAGCGCTGCATCGAGCGGCTTTTCCCCGTCCTGTCTGGTCGGCTGGCCACCAATGCGCGGTGCTTCGCGCAGCAGAAGTGCGCGTCCTGACAGATAAGGTCCGTCGCCTTCGATCCCGTGCTCGGCAACATATTCGCCGATGCGGAAGATCGCGGCTTCCTGTTCGTCGTGATCGAACTTCTTGAAGGCAAAGACCGCTTCGGGATGTTCGTCCTTGGTCTTGCCCATCTTCTTGATGTCGACGGTGCGCTCGTCCGCGTTGATCTCGACGATGCTGCCAAGAGTCTCTCCACCAGCGCTGCGCAGGTTTTCACCGCCGCGCAAGTCCGTGTCTTGCTGGACGAAGCTGTATCGGTGTGTTGGGATGCCTGTTTTGCTTTGGTCGATCGTGTCTATGAGGCTGAGGCCTGAAAGCGCGGCGCGCTCGTCGATCAGTTCTTCCGGTGTCAGTGCCGACAGCCTGAAATATTCCCACCAGGTCGCCTTGCCCTCACGGCGGTGCCAATCCAGCAGATAGGCAAGCACCCATCTTGCTTGCTGTTCGTCGGGGCGCTCTTCGATATCGACCGGCACATCATGAGTAAGGCGTTCGATCAGTTCCTGGACGGCCAGATCGCGTGCGGTCAGTTCCTCGCTTGCTTGTTGTTCTGAGGGTGGCGGCCTCGGGACGTCATCGCCGCTATCGATCAGTTCCTGCCGTCGCTGTTCAAGCCAGTCCCGTAGCGCGATGGTAGAGGCGCAATCATCACGGTTGTAGGACTGGACGGTATTGCGGTCTTCGTCGCTGACGCTTTCGATGTCGCCGAGTTCAAGGCCTGCCTGAAGGCTGGCCAATGCCTGATTGGCATCGGGCAATGTGGTGTCTCGCTCATAGCCGTAGACCGGCTCCAGTTTCTTGATCGAATAGCTCTCGACGCCGACGCGGACGGCATTGCGAACAACGCTGTAGAGATCGACCAGCACATGGCCGCGCAGCAGTTCATCAATCTGTGTCTCGCGGGTTGCGTAGCGTCCCATCAAGCGTTTGAGCGCAGCCGGTTCGTAGGGCGCATAGTGATAGATGTGCAGATCGGGATACTGCTCCAGTCGTTCACTGACGAAATCAACGAAGCGCTCGAAGATCACCTTCTCGGACTCGCGGTCAAAGGCCCAGTCGGCTTGGTAGCGCCACTCACCGTTTTCATCGCGGAAGATGTAGCCGAATAAATATTCGAGACCGTGTTCGCCGACATGCGCATCACTCTCGATGTCAAAGAAGATGTCGCCCTCAGACGGTTCAGGCAGCAGGCAGAAACCGGCATCGCTGGTGACCGGTAGCAACTCGTAGAGCAGCGCTCCGGCTTCTCTGGACTCGATCTGAATCCGCGCTTGCTCGCGGACCTTCTCGTAGGTTTGCACCGCGCCGCGCTTTGGTTTCCAGGGCAAGGGTAGCGGGATAGAAGCGAGCGCAGTCGCGGTTGTGATGCCCCGTTCATTTAGTTCGGTCGTCTGGTTCTTACTGAGACCGGCGACCAGGCACAGATGGTCGTCTTCGCGGCGGCGCTGTTCGCACCGTTCGCGCCAGCGGCAGATATCGCAGTGCTCTTTCGGCTCGGGATATTGTGCTGGCGGCGCGTCATTTATGGTGGCGTCTTCGATCGCCGCCTTGGCCTTGCGGAAGTAGGCCGCGTAATCGGTAAACCTGAAGACCTGCGGTTCGAAGTTCGACCACGGCGCGACGACATAGACGTTCTCGGGTGCCTTGCCCTGAACCTGCGCGAGCAGATCGGCATACATGCAGAGTTGCAGCACAGAACCGGCTTTGGTCTCCCTTGCCAGTTTGGTGTCGATGATCTCGTAGGACCAGGCACCGAGATCGCTCGGGGTTTCTACGCGGCGAAGGATGTCCGCACGACCGGCCCAACGCCCGTGCTTGAGTGCACCCTGAATGATGACATTAACGCCTTGCGCCATCGCTTCTCGTGTCTGCGCAACAGCATCAGGCGTGATATCGACGCCGTCGATGGTGACGACGTCCAGTCCCTCTGACTTCAGATGCTCGACAAAGCCCTCTTCGTGACGGCGTCCGCGTTCGCGCAGGATTTCCAGTAGCGGGTCCCAGACTTTGGGCATGCTCAGCGTTCCCGCGGCGACGCTCAAATCGAGCTCGGTCAGGTGCTGACAATTCAGGTGGCCGACGAGATCGGTAGCACTTAACTCTATGACATCTATATTCTTTTTCATCGCCCGATCGTAGCAAATTGCCCGTCTCTACGTCCAACAAATCTCTATGTTTATTTTATGGCGCGTCCTGCATGGCAGGACCGGGCTCTCGTGTACCGAGCCCGCCTTCGGAGCGATCTCGGCCGTGCGGTGTCGATCCCTCGCGCAAAATCAAATCTTTATCGTTTATTATCAATCTGATACAGTGATTGCTAAGAAATCATTGAGCGAGAGCAGAACAGGAAATGGCAGACGATGTAGTCGGCAGGTTTGATTCAATCAGAATCTTTGCAAAGGGCGGGAAAATTGCGCCCCATAAACCGCTGCTATTGCTCTACGCGCTCGCTGAATTAAAGAACGAAAATATAGAGCGTATCGAATTTAATGATGCCGAAGACATCGTTGACCCTCTCATTCAGCAATATGGTTCGTTCAATACCAAGACGACGGTCGCGTATCCGTTTGGCCGACTGGCCAATGACAAGAGCGATATCTGGTGGATCGAGTCCCATCAAAAGAATGCTTCCGGCGACTAAGGTCTGACCGAAGCGCGTGACCGGCACCTCAAGGCTGTATCGCCTCAGTGGAACCTGCTCAGGTTAAGCCGCTAATGTGAATGCCTCTGCCGGTGTCCGCATGGCAAGGGCCTGGTGCGGGCGTCTGTGGTTGTAGAATTGGATCCAGTCGCCGATCATGCGGCCCGCGTGGGCCAAGGCTTTCGAACGGTGACGGTGGACGCATTGTTCCTTCGACAAGCGGATCAGGCGCTCCACTCACTGCCCGACAGGGCATTGCGAAGCAATGACCCGAGAGGGATGCCGTTCTCTTGCGGGCAGTGCGATATGTTGAACTCCTGTTTCAGGCCGTAGCTGCGGACCATCGCGGTATAGGCCCGCGACGTGAAGACCAGGCCATTGTCGCTGCGAAGAAGAAACGGCGAATCGACCCGCCTCAAAGTACCGAATCTTGCGATCAGCGCATGTTCGAGCGCCGTGACCTCCGTGGACGCCTTCGGTAATCGAGAAACTGCGCATGGAGCCATCTAAGGCATTGATAGGGCTAGTCTTCCTGCTCAATGAGCGCTGATAGCCGTGTAACGAAATAAGCGTTCACGAGTTCGATTGCCTCGTGGACAGGAAACTGGAAATGCTCATCGAGATCGTCGCCAGAGATCGCAAGTGGCGGTGGTAGCGAAAGAAGGCCGTAGTAGAAGATGACGTGAGCATTGCTCGTGTCCGACGAGAGCCCGATCCCTCGGCCATAATCGGTGAGAAGCATCTGGGTACGGACGAGCTCTTCGTGAATAAGGCGCCGCTTGCCGCCGTCGTATGAGCCGTTGCCGCGTTTGACATTGTAGGCATTAAGGGAGCGACTTACCTCGTCGAATACCAAGACGTCGACGCGCACAGAGCGTTCACGATCTCCGTACGGAAGGTGCACTTGCAACAAGGAGTCTAGACGCTCCGCGATCCGGACCTCCCGAAGTGTTTCATGTGAAAGCTTGAAGTCGTCTTCTGTCCAAACACGTAATCTGGCGCAGTCCTTAAGCCGCTCAAGCAAGGCTCTTTGAAGGATGGAGCCATGTCTCTTGTAGGCTGAGCTGATGATCGAGGTCGCACGAGAGTACTTCCTACCTGCGATGGGATCTTCTCGGAAGCGGGTTGCACCTAGCCTGTCGATCGTCTCGTCTACTGTGGGCCGCATGCGCTCGAGGTAGGCTTCGAGTTCCGAGGCCGAGGGAACCGGAGTACCTAAGGACAAGTCTTCTTCCTTCGCTTGTGTTCAACTTGAGGCCTCCATATCGTACGGAGATATTGGAAGTATATCCTGAGGTTAATGGGGAATCAGTGTAATGGCGAGCATCGATGCGAACGATCCGCGGCCAGCGAGCGAATTCAACCTCGAGCCCGATCCGCGCGTATTGCCGATGCTCGGCGAGATCAACATCGATCAGTGGCGCTGCGTGGCAGAACTCGTCGACAATGCAGTTGACGGCTTTTTGAAAGAAATGCGTGCTGGAAACTCGGTCGCTGGTGCGAAGGTCGATGTCCACTTGCCGCAAGCGGACTCATCTGGAGCGACGCTACGGATCATTGATAATGGTCCTGGCATGACACCAGACATGCTGGAGCGCGCTGTACGCGCGGGGTGGTCAGGCAATAATCCAATCGATAGTCTTGGGCTGTTTGGAATGGGATTTAACATAGCCACGGCTCGTCTTGGTTCGGTCACCGAGGTTTGGACTACGCGCAAAGGCGAGCGTGAGTGGCATGGTCTCCAAATCGATTTCGATAAGTTGCGTCTGCAACGGCACTTCCGGACTCCGCGTTTGTCGCGCCCAAAAGCCGACCCCGATCAACATGGTACTGAGATTACGATCAAGCAGCTCAAGCCAGAGCAAAGAAAGTGGCTCGCAAAAAACGCCAATCAAACGGCAGTACGCAAACGGCTCGCCCAAGCTTACTCTTCGATGCTTCGGCCTAACGGAATTCCGATCAGTTTCGAGCTGTATTTGAACCACAAGCGTATCGAGGCGAGACGTCACTGCCTATGGAATGAAGATCGGGTTGTACCCGGGCCTGGTGGAACAAACATTCCGGCAGTTGTTAGCATCAATCATGAACTCGCAGCTAGATTGTACTGCATCAATTGCATGAGTTGGCTCGTCGATGCGGAAGTGGGCGGAACATGCCCGAACTGCGAGACGGCGAATTCTGTAGTCGAACGCAAACGCAAGGTTACGGGGTGGCTAGGAATTCAGAGATATCTCGACCAATCTGAGTTCGGTATCGATTTTGTTCGTAATGGACGAAAAATTGAGATTGGGAACAAGGATCTTTTTTCCTGGAGCGATGGGGAAAATGAAGAGCGGGAGTACCCGATTGATGATCAGCGAAATCGAGGTCGCATAGTCGGCGAGATCCACATCGATCATTGCCGAGTCAGCTATGCTAAGGATCGTTTTGATCGCGCTGACCCGACATGGGATGAAATGTATAGAGTCATCCGAGGAGAGGGGCCGCTTCGACCTGAAAAAGCTAAAGACCTTGGCTACGGCCCAAATGAGTCACCGCTTTTTCGACTTTTTAAGGCTTTCCGACGGACGAGTCCTCATTCCAAGACTGCAGGTGCCTACGGACGAATTTTGATTGTCAAGGACAACGCTCGCGCTGTCGAAATGGTCAACGCCTTCCACGATGGCAATCCTGACTATCAGGACGACAGTAAATGGTGGGAGCTCGTTGAGGCCGCTGACCGTGAGTTGCTCTACGGTGCCAGCGGACGAGCAACTGGTGGCAAGGAACCGCCTTCTGGTGGCGATGGACAACTTCCTCCAGGCCTCCTCGGCGGCGCGACATCCGGCGGCGATACGCCTGATCCAGATCCGGCAACGCCACCCGAGCCAGAGAAACCCGCGGCACCGGAGCGACGCAAGGCGCCGCTCCTTAGTCGACGGTATCAACATGGCGGTACTGGCATGAAATGGAATGTCATCGCATATGAGGTCGACGCCAACGACCCTGATTTAGCGGGAGATGCGCCGTGGGCCATGATTATGGGTGACGTGACGACCAAGACGCATCATTTTCTATTCTATCCTGCACACAAAACATTTGAGTCAATCACAATGACACCAAGGGACGCGCTCCTTGCGCATCTCGCTTACATGACTGCCGACCAGACCCGCAACTCTAGCCAAGCACCCGACTTCGCTCAATTGTTCGCAGATTTCCGAGACGCCTATGGAGAGGAGACTGCTCTGGACCTAATGGCATTGCCCAACAGTGCGACGTCGGTCCTAATTGACGTAGCTCGGTGTCTTGTTTCGGTTTGTCCCGAGGAGGAACGCCCTTCGCTCTTCAACGACTTAGGCGTAGATGAGCAGACTGCGGTTATGCGTGCGTTGGCAGCAAAAAAAATCAAGCCTTCCGAAGCTACGGTGAATGGTAGTTTCCTTCTTTCTGGACCACTCGAAATTGTTCGGATTGCCGTTGAGAAACGACCAGACCTCTGCTTCGACGGAAAGCTTTGGGATTCCCCTTACGCTGACCTTGATTATGGCGACCCGCACATCACCGCCGAAGCACGCGCTGGTGTCTTGTCGCGTTATCTTGCTCTGATTGACGACGCTGTCTGGCTCTCGAAGCAAGACAGCGGAGACCTAGCCAGCAATTCACGAAGCGAGATCATTCGGGCTGTAATGTCTCTGGAGCTATTGAAGCCAGATGTTGAGATCTCTGCATGAAGCACTTTCTTGACGACAGAAGACTCCTACGTGGCCCATGGCAAGCGTTTGAGCGCGATGTTGCAAGAGTATTGATGCATGCAGGCTTCGATGATGTACGTGTGGTTGGCGGTTCGGGCGACAAAGGCGCAGATGTCGTTGGCGTGAAAAACGGTGAGATTTGGGTGGTGCAGTGCAAACACACTACCACCGCTCCACCCACGAGGCATGCGGTCCAAGAAGTTGTCGACGCCGGAACATACTATGGTGCCAACCGTATGCTTCTTGCGACTTCGCGCACGGTCGGTGGTGGAGTCCTAGCCGAAATCGAACGGTTCCGCCGGATAGGGATCAATGTCGAACTGCTCGATCCAGCTCGGCTTGCGCACCTTGCTCAAGAAGTCCCTGAGTACGCGAAATCGAGAAGAGATCTACGGCCGTACCAGCAAGAGGCAGTCGATAGATTTCGCGAAGGCCTCACGGACACGGGTCGCGCTCAAGTCGTGCTGGCAACCGGTTTAGGCAAAACCGTGGTCATGGCGGAAGTCGTCGCGGATCTTTATCGAGATGGCCTCATTCGCGAAAACCGGGTGCTCGTTCTCGCAGACAAACGTGAGCTCATCCGGCAGCTACAGTTCGGATTTTGGCATCAGCTGCCCAAGTGGGTTCCAACGCATATGCTTTCGGGCGATGAGTCTCCATCTTTCTACGACGGTATCACTTTCGCTACGGTGCAAAGCATCATTGGGCGTGTCGATGAACTGCCAAATTTTGGTTTGGTTCTGGTCGATGAGGCGCATCACATCGGATCAGCTAGTTTCCGGCGTGCGCTCGCTGCTCTCGAGCCACCTATGGTCGGTGGAGCAACGGCAACGCCGTGGCGCGGCGACGGTTTCGATATCGATGAGTTATTGGGCAAGCCGCTTGTTCGGCTCGGTATCTCAGACGGCCTGAGGCAGAAATACCTTTGCGAGGTCGACTATCGACTTCTGGCAGACAACGTCGACTGGGAGTTCGTACAGGAAATCTCTTCGCATAATTATTCTCTTAACCAACTGAACAAGAAGTTATTGATGCCTACTCGCGACGACGAGGCAGCTAGGCATATTGTCGAGGCTTTTCGAGGCGAGAAGCGGCGGGGTGCGATCGTGTTCTCTCCGACGGTTGATCACGCTGAGAGTTTCGCGGGCACGCTTCGTGGCTACGGATTGCGCGCTGAGTCTATTTCGTCGAGGCAAGAAGCCCGCGAGCGCGATCGGCTTATGGCGATGTTCCGACGAGGGGACATTGATGTGCTGTCCAGCGTCGACCTGTTTAACGAAGGCGTCGACGTTCCCGATGTCGATCTGATCGTCTTCATGCGCGCGACACATAGCCGTCGGATCTTTGTCCAGCAGCTTGGGCGAGGGCTCCGCCTGAGTCATGGCAAGGACAAAGTAATCGTGATGGATTTCGTGACGGATCTGCGTCGAGTGGCGGAAGTGATCGAACTAGAAAAGGCGGCCTCAGGTCCAATCGAACGGCTGCCTCTCGGACACAACCTGATAAATTTCCGCGATGCGTCGGCAGGAAGTTTCATGCTCGAATGGATGAAGGATCAGGCTGACCTGATCTTGCGCGAGGGTGACGCGCAATTGGAGGTTCCGCAGTTTGACTTTCCACCCGCGCCTCAGCCGGGGGGGGTGCAGTGAGGGTACCAGTCAGCGTTCGAAACGAGATCAAGGAGCACCTTTGGGCGGAAGCTGATCGGCTCAACTGGTCGGCGCTCTCGGCTGCCGACAAGTCGCGTTACTACTCGATGTGGACCGAGACGGAGAGTGTTGGCGGAAGGCTGGGTCAGTACATGGATCCACGAAAAGTTCGCGTTTATATCAAGGACACGCTCCTCAAATCCTACACTAGAGAGACCTCAGCCAACCCTGCGCGCGTGTTTCGGGTGCTCGGGATTGACGAGGGTGCAGCGGTCAGCGCGACCTTCATTAAACCGCATGGCTGCCTTCTTCCCGATGGGCGCCAGATCGCTTGGAGCAAAGCGGCAGACTGGAAGGTAACGTTGATGGCCCTTCATGAGCGTACTTTCGAGAATAGTAAACCTTTTGCAGTTGTGCTCACTGAATCTTCAGCAAAATTCGGAATGGAAACTCAGCGCGCTGTTGTCGAGAGTGCGGCTGAAAAAATTGGGATCAAGCGCCTGGTTTGGTTGGACTAGCCAATTTGATCTCGGCAGGTCGGAGTTGCGGTCCTCTGGTTTGGCCAGCATAGAGTTGCCTATGGATACGCTGACGCCAGAACAACGAAGCGAGCGCATGAGGCGGGTTCGCAACCGGGATACCAAGCCCGAACTGCTCGTGCGCCACCTCGTGCATGGCATGGGGTATCGTTACAGGCTACACCGCCGCGATCTTCCCGGCTCGCCCGACCTTGTCTTCATATCGCGCCGGAAGGTAATCTTCGTGCATGGCTGTTTTTGGCATCGGCACGCGGACCCAGACTGCAAGCTGGCAAGGCTCCCAAAATCCAAGCTGGACTTTTGGGAGTCAAAGTTGGAAACAAATAGAGAACGCGACGAGCGAAATGTCGCCCGACTCAAGGAACTCGGATGGGACGTCCTCATTATCTGGGAATGTCAGACAATAAACCGAGATAAACTAAAGGCACTTATCGAGGAGTTCCTGGGATGATGAGATCGGTCGAAATGTTCGTTGGAGCCGGCGGACTCGGGATCGGTGTTGGGCTAGCTGGCTTTGAGCCCGTGGCGGTCATGGATTGGGATCGTTGGGCCTGCGACACTCTTCGCGAGAACAAGGCAAACGGTTTGCATCCCATCATGCATTGGCCCATTCACGAAGGCGATGTTCGGTTTTTCGACTTCAGTGGGATTGAGGGAGACGTGGATCTGGTAAGCGGCGGCCCACCTTGCCAGCCGTTCTCAATGGGCGGTCGGCATCGCGCATTCCTAGACGATCGGGACATGTTTCCTCAAGCCATACGCGCGGTGCGCGAACTGGCGCCGCGTGCCTTCATCTTTGAGAACGTCAAAGGGCTAACACGCGCAAGCTTTGCGAATTACCTTGAATATATCCATCTGCAACTGACTTATCCCGAACTTGCGATCCTACCCGAAGAGGAGTGGTTACACCACCTGACACGCCTCGAGGATCACCATACGCATGGGGCAGAAGACGGGCTGCGCTATCGCGTAGTCAAGCAGGTTCTGAATGCTGCGGACTATGGTGTACCCCAGCGGCGTGAACGGGTGTTATTTGTCGGTTTCCGCGCCGACACGGGCATTAGATGGCATTTTCCTACCCAGACGCACTCCCGCGATGCGCTACTATGGTCCCAGTGGCGCTCGGGCGTGTACTGGGATCTACATGAAGTTGCTCAAAAAGACAGGCCAGACGGCGGCAAAGCCAAGGCTCGGGCGGAGAAGCTAATCGAAAAACCAACGCTGGCTCCATGGTCTACCGTCCGCGACGCGATACGTGATCTTCCGGATCCTGAATTGCAGCCGGAAGCAGCGGCAAGCTTTCATGATCATCGCTTCCAGCCGGGCGCACGATCGTACCCCGGACACACGGGAAGCCCGCTAGATGAACCAGCGAAAACGCTCAAAGCAGGTGTACATGGTGTTCCGGGTGGCGAAAACATGCTCCGCCGGACTGACGGCACCATTCGCTACTTCACCATCCGCGAGAGCGCGCGGCTTCAGACGTTCCCCGATGACATGGTATTTCATGGCTCTTGGACGGAGACAATGCGGCAGCTGGGTAATGCGGTCCCGGTAGACTTGGCTCGCATTGTCGCAGTTGGCGTCCGGGAGAAGCTCGAAGCGTTAGTCTAGATCACAGTGGGCTGGGTCAGAAGATGCCCCGCTCGGCTGGAACTGTCGCATGATCCCCCAATATTCGGTCCAAGTACGACAGGTTCGCAGGGTCGGGATGCGCTCCCTGAATGACCTGCGGCAACTGGCTTGGGTCGCCCACAAGCACGGTGTTTCGCGCGGCACGACCCATGGCGGCCATGTTTGCTGACTCCCGCAATCACGCGTTATGAATGAGGGGGCCTCGGGGCGCAGGTCACAGGTTGCTCACCATTAGGATCTAGTTGGTGGGCCTTGGAAATAGCGGCTTCCAAGGTTTCTCAGCTTTTTTGCCCTTTGAGTGCAGGATCGGAAGAGAGTTGTTTGGTACTGTAGATGGCAGGACCAGCAAAAGACCAAGTCCTCCAAATCCTAAAGGTTGTTTGCTGTATATTCGGCTACCCAAGTCCGTGCATATAGCTTTGGCTCTTTCAAATTGCTCTTGTGACTCCCATCCCGCAGCGTCAATCGGGAAGGCGCACGAATCATCGCCGAGTGTCTCACTCGCTGAGAATTGCAGATCAATGTCGTGATAGCTTTCTAATGCCTTTTCCACACTAACTTTGCCGCGCGGATGCGCGAAAATCGAAAATGCTCTAACTTTTACTTTTCTGAGACTTGCTTGGTTTTCTTTAACGAACTCAGTGAGTTTTTCAGACAGTGTCCCGCCGGTAGCAACAAGGTCGTCTACAATAACGACTGCTTCAATTCTAAAGCCTTTCTCTTCGATTTCGGTCAAAGTACTTGCCAGCTTCTGCGGCTCGACAACCAAATCTGACCTGATGCGGTTCACTTCAGCGAATAACGCGGCATATTCCGCACCACTCTTGGCAGGCCCATCAACGTATGTCACGATGATATCGCCTCGTCTCTCATTCCTTCTACGCTGCACTGGAACTGGTAGTTCCCTTCGCAGGTTGACGAACATATTTTCCAAACGTTCTCGGATCTGAGGTTCTGAAAAAAACCTGAGTTTCTGGAGAATTGTAAAAAGATATCTTTGTTCAGAGAGACTCTCCACTTGTTCTAGCCAAGCCCGTACTTTGTCGGTAGTTATCATCTGCCCTTGATAAGTTGGCCAGCACTCAACCAGCTCGACTACTTCCTGCGAGCTGACGCGGTCAAGATTTTCTTGTGCTAGGGCAGTGGACGCAATCTCTTCACTTAGTTTGTCGGCCACAAGGTGTGAGACGCCGACATCTTCAAGCCACATGGAAAAAACTCTCAGTGACACAGTGTACTCACCGTTTTTCTCTCGGAGGATTTCACGACGCATAAGATCGTTAAGAGTCGGCGGAATCTCAGCGTCTGGTAGCGAAGCGCTTGCCTTGTAACGCGAAATGTTCTCGATGGTCAGCGGCTTGTTATTTTGTAAGCTTCGGGCGATCGCAACAAATACCCTCATTCGCCGTAAGATATCGGGCTCGCGCTCATCCTGTGGTTTTGGTATGCCGTCTTGCCAAAGATGCGCAAAAGCATTTTGACCCATGGTCGATATCGCCTTTTCTACGGCTATTCTGACCTCTCGTTCAGTGATGAACATATCGCGATCTCTAATCGCTTTACGAAAGACCTCAGCACAGATCAACTTGGCGTAATAGGGGTTGCCGCTTGATATATTGAAGATTTCAGAAACTGCTTCGTCGGTCCATTCCAAAATGTCCTTCGTAGGCACATGGACCAAAAGCCTAAAATCTTCCCACTCCGTGCTCCGGTCAAAGTAGCTCAGATTAATCCGTGAGAAATTGTTTAGCTTTTGGCCTTGGCGATCCATAATATATGGCATGTTTTCGCCGCCTACCAAGGCCAAGCAGATGTTCTTGCACCTCGACAGAGATCGCAAATTAGCAAAGAACGTTTCAGCTAGGTTACCACTTAGGTAAAGAGGTTCTGGCATCTCATCGAATTCATCCAAAATTATCAGGAACCGGTTTTCCGGGCACGCTTTCAGTGCGGCCTCGGCGAGTTTTGTTAAGTCGGCCAAAGATGCTCCGTAGTTTACGTCCGGCAATGAGTATTCAGATGGAATCTCTGAAGCTATGAAGTCATGTATGCTCTGCCCGAGACGACGAAATGAGCCAGCCGGCTCAATATCAGCTACACTACCCCAAAGAATGTAGTGGGTCTTCAGTTCTTGAGGGAGCTTAATACCCTGAGAGTATTCGGCTGCCGCCTTAACTAATGATGTCTTTCCAATCCGTTTTTGGCCAACAATGTAAAAGGGCTCCATAGGAGTGCGAAGAATTTTCCCCGCTATGTCCGTCACCCGGTCTTTTCTACCCACGAACGCGTCACCTTCAGCCACGTCTGTGCTATAAGGCGAGTGGTACTCAAGCGCCGCCCAGTCCTCTCGCTTAGCCTGAGAACTAATAGTTAAGCGCACGGCTTCCGTTTTGCGAAGCGCAGATCCAACCTCTCCCCACTCGATTTGAACGCTAAGTTCTATCTGTTCGACTGGTTCTATAACCATCAGACTTGTGATTGCTTCGAACTGTCCTGGTTCTACGTCACCCAGATTAAGTCTTTCCGTGTCGACAATGACTAGATCGCTGGATTCAATTTCTGGCTCGATCAATAATCTGACGTCTGTTGCGCGCCCCTGTCCCGAATTTACCAACGGTAGGGAGACGGCAATTTCTCTGTCGGCCTCTGAAAACGGATACTTCTTTTTGATTTTCCCGTTAGGCGCGCTTGTAGTGATGTGCGCCGCCAATTGTGATTTCGTTTGTTGGATGAAATCGTTGAGCAACTCATCGCAGCTGCATAGTAATGCATCCAGGTATTCAATTGTCAAAAAGCTGGGGTGAGATTCGGAAATCCCTTTTGATTCTGCTATGAAATTTCTCGCGATCGTTATGTCTTCTGAGAGCGACGCCTCTAGTGTTGAGACTTTTTCGATTTTGGGAAAAAGCTGATCCAAGCATGAACGTACTACATTGAGCCCGTAGGGGATCAGGTATTTTTTAAATGCATTATGGTTCAAAGCACCCATAATTTGTTTTCGAGACCCAACCACGGCTGCCAAGTCGCCGTAATGAGAGACGAACGGCGCAAGAATCGCAGACACGCGCGAATGAGTTGACTGAATCTTCTGGAATTTTATGTACGTCTGCTCTTTTGAGCTTAGCTTAAGAAAGTCACAGAGTTCTGGAAGTGCGTTTTCCGAAAGACTGACTACGTTTCGCTCGATGCGATTGGTAGAATTTGGCTGTAGTAGTCCTTCAATCGATGAACACCGAATGAGTACCGCTGCAGCCTCGGCGCTCTCCATGGGTGTGGCCGATGTGTGCTCAATGAGTTCTCCAACAGAGCCGTTCTGTTCACCAGATTCACTCTTGAGCCACGACTTTAACTCCGAACGAGCGTTGTCGGTGTTCCCATCTATTATAGCTTGCTCGATCCTACTCAAGGAATGCTCGGTTATCGGCAATTTTCCACGCCATCTCTCTATTCAATTCTTGCTTGCCTTGCAGCCTACACTGTGTCCGTGGGGTCGGAAAGGTTGTACCTCACCGTTTCGTGGCAGATATCGACACCCCGCTCGTGGAGCAGGTCCTCGACGTTCCAGAGCGACAGCGGGAAGCGCATGTACATTGGACTTGCCCTGGAAAAGTGGAGAGCACCAACTGAGGAACCAGGAGGTGTTCTATGGGAAATGGAAACAAGCCGACGCCGGAATTTCGGCGTGAAGCGGTGCGACTGGCGCTGACCAGCGGCAGGACACGGCGGGAGATCGCTGAGGATCTGGGTATCGGGTTATCGACGCTGACACGATGGCTGAGCCAGGAGCGTGATGTCAGTGAGCCGAGTGAGGCACCGGTCGATCTCCATGCTGAGCTGAAGCGACTGCGGCGTGAAAATGCGGTCCTGAAGCAGGAGCGCGATATTCTAAAAAGGCCGCAGCCTTCTTCGCGAAGGAGGGAAGTCGATGACGTTCGGCTTCATCGCAGGGGAGAAGGCCAGCTTTCCTATCAGCCGGATGTGCCGCGTTCTTGGGGTCAGCCAGAGCGGGTTCTTCGCCTGGCAGGAGCGTCCCGCCTGTCGTCGTCAGCAGCAGGACATGGTCTATCTGGCGCAAATCCGAACGGCCTTCGCACTTTCGAACGGCATCTATGGCAGCCCTCGGATGCACCGCGACCTCGTCGATGATGGGCATGAGATTGGGCGTCATCGCACGGCGCGCCTGATGCGAGAGAAACATTTGGCCGCGCGGCAGAAGCGACGCTTCAAGCGCGCGGCAGAGAGCGAACATGCCTGGCCTGTCGCCCCCAATCTAGGCTCTGGACCCATTGATTTGGTTGCAGTCGGTGCATCGGGCTGATTCAAGCTCCTGAACATCAG
>NZ_JAWQFO010000006.1:0-298786 GCF_033436665.1 Roseobacter sp. FCG-D35
CCCTTACGTGAACCACGACGTCTACCGAGACGTGACCCATGCGACCACCACGCCGATCCACACCGGCGAGCAGATCTACCTGCGACAGAACTACAAGCACCTGATCGAAAGCCACGCGGTCAACGTCATCGGACCGGACCCTTGCGACGTCGGCGGGCTGGCCGAGCTCAAATGGGTCGCCGAGCACGCCGACCTGCACGGGATCGCCATCGCTCCGCACGGGACCGCCAACGGGATCCTCGGGCTGGCGGCGCTGATCCAGGTCTGCGCCACGCTGCCCGACAACCTGATCGCCTTCGAATACCCGGCCCGGTTCGAGCCGTTCTGGTACGACATCACCGATGGTTTCGACGGGGTTCCGGTGCGAAACGGGTTGATCGATGTGCCGGACCGTCCGGGCCTTGGCGTCGACCTCGTCCCGTCCGAAGCCCGCCGCTACCTGTCGGAAGGAGACAGCGGCTTCTTCGATTGAATGGACGCACCTGGCCCCGTACCGCGCGCCTTTGAACCTGACCCAATGGGACCGAACCCGTTCCGATCGGGCCGCCGCTGGGTGTGTCCCGCCCGGCCTGGCCGCTCTTTCGGACGGATCTTGCGCCGCGCTATGCAAACCTTACCCCCGTGCCCACGAGGCCGGCGGACATTCAGATCAGTCGACTTGCCGGTACAGCGGTCCGAATTTCCCACCCATGCTCAACGGTCGATGATTTCGCCAGAGACTGGGAATTCTCGTCGCCGCTGCCGCCTGCCGCGTTTATGAAGCGAATTCACGTTTTACAGTTGGCTTCGGTCCATACGAGTTGGAGCCTGAAATGAAGTACACCTGCCTCCCTCGGGCTGCTTGTCATACTCGCGAAGCTCTGGATCATCCTTGGGAACAAATGTCGGGCGCTTGTTCGGACGCCTTCGTGAATGCCCGTGTCGTGAAGGTGCGGGCCGACGTTGCCGGCGACTTGGAGCTTCCCGTGCGCACGCTGGGATCGACGGTCGCCCAGGGACAGTCGCTCGGACAGATTTCGAACCCCAAGTCCGACATGATCCGTCTCAACGACCTGCTGCTTGAGAAGGCATTGAACGCGGTCGAGGCCGCGCGGCTGGCGCGCAGCATCACATCCGAAAAACAGGTACGCTCGGCCCTCACCGACCGCGGGCGAGTCTTCCGCGAACATCGCATCCGCGAAATCGAAACCCGTCTGGATCACGCGCGGAGCCGGCTCGAGATCCTGGAGGCCGGTGCCGTTCCGGACGAGACGGCGCAACGGCTGGCGGACGCCGTCGACGACCGATCTGACCGACTGCCCGGCGAACCGCTCCTGCCCGCACTCGCGCTGGAACACGCCCGCGAGCGCGTGGCGGTCCTGGAGATCGCGCTGGAGGCGGCGCAGCGCGGCGTGTTTCTCGGAGACGGCTACAACGACGCCCCGAACGCCGAACAGCGGGTGGCGGAACTCGACAGCGAGATCGCACGGCTGGAGGCCGCGCTGGAGGCAGCGACGAGCGACGCACAAGCTATCGAAGAGCGGATCTCCCGAGAGCGCGTCCGCGTGAACGGATTGTCCGGCGGCGAACTGTTGTCGCCGGTCGACGGCATCTACTGGGAAGTGCTGCAAGCCGACGGCGTGAACGTACAGCGCGGCGACCCCGTGCTGCGATTGGTGGACTGCGCATCGACGATCGTCTCGCTGTCGGTATCGGAGAACGTCTACAACACGCTGCATCTGGGCCAGTCGGCCACGTTCCGCATGACTGGCGGATCGCAGGCTTTCGAAGGGACGGTGAGCCGGCTTGCCGGAGCGGGGGCCGCAACAATCTACGAAACGCTTGCCGTGACGCCGTCGCGCCGTCATCTCGAACGTTACGACGTGACCGTGATCGTTCCGGGCCTGCTGCAGGATCCGGACCTGTCTTGCGCCATCGGTCGAACGGGCCGCGTTTTCTTCGACCGCCGACCGCTCGATTGGCTGCGCGGTCTCTTCAATTGACGGGAGCCTTCCCGCACCTGACAGAACTGCAGTCGAGCACCGTTGCCTTGCTCTGCGTCGCCGGGTTCGCACTGGTTCTCCCGCAAGTGCTGGATCGCGCGAAGACCTTGCACCGGGTTCTTGTGCTTGCCGTCGCCTTCCTCTTCGCCGCGCGCTACGCGTGGTGGCGCGGCACCGAGACGCTGGCGCCGTTCGGCCCGACGCTCGACATGGCGGCGAGTTGGTCGCTCTACATGCTCGAGATGGCCGCGCTGGCCGGATCGCTCAGCGCCTTCGTGATCCTGTGCCGCATCCGTTCGCGCAGCGAGGAAGCAACGGAACACGCTGGCTGGTGGCGGGAAACTCCGCCGCGCGTGGCGATCCTCATCGCGACCTACAACGAGGAACTCGCGGTACTCGAAAGGACCATCCTCGGCGCGCGCGCGTTGCGGCACGAAAACAAGGAGGTCGTCGTCCTGGATGACGGGCGGCGCGATTGGCTGCGGGATTTTTGCGCCAAGACGGGCACACGCTATTTGCGGCGCGCTGACAATCTGGGGTCCAAGGCCGGAAACCTCAACAACGCACTCGATGTCCTGTCGCGCGATGCGGTTCCACCCGATTTCGTCGCCGTGCTCGATGCGGATTTCGTGCCGCACCGGGGATTCCTGTCGCGTTCTCTGGCGCTGTTTCACGACCCGAAGGTCGGGCTGGTCCAGACCCCGCAGCATTTCTTCAACGCTGACCCGATCCAGCACAACCTCGGGGTCACCCGGTCCTATCCCGACGAGCAGCGGTTCTTCTTCGACCACATGCAGCCTTCGCGGGACGCCTGGGGCATCGCCTTTTGCTGCGGCACCTCCTCGATGGCCCGGTGGGAGGCCCTGCGGGACATCGGGGGATTCCCGACCGACAGCGTAACCGAGGACTTCATGATCACGCTGGTGCTGCGCGACGCGGGCTGGGCGACCGTGTACCTCGCCGAGCCGCTGACCGAGGGCCTGGCGCCGGAGGGGCTCAAGGAATACGTCACACAGCGGGCGCGGTGGTGCCTCGGCATGATGCAGATCGCCCGGTCCCGCGTCGGCCCGCTCGGCCGCAACAGGCTGCGCCTGCGCGACCGCTGGAGCGTCGCCGATGCCGTCGCCTACTGGCTCACGACCTTCCCGTTCCGGATCGCGGCGGTGATCTATCCCCTGCTCTACTGGTTCTTCAACATCACGGTCGTCGATGCTCGGCTTGCCGATGTCGTGACCTACTTCGGCTGCTACTATCTGTGGATCATGATCGTGCTCAACACGCTGACGCGCGGGATGGTCGTCCCGATCCTGAACGATGTCAGCCAGTTGCTGGGCGCCATTCCGATCACCCGAGCGGCCGTCGTCGGCCTGTTGAAACCCAAGGGCCACCCGTTCAAGGTGACAGCAAAGGGCGGCGACCGCGGAAAGATCGTGGTGCAATGGCGCCTGATGGCGTTCTTCGTCCTTCTGCTGGCTCTGACGCTTGTCGGTCTGGTGCTCGGCATCTTCTCGGACCGCTTCGCCTATGCCGACGCGGGCGATGGCAAGTGGGTGATCCTGTTCTGGACGATCTACAATGTCATCGTGCTCTCGACGACCGTTCTTGCCTGTGTCGAGCTTCCGCGCCGCGAACGTCACGTGGCTGACGAGCCCGAACGCGCCCGGTTCGAGACCGACGAGGGCACACACCCGGTCTGGCTCGCCTCGCTGACCGGCGACACCGCGCGGGTCCGCGGTCAGGCGCTCAAGCCGTCTGCGCGCGGCGTTCTCGACATTCGCGAGGTCGGCAACGTGCCTGCCTTGGTCCTGACCCCGACATCCGACGGGGCACGCTTGTTGCTGATGCCCGACGAAGCTCAGCGCGAAGCGCTCTACTTGCGGTTCTACACTACCGACAACATGCCCGGTGTCGCCAATGTCCGCGCCGAGGCGATGTTCCAGGACATTGCGCGCCGCTTGTCTTTCAGTTCCGGTTCGAGTTGACCGATCCAGGGTTCTGAAGTCGTGCCACAGCAGAGGACAGGAGTGCCGTCTCGCGTGTCCGGCGGTGCTCGGGCGGGTAGATATCCTCGCCTTCGGCAATGCGGTCTGATTTCTCAGCGAGATCCTCGATGGGCCGGATAAAGAACAGAATGAACGCGGCCGTCAGCACGATCAGCACCAGAAGCATTGCGAGAACCGTCCACGACAGGGCAGCCCGCAGGCTGCTCAGGTCGGGACGAAAGGCGTCTGCGTCGAGACGCGCCAAAAGTCGCCAGCCGAAGTTCGGCAGATCCTCGTAGGAGATGCGCGGGACCAGCGAAGAGAAATAGTCGCGGCCATCTGGCCAGGTCTCGCGGCCCTGGGCCGCAACTCCGGTGCTCGCGGCGCGCAGGATCTGCAATTCCGCGAGGTCCGGTGCGGCATCCGAGGACGCCGCGACCACGCTTCCGTTGGAATCCAAAAGGAAAAGGTCGACACCGAGTTCCCGCGCCGCTTCGGTCCACACCCGCACCGCCCAGGCGAAATCGATGTGCACACCGGCCACGCCAATAGTTTCTCCGCCCCAATCTCGCACCGGTGTCGCAAGATCGATGAAACGCGGCACGTCTTCGCCGGTGTTCTCTTTTTCCGAGCGCGTCCCGAAGCATGGTCTTGTCCGGCGTCAAATCCGCGACCAGCCTTTTGAGTTTGCAGTTCTCATTCTCAAGAGGTTGCGGCCGTGACGGCTTCGGCACGCAAAGCTGCCCTCGCTCGCAGACGGAAAGTTGTTTCAGATCATAAATGCACCCACCAATGCATGCATTAATGAATTGACTGCGCTGTGGATCGGTGCGAGTTTGCTGTCGAAGGTACGATTTGGACTGACGCTGGCTTGGAGTGCAGGGCGATTGCATCGCATCGGTCGATGTTGCCGTGCCGCAAACCGGCCGCTGCGGCGGCGATCGGAGGAAGGACGAAATTGATGGCCGAAGGTATGCGCATTGCCCTGATCCGCGGAGACGGGATCGGCGTCGATGTCTCGAACGCGACGACGGCCATCGTGGAAAAGTCGCTGTCGCGCGCTGGCGCACCGGCCCCGCGCTACGAAGAGATCGATGCCGGTGCGCACTATTTCCGTGAGACCGGACACGACATTCAGCCCGGCGGCGAAGAGCTGGCCGGACAGGCCGACGCCATCTTTCTTGGCGCCATCGGCCTGCCTGCCGTCCGCCACTCCGACGGAACCGAGATCAGCCCGCACCTGCGCCTGCGCGACCGGTTCGGTCTTTATGCGGGCGTGCGCCCGGTGCGCGCATATCCCAATGCCCCGCAGAGGCTGGCCGATCCCCGCGCCGCCGAAATCGATATGGTGATCCTGCGCGAAAGCACCGAGGGGCTGTTCTATTCCGCCGCCGTGCATGGCCGCAGCGAAGTCACCGGCGACGAGCAGGTGATCGACAAGCTTCTCATCACCCGTGCCACGACCGAACGGCTGCACCGTTTCGGCTTCGAACTCGCCCGCAAGCGCAAGGCGCGAGGCAAGGCCGGCAAGCTGACCTGCGTGGACAAGGCGAACGTCTTCACCTCGATGGCCTTTTTTCGCAAGATCTTCGACGAGATACGTCCGGATTACCCGGACATCGAGGTGTCCTATCAATACGTGGACGCCCAGGCACTCGATCTCATCCGGCACCCGTGGGACTCGGACGTTCTGGTCATGGAGAACATGTTCGGCGATATCCTGTCGGACCTCGCCGGGGGCCTTGTGGGTGGAATGGGCATGGCCTGCTGTGCCGAAATCGGAGACCAGACCGGCCTGTTCCAGCCCGCTCATGGCTCGGCGCCGGACATCATGGGGCAGGACAAGGCCAACCCGCTCGCAGCGATCCTTTCAGGCGCCCTCATGTTGGACTACCTGGGCGAGAAGTCGGGCCAAACAGCCTATGCGGACGCCGCCCGGATCGTCGAGGACGCGGTCGAAAGCGGATTTGCCGCGAACCGGCTCCGGCCGATGGAATTCGGCGGTGACATGGGGACGCGGGCCGTGACCTCCGAACTCATGGCGATCATCTCCGAATAGACCCGTGACAATCGTTCTCGGAGCCATTGCCGACGATTTCACCGGCGCCACCGACCTTGCCAGCACGCTGGTGGCCGAGGGCATGCGCGTGGTCCAGGTGCTGGGCCTGCCGGACGACGACACCGACACCGGCGACGCCGATGCCGTGGTCATTGCGTTGAAGTCGCGCACCTGCGAACCCGGCCTGGCGGTAAGGCAGTCTGTCGCCGCATGCGACTGGCTGCGCGGACGCGGCGCAACGCAGATCGTCTTCAAGTATTGCTCGACCTTCGATTCAAGCCCGCGCGGCAACATCGGGCCGGTAGCCGACGCGTTGCTGACGGCGACGGACACCCCTCTTGCGCTGGTCTGCCCGGCCTTCCCGGCAAATGGCCGCACCGTCTACCAGGGTACACTCTTCGTCCATGAGCTGCCGCTCGGTGAAAGCTCGATGAAGGATCATCCGCTCACACCGATGCGCGACTCCAGCCTGATCCGGCTCATGCAGGCGCAAAGCAGGCACAAATGCGGGTTGATCGCGCTGCAGACCGTGCGGGCCGGCCCCGAAGCGATCCGTACGCGGATTGCAGACCTGGCGGCAGCCGGCCACCGCTACGCCGTTGCGGATGCGCTGACCGATGACGACCTGCGCCAGCTTGGCACGGCGGCAGCGGATCACGGGCTTGTCACCGGCGGTTCCGGCATCGCCACGGGTCTGCCCACCAACCTGCGCCGGTCCGGAAGAATCGGTACGGCATCCGCACCCGCGCTGCCGCGCGCCGCAGGCCGGTCGCTGGTGCTCGCGGGAAGCTGTTCGAGCGCAACGCGCGCGCAGATCGCCCGCGTCAAAGACACATGGCCCACGCGCAAGATCGACGTGGATGCCGCAGCCGCAGGAGGCGCGGTCGCTGCTGCCGTCGAATGGACCATGGCGCAACCGGACGACACCCCGGTGCTGATCTACGGCAGCGCCGATCCGGAAGAGGTCGCCGCGACCCAAGCCCGCTACGGGGCCGAACGCGCCGGTGCGCTGGTGGAGGATACGCTCAGCGGCATAGCCCGCCAGCTTCATGGCAAGGGGTTCGACCGCATCGTCGTCGCGGGAGGCGAGACCGCAGGCGCCGTCGTCACCGCCCTCGGCGCCACGTCGCTGCGCATCGGCCCGCAGATCGCGCCCGGTGTGCCCTGGTGCGATGCCTTGGGCGCGGCGCCTCTCGCATTGGCGCTCAAGTCCGGGAACTTCGGGTCCGAGACTTTCTTCCAGGACGCCTTCGAGATGCTGACATGAGCGAAACATCGCTGTGTGATGACATCGCCCGGCTGGGCAAATCGCTGTTCGACCGTGGGCTGACCTTCGGCTCCACCGGCAACATCTCGGTCAAGACAGAGGACGGCTGGTTGATGACGCCCACCAGCGCGAGCCTCGGAGATCTCGATCCGGCCCGGATTTCGCGGCTCGACAGCACGGGAACGCATATCGGGGGCGATGTTCCGACCAAGGAGTCCTTTCTTCATTCTGCGATGTACGGCCAGCGCCCGGATGCCCGGGCGATCGCGCATCTGCATTCCACCCATTCCGTCGCGGTCAGTTGCCTCAACGACATCGATCACGCCGATGTGCTGCCGCCGCTGACCGCATATTTTGTCATGCGGATCGGCACCCTGCCCCTGATCCCGTACTTTCCGCCCGGCGACATCGACCTCGCCCGGGCGGTCGGGGAGATGGCGGGGAAACATCACGTGGTGCGTCTGGCCAACCACGGTCCGGTGGTGGCAGGAAAGTCGCTGACCGACGCCGTCCACGCCATCGAGGAGCTCGAGATGACAGCCAAGCTTTTCCTTGCCTTGCGCAGCATGCGCACCCGGCCTCTGTCGCCTGCGCAGATGGCCGAGATACACCACCGCTTCCCCACCATCAGCTGAAGGACAAGCCCCATGTTCGCCGTCACCGTGACCTTCGAAATCGTTTCCGACCAGATCGACGCCTTCCTGCCGCTCATGAAACGGCAGGCCGAAACCTCGCTCTCCGAAGAGGAAGGGTGCGTTACCTTCGACATCTGCCGCGACGGCGCCCGGCCGGACGTGGTTTTTCTATACGAGATCTACGCCGACAAGGCCGCCTTCGACAGCCACCTTGCCTCGGCCCATTTCCAGGAGTTCGACGCGGCAGTGCGGGACTTGGTGACGGGAAAGACCATTGTCTGCTTCGACGAGGTCATTGTCGGAACGCGCTAGAGCTGCGGCATCCGGAAGTCCACGAGGATCGCCATCAGTTCTGCGGCGGTGCGCTCGCGATGGGCGCGGAAAGAGCGCCGCGCCGTTTCGACGTTTCCAGCCTTGATCTGCTCCAGGATGTCGCGGTGTTCCTCGGTCGACTGCACCGGCGGCTTGCGCAGCCGCAAGGTCACGATCCGGGCCCGATGCACCTGGTCGAACAGCCGCTTGACGAAGGCCTCGCGCCGCTTGTTGCCCGACAGTTCGAGCATGGTCTGGTGAAACCGGTCGTCCGCGGCGGCCCAGTCGTCCAGGCTGCCGGCGTCGAGTGCCTGCTCCATGTCGCGCATCGCCTTTTCCAGGGGCCGAAGCTCCGCCGCAGGGCGACCGAGGGCGGCCAGGTCGGCGGCGGCATCGGGCTCGATCGAAATCAGCAGGCCGTAGATCTCGCGCATGTCCTCTGCAGAAATCGGCAGAACCCGTGCGCCGTGGCGGGGCTTCAACTCCACGAGGCCCTCGGCATCGAGGCGGATCAGGGCCTCGCGGATGGGTGTCCGGCTCATGCCGAGGCGCAACGCGATCTCGGGCTCGGTGGCCTGGAACCCCGGCGGCATGGCGTTCGTGCGAATCTCCGACTTGAGGCGGTCATAGGCCTCGTCCACACGGGACACCTTGCGCTTCACGTCCATCTTTGCTGCATCTGCCCCGCGCGAAACGGGGGCATCTCCTCCATCTGTCAGATCAAAACAAGCGTTTCGCGGGACCATTGTCGAGCCGAAAGATGTGATCCGCATGGTCTGCCTGCGGGAACGCGTGCCGGACCAGAGGATCGTGGCCCGGCACCACAAGCTGCGGTGACGTGGCAAGGCGCTGGATGGTACTGAACCCCTGTAACATGTGCTCGGCATCCACCACGATTGGAAAAAGCCGGTTCTCCAGAAAGTTCTCGTAGAAGTGCGCCGCGTCCGAGGCGAGACACAGCCACCCCGCGGCACAGCGCACCCGGACGGCCTGAAGTCCCCGCGAATGGCCGCCGATCCGGTGCAGGCTGACACCTTCCGCGATCTCGGCATCCCCGTCGTGAAAAATCACCTGACCGCGATGCAGGCGACGCACCGCTTCGCAAATATGCTCGCCGGTATAGGGGTGTCGCAAGGCGTCGTGGCACATGCAGGGACCGGTGGCATAGGCCATCTCGGCTGCCTGCAGATGCAACGTGGCATTGGGAAACAGATGCAGCCCGCCGGCGTGGTCATAGTGCAGATGTGTCACGATGATCGAGGAGATCCGGTCCGGCGTGATCCCCAGAGGCGCAAGCGCCTCCGCCGGCTCCATCAGGATCGGGCGTCCGCGGGTCGCACCCTCCGCCCGGTCGTAGCCGGTGTCGACCAGGATCGTCTCGCCGCCCCGGCGCAGCACCCAGACGTAGTAGTCCATCGGATGCGGTGTGTCGTGAGATGCGTCGAACAGGAAGCTGTCGGCCCGTGTCCGTTCGTTGCGCTCGGCGTAGCGGACCGCGTAGACCTGCCAGTCTTCCATGTCGCCTCCTTTCCCGGCTCCCTCCCCCGACCCTAACGGAAGAGATGCACCATCGTCATCGAGATTGCCGGAACATAGGTCACAAGCATGAGGGCCGCGATCGCCATGATATAGAGCGGCGCCATTGCCCGCGCGATGCTCAGCACGCCGTCGCCGGAGATCCTGGAGGCCACGTAGAGCGTTGCCCCGACCGGAGGCGTGAAGAGGCCGACGGCCACATTGCAGGTCATGATAACGCCCAGGTGCACCGGATCGACGCCGAAGGTCTGCGCCGTCGGCAAGAACAGCGGCGCGGTCAGCAGAATCGCAGGCACCGGGTCCAGAACCAGGCCCAAGATCAGCAGCACGATGTTGACCAGCAGCAAGAAAACCCAAGGCGATGAGCTGAAATCCTGCACGAAGGCGACGAGGATCTGTGGCATTTGTTCGAGCGTGATGAGCCATCCCAGCACGGTCGTCGCGCCGATCACGACCATCACGGTCGCCGAGATAACGAAGGCATCGACCATCAGGGCAGGCAGATCGCGGATGCGAAAGTCACGGTAGACGCCCATCGTGACGATCAGCCCGTAGACCACCGCCAGCGCTGCCGCCTCGGTGGGCGTCACCCAGCCCGAGAAGATGCCGCCGAGGATCAGGATCGGCATGAAGAGCGCCGGGGCCGTCTGCACGAAGGAGCGCCACAACTCGGCGCGACTCACCGTCCGACCGCCCGGGTCGCATCCGGTGGATTTTCCCACCCAGTAACAGACCGCCATGAAAAACAGGCCGAACAGTAGACCCGGCACCATTCCGGCCAGGAACAACTCGGCCACGCTGACATTGCCGACAAAGCCGTAGATGAGCATCGGGATCGACGGCGGAATGATGATGCCGATGGTGCCGGCGGCAGCGACAAGGCCGGCGGCGAAGGGGCGCGCATAGCCCTGTTTGGCCATGTTCTTGATCATCACCGAACCGATCGCGGCGCTGTCGGCAATGGCCGACCCCGAGATGCCCCCGAAGATCATGCTGGCGCCGACGACGACCATGCCGAGCCCGCCGGCCATGAACCCGAAGGCGTTGCGCGCAAACTCGATGATCCGCTCACCCACGCCGCCGCGGCTCATCAGCTCTCCGGCGACGATGAACAACGGAATGGCGAGAAAGTGGTTCGGCTCCACCCCGCCGATGAAATTGAGATAAAGCGCCTGCAGCGGGTAGCCGAGATCGAAGACGATAATCGGCAGGATCGAGGTCAGCAGAATTGCCCAGACCAGCGGCACACCGATGAACACCGAGACGAGAAAGACGAAGACGACAAACAAAAGGATCACGGTTGGGGGTCTCCACCGTCCGAGTGCGCGGGCCCCGCGATCCTGCGATCGCGCAGGCCGGTCCAGGTGTGAAAGAGCTGGAAAACCAGCGTCAGAGCCATGCCGACGGGCATCGAGGCGTAAAGCAGGCCGATCGGCCAGTAGAGCACCGTGGATTTCTGCGCCCAGGTGTGGGTCGAGATGTTCCAGCCCTGCCAGATAAGCGAGAGCAGGATCGCGATGACGATCAGATCGATCACGAACGAAACCCAGGGTGCCGCGGCGCGCGGGACAAGGCTATCGGCGATCTCGGTGACCCGCATGTGAACGCCGCGCGCGGTGGCGGCGGCGCAGCCGAGGAATGTCGTCCAGAGCAACAGGAACGCCGTCACCTCGAGTGACCACGCCAGGTCGAAGCCCGCGGCGCCGCGCAGGAAGGCATTGCCGAAGACCAGCGCAACGATCGCAAGCCCGCCGAGGGCCAGCGCGAAGTCGATCAGCCGGCTGAGGATCGTCAGCGGCATGGGAAGCTCGCGGGTGGGGTTCAAGAGAGACGCTCCGATCGCAAAAGCCCCGGGGCGGCGTCCGCCCCGGGGGATGACTTGGCCGGTCTTCAGCTGCCCGGCATGGCCTCGCGGATCGCGGCGGCGTCGGACAGGATCTTGTCGACCGCCTCGGCGCCGTAGACCTCTTTCGCCTTGTCGTAAACCGGCGCTACGGCTTCGCGGAACGGGCCGATTTCGGGCACCGATACGGTCGCTCCGGCGGCCTTCATCTCTTCGAGTTGCTGATCGACGGAGTTTTTCACCAGATCACGGCTGAAGGCGGCTGCCTCGTCGGCCGCGCGCTGCACCGCGTCCTTGTCCTCGTCCGAAAACTCCTGCCAGGTCGCCTCGGCCACGGTCAGCGGCAGCGGCGAATAGACGTGGCGGGTCAGCGTGATGTAGGGCGCCACCTCGAAGAAACGCAGCGAATTGATCGTGTCGACGGGGTTCTCCTGCCCGTTCACCGTGCCTTGCTGGATCGCCAGGTAGACGTCGGTGATCGGCATCACGACGGTCTGGAAACCGATCTCCTCCATGGTCCAGCGGATCATATCGTTCGGGAACACCCGCATCTTCATGTTTTCCGCATCCGCCGGACCTTCCAGCGGCTCGTTGGTGGTGAAACTGCGGAACCCCGCCTCCCAGGTCGAAAGGACGCGGAAGCCCTTTTCGGGCAGCTTTTCGAACTCGCCCTGAAGCCATTCGGAGTTGTCATAGAGCTCCCAGCCCTGCTCGTAGGTGTCCACGAGAAACGGCATTGCCGTCAGGTTCAGGGACGGAAGGTGTGTCGCGTAGGATCCGGTGGCCGAGACGGTGAAGTCGATGCCGCCGAGTTGCAGCTGTTCTATGGCCTTGGGGTCGTTGGCAAGCTGGCCAGCGGGGAAAATGCGCACTTCGTACCGGCCTTCGGTATATTCGGAGACCTTTTCGGCAAACACTTCCGCCGCGGCCTGCCGCGATCCTCCGGGATTGTCGGTATGGCTGAAACGCAGGACCTCCTGCGCGGGCGCGGCTCCGGCAAACAACGCGGCAAAGGCAATCCCTGTCAGCAGGCGCTTGCCTAGGGTATCGAGTGTCATGGATAAACCTCCCAGTCTCAATCCAATATTGTGTTTTACAATGCATTCATTAATGTGTTTGTCAATCAAGTTGTGTTGGTGGTGCGGTCGGTGAACCGCGAAAGGGGTGGCAGGATGCTCAAGGTCGCTTGTCTTGGCGCGGGATACTTCGCGCGGTTTCACCACGATGCCTGGTCTCGGATCGAAGCGGTCGACCTCGTTGCCGTGGCGGATGCGCAGATCGAACGGGCCGCCGCCAGCGGCGCCCCGGCCTTCGCGTCGCTCGAGGCGCTGCTGGATGCCGTCGCGCCCGATATCCTCGATATCGTGACACCGCCGCCCAGCCACGCTGCCGCCGTGGACCTCGCGCTCGAGGCCGGTGTCCCGCTGGTCATCTGCCAAAAGCCGTTCTGCACCTCGCCGGACGAGGCCGCTGCCGTCACGGCCCGTGCGGAAGCCCGCGGTGTGCGTCTCGTCATCCACGAGAACTTCCGGTTTCAGCCCTGGTACAGGCGGATGCGTGACGCGCTCGAAGCGGGCGACATCGGCGATCCCATGCAGATGACCTTCCGCCTCAGGACGGGTGATGGACAGGGCCCGCAAGCCTACCTCGACCGCCAGCCCTATTTCCAGAAAATGCCCCGGTTCCTGATCCGGGAAACCGGTGTGCACTGGATCGACACGTTCCGGTTCATGCTCGGTCCGCCCTCCTCGGTCATCGCCGACCTGCGGCAGCTCAACCCCGCGATCGCAGGCGAGGACGCTGGCTATTTGCTCATGGAGCACGAAGGCGGACGCCGCGCGCTTTTCGATGGCAACCGCCTGCTCGACCATGCCGCCGAAAACCTGCGCCTGACCCTGGGTGAGGCACTGCTGGAAGGCACCGGCGGCGCCATGACTCTGACCGGCGATGGAGAGGTCCGGCTGCGCCGCTTCGGGACCGGAACGGCGCGCACCATCCTGAAGGCGCAGGAATGGCCGGGGTTCGCTGGGGATTGCGTAATGGCCCTGAACCGACACGTCGTCGCTCACCTCATTGACGGCGCCCCGCTGGAGAACGAGGCGCGCGACTATGCCGTCGTGGCCCGGACCGAAGAGGCGGCCTACCGGTCTCATGAACTGGGGCGCCGGGAACGGATTGCCTCGGCCGACTGACCTCCAAACGGAGCCAGGCAGACGGTACTCTCTTGAGCAGAATGAGACTCGGCGCGTTTTCGTGCAGCAAGCCACGCCTCAATCAGGATCTAGAACCGAAGAACCATTTCCTTCACAGCGACTTCGCCCATCATCTCGCCTGCGAGCCATGAGCGGGCAGTGTCTCCGAAGATGCTCCGGCCGACCGCGAAACCTTTGACTGTCTCCGCACTGGCCGCTCATTCGAGACTTGTTGCCAATTCTTCAAGTGGTGCATCGAGAACGAGGACACCACGATACCAACGATCATGCTTGCTGATGACGCTATCGATCCAGGCCCAAGACAAAACCGCTCATGAAAAAATGCGCGGACTCCCTTCGGTCAAAGCTATCCGGGAGCGATCGGGACAGATCCGTCGCTTTTGCAGATCAGGCGCGGGGACCGACATCGTCGTTGGCCGGCGGTGTGATGTGTCCCTAAGTTGAGTATCTTGTCGCCCCACGGCGGCGAACATCGACGGGCTGGTTCAGGATCATCGCATTGTGGGCGCGCTGGTCGCAGTTGGCGCGCGGGCAGATGCGGCAGTTGATGCCGACCTTCGTGACGCTTGCATCAGACTTCCCGATGCCTTCGGCGTATCCGATTGCCTGCAGATGTTCGATGCTGCAGCCCATCGCAACGACCAACCGCTTGTCCTGCGTGTGCCGCGTGTATCGCGGACGGTTCACGGTGCGGGAGAAAACGAAAAAGCGCCCGCCGTCGGGCATCTCCACGAGCTGGGGCATGATCGTGCCGGGGCTTCTGAACGAGGTGTGCAGATCAAGCCGAGGACAGGCACCACCATACTCGGCCAGTTGAAAGCCGGTCGAATTGAAGCGCTTGGTCACGTTCCCGGCCTTGTCGATCCTGAGGAAAAAGAACGGGACACCCTCTGCGCCTTCGCGCTGAAGTGTCGTGGCTCGGTGGCAGGCCTGCTCGAAGCTGACGCCAAAGCGCAGGGACAGATGCGCGAAATCGTATTTGCACTTCAGCGCCTCGGCCAGGAAGCCTTCGTAGGGCATCAGAACAGCGGCGGCGAAATAGTTTGCGAGCTCTACGCGGCATCGGTTCAGTCCTTGCGGATCGTCGGACTTCAACCGCGACAGGATGGACTGGATGACATCCCGCCGCTCGAGCAATCCGATGATATGAACGAGCTGGAAAACCCGATTGGGGTGGTCAAGTCCTTCCGAAAGTCGGACCTCGCGGCGGCCTTCGTCCAGTTCCCGGAGTGTCCCGGGCATGTCGGCGACCGGAACGACACGTGTCTTGAGGCCCAAATGTTCCTCGAGGCGCTGTTTCAGCGCAGCGTATTGGTCGTCATTCTCAACCCGCTGACCGTTCCAGAACTCCAGGGCCGCGGCTTCCAGTTCGGGGAAGTGGTTTTTGTTGTTGCGAAAGAAATCATGCACGACGGCCTCCGGGGACGCGCGCAGAATTGTCAGATCGCTTTCGCTTGCATTGCTCAGAACCAGCAGCTTTTCGGTCGCGGCACGGTAGGCGCCATGAAGCTGGAGAAAGTTTTGGGCAATGTCCGGTGCGTGAGACATCAGGGCGCGCAGTTGCGGGAGGTCGGGAGAATGCTCTGAGAACAAGGGATCCTGGAACGCAGCGCGCAGGCTTGTAAGCGTTGCGGCATCGTCCTCGTCGGCGATCTCTCTCCAGTCAACGCCATAAGCGTCGAACAAACGAAGAAGCACGGCGACGGACACGCTGCGCTCGTTTTTTTCCAGCATGTTCACATAGGATGTGCTGATACCCAACGTGCGGGCCATCTGGGCCTGCGTTTCATTGGCCTCGCTCCGAAGGCGCCTGAGTCGCGGTCCAATAAAAGTCTTCATAGTTTTCAATACGCCAATTTTCACAACTTCACAAGTTTATACGCATGTGAATATCCGCGTTCACAGCAGAACCCGATTGCTTTTGCAGCATCGCCTCTCGCGGCCCTAATGAAAGGAGCGACAAGGAGGACAGCATCGTGCAAACAGGTTTTTCGCATCTTTTCATTCCCGGCCCGACAAACGTTCCCGAAACCGTGCGTCAGGCGATGAACGTGCCGATGCAGGACATGCGCGCACCGGATTTCGGTGATCTGACGCTCGGGCTGTTCCGCGACATGAAGTCGGTCTTCAGGACCGAGACCGGCACGGTGATGTTCTTTCCCGGATCGGGAACTGGCTGCTGGGAGGCCGCCATCACCAACACCCTCAATCCGGGCGACAAGGTGCTCATGGCGCGGTTCGGCCAGTTCTCTTCGCTGTGGGTGGAAATGGCGCAGCGTCTCGGTCTCGAGGTGGACGTGATCGACGTTCCCTGGGGGGCAGGCACGCCCGTCAAGGAAATCTCTCGCCACCTCGGAAACGACAGCAAGGACGAGATCAAGGCGGTCTTCGTTACCCACAACGAAACCGCCACCGGCGTGACCTCTGACGTGGCGGCCGTGCGCCGCGCGCTTGACGAGAGTTTTCACGACGCGCTTCTGTTCGTCGATGGAGTCTCGTCGGTCGCATCAATCGATTTTCGTATGGACGAATGGCGCGTCGACCTGATCGTCACCGGCAGTCAAAAGGGTCTGATGCTGCCTGCCGGCCTCGGGGTTCTGGGGATCAGCGAAAAGGCACTCGATGCCGCGAAGACGTCCACCATGCGCCGCGCCTACTTCGAATTTTCCGACATGCTGAAGCTGAATGCCGACGGCTATTTCCCCTACACGCCGCCGACGCAGCTTTTCCACGGTTTGCGCCGTTCGCTCGACAGGATCGCGGAGGAAGGCCTGGACAACGTGATCGCCCGGCATCACCGGCTTGCCGAGGGCGTCAGGCGCGGGATCGCGGCGTGGGGTCTGCCGCTCGTGGCCGAGCACCACACGCTGTATTCGGACACGGTTTCGGCGATCCGCGTGCCCCAGGAGATCGACGCGCGCGACGTGCTTCGGATCGCCTACGAGGACTTCAAAACGTCGTTCGGAAGCGGTCTAGGGCCTTTGCAGGGCAAAGCCTTCCGCATCGGCCATCTGGGTGATCTGAACGAGGGCATGTGCCTGACGGCCCTGTCGATTGCGGAAATGGCGCTCTATCGCGCCGGTGTCGCACTTCAACTCGGATCCGGAGTTGGTGCCGCGCAGGCCTGGTACGCCAACGCCGATGTGGCGCGGCCGTCCTTGCGCGTCGCGGCCGAGTAACCTTCGGCGCACCGCCGACCAGCACATTCAGAGGAGACCTCATGTCTCACACTCTTCATCCCCTGCGACGCCAGCGTCTGCAGCGTTCCGAACTTGCGGTTCCCGCTTCGAATGCAGCGATGATCGAAAAGGCAGCGGAAAGCGCCGCAGATTTCGTGTTCCTCGACCTGGAAGATGCCGTTGCACCCCCTGAAAAAGAGCAAGCCCGCAGGAATGCGGTGGCGGCACTGAACGACATCGACTGGGCGGATCGCGGTAAGACGGTCTCCGTGCGGATCAACGGGCTCGATACGCACTACATGTACCGCGATGTTGTCGACATCATGGAGAAGGCCGGCGACCGGGTGCACACGCTGCTCGTGCCGAAGGTCGGCGTGCCATCTGACCTCTACGTCGTCGAAGCTCTTGTGAACCAGATCGAACAGGGTACGGGCGTAGAGACGCGTGTGGGGCTGGAAGCGCTGATCGAAACCGCGCTCGGCATGGCAAATGTCGAGGCGATCGCGCAGTTCGGAGGCCGCCTGGAGGCTCTGCATTTCGGCGTGGCGGACTACGCCGCGAGCATGAGGGCGCGGACGGTGAACATCGGGGGTCTGAACCCCGATTACCCGGGCGATCAATGGCACGCGTCGATCACCCGCATGGTGATCGCCTGTCGCGCCTATGGCCTGCGCGCCATAGATGGACCGTTCGGTGACTTCAGTGACCCGGAAGGCTACGTCGCCGGGGCGCGTCGTGCCGCAGCGCTCGGGTGCGAGGGCAAATGGGCGATCCACCCAAACCAGATCGCAATGGCCAACGACGTTTTCAGCCCGCCCGAAGAAGAAGTTTCGAAGGCGCAACGGATCATCGAAGAGCTGAAGAATGCAGAAGCCGCCGGTCGCGGCGCGGCAAGTCTCGACGGCAAGATGATTGACGCGGCGAGTGAGAAGATGGCGCGCAACGTGATCGACACGGCCAACGCCATCGCCGCGAAATCCGTCACCAACGCCTAGACGCAGCCGAAGGAGGATCGGACGTGGACATTCACGAACATCAGGCCAAAGCCATTCTCGGCGAGTTCGGTGTGCCGGTTCCTCGCGGCGGCCTTGCCTATTCGCCCGAACAGGCGGCCTTTCGGGCACGTGAACTGGGCGGACGCGCGGTGATCAAGGCGCAAGTGCATTCCGGCGGGCGCGGAGAAGCGGGCGGCGTGAAGCTCTGCGATGATCCCGAAGCCGCGCGGGCCTTCGCCATCGAGCTTCTAGGCCAGACCCTTGTGACCAAGCAGACCGGCGCCTATGGCAAACGCATAGACCGGCTCTGGGTCGAGGAAGCCTCCGACATCGATCGCGAACTCTACCTCGGTTTCGTTTTGGACCGGAAGAGTGAACGCATCATGATCGTCGCCTCGGCCAGTGGCGGGATGGAGATCGAGGATCTGGCAGAAGAGGCCCCTGACAGCCTGATCCGCATGGTGATCGATCCCGCCGTGGGTCTTGCGGATTTTCATGCGCGTGAACTGGCCTTCCGGCTTGGGCTCTCCGGCGCGCAGATCAGCGAGATGGTGACGGTCCTTCGGGCCTGCTACCGCGCCTATCGCGATCTCGACGCCATGATGGTCGAGATCAACCCGCTGGTTGTCCGACCGGACGGAACACTCGTGGCGCTGGATGCCAAGATGTCGTTTGACACGAATGCGCTCTTTCGCAGGCCGGAGATCGCCGCACTCCGCGATCCGGGGCAGGAAGACCCGCGCGAAAGCTATGCCTTCGATCACAATCTTGCATACGTGGGCCTCGATGGCGATATCGGCTGCATCATCAACGGGGCGGGTCTTGCCATGGCCTCGATGGACATGATCCAGCTTGCCGGGGGCGCGCCTGCGAACTTTCTGGATATCGGCGGTGGCGCCAGCCCGGAGCGTGTCTGCCAAGCCTTCCGGACGGTTCTGTCGGATACCAACGTGCGGGTCATCCTCGTCAACATCTTCGCGGGCATCAATCGCTGTGACTGGATCGCCAACGGCGTGATCCAGGCGTACCGCGACCTGAACCTGAACGTGCCGGTGGTCGTTCGCCTGGCGGGAACAAACGTCGAAGCCGGGCGCAGGCTCATCGCCGAAAGTGGTCTGCCGATCGTTGTCGCGGCAACTCTGGCGGAAGCGGCCGAAGCAGCCGTGGCCGCCCGGGCTCAGGGCATCGCGGCGCAATAGGAGGAAAGACCATGGCCATTCTCATCTCGAAAGAGACGCGCGTCGTCGTTCAGGGCCTGTCGGGCCGGATCGGGCAGTTCCATGCCCAGGAAATGATCGAATACGGCACCAAGGTCGTCGCAGGCGTAACACCCGGCAAGGGCGGAACGACGGTCCTCAACCGCCCGGTGTTCAACACGATGCGCGAGGCGGTGGCCGAGACCGGTGCCGAGGCAAGTCTCATTTTCGTCCCGCCCCCAACCGCCGCCGACGCGATGATGGAGGCGGCCGAGGCGGGTATCCGCACCGCGGTTTGCGTGACCGATGGCATTCCCGCTCAGGACATGATGCGGGTCAAACGGTTCCTTCGCCGCTTTCCTCGCGAACGGAAGATGCGGCTGATCGGTCCCAATTGTGCCGGCATCATAAGCCCCGGCAAGGCCTTCATGGGCATCATGCCACCCCATATCTACACGCCCGGACGCGTCGGGATCGTCGGTCGCTCCGGCACGCTCGGCTATGAGGCCGCGTCGCAGATGCAGGCGCTTGGGATCGGCGTGTCATCCTCCATCGGCATCGGCGGCGATCCGATCAACGGGTCGTCGTTCCGTGACATCCTCGAAATGTTCGAAGCCGACCCGGAGACGGACGCCGTCATGATGATCGGCGAGATCGGCGGGCCGCAGGAAGCGGAAGCCGCCACCTATGTCCGCGATCACATGACCAAGCCGGTCGCAGCCTATGTCGCCGGCCTCGCCGCACCCAAGGGCCGCCAGATGGGACACGCCGGCGCGATCATCTCGGCCTTCGGAGAAAGTGCGCAGGAGAAAGTGGCGCTTCTCAGTTCTGTCGGGATCGAAGTGACGCCGAATCCTTCAGCCATGGGGGAGACCGTCGCACGACTGCTCTCCCGTGTTTCCGAGGCGGCGTAACGTCACGATGGGCGTTGCCGGTTTCATGGGCGCGAGCTCCGGTTCCAAAGACGGGGTTGCGGATAGGCCGGACCTGTCGAAGTGGATCGGAGGTCGCGAGACTCAGATCGGCACCGTCCCACCTTCCGTTGCACGGACAATTCACGCGACGCTCGCACGCCCTGGCAGACCCTGTCGCGAGGAATGCGAAGCGATGCCGCCGCTGTGGCACTGGTATGCCTTCCCGCCCACAGCCGGCATGGAGGAGCTTGGCGCCGACGGGCATCCGGCTATCGGAGGATTTCTCCCGCCGGTGCCCTTCGAGCGGCGCATGTGGGCCAGTGGAGAGTTGAAGTTCCGGGACGAGCTGCGCGTCGGCGAAGAAATCGAAAAGCTTTCGGTCATTGTTTCCGTCGACGAGAAACAAGGCTCCACCGGTGGCATGGTTTTCGTCACGGTCAACCACGAACTCCGAACCACGCGCGGACTTGCCGTGGAGGAGACGCAGTCGATCGTCTATCTGCCCATCGCGCCAAGCTTCGTTGGTCCACCCAAAAAACCCGCACCCAAGGAAGATCTGGCTTTCGACATGGTGCAGCCCGTCTCGAGCGCGTTTCTCTTCCGCTACTCGGCCATCACTTTCAACGCCCATCGTATTCACTACGACCTGCCGTATTCGCGCGAGGTCGAGAACTACCCGGGTCTTGTGGTGCAAGGCCCCTTGCAGGCGAACCTCCTGATGGCGGAGGCGACGGCCTGGAAAGGTCGGCCGCCAACGCGCTTCGGCTTCCGAGGTGTGCATCCGATGTTTGCCGATGGCGACATGCGGCTGGTTGCAACGCAAACCGAAACCGGAGGCTTGCAAATGTGCACGCTGGCCGCCGCCGGACATCAATGTCTGACGGCTACGGCAGATTGGGAGGGTTGAAATGGCCGGAATACTCGATGGACTTCGCGTCGTGGAAGGGTCGGCCTTCGTGGCTGTGCCGCTGGCAGGCATGACGCTTGCGCAAATGGGCGCGGACGTGATCCGCTTCGACCGCTTGCAGGGCGGTCTCGATTCCGGTCGCTGGCCCCTTGCACCCTTGGGAAAGAGCCTGTTCTGGGCCGGGCTCAATAAGGGCAAGCGATCCATTGCCGTCGACATGAGCCGTCCCGAAGGCCGCGAGCTGATCACCCGCACCATCACGGCTCCGGGCAAGGATGCCGGTGTGTTTCTGACGAACCTGCGCGTGCGCGGCTGGATGGACTACGAAACGCTAAGCCAGCATCGCAAGGACCTGATCATGGTCACGCTCCTCGGTGACCGGCATGGGCGGCCCCAAGTTGACTACACGGTGAACCCGGCCCTTGGAATCCCCGACATTACCGGACCCGAAGACCATGAGGGCCCGGTGGCGAATGCGCTGCCCGCTTGGGATCTGATCGCGGGCCACACGTGTGTCTCTTCTGTGCTGGCCGCGGAACGACACCGCTTGCGCAAGGGAGAAGGTCAGGAAGTGACCCTTACCTTGAAAGACATCGCAGCCGCCACGCTCGGACACCTCGGCATGATCGGCGATGCGGTTCTGAACGAAGCCGAGCGTGGGAAATCGGGGAATGCGCTTTACGGTGCCTACGGGCAGGATTTCGTTTGCGCAGACGGCGCGCGGATCATGGTCATCGGCCTTACCAGCCGACAATGGAAAGGGCTTGTGAGCACCACGGACAAGGACGCCGAGTTGGCGGCGCTCGCCCGCAGGACCGGATGCGATCTTGCCGATGAGGGCGTGCGTTGGGCGCTTCGCACCGAGATCACCGCCATTCTGGCACCCTGGTTCGCAGAGCGCAGTTCTGATGAGGTCGCCCGGGCGTTCGACAAGGCGAAACTGACCTGGTCGAAGTTCCGCACCACGAAACAGGCGGTTGCCGAAGACCCCGACCTTGGCCCCGAAAACCCGATGTTCGAAGATCTTCTGCAGGAAGGTTTGGGCAGCTTTCCGGTTCCGGGTCACGCGGCGGATTTTTCTGCTCTTCTCCGTGAGCCGCCACGACCCGCGCCAGTGCTTGGCGCGAACACCGAAGAAATCCTCAGCGAGGTCACGGGGCTGGACGATACCGAAATCGCGCACTTGTTCGACCGAGGCATTGTCGCACGCGGCAATCCACCGGAGTTCGACACTGCGGCTTGAGCCGTTTCCGCCGGAGGATATGCAAGTCTCCATGCCCAGGCCCGAGATGCTTGTCGCCGTGCAGAAAGGAAAACGCAACGGATGATGTTCGGTGAGTTGCATCTCGAGCGCAGCATCTATGGCCGGTTTAAGGGTCAGGCGGCTGCGAGCTCAGTGCATTGACCAACGAAATACCTTGCGGACTGTCTACCGGTTTTTCAACGGGTCAACCCTTCGATTGGGCGCGGCGGCGTCGGTTGCTTGACGAGGTGCGGCGCGCGCTTCTCGTAGAAGGCGTTTCCGCCGGTTACGAGCACGTAGTGCATGTTGTTGTAACCCGCACTGTAGCTCGCAGCGTGGAAAAACTCGGCATTGCCGACCAGGGGATGCCGTTCCCCGACGAGGACCGACGTCGCGGCCTCCCGGACCAGGGGGAGGGCCCGGCTGGTCATCGGCCGGCTTGTGACGCCGGGAGCGAACTGTCCTGGCTGCGCGACGACAGCGCACACGGAACCGGGATAGGCCTCGGAGTCGACCCGGTTCATGACGACGCTGCCGACGGCAACCATTCCGTCCCGGCTGGACCGGTGCGACTCGAAGTACATTGCGCGCGCCAGGCATTCTGCCTCGCGACCATCCACGGTCACGCCCGGCGCCGGCTGTTTCGCGCAGGCGGTCAGTGTCGAGAGCGACACGAGGGCGGCGGTTGTCAATCGCAGGAAGCGGAAAGGGCGCCTCGCCGCTTCTGTTTTCCAAGAAGAGTTCCGGATGGGATGCACATCAACTCTCCCGCGTGGTCGCCGGACGTTGCACGTCCGGCATCACCGCTGTGGCGATGGTCCCGAGGCGGCGTTGAGCGCTCCTGCAAGGGACGGTCTGGATCATCTTTCGACGCTACGAGAGCGCTGCGTCCGCCTCAAATCCAAATTTTGAGGCAGGCGCATCGCCGCCGATCTTGCCGGCGGTGACCCGGCCCTTTGACGCCTTGATCCCCGGTCGAGCCTTCCGCCTGATGGAGCCTCGCGCTGATCGGAATATCCGCGGTCTAATTGCTCAGCTTTTCGAGGCTCACCAGTTCGGGGTGTCGGACCGGACAGTGCTCGATCGCGCAATCTCCTCCCGGAGGTTTTCTGTGAGCGTTGCTGGTAGAATCGACAGGAACGCGTCATCCATCGGGTATTGCGGCAAACGCTTAGACAGCAGGTCGATGGGCGTGCGCGCCTGGAGCTGGTCGCGGTCGGATTTGCCAGGGGTCGCGATCCTCGCGGCGCGACAACCAGATCTTGTGTGTGGCCCAGAACTTCGGATCGGGCGCCGGGGATATCTCGTCGGCCCCGGTAGGGTTCGCGCCGGGCGTGGACCGATAGATCGGGCGGGGCTCTGGCCGAATGAGTTCGACCATGTATCCCTTCGAGTTCGTAAGGCGGAGGTCGTTCTGGCAACGTAGTTCGAAACTGTTGCCGACACGCTTCTGGATCAGCTTGCTGAGTCCGATGGGTTCTATTTCTTCGGTCAGCAGACGCAGCCGGCGTCGATCGTCTTGCAGCAGGTCGATGTCACCGGTGGCGGTGGCCCCGTCCTTGAACCGCACGCTGCCAAGCGCTTCGTACGCACAGAGCGCGTTGGTTCCGACCATCCGCAGGGGCGAGAGTTTCTCGTGCGCCCGGATCTCGCGGAGCACTCGGGCGGCGGTGAGGGGAAGTCGCCCCATCCCGAGGCCACAGAGAATGGCGGCCCAGGTGTTCATTTCCTCTGCGAGATCAGACAGGCGGGATGCGTTGCGATCCTGGGCGCTGTGGAAGGCGGCATACCTGGCTTCGGTGTCTTCGGAGTGTTTGCCAAGGCTATGTTCGACCTTGCCGATCTTGCGGTACAAGTAACGAGTGCCGTTGCGCTCGCGCCACGACATCGAGCCGAGAAAGCTGTGCCGGCGCTGATCTTCGGCCTCGATCCATGCCTCCCAGAGCTGGGTTGCATTGATGCGTTCGCGGACCGATTTTGGATCTAATCAACTGAAATCGTTCAGTTTGCCACTCCAACTGTGACCTGCTCCCCTCGGAGTCCGCGTTTATAGGTTAGCTCTGTTCAGGGTTTTGGTCCTCTTCTGACCGTTGGTGATACTCCCGCGGGGTGAGCCCGTCGAGGCTCGAGTGCGGGGGGTGGTGGTTGTAGTCGTCGCGCCACTCCGCAATCAGATGGCGGGCATGGCGCAGGGTCGGGAACAGGTGCTCGTTCAGGCATTCGTCTCGAAGCCTGCCGTTGAAGCTTTCGACCGGGCCCTTCTGCGCCGCGCCCGCGCTGATCGACCGTGTTGGATTGCCGACCTCCGCCACCGAGTTCAATACGCTGCCCTGTATCGGCATCGACATCTCTCAGCGGAAGTTCGGGCTCATCTGGCGCTTCCGAGACGCCACGGGTCATCCGTTCAGCGTCCGCCCCAATGTGGTATTCGAGTGCGACAGCGTGGCGCTGGCCCGCCGCCTTTGCCGTCACGGGGTCGGGTTCGGGGCTTTCTTCGGCTACCAGGTTGTGGACGACATCCGCGCCGGGACGTTGGTGCCGGTGCTGCCGGACCCGGATTACCCGCTGCGCCCGATCAGCCTGCTATGGCCGCCTCGCCGTCCGATGCCAAGGCGGATGCGGGCGGTGCTACGGCATATCGAGCTTGGCATTCGGCAGGAACTTGACAGCATGCGGGGCTTGGGGTTCGAGCCGGCCCGCTGACATGTCTTTGGTGGCCCGCGTAGGAGTGAGCCATAGCGGGAACCTTCGTTGCTCGGGTGCGAACGCATGAGGCTGTTGCCTTGGCTTCTCCCTGATGAATCGCGCGAACAAGGACTCGGTCGCTCGGGCCAGACGCTCCGGACGGCACCTGCCGAACCTATCGAACCGCAGCTCCCGCAAGCCGACCCAGCACGACAGCCGAAAGAAGGCCGTTGCCGGAGAGATATCCGGTGTCCGCCGCACCCGATACCCCGCATGCCGCGCCACCGCCTGCCTGCAGGTTGGGAAATGCAGAGCCGTCTGCCTTCAGAACCCTGGCCTGGTCGTCGGTGAGCAGTCCGCCCTGGGTATGGAACAACGCTCCGGTGACCTGCACGCCGCAAAAGGGAGGGGCGAGAGGCGGCGTCGCGAAAACCCGGCCGAACGGATCTGTTGCGCCGTGAGGCAAAGCCGAAAGTGTCCCGGCAAGCGTGGCAGCAGGCAGCCCGAGCGCCTCGGCAAGGTCCTCGATCGTATCGGCGCGGGTGATCGCCCCCTGCTGCTCCGCCGCGCGGAAGTCGGCAAACTGGCGCGCCACGCCCGCGATCCGGTCATCGAAGATCGTCCACGCCAGCCCGCCGGGCTGGGTTAGTACCGCGCGCGCGGCTTCGGAATAGCCCTGCGCTTCGTTCCAGAAGCGCCGGCCGTCCGCGTTTACCTGGATACCGCCCTCGGTGATCGTCGCCCACGTGATGAGGATGCCGTGCGGATGGGCGACATTGCCATGTCCCTGGTAGGCGCCAAGTTGGCCCGCGGCCGCACCCAGCGCCTCGCCCCAGAGAACCGCCTCGCCCCGGTTGCCGTCATGGCCGAACCAGAGCGCGTCGGCGATCTGAGGCATATGGCGCCGCACAAGCGTGCGGTTTCCGCCGAAGCCGTTGCAGGCGAGGATGAGCCGGCCGCATCCAATCCGCTCGACCGTTCCGTCGGGGCGCGCGACCGTGACCCCGACGACCCGGTCGCTCTCGGCGTGAAGTGTCGTGACGGCCGCCTCGCAAAGGATCGGCACGCCCTCGGCCTCGCAGGCGGTGCGCAACCGGTCTACGAGTTCGCGGCCCGAACGGGAGGGCAGACCATGCATGCGGCGCCGTGAGTGCCCGGGATAGTCGAAATCGGTGACCACGGAGAAGGGAAGCCCGTGCCGGTCTGCAAGCCACTCGACCACGCCCGCAGCACCGACTGCGAGGCGGGTCACGAGATCGGGGTCGTTCTCTCCCTGCGCCTTCTTCTGGATGTCGGACGCGAAGAGGTCAGGCGTGTCCTTGATCCCGGCCTCTCGCTGAAAGCGCGTGCCCGCCGCCGGGATCAGTCCGGCGGACAACGCGGTCGAGCCTGCGGGCGTCGCGTCGCGCTCCAGGATGGCGACGTCCTGCCCGGCCTCCGCTGCCGAAAGCGCGGCGACCATTCCGCAGGCGCCAGCGCCGATCACCAGCGTCTCGACCTTGCCGTCGAAGGCGGTGGGCGGCGGGGCGACATCGGCCATCAGCCGCCCTCGTAACGCTTGCCGTCTGCCAGCATGTCTGCCGTGCCGAGAACCTCGTTCAACCCGTCGAAGTCGAACATGCGGGCCGCGAAGGGCCGGTTCGAGCCGTGGGTGTGCAGGCTGCCGTAGTAGTCCTTGGCGCAGCGGGCCAGCGCGCGCACGATGCCGCCAGGGAAGATGACGATGGAGAAGCCGACCGCTTCCAGTTCCTGCGCCGACCTGATCGGAGTGGCGCCGCCCTCGACCATGTTGGCCAGAAGCGGCACGCGGCCGGCGAAGGTGCGAGCGATGCGCGCCATTTCCTCGGCGGACTGCGGCGCCTCAACAAAAAGCACGTCGGCCCCGGCTTCCAGGTAGGTCTCGGCCCGGTCGAGGGCGGCCTCGATCCCCTCGACCGCGATCGCGTCGGTCCGGGCAATCACCAGCGTCTCGTCGCTTTTGCGCGCGTCGCACATGGCGCGGATCTTGCCGGCCATCTCGGCTGCGGGCACCAGCGACTTGTCGGCGAGATGCCCGCAGCGCTTGGGATAGGTCTGGTCCTCGACCTGCAGCGCCGAGGCCCCGGCGCGTTCGTAGACCCGCATCGTCCGCTGCGCGTTGAGCGCATTCCCGAATCCTGTGTCGGCATCGATGACGACCGGCAGGTCCACCCGGTCGCGGATCAGCGCCATCGTGTCGGCCATCTCGGACATGGAGGTGAGTCCGATGTCGGGTCGGCCGAGACGCGTGTAAGCGACGGCCGCGCCGGACAGGTAAAGCGCCTCGAACCCCGCGTTCGCGGCGAGCGCCGCGGTCAGCCCGTCATAGACGCCCGGCGCCACCACGACGCGGTCCGCCGCGAGGCGCTCGCGGAGGCTCACGAGGTGGCCTCGATGGCCGAAAGCGCCTCGGCGCAGGTCATCTGGTGCGTCACGGTGCCGAGCGAGATCAGGGTCGCCTTGTGCACATCCTGTCGGAAGGCGCCGCAACCATCGGTCAGCATCACGGTCTCGATGTTGCGAAGATGCGCGTCGCGCAGCGTCGAGGCGACGCCGCCGTTCGTGACGATTCCGCCCACGATCAGCGTGTCGATGCCCACCGCGCGCAGGATGTACTCGAGCCGCGTCTGGTAGAAGGCGGAATAGGCGACCTTCTCGATGATGTAGTCGGCCGGGGCAAGCGTGTCGATCAGGGCATGGCCCCATGCGCCCGGTGCGAAGTCTCCCTTCCCCAGGAACGGTCTCAGAGCCTTCAGGTGCGGCGCGATCAGCGGCGCGCCGTCCGGTCCCGGGACCAGCGTGAATTGGGCCGAGATGTAGGTTCCGCCCTTCGCTCGCAGACCGTCCGCAATGGGCGCGATGCGCGCGGGCAGCGCGGCGATGGCCTCGGCCGTCTGGCCCGCCCGACCATAGGCGCCTTTCGGGTGCAGGAAGTCGTTCTGCAGATCGATGGTCAGAAGCGCCGTGCGCCGGGGATCTATCGGGGTCATGACGTCTCCCGCGTGATGAGGACGTTGCCGAAGGAATCGACCTCGCCCGCGTGGCCCGGCTCGATCAGGATTGTCGTGTCGGGCTGAGCGAGGATCGCCGGCCCGGCGATGCGGGCGCCCACCGGCAACGAGAGGCGGTCGTAGATCGCTGTCTCGGCCCAGGCATCTCCGAAATGCACGGCGCGCGTTCCGCGCCGGGCGCCTTCCAAGCTGCCGCCTTCCAGTGGGGCGAGGACCTTAAGATCGAACTTGGGCCGCCGCCCTGTCACGGAGGTCCGCAGGTTGACGATCCGGCGAACCCCATCCCGAAGGAGCCGACCGAAACTCGCGCGGTAGGCGACATCGAAGGCCGTCGCGATGTCGTCATGCGTGGGCGGGCGGAACCGCTCGCCATTTAGCGCGAGGACGAGGGGAACCGAAACCGTATGCGTCTGGCCGGCATAGGCCATGTCGAGTTCCACGGTCACGTCACGGCTTTCGAAACTGGACCGGGCGGCGTCGAGCAGCCGGTGGCCGCTGTCGGCGTGCGACTGGACGAGCGAGGCAAGCTCTGGCCCGTCGACCGTATCAAGCATCGTGTTGACCGTCTGCACGAAGTCGTGGCGCATGTCGGCGATCACGCACCCCATTGCAGAGGTTACACCGGGATAGCGGGGCACGATCGCGCGGGCGAGGCCGACGTCACGCATGAGTGCGCAGGCATGAAGCGCGCCGCCCCCGCCGAACGGCAGGAAGGCGAAGCGTGTCGGGTCGAAGCCGCGCTCGATCGAAACGAGGCGGATCGCGCCCGCCATGCGGGAGTTGGCGACCGCGAGGATCGCTTCCGCCGCCGCCTCGACCGAGAGGTCGAGCGGCGCGCCGATGCGGTCGGCGATCGCGGCCCGCGCCGCTTCGACGTCCAGACGGGCCTGCCCGCCGATGGGACTGTCGGCGTCGATCCGACCGAGAACAACGTTGGCGTCGGTCACCGTGGGCCGGTCGTTCCCGCGCCCGTAGGCGACGGGACCGGGATCCGAGCCCGCGCTTTCCGGTCCGATGTTGAGAAGGCCCCCGGCGTCCACCCAGGCGATCGAGCCGCCGCCCGCGCCGATCGTGGCGATCTCGATCATCGGCTGGCGGATGACAAGTCCGAAGTCGATGGAGGTCTGCGGCGAGAGCACCGACTGGCCGTCCGCAATCAGTGCGACATCGAAAGAGGTTCCGCCCATGTCGCCGGTCACGACGTTGTCGAACCCCGCGGAGGTTGCGATATGGGCCGCCGCGATCACGCCCGCCGCGGGCCCGGACAGCGCCGTTCGCACGGGCCGGCGGCAGGCGGTCTCGACCCCCATGACGCCGCCGTTCGACTGGACGATCAGGAATTCGCCGTCAAATCCGCCGCCCTTCAGCGCGGTCTCGAGCCGGTCGAGATAGCCCGCCACTTCCGGTTGCAGATACGCGTTGAGTGCTGCGGTCGAGAAGCGCTCGAACTCGCGGATCTCGGGAAGGATCTCGTGCGAAGCGGTGACATGCGGGTTCGGCCAGAGCGCGCGAACGGCCTCGGCCGCCGCGGCCTCGTTCGCCGGGTTGGCGTAGGCGTTGGCAAAGAGGATGGCGACCGCTTCGCAGCCCTGCGCCAGAAGTGTGCGGGCGGCCTCGCGGACCGCATCAAGGTCGATCTCCGTGCGGATCGTACCGTCGGCAAGCGTGCGCTCCGGGACCTCTAGCCGCAGGTCGCGGCGCACCACGGGCAGGAAGTCTCCGCGCAGACCCCAGGTCCGAGGCCTGTCGCGGCGGCGCATCTCGAGCACGTCCCGCAGGCCTTCTGTAGTGATGACGCCCGCCTTCGCGCCCTTGCGTTCCAGAAGCGCGTTCGTTCCGGCGGTCGTGCCGTGAACGACGACGGAAAGGTCGGCAAGATCCGGGACCCGGTCCCGGATGCCAGCGAGGAACCCGCCCGACTGGTCGGGGCGGGTGGTGGGGACCTTGGTGACCTCGGCGCGACCCGTCGTCTCGTCAAGCACGAAGATATCGGTGAATGTCCCGCCCACGTCCACGCCAACCAACTTCATCGGTGAACCTCCCGCCACGCGGACCCGTAGTCGGCGTCTGCCTTCTCGGCGCTCAGATATCCCAGCGCGACATCCCGGGCGACGGCCTCTGCGGGCCGTTCGGAAGGCGGCCCGTAGCCGCCCCCGCCCGGCGTCTGGAGCCGTACGGAGCGGCCGCGCTCCAGCCGGATGCCCCGCATCTTGGAAGCGAGCGGCGGCGCCTGCCATCCATCCTCGGTCTCCCAGTGAAAGGCGTTCAACGCGGCCGGCGCGCCGCCGACGACACCCTGCGGTGCGAATTGGCCGCGCTCTCCGAAGAGGAAGGCCTCGGCGCGCTCCTCCAGAAGCTCGATCTCGTAGAGCGCACCGAGCCCGCCTCGGTGTCGCCCCGCCCCTGCACTGTCGGGACGAAGGGCCCATTGGCGGAACATCACCGGATAGGCGGCCTCGAGGATCTCGAGGGGCGGGATCGTCGCGGTCGAGATCGGGGCGTTGCCGTGGTTGAGACCGTCGGACTCCAACGATCCACCGTGCCCACCGCCGTAGAAAGAGAACATGACCCAGGGCGTGCCGCTCTCTCGCCGCCCTGCAATCGATAGCGCGTTGATGGTGCCGTAGGCATTCGCCACCACACGGTCCGGCGCGGCCCCGGCCATGGCCAAGAAGATCACGTCGATCATCCGCAGTATCGTCTCGGTGTAGCCGCCGGTCGGCTTCGGGAACTCGGCAGCAAGAAGCGATCCCTCGGGGATCACGACGTCCAGCGGCCGCATCACGCCGGCGTTCGCAGGCATCGCCGGGAAGACATGCTTGATCGCCACGTAGACCGCAGCGACCGCCGTGGGTCGCGCGATGTTCACCGGACCGGCTGTCGCGGGCGCAGTCCCGGTGAAGTCGAGCGTCAGCCGGTCGCCTCGTAGCTCGAGCGCCACCCGGATTGGCAACGCGGCATCGGTGATCCCGTCGTTGTCGAGAAAGTCCTCCGCCTCCCATCGCCCGTCCGGCAGTGCTTCGAGTTCCGCGCGCATCAGCGCCTCGGCCCGGTCCGACAGCGCATCGAGCGCGGCGCGGATCGTCGTCTCCCCGTATTCGCCGAGAAGCGCATCGAGCCGCTTCACCCCGAGGTCGAGCGCACCCAGTTGCCCGTTCAGGTCTCCCCGCGCCGACTGCGGCAGGCGCGTGTTGCGGAGCACGATATCGACCACATCCTCGATGATCTCGCCGCCGCGCGCGAGGCGCACGGGTGGCAGCACGAAGGCTTCCTGAAAGACGTCGGTCGCGCCGGGGTTGTAGTTCCCCGGGACCGCGCCGCCGACGTCATGCCAGTGGCCGACCGAGGCGAGCCAGCAGAAGATGCGCCCGTCGTGGAAATACGGCCGGACAAGCCGCATGTCGGACAGATGTGTCCCGCCGATATGGGCGTCGTTGAAGATCCAGATGTCGCCGTCGGCCACTTCGCTCTCGCGCGCCTTCTCGATCACGGCGGCGACCCCGTAGGCCATCACGCCCACAAAGATCGGAAGGCCCGACTTGCCCTGCACCAGCGTCGCGCCCGTCTCGGGGTGGTAGATTCCGTGCGAAGCGTCGTGCGCCTCGGCAATGATCGGGTTGAAGGCCGCGCGGAACAGCGTCGCGTCCATCTCGTCGGCGATCTGCTCCATGCGACCTGCCAGAACCGCAAGCGTGATCGGGTCGATCGTTGTCATGCGCTGGCCTTCGTCTCGGCCATGTCGTTCCAGACATCCTGACGGGTGAAGAGCCCTCCGGCCGTCTCGAACCGGTCGACGAAGCGAATGCCCGAGAAGATCGTCCCGTCAAGCCATTCGCCGTGAAGCGTGCCGAAGACATAGACCGTGGGCCCGGTTGCGCCCGAGGTCACGTCGAAGGCTTCGTAGGTCTTCCGGACAAAACGGTAGCGCGGCTTCGACCATTCCACGAGTTCTTCGAGCCGGTGCATCGGCGCTTGCGCGGGGAAATACATGACGAAGTCGGGGGCGAGGAAGGTACGGGCCTGGTCGAGGTCGCGTGCCTCCATCGCGGACAGGAAGTCCTTCACCATCTGCACCGGGTCCGGCAGGGCCGCAGCAGGGGTTTTGTGCTGCCCGCCTCGCATATATGCGTCGGCCTTCAACTCGTGGATCATCACCGTGATCCCGTCGAGCGCAGCCGGCAGCACCTGCCGGACGGCGCCGGTCAGCGCGATGGCAAGGCGCGACTTGGCCTCACTCTCGTTGCCTTCGATCAGATGTGCCTCGACGACCGGCATTGCGTCCCCCCCGCCCAGAGCCTGTATGATTTGTAGGACAGGTTTCTGAAAATCAAAAGTCATATTTCTGTCCTGTCTCGCATGAAAACACTTGAAAACCGATAGCCCCACTTTAACCTGCGACCGAGCGGAGGGGTGCGATTGGGCCAACTCGATACAGGAATTCTGCCGGATGGCGGCAAGGCGCGGCGCGTCTATCTCCTTTTGAAAGGAGAGATCGCCGCGGGTCGCCTGACGCCGGGGACGGCGCTTCCGGGTGAGCAGAAGCTGGCCGAGGCGCACGGCGTCTCCCGTGTCACGGTGCGCCGCGCGCTCGAGACGCTGGCAGCCGACGGGCTGATCGAGAAGCGGACGGGTGCGGGCTCGGTCGTGACCGCCAAGACCGACGAAGCCGCCATCGCCGCCGACATGACGACGCTGATCCCCCAGATCGTGCGCATGGGACGCGAGACGACGGCCCGGCTCCTTTCGTTCTCCTACGGCCCGCCACCGCCGCGCGTCGCCGCAGGGCTGGGACTTTCCGAGGGGCAGATGGTGCAGACGGCGGTGCGCGTGCGGCTGATCGACGAGACGCCCTTCTCGCACCTCACGACCCACGTCCCCGAGGACATCGCGCGCAACTATTCCGAAGCGGACCTCGCGACCACGCCGCTCTTCAGTCTTCTGGAGCGCAGCGGCGTAACCGTCGGGTCGGCCACGCAGTCGGTTTCGGCCACGCTTGCCGCGCCGGATGTCGCCGAGGCGTTACGTGTGCCGGTCGGATCGGCGCTTCTTGCCTTGACGCGTATCGTGCGGGAGGACGCGGAGCGGGGCGTCGAGTATCTGTCCGCCCTCTACCGCCCCGATCTCTTCCGGCTCGAAATGGCGCTCGCCCGCGTCGGCGCGGATGGGGCCCGGCATTGGGAGCCGGTCATCGGCCCGGGAGCGGACGCATGACAGGGGCGCCCCGAACTCTCTTCGACAAGCTCTGGACCGCGCACGAGGTCGTTCGGCGCGAGGATGGGGCGTCGCTTCTCTGGGTCGACCGTCACCTCGTCCATGAAGGCTCGCACCATGCGTTCCGCAAGATCGCGGAGCGGGATCTGGCCGTCACCCATCCGGAACTCACCTTCGCGGTCGCCGACCACTACGCTCCGACGCGGCGCGGGCAGATAATCGATCCGAAGATCGCGGGCATGATCGAAACGCTCGCGAAGAACTGCGCGGCCCACGGGATTTCGCTCTACGGCCTCGATGATCCCCGGCAGGGCATCGTCCATGTGATCGGGCCCGAGCAGGGACTGACGCTGCCGGGGCTGCTTATCACATGCGGGGACAGTCATACCTCGACCCACGGCGCGTTTGGCGCGATGGCTTTCGGGGTCGGGGCCACCGAAGTTGCGCATGTGCTTGCCACGCAATCGGTCTGGCAGGTCAGACCGAAATCCATGCGCATCAGGATCGACGGGCGCCTCGGCCCCGGAGTGGGCGCCAAGGACGTTGGCCTCGGCTGGATCGCGAAGCTCGGCGCCGACGGCGCGCGCGGGCACGCCGTCGAATATGCAGGCGAGGTCGTGCGGGACCTGTCGATGGAAGGACGCCTGACCCTCTGCAACCTTTCGATCGAAGGCGGCGCGCGCTTCGGGATGGTGGCTCCGGACGATAAGACTTTCGCGTATCTCGAAGGCCGCCGTTTTGCGCCGAAAGGCGCGCAGTGGGACCGGGCGGTTGCGGACTGGCGCGGGCTTGTCACCGAAGATGGCGCGGACTTCGACCGCGAAGTTGCGATCGATGCTGCTGAAATCGCACCGGTCGTCACCTGGGGCACCTCGCCCGAAGACGCCCTGCCCATCACCGGGACGGTACCGGACCCGGCACGCCTGGAGCCCGCGAAGGCGGCGCATGTCGCGGAGGCGCTTGACTACATGGGGCTCGCGCCCGGGCGCCCGCTGATCGGAACGCCCGTGGACCAGGTCTTCATCGGCTCTTGCACCAATGGTCGGATCGAGGATTTGCGCGCAGCTGCGGCAGTCTTGGCCGGCCGTCGCGCAAAAGTGCCGGGGCTCGTCGCACCAGGGTCGATGGCGGTAAAGCGGCAGGCCGAGGCCGAAGGGCTCGACCGCATCTTCGCCGAAGCCGGGCTGGACTGGGCGGCGTCGGGCTGTTCCATGTGCGTCGGCATGAATGGCGACATCGTCCCGCCGGGGATGCGTTGCGCCTCGACCACCAACCGCAACTTCCGGGGCCGGCAGGGGCGCGGGGCGCGGACGCACCTCATGTCGCCTGCGATGGTCGCAGCGGCGGCGGTGTCGGGCGCACTTGCCGACGTACGCCCGATGCTCGAGGGGAGGCGCGTCGCATGAGCGGCTGGACACGCCACGAGGGTCTCGCGGTTCTTCTTCCGGAGGACAACATCGACACCGATCGGCTGATCCAGGCGCGCTTCATGTCCGCGCCGCGCCGCGAAGGCTATGGTCGGTTCCTGCTCCACGACGCCCGCTTTGGGCCAGACGGATCCGAACTCACGCATCCGCTGAACGACACGCCCGCCACGGTTCTCGTTGCGGGGCGCAATTTCGGCTGCGGATCTTCGCGCGAGGCAGCGGTCTATGCGCTGGTCGACTTCGGCGTCCGCGCGGTCCTTGCACCGAGCTTCGGCGATATCTTCGCGAGCAATGCCGTTGGCAACGGCCTTTTGCCGGCCGTGATCGAAGAGGAGGCGTACGCGGCACTGACCGGCTACCTTGCCGATCCGCAATCACTCGACATCGATCTCGAGACCATGACCGTCAGCTTCGGGGACCGGCAGGCCGCCCTGTCGCTCGACCCCGTCTGGAGGACCAAGATCATCCGGGGCTGGGACGATATCGACCTCACGGCGCGCCACCGTCCGGCGCTTGACGCCTTCGCGGCGGCGCGGCGCGCAATGGGCTGGACATGGCCCGCATCGGAATGACGCCGGAATCGGCGCAAGCGAAGGGGACGGCACCGGGCCGCGCCCCGCAACGACAGGGAGTAACGCGATGAGACATATTCTGTTCGGAACCGTCACCGCCGGGGCGCTCGCCGCCTCTGCGGTCTCGGCGCAGGACGTGGTGACGGCGGTCCACGCCTTTCCGGCGACGCTGATCTACACGAAAAGCTTCCTCGAATTCGTCGACAAGGTGAATGCGGCGGGCGAGGGCGTCGTGCAGATCGAGGTGCGCGGCGGGCCCGAGGCGATCGGCATGTTCCAGCAGCCGGACGCCGTGCGCGACGGCGTGGTGGACATGGTCTATACCCCCGGCTCCTTCTACGGCGGCACTCTGCCCGAAAAGGACGCCCTGGTCGCCTCCAACCTGACCGGGCCCGAGGCGCGCGCGAGCGGCGGTATCGACCTCATCGACGAAATCCACCAGGAAAAGATGGGTGTGAAGTACCTCGGCTGGTTCGACTCGAACGTCTGCTACAATCTCTGGATGGTGAACGAACCGCAGTTCGACGCGGACGGCAACCTCTCCGTCGACGGGATCAAACTGCGCGGGAACGCCGTCTACAACGCATTCTTCACCGACTACCTCGGGGCGCAGGTGATCGATCTGCCGACGACCGACGTCTACGCCGGGCTCGAACGCGGTGTCGTGGACGCCACCGGCTGGACGCAGATCGGGCTCATGGACCTCAAGTGGAACGAGTTCGTGCAATACCGGATCGACCCCTGCTTCTTCTCGACCGACCTCGGCGTGATCATGAATCTCGAGCGCTGGAATGCGCTCTCGGATGAGGCACGCACCATCCTGACCGAGACGGCAATCGCCCATGAGGCAGAGACGGCGGAGCGGCTCGGCGCAAAGGCGGAGCAGGAGCTCGCCGCGCTCGAGGAGGCCGGAATGACCACGATCGCGCTCGAGGGCGAGGCACGGGACAATTACCTCGCTGCCGCCCGGCAGACGACCTGGGACCGCATGAAGCAGCTGATGGAAGAGAGCCCGCAGGGCGCTGGCAACTATGATCGGCTGATCGAGCTCTTCTACGACCCCGCGCTCGACTGATCGCGACACGACACGACGGCGGCGCGGGATCCGCGCCGCCGTTTCACCGCCCAGGAGCGTCCATGCCCGTCCTCTCTCGCGCCTACAGGATCCTGATCGACGCCATGGCCGTGATCGCGGGGCTCACCCTCGTCTGGCTGATGGTCTCGATCGTGGTCTCGGTCGCGATGCGCAATGCCGGGATACAGCCGTTCGCGTGGCTCTTCACTTCGGCTGAATACGGGATGCTCTACATGACAATGCTGGGTGCGCCCTGGCTCGTGCGCGAGCGCGGTCACGTCCACATCGAGCTTGTGACCTCGGCTCTGCCGGGTGCAGCGCAGCGCTTCGTCAGCCGGGTGGTCGCCCTGCTATGCGTGCTTGTCTGCGCGCTCCTTGCCTGGAAGGGCGTGGATCTCGTGCTGATCAACATCGAGCGCAACGACTTTGATGTGCGTGCCTATTTCTTCCCGCGCTGGCTCCTGACAGTGACCCTGCCGGTGAGCTTCACTCTCATGGCCGTCGAATTCGCACGTTTCGTCTCCGGGGACGAGCTTCTGCACACCGGGCAGGCGGGAATCCACGAGTGATGGAATGGTATGAAGCCCTGGGGCTGCTTCTGGGCGCGATCCTTGTGCTCATGGGCATTGGAATGCCGGTGGCGCTGGCCTTTCTCGCCGCAAACATCCTGGGCGCCTGGGTTTTCATGGGAGGCGAGCGCGGCGTCGTTCAGCTTCTCAACAACGGCTGGGCGTCGCTCGCAACCTTTGGACTGGTGCCAATCCCGCTGTTCCTGCTGATGGGCGAGGTGTTTTTCCAGACCGGGCTCGGGGCGCGGATGTTCAACGCGATCGACAGGTTGCTCGGGCGTCTGCCGGGGCGACTGTCCTATGTGACGGTGCTGGGCGGCACAGGTTTCGCGACGCTCTCGGGCTCCTCGATGGGGTCCACGGCGCTTCTCGGGTCGCTCATGGTGCCCGAGATGAACCGGCGCGGCTACAAAACCCACATGTCGGTCGGTCCGATCCTCGGAACCGGCGGGCTTGCGATCATCATCCCGCCCTCGGCGCTGGCCGTTCTTCTCGCCACGCTCGCCGAGATCGACGTCGGCGCGCTTCTCATTGCAGGCGTGCTGCCGGGGCTTGTTCTCGCCACGTTCTACGGCGCCACGATCTGGCTCCAGACCCGGATCGATCCCGCCGCGGCGCCGGCCTACGAGGTCGAACCGATCTCGTTGTCGAAGAAGCTCGGGTTTCTCCTGCGGGACGTCGTTCCGATGGTCGGTCTCATGGTCGGAATCGTGGCGATGATGATCGGGGGGATCGTCACCCCGTCCGAGGCCGCGGCCTTTGGCGCGCTTGGTGTCATCCTCCTCGCAGCGCTGTTCCGCTGCCTGACGCTTGACGCGCTGAAGGCATCGGTGAAGGGCGCTCTTCGGGTGACGCTCATGGCTTTCCTGATCGTCTTCGGTTCGGCCACCTTCAGCCAGATCCTTGCCTTTTCGGGTGCCTCGACGGGACTGATCCGATGGACGACGGGTTTCGAGCTTTCTCCGATCGCGATGCTGTTCGTCATGTTCATGGTGCTCCTGATGCTGGGCATGTTCATGGAGCAGATCTCGATCATGCTGCTCACGGTGCCGATCTTCTTCCCGCTGGCCGAAAGTCTCGGGTTCGACCTGATCTGGTTTGCGCTGATCATGCTCCTCGCGCTCGAGATCAGCTTTACGACGCCGCCCTTCGGCCTTCTTCTTTTCGTGATGAAGGGGGTGGCACCGCCGCAAACGACCATGCGACAGATCTACACCGCCGCCTTTCCGTTCATTCTCTGCTCGCTGCTTGTGGTCGCGCTCATCGTCGCCTGGCCGCCGCTTGCCCTGTGGTTGCCGGGCCGATGAGGCATCGTGTTTGGGCGGGAACACACCGGGAGTAGGTTTCCTGCGTCACGCCGATCCGGCGCACAGCCTTCGCAGTGCTCATTCCCTGGTCCTGCGGCGCTTTAGCCTGCCGCCGCTCCTTCACGATGTCTTTCGGCTTCTGTGGCTTTCCAGCCTTGTCTTGGTCCTCCGCTCTGCGGGGTTGGACCGACCTCGCGTAAAGCTTGACGTGAAAACTGATTCATGTTTCATAAATTGCATTTGATCCAGGGAGGAGACTGGGATGTCGACCTTGAAAACCGCTGGTGCAGCAGCCGTTGCTTTCGCCATTGGTGCAGGCGCGGCGCAAGCGGAAATTCTTGTTGCGCATGTCTACGGCAAGACCGGCGCACTCGAAGCCTATGCCGAACAAAGCCACATCGGCCTGATGCTCGGCCTCGAGTATGCAACCGGTGGAACGATGGAGATCGACGGCGAGCCGATCACCGTCATCGAAAAGGACACGCAACTCGATCCCGCGACGGGCCGGGCGGTTCTTGCCGAGGCCTATGGCGATGACGGCGCGCAGATCGCGGTGGGTCCGGTGAGTTCCGGCGTCGCACTTGCGATGCTCCCCGTGGCAGAGGAATACGAGCGTGTGCTGATCGTGGAGCCGGCGGTGGCCGACTCGATCACAGGCGAAGCCTGGAACCGCTACGTCTTCCGCACCGGGCGGAATTCGTCGCAGGATGCCATCTCGAACGCCGTGGCCCTTGGCGGCGAGGGCGTCACGATCGCCACACTCGCGCAGGACTATGCCTTCGGTCGGGACGGCGTGGCCGCATTCCGCGAGGCGCTGGAAGGCACCGGCGCGACGGTTGCGCACGAGGAATACGTACCGACAGATACCACCGACTTCACCGCGGCGGCCGAGCGGATCTTCAACGCCATGGAAGGCGTCGAAGGCGAAAAGAAGCTTTTCATCATCTGGGCCGGCGGCGGCAACCCGATGGGAAAGATCAACGCGATGGACCCGTCGCGTTTCGGGATCGAGATCGCCACGGGCGGCAACATCCTCGCGGCGCTCACCGCCTACAAGGAACTGCCGGGCCTCGAAGGGGCGACCTACTACTATTACGAGATTCCGCAGAACGACGTGAACACCTGGCTCGTCGAACAGCACCTCGAACGCTATGACAGCCCGCCGGACTTCTTCACCGCCGGTGGCATGGCCGCCGGGATCGCGGTGGTCGAGGCGATCCGCGCCGCGGGCGGCGCCGAGGATACCGAAGCGCTGATCGAGTCAATGGAGGGAATGGAGTGGGAGACCCCCAAGGGCACCATGCGCTTCCGCCCCGAGGATCACCAGGCGCTGCAGGCGATGTACCATTTCCGGACCGAGATTCAGGACGGCAAGGACTACGGCGTTCCGGTGCTGGTCCGTGAACTCGGCATCGACGACATGGATATTCCGATCCGCAACTGATGGCTGCCGGCGGGGCGATACCGCCCCGAAAGACCGTTCCCGGGACGTTTCATGACCAACCTTCTAGAGACATTCGACCTGACCGTTCGCTTCGGCGGACACGTGGCGGTCGACGCGGTGAGCTGCGCATTTCAGGCCGGCGAACTCACCGCCATCGTCGGCCCCAACGGCGCGGGCAAGACCACCTACTTCAACCTGATCTCGGGCCAGATCCCCGCCACCGCCGGTACGGTCCGACTGATGGGCGAGGACATCGGCCGGCTTGCGCCGTCCGAGCGCTGTCGCCGTGGATTGGGCCGCGCCTTCCAGCTCACGAACCTCTTTCCAGGCCTCAGCGTGCTGGAAAACGTCCGTCTCGCGATCCAGGCCCACCGGCCGGTGCCACGCGCCTTCCTGTCCATGGCATCGCGCCATACCGCTCTGACGGACCAGGCGATGGCTGTTCTGGAACGGGTTCGACTGGACTCGGTCAAGGACAAGCCAGTGAGCGAACTCAGCCACGGCAACCAGCGCAAGCTGGAGGTCGCCATGCTGATCGCGCTCGATCCGAAGGTCTACATGTTCGACGAACCGACCGCCGGGATGAGTGCCGACGAGGCACCGGTCGTTCTCGATCTTATCGCGCAGCTCAAGGCCGAAACGGACCGCACGATCCTGCTGGTCGAGCACAAGATGGACGTCATTCGCACGCTCGCCGACAGGATCATCGTGCTTCACAACGGCGCGCTGGTCGCCGACGGCGATCCGGGCGAGGTCATCACCTCGGACGTGGTGCAGGAGGCTTACATGGGCAAGGACCTTGCAGATGTCTGATCCGATCCTGCGGCTCACGGACGTCCATACCGACATCGCGCAGTATCACATCCTGCATGGCGTCGACCTTGAGGTGCCACGCGGGGCGGTGACCATGCTTTTGGGCCGCAACGGGGTGGGGAAGACCACGACACTCCGGACGATCATCGGGCACTGGCAGGCGCGGGCCGGGCAGATCCTTTTCGACGGGACCGACATCTCGGGCGCCCGAACCCCAGATCGCGCGCGCGCCGGGATTGGCTACGTGCCCGAGGACATGGGCATTTTCTCCGACCTGACCGTCGAGGAGAACATGGTGCTGGCCGCCGCATCCGGTCCGCTCGATCCCATCCGGCGCGATCGCATCTTCGAGGCGTTCCCGCCCTTGCGCACGTTCTGGCGATCCGCGGCCGGCACACTGTCCGGCGGGCAGAAACAGATGCTGGCAATCGCCCGCGCGATGGCCGAAGACCGCAAGCTCTATCTGATCGACGAGCCTACCAAAGGCCTGGCCCCGGCAATCGTGTCGACCATGGCCGGAGCCCTGCGCGAGTTGAAAACGCAAGGTGCGTCCATCCTTCTCGTCGAGCAGAACTTCGCCGTGGCGCGCGCATTGGGCGACCACGCGGTGGTGATGGACGACGGACGAGTCGTCTGGAGCGGTGCGATGAAAACCCTTGCCGGTGACGCGGCCCTGCTCGAGCGGTTGATGGGCCTGACCATGGAGACGGTATGACAACTGTGCTCGGATTTCCGCGTTTTGTCATGGACGGGCTTTCGACGCTCGAGGCGTGTGAACGATGACCGCGGCCCCGGATCATCGCCCGACGATGGCGCGCCTTGGCATTGGGGCGCGCCTCTCGCACTGGATGCCCGTGTTGCTCGTGCCGCTTGTCTTGGCGCTCGGATTCCTGTCGATCGGCAACCCGTCAAGCTGGCTCACCCTGACCGTGTCCGGGCTTGCCATGGGCATGATGATCTTCATCATGGCATCGGGCCTGACGCTTGTCTTCGGGTTGATGGACGTCATCAACTTCGGCCACGGCGCCTTCATCTCGGTGGGGGCCTTTGTCGGTGTCAGCGTACTTTTGGGCCTCGCCCAGTGGGCGCAGGCACCTTCGCTCGCGCTGAACCTCGCGGTTGTCCTGCTTGCCGTGCTGGCCGCGATGGCGGTGACCGGACTGCTGGGCTGGGCCTTCGAACGGGTGATCGTCAAGCCGGTCTACGGCGCGCATCTCAAGCAGATCCTGGTGACGGTCGGCGGCCTGATCGTCGTGGAACAACTCATCCACGTGATCTGGGGTCCCGAAGAGATCTTTTTCGCGCGCCCCGAGATGCTCAAGGGCGCGGTGACGTTCTGGGGGGCCGCGCTGGAAAAGTACCGCTTGCTTGCCGTCGTGATCGGGTTGGTGCTCTTCGTCGCCATGCGCCTCGTCTTTCGCCGCACCAAGATCGGCCTGATCGTGCGCGCCGGGGTCGAGAACGGCGAAATGGTCGAGGCCCTCGGCTACCGGCTTCGGCTGGTCTTCATCGGGGTCTTCGTTGCCGGATCGGCGCTTGCCGGGCTCGGCGGCGTGATGTGGGGCCTCTACGAAGAGGTCATCACCGCAGGCATGGGCGAAGAGATGATGATCCTCGTTTTCATCGTCGTCATCATCGGCGGGCTCGGTTCGGTCGAAGGCGCGTTCATCGGCGCATTGCTCGTCGGTCTTTTGCAGAATTACATCGCGTTTCTCGAACCGAAGCTGGCCCTGATCTCGAACATCGGTCTGATGACGGCGATCCTGATGTGGCGACCGCAGGGCATGTTGCCCGTGGTCAAGGCAAAGTAGGTCCATGCTCACGAACCTCATCTCCGATGACCGCCCGCGGTCGCGCATCCTTGCAGTGCTGTTGCTGGCGATCTTCGTCGGCCTGCTCTTTGCGCCCTTCCTCTTTCCCGGAGTGCGGGCGCTGGATACGGCGGCGCGGATTTCGGTCTTCATCCTGCTGGCGGCAAGCTACGACCTGTTGCTCGGTTACACCGGCATCGTGAGCTTCGCGCACACCATGTTCTTCGGCATGGGCGCCTATGGCGTCGGGCTGGCCTCGCAGCACCTCGGTCGGGGGTTCGGATCGCTTCTGATCGGCAGCCTCGCCGGGGCTGCGCTGGCAACGGCCTTCGCCCTGGTGATCGCCCTGTTTTCCCTGCGGGTCCGTGCGATCTTCTTTGCCATGATCACGCTTGCCGTCGCGTCCGCGGTGGCGGTGCTGGTGAGCCAGCTGTCGTCCATAACCGGGGGCGAGGACGGCTTCACGTTCCAGATCCCGAGAGCGCTTGGCCCGGCCAACAGGATGGGCGAATTCGCGGGCATCGCCATTACCGGCAAGATCCTAAACTACTACCTGATCTTTTCCACGTCGCTCGTTCTCTTCCTCGTTCTGCTCCGGGTGGTCAATTCCCCCTTCGGACGCGTGCTTCAGGCCATCCGCGAGAACGATTTCCGGGCCGAAGCGATCGGCTATCGCGTCGTGCGCTACAGGATAATCGCAACCTGCATTTCGGCAGCCGTGGCGGCGCTTGCCGGCAGCCTCTTTGCGCTTTGGCTGCGCTATGTCGGACCGGACACCACACTGAGCTTCGAGATCATGCTCGACCTTTTGCTGATGGTCGTGATCGGCGGCATGGGCACGATCTGGGGGGCTGCCATCGGGGCGACGCTGTTGGTGCTTGCGCAGACCTACCTGCAAAACCTGATGGGCTCTGCCGCCGATGCGACCGTGGCGATCCCCTTGCTGTCCCGGCTGCTCGATCCGGACCGCTGGCTGCTGTGGCTGGGTGTATTGTTCATCCTCAGTGTCTATTTCTTCCCCGCGGGCATCGTTGGCCGGCTGCGAGCCGGGCGGTGACGGCAAGGCGTCTCAATCGTCCCGTCATCCTGCTGCACGGCTGGACGATGCGCGGCGCCATATTCGACGACCTCGCCGCACGGCTCGGCCCTGACGTGCGTGCGCCCGACCTTCCGGGACATGGCGCGCTGCGCAATGGCACGGCTTCACTCGACGCGGCCGTGGCAACGCTGGACAGCGAAGTCGCCGAAACCGGGACAGAGGCCATTGTCGTCGGCTGGTCCCTGGGGGCAGCCGTCGCCTGGTCGTGGCTGGAACGACACGGGGGCCAGGGCATTGCGGGGCTGGTCACGGTCGACATGAGCCCGCGCCCGCTGAACGATTCAAACTGGAAACTGGGATTGCTCGGCAGCAATGCCGAACGACTGCGCCGCACCACCCGGGAAATCCGGACCGACTGGCCTGCGGCAGCTCAGAAGATCGCCACGACGATGTTTGCCAACAAGTCCGGGGCGCCTGGCTTGTCCCGGTCGCAGGCCTTGGCGCAGGTATTGTCGAACGATCCGGTCCGGATGGCGGATTACTGGGACGATATGCTGGCGATGGACTTGCGCGCCGCAGCGCGCGGCGTGACCATCCCATGGCGCGTGGCGCACGGCGCATCGAGCCGCGTCTATCCAGCCGAGACGGCGCGCTGGCTCGCAGACACCTCGGAAGCAGCCCACCTTGTGCGGTTCGCGCACTCGGGACACTCACCGCACCTTGAAGAGCCCGAGGCCTTCGCCAGACTCGTGCGGGATTTCGACGCGGAATTGTCCAGCGCGTGATCTTCGGACCCTGACCCCGCGGTGCAGCGGACCAAAGGGTCAGCCGTGTTCGGTATCCGTGAACTTCACAAGCGATCTGCCTTCGGCGACCACCCTCCCATCGGGAAGGCGTGCGGATGCCCATAGGTCGACAATGCCCTTTTCCGGGCGCAGGCGAGTGACTTCGACCGACGCGGTCAGTTCGGTGCCAAGCGGCGCACGCGCCGAGAACGCGATATCCTGCTTGAGGTAGTTCGTCCCGGGCCCCGGCAGCTTGACGCCCAAAAGGTAGGAAAAAAGAGCGGCGATCAGGGGCTCGGGCACGGTGCTGGCAGGGTCTCCGCCTTCCAATTCAACATAGGCCGCGACATCCTCGGCGGAAAAGACGCGCCGGATCTCCGCCCGGTCCCCGATGTCCATCACCCCACCTCCGCTTCGCCCAGAAACAACTCGGCCTCATCGGAGGCGCGGATCGCCTTCATCTTGACGGTTCCAGGCAGGTTGCCCTTTACGACAAGCCGCACGTCCTCGCCCGCATAGGTCGGGTTGGGAAACATCATCGCTTGCCGAAGGGCGACACTTTCAGGTCGTGCGGCACGCACCATTCCCCAGAGCTTGGTGTAGATCAGCATGCCATGCGACACGGTCCGACCGAAACCGGTCCGGGCCGAGAAGTCCGGATCGACGTGGATCGGGTTGTCGTCGCCCGAAACCTTGGCGAACAGGTCGAACTCCGCTTGCGTCGGTGTCCAGGTTTGACGCAGGTCCGTCATGCCATCCTCGCTCTGAGATCGGTCTTGCGCACCTTGCCGGCAGCCGTGCGCGGAAACTCGTCAAGAACCTCGACCTTCGCCGGGATCTTGTAGGGCGCCAGTCGATCCCTGCACCACGCGCGCAACCCTTCCGGCTCGATTGTCTGGCCCGGGCGCGCAAGAACGAAAGCGACGCCGGTTTCGCCCCAGCGTGGATCCGGCACGCCAACGACCGCGGCTTCCAGTACATCGGGGTGCTCGAAAAGCGCGCGTTCGACCTCCGCCGGGTAGACGTTCTCGCCACCCGATATGTACATGTCCTTGATCCGATCGACGATCCTGAGGAAACCATCGGAGTCGCGCAGCCCCACGTCCCCGGTGCGCAGCCAGCCATCCGCGGTGAAGGCCGCACGTGTCGCTTCGGGATCTTCGAAATAGCCGGGCGTGATGTTCGGACCGCGGAGCAGGATCTCTCCTTCGCCTGCCGCACCATCCGGGACGCCCGCCAACCGGCACTCGGTCAACATCTGCGGGCGGCCCACGGACCCGATCTTAGCTTCGGCGTACTGCTCGTCCATCAGAAAGACGGTCGGGCCGGTTTCGGTCATGCCGAATCCGTTGAGCACCTTTGCGCCTCGCTCGGCAAACGATCGGATCAGCGGTTCCGGCAACGGAGCACCACCGCAGCCGCATCTGATCGCAGCCCAGTCCACGGCATCCACGTCCGCGGAGAGGCTGAAGGCCTGGTATATGGCGGGCACGCCGAAGAACTGGGTGATCTCGCCGGAACGCAGCAGGTCGAGCAGGTCGGCGGCGTCGAACTTCGGCAGGATCTTCGAGCCGCCGCCATTGAGAAACACCGGAAGGGTGTAGAGGTTAATCCCGGCGGTATGGAAAAGCGGCAGGAAGTTGACCGACCGGTCGGCGGGCGTCAGGTGGATCGCCTGACCGATATTGACCGCGTTTGCCCAGGCCATGCGCGCCGTCTGAATGACCGCCTTGGGCCGCCCGGTGGTGCCGGAGGTAAAGAGCAGGTACCAGGGCCGGTCCGCGGGGATCATCCCGACGGACCCGGGGCGTCCGGCTGCCCAGCTTTCAGCGCTCTGATCGAAGGATTCGCAGGAGATCGACAAGGCTTCGGCCAGCTTGGTTGCGGTCACGGCGAAAGCATCGTCGTGCAGGATCAGGCGCGGCGACACCGGCCCAAGCACCTCGACCAGTTCGGCAAGAGGTTGCCGCCAGTTGAGAGGACACAAGATCAAACCGGCCTTCTGGCAGGCCAGCAGCAGCACAAAGAACTCGGCGCGGTTCAAGGTCAGGCAGGCGATCCGGTCTCCCTCTTTCAGACCTTTCGATGTCAGCGCATCCGCCGCGCCGTTTGCCGCCGCGTCGACGTCACGAAAGCTCCAGTCGAGACCCGTCTGCACGTCGTGAAATGCAAGCGCCTCCCCAGAGAGCTCGGCACGCTTGGCCGCCATGTCAGGGATGAGGTCAAACATCGGTCAGTGCCACGTTGCGGGTCACGAACGCTTTCATCCGGGCACGGACCATCGGCGTGTCGATGCGATCCAGAAACGCAGATGTTTCGGCGGCCAGTGACCGTTCCAGAGCGGCGCGCTTTTCCGCGGTCCAGAACAGCGCCTTCGCCGCGCGCCGCGTCCCGGTGCAGATGTTTTCGTACAGCCGGTCCACCGTGTATTCGGGGTCCGAGGCCACGGCATTGCAAAGCCCAATCTCTTCCAGCCTGCCGGCGCGATACCTCGCATCGGTCGCAATCCAGGCATTCGCGCGTGCGGCACCGATCCGCCCGGGCAATAGCGCTATCCAGCCGCCATCCGGCGCGAATCCCACCCGGCCATAGTATGGCTGAAGGAATGTGTTCGGGGCGACCACGGCGCAATCCGACGCAAAGAGGAACCCCGCGCCGCCTCCGGTGATCGCGCCTCGCGCGGCGACTGCGACCGTACCCGGCAGCGAAACGAGCCGCAGTACGATGTCCTGCAAGGCTGGCACCACCGTCTGCGCATAGCTGAGCGCTTTCCCGTCTTCCGCGGCCTCGAGAAATCGCGCGACATCACCGCCCGAGCAGAAGTTCTTGCCACCCGCGATGATCAGGGTGTCGGGGTCCGCGGTTTCGACGGCATCGAGAGCCTGGCGGATCGCGTCCAGCAACTCCGGTGTCAGCGCATTGGCACGCGGGGCGTCGAGCGTCATGCGCCAGACCCCGTCCTGCGACCGCACGCTCCGGACGAGATCGTCACTCATGGTGCGAGGCCATCGCGGATCATCTCGAAGGCCGCATTGGCGATATTCTCGAGATCGCCCTGCTCTTCCCACAGCACGAAGCGGTCTCCGAGACTCTTGGCCACCCCCATGAGCGCCCAGGCGCGGATCTCGGCATGCCCGGGCCGGATCTCGCCTTCTGCGGCGGCCTTTTCCAGTTGTTCCCGGTAGGCGGCGGCGAAGCCCGAGAAATATTCCTGATAGGCCTCGGGGTCGACGAACCTTGCCTGTTCTACGATGCGGTAGAGGGATGGACGGTCCGCAACGAACCTCAGGAAGGCCAGAAGGCCGCGCCGTTCCGCCTCAAGCCGGTCCGGTGCGCCGGTCACGGCATCGGCCATCACGCGCCGGGTCAGCGCGCCCATCTCGACCACGAGTTCGCGGAACACCTGCTCTTTCGACACGAAGTAGATGTAGAAGGTGCCAAGCGCCGTCTCTGCGTCACGGGTGATGTCCGCGATGGAGGCGGCGGCAAAACCCTTCTCTCCGATCACCTTTTCAGCTGATCGCAGCAGCTGGTTGCGCCGCGCGGTTCCGCGCGTGGTTTTTGGTGCCGTACCCATGTCACATGAATACCTATTCATGTTTTGTCGCTCAAGTGAGTTTTGCGCAGTTCGACACCCATCTTGGCGTTCGGAGTGCAAATTTGGGTCCACGCAACGCGTCTGCACAAATCGTCTGATGGCCGATGAAATGCCTTCAGCGAGAAATATCAAATGCCGGTGCGGACTGCACCCCGCATGGTGAACCTTGTCCTGTTGTTGATGTGTTATTGCATTGTCGTTGGCAACTGATTTTCAGACCGTCAATTTGTGCAAATAAAAATGTCAAAACCCTCCTCCTGGTCAGCCGAAGCCGACCGACGCTTCACCTCTTCCGACCTCGGCCAGAAAGTGCAGGCGAGTCTGGGCACCGGCTCACGATCGCAGCGCGCGCTTTCCGAATTCATTCTGCGAGACCCGGTGTTCGTGGCCACACACGGGATCGAAGATCTGGCCGAACGGTCCGGAATTTCGCCAAGCACGATAAGCCGTTGCGTGCGCGACCTCGGGCTTTCCGGCTTTCCGGCTTTCCGCGCCGCCGTCGGGGAAACCGTCCATGCGCTTATTGCTCCGGTCACCAAGCTCGGCTCGCACATGGCCGATGTGGACCCGGAGAACGGAGCGGCGGAAGCCAGTCTGGCCACCGCCGTCCGCGGTCTCGAAGGCCTCATCGATCCCGAGACAGCACGCTCCGTCAGGGCAGCCGCGCAGAGCCTCGGACCCGCAAGAATGGTCTGGACGATGGGATTCGGATTGTCCGCGCACCTTGCTGCGATTCTTGCTCTGGGGCTGCAGCCCTATCGCGAGGGCGTCGTGAACGTCGTGCAATACGGAGGAACGGAAGTCGCCGCAGGGCGCCTGATGAGCGTCGGAGAGCAGGACGTGGTGCTGGCGCTGGCGTTCCCGAGATACTCGGCACATGTCACTGGTCTTGCCAAGGCCGCCAGGGCTACCGGGGCACATGTCATCGCGATCACCGACTCGACCGCATCGCCTCTGGTCGATGCTGCGGACAGGGTATTGCTCGCACCCTCGCCGCACCCGTTACTGTCCGCATCGTCTCTCCCTGCCCTTGCGATCATCGAGGCTCTGGTGTCCGAGTTCATGGTCTCGGATCCTGCGCATGTCGAACGCGCCAGCCGGCTGGCCGCCGCCATGGCCGCATATCTCTGAGGGAGCCAGGAACTATCTGCGCGCCCGGAACCACGCGACGTCACAAGCGGTGTCTTGCGTTTCTTGCGCCCGGTCAGACGGCTTGGACGCACCGCGATCTGATTGTTGGAACCTGACGTCTCGCCGATGGCTCGAGATGCATGCGACGATTGCGTGGCAGCTAGCGGTTCAACATCACAGTCGCACGACACACTCGGCTTCAGGCCCACGCTTGTCAGTGAAGATAGAAATTACGTCCGATCAGTGTTGTCGCACTAGCGATCGAGGTCGCCGGTCATCTGATGTGCAGCCAACCAGGACGCGATGGCCATTTTCCCCGCGCCGGAGAATCGGGCCCTGCGATCTGGCAGAAATCGATCCCTCTCGCATTTGAAAGGACGTGTGGTGCGACCGGTCTGGTTCGACACCCAGACACAGACGATATGACCGTTTTCGTCGGTCTCTGCGACGTAATGAAGTTCTGACATAGCGGCACCCCCCGGCGACTTCGGAAGGCTAGCTGTGTCACGAAACTTTCGCAATCCACTTGGCCGTCTCGAGGCGGACCTGCATCATGTCGATCTTGCGATATGCATCGATTCCAGTCGCTTCGCGTAGAAGTCCAAAAGCCTCTTTGAACTCGGCATCCTCATTGGACAAGTTCAATCTCGGGATCAACGACCACTGCCAATGCTTTTCGCCGACAACCCATACGCAGCCACCGAAGCGCAAGACATGACCGCTTTGTTCCAATATCCGACCATAGCAGTGCCGTTCTGATCTTCCCCGCCAACGGGGCCATTGCGAACTGGAATTTTCCGCCGTTAACTGGATCGAGGAGGACCTGTGCAGCGCGAGAAATTCGGCGGATCACGGGTGAGTTTCTCGAGGCGCATCGCACCGACGGCAACACGCGCAGAAACCTCGGGGCGACAGTCTCTGGGACCCGGAAACCGAACCAACATGGGCCGGCACAAGGCCGCAGCCCGGAACATGCATGCCGGTCGCGGCAAGAAGCAAGAGTGGAGACAGAAACCGAATGAGCAAGCTGACCGACATCAAGGGAATTGGTCCTGCCTTTGCAAAAAGGCTCGTCGCGGCGGGGATCGCTGACGCAACTGTGCTCGCCGGCGCGAAGGTGGAGGACCTTACTGCCGTTCCAGGCGTCACGGAGAATCGTGCCAAGGACTGGAAAATCAAGGCGAAGGAGGTCCTGAGCGCGGGCACGGCGTCCGATCCCGGACCGCTTGGTCAGAAACGGCGTCCCGTCGGAAAAGTGCCTCCTCCGCAATCCGCGCAGCAGAGTGTCAAAGCAGCCGAACCGACCGTCACGGACGCGACGATCAGCGCACCTCAGGTCGATAACGTCGCGGGTGAGGGGCCCGAGCCGAAGGCAAAAAAGAAGGACGCTTCACCGAAGAAGAAGAAAGCGGCCAAGGCGAAGAGCGGCAAGAAGTTGGAAAAGTCCAAGAAGTCTGGGAAGGCCGAGAAGACGCTGAAGACACAAAAGAAGTCGAGCGAAAAGAAGAAAAAGAACGACAAGAAGAAAAAAAGCGACAAGAAGGCGAAGGAAAAGAAGAAGTCCAAGGCAAAAACCAAAAAGAAGTCTTGAGGCTTCTCCGGCATCGCTTAGGGGTGCGGCGATAGGCGGGTCGTCGGCAAGGCGTGCCGCAATCTCTGTGTCTCCGTTCACACTTCACTCTTCGCCTGACCGTTACCGCACCGATCGTGCTGCTGGGCGGTCGCGCGTTTCACGTTTTGCGGAAGATCATCACCAACCCGCGATCCTCGGCATGATCATGGTGCTTGCGGTCGTAGATCCGGATCTCGGCGAAGCGCAGCGGCGTGATCGCACCCGCCGCCTGCAGTCGCGCCAAGGCAGAGCCGAAGCCCATCCCGTCCAGCACCGCCGGAATGGTGCCGCAGACAAAAAGCCCGCCGGACCGGGTGACGCGAAGGAGTTCAGGCAGGCAGGCCGGGCCGACGTGGCCGTGGGTAAAGGTTCCGCAGGAGATCACGCCGCCATATGTGCTGTCTGCCAGGTCCAGAGGCGCCAACAGGTCGCCTTCGATCAGGTTTCGGTAGATGCCTTTGCCGCGCGCGACGTCCAGCATCTGCGGCGTGATGTCGAAGGCATCGACCACCGCGCCCCGCAGGTGCTCGGTGACCAGCCCGGTCCCGGCGCCGATATCGAGGATCGGCTCGTTTCCGTCGCTTTCGGACAGGTATAGCTCGGCGATCAGACGGGGTGCGATGAAACCCCACCCTTCGCCGAAACTGCTGTCATAGGTCTGCGCCCAGGCCCCGTAAAGCTTCCTCGCGTCTTGCGGGCCGTCGATCGCATAGGCGTTGTCGAGGTCGTAATCGGGCATAGACTTTCCTCTGGTCGGGGGGTGTTCAGCAATGGAAACGTCGACAACAGTTTGCGATGTAGTTCTGTCGCCGGCGAAGGCTCGATTTGATCCGATTACGCACGGAACCCCGGTTCATCCGATTCTCAGACCCTGGCTCCAGACACCGCGCAAAATTGGCGTAGGCCCCGCTTGGCGAACCTGAAGGATGTCGCCGCGCATCCCGACTTGCAACAGGCCCCGGTCGGACAGGCGTGCCGCCTGGGCCGGATTGCGTGTCACGGTGGCGACCGCGCGCGGCAGATCGTTCCAGATTTCGGCCAGATGAAAGGCGGACAGCAGGAGGGCGGACGGGACGTAGTCGGATGAGACGATGTCCAGAAGATCCCGCTTTGCCAGGTCTTGCGCGGCAACATTGCCCGAATGCGATCCGCCGCGGATGAGGTTCGGCGCACCCATCATCACGGCGATTCCACGACCACGACAGGCCTCGGCAGCCTCGAGCGTGGTCGGGAACTCTGCGAACCCGACGCCGTTCCCCGCCGAGGTTGCGACATGCTCCGACGTGGTGTCATCGTGGCTGGCCAGAACGGCACCGAGGCGGCCCGCTTCGGCGACCGCTCCGGTCTGGTGTCTGGCGCCGAACCGGTCCTGAAGGCTCAGGAGGTCCTGCACGTGTTGCGCAAATTCGGCGTCGTTCATGCCCCGCTTCTTGGAAACGTAGGTCTTGAGCGCCGTCAGGTCGCGGAACTGACGTTGCCCCGGCGTGTGATCCATCAGGCTGACAATCCCGACGCGATCTTCGGGGCCGAAAGTGGCCAATTCGTCCAGCAAGGTCTCCGAGCAGATTTCGGCGCGCAGGTGGAGAAAGTGGCTGATCCTGAACATCCCTTCCGCACGTGCGGCAAGCAGTTCGTCCGCGAGTTTGCGCGCGTAATCGATGTACCGCCCCTTGCCGGAGTGGATCGACCCCACGCGCATCGCATCGAACACCGTCGTTATGCCCGTGGACGCGAGCTCTGCATCATGTGCAAGAAGGGCCGGCAAATGGGGCCAATCGACCTCTGGACGCGGCTCGATATGGCGTTCGACATTGTCGGTGTGAAGCTCGACGAGACCCGGCATGACGAGGTCTCCGCCGCAATCCAATGCGCCGTCCGGAACCGTCCCGCCCTCGGTTATCTCGGCAATGACGCCCTGTTCGATGGTGATCGCCCCGCAGACAACACGATCGGCCAGGACGATCTGTGCGTTTGCAAGGCACATGTCGCCTGACGCGGCGCTGTCGCCTGCTTTTGTCAAAGACGACGCGGGAAACGGTGAGTTCATATCAGACGCTCGCATTGCGATTTACGTGGGTCCGCCCGAGGACACATTGGCCGATCAAGGCGCTGACTGGCCGGGTCGGCGTGTCGTGGCGGGGCCGCAAGTCTCTAAAGTTAATTTGACTGGGTCGCATGACGAAAACACTGCGCCTGCGAGAGCAATGACTCGGCAAGAGGTGCATTTGCCTCCACGCGGGAATTGCAGCCCCCTCCCGGCGTTCAGCAGTCACCTGACGGTTTCGGATCGGTTGTCCAATGACGAGACGCGGCGCCGGAAAACCACGCGGCAGGCTCGTTTGTCGGGTTGTCCCACGCTGTTTGCCTTCGCAGTCTGCGGCGCATGGCGAGATGTTCGGTCTGAACTCCTCCATCCCTACACGCTCACTGGCTTGAGCAGGGCGACGGCCCGCGCGATTGTCTGCTCGAGTGGACCGTCGTTGGAAAGGGTAATGACGTCAAAGTCAGCGGGCAGAGTCTTGCTGGCCTCGGCAAGACGTCTTTCGATCTCTGCTTCGGACTCTCGGCCACGGGCGGCCAAACGGGCCGCCAAAGTCTCGGGCTTCGCGGTGATGTTCAGAACCTGGAAGTTGGGGAATGCCTCCGCGCCCGCGCGAAGCGCTCTTCGCGAGAAATTGGCGAGACAATCCGTGCCTTCGTTCACCTTGTGCCTGACCGTTCGCGGAATGCCGTAACACAGCCCGTGCGCGCGCCAATGAACCGCGAAAGCGCCTGCGTCTGCCATGTCCCGAAACTCGGGAACGGAAACCGCCACGTGGTCTTCGCCGCCAAGACCCGGCGCGCGGGTGATGACGCGTCGCACCAGATGGAAACCCGGCACTGCGTCGACCACGCCCTGCATCACGCTGTCCTTGCCCACCCCCGATGGACCCACAACCGCGATGAGGCGACCCAGCGTCATGCGGCCACTCCGGGTGTGAAGGCGCTGACGTCGATTTCACGATCGCACACCCGGTCGCGTGCGGCTTGGTCGTGGAAGATGCCGATGATCGCCGCGCCGCGCGATTTGGCGTCTTCGATCAGCCGCAACACCACCTCTCGGTTGGCGGCATCGAGGCTTGCGGTAGGCTCATCCAGAAGCATCGCGGGATACTCGTGGGCAAAGCCGCGCGCAATGTTGACCCTTTGCTGTTCACCGCCCGAGAACGTCGTCGGTGACAAGGGCCAAAGCCGTTCCGGAATATTGAGCTGCGTCAGAAGGCTCTCGGCCCGTGCGGTTGCCTGTTGCGCGGAAACGCCCACGGCCCGAAGCGGTTCAGCGACAACGTCCAGCGTCGGTACACGGGGGACCACGCGCAGGAACTGGCTGACATATCCAAGCACCTCGCGGCGCAGGGAAATGACCTCGCGCGGCTCGGCCTGCACGATATCCGTATCGCCGATGCGGATGGATCCCGATTGCGCCAGGTAGTTGCCGTAGATCATGCGCATGAGGGTCGATTTGCCTGCGCCCGAGGCCCCCGTCAGCGCAACGCATTCGCCGGCCGCGACGTGCAGGGAAACGCCACTGATCACGTCGATCACGGCGCTTCCTTGGTTGTGCAGCATGAAGGTTTTCGAGACGTCTTTAAGGTCGATCATCGCTCACACCTGCAGAACGGAAGACACGAGAAGCTGGGAATAGGCGTGTTGCGGATCGTCGAGCACCTGATCGGTAAGCCCGGCTTCGACAACGCGGCCCGATTTCATCACCATCAGACGGTCCGCCAACAGGCGGACCACGGCCAGATCATGGGTCACGATGACCGCCGAAAGGCCCATGTCGCGCACGAGGCCGCGCAGCAGGTCGAGCAGCCGGGCCTGAACCGATACATCCAGCCCGCCGGTCGGTTCATCCATGAATACCAGTCGCGGGCCGGTGACGAGGTTGCGTGCAATCTGCAATCGCTGTTGCATGCCCCCGGAAAAGGTCGACGGCCGCTCATCCACGCGGGCGACGTCGATCTCGACACGCCCAAGCCAGTCGGTGGCCGTGCCGCGAATGTCACCATAGTGCCGCTCGCCCACGGCCATCAGGCGCTCGCCGACGTTGCCTCCGGCCGAAACGCCCATGCGCAGCCCATCCCGCGCGTGCTGATGGACAAAGGCCCAATCCGTGCGCGCCAGCATGCGCCGCTCGGGCTCTGACATGGTGAGCGTGTCTTTCGGGCCGTCCGTGCGCGTGTCAAACACGACCCGTCCCGTATCCGGCGCAACATGGCCGGCCATGCAGTTGAGCAAGGTGGACTTGCCCGAGCCGCTTTCGCCCACGATGCCCATGACTTCGCCGGGATAGAGATCAAAGGACACATCCGTACAGCCGATGTGGTCGCCATAGCGTTTGCTGAGACCATGGACGGAAAGCAGAGGGATCATGCTGCAACCTCGCTGGTCGGAACTGCCGGTCCTTGGTGACCCCGCGCGCGCCGGCCCGCGCAGTAATCCGTATCCGAACAGCAAAAGAGCCGCCCGCCCTGGTCATCGACAATGACCTCGTCGAGATAGCTGTCCTCGGCACCGCACAGCCCGCAGATCTGATCTGCCTTGCTGGCTTCGAACGGATGATCTTCGAAATCGAGGCTGACCACCCGCGTGTAGGGCGGCAGCGCATAGATCCGTTGTTCCCGCCCGGCTCCGAAAAGCTGGATCGCGGCCATGTCACCCAGTTTCGGGTTGTCGAACTTGGGGATCGGAGAGGGGTCCATCACATAACGCTCTTCGACTTTCACCGGGTAGGCATAAGCCGTCGCGATATGTCCGTGGCGCGAGATATCCTCGTAGAGCTTGACATGCATCAGGCCGTATTCCTCGAGGCTGTGCATCTTTCGTGTCTCGCTTTCGCGCGGCTCGAGAAAGCGCAGCGGCTCGGGGATCGGGACCTGGTAGACGAGAATCTGATCCTCCGTCAGCGGTTCTTCGGGGATCCGGTGGCGGGTCTGGATGACGCTTGCCTCTGCGGTTGCGGTGGTGGTCGCCACCCCTGCCGTGCGCTCGAAGAATGAGCGGATCGATACTGCATTCGTCGTGTCGTCAGCGCCCTGGTCGATGACCTTGAACGTATCCTCCGGCGTCAGAACCGCGGCCGAAACCTGAACGCCTCCCGTTCCCCAGCCATAGGGCATGGGCATCTCCCGCGAGGCGAACGGGACCTGATACCCCGGTATTGCAAGACCCTTGAGGATCGCGCGCCGGATCATCCGTTTGGTCTGTTCGTCGAGGTAGGCAAAGTTGTAGTCGGTCATTCCGCAGCCTCCGGCACCCGATCCGCGCCTGCTTCGCGGCGCAACTTCCGAACCAGTTCCAACTCGGACTGGAAATCCACGTAATGGGGCAGCTTGATGTGCTCCAGAAACCCGGTCGCCTGGATGTTGTCCGCATGGTAGAGGACGAATTCCGTGTCCTGCGCAGGCGCGCCGACGTTGTCCTCCCCAAGCTCTTCCCAGCGGAGGGCGCGGTCCACCAACGCCATCGAGATCGCCTTGCGCTCTGACTGGCCGAACACCAGCCCATAACCGCGCGTAAATTGCGGCGGTTCCGTCTTCGAGCCGGTGAACTGGTTCACGGTCTCGCATTCCGTCAACGTGACTTCGCCGATATCGACGGCAAAGCCCAGTTCGGGGATCTCCAATTCGACCGCGACTACGCCAATGCGCAATTCGCCCACGAAGGCATGGTTGCGCGCATAGCCACGCTGCGTGGAGTAAGCGAGGCCGAGCGTAAAGCCTTCGTCGGCGCGCGTCAGCGCCTGCAGGCGCAACGCACGTTCCGCCGGCAGTTCGAGCGGTTCGCGGGTCAGGTCCGGAGGCGGTGTGTCGTCACGCTGGGCTTGCTCGATCAGCCCCTCACGGTTCAGGAACCCGGTCACATGCGGCACGTCGTCAAGAGCAGCCTCGCGCGTCGGCGCTTCGGGCACCTCGCCGTCGGCGGCCAGTTTAAAATCCAGAAGGCGGTGGGAATAGTCGAACGTCGGTCCCAGGACCTGACCGCCCGGCAGGTCCTTGAACGTGGCCGAGATGCGCCGGTCGCAGGCCATCTTGCCCGTTTCCACGGGCGCGGACGCTCCAAACCGGGGTATGGTGGTGCGATAGGCCCGGATCAAGAAAATCGCTTCGATCAGGTCGCCGCGGGACTGCTTGATCGCCAGCGCGGCGAGATCGGGATCGTAGAGCGAGCCTTCGGCCATCACGCGATCCACGGCAAGTTTCATCTGCTCCCGGATTTGCGCGATGCTCAATTCGGCAATGCGCGTGTCGCCCCGGCGCTCTTCGGCAAGCCAGGCATGGGCGCATTCGATGGCGCGCTCTCCGCCTTTGACAGCAACGTACATTACGCGACCCTGGTGCTTCTGGGCAGCGCGGCAAGGCGCGTGCCACTGGTGAATATGAAATCGAGACCGAGCGGGAACAGGGCCCGGTTGCTTTGAAAGGCCGCGACCTCGGGCAATGACAGCGCGGCCTGCGACTTGATCCCCGGACCGCTCAGCGTGGCCCCCGATGCGGAAATCTCTGCGCGGTCCACGATCAGGGTCGCGGACCGATCCGGGTATTCCGGCGTTCCGATCCGGTAGGCATCGAGCGGCATCAGGGCGTCCCAGTCTCCGACGGCAAAAGTCGCCTGCGACGGACCTGCCAGCGGGACTCCGGTGTGAAAGGCCAACCAGGCGCGCACATCGTCATTATCCGCGCTGCCTGCAAGGTGGACGGGCGTGTCGGCGTCACACAGCGTCAACAGAACGCTGCCCGCCGCGATGGACAGCGGGGCTGGCGGTTCTGCGCCGGCGATTTCCCGGATCTGTCCGGGACGTGCCATCGCTTCCATCACACTTCGAAACGCCTGGGCGGATTGAATGGCGGGGTTGTCGAAGCCGCCCGAGAGGGTTTGTGCCCGCATCAATCCTCTCCGCGCACCATGGTAAAGAACTCGACCTTCGTTGCTGCAGCCTTGGCCGCGCGCGCCGTTTTGGCCGCGATCCGTTCGGCCTCGAGCGGCGCGAGAACGGCCGCACGGATCTTTTCCGCGTCGCCCCCCTGCATAAGTGCATCGACCAGAGCGGCCGCTTCGGCATCGCCCTTGCGACGGCCCTGGATATAGGCGTGGCCCACCTCACCGCTGACAAGCGTCAAAGCACACCGCGTCACGGTCATTTCGCCCAAGTTGAACGGCGCACCGGTTCCCCCTGCCCGGCCACGCACCATCGCGCTTCCGATCTCGGGCGCTCTGAGCCAGGCAAATTCCGGCCGCGTGATCGCGGCATCCAGAAGGGCGGCGACCCGCCCTTCGGGCGCCTTGGCCAACAGGCTCATCCAGGCCTTCCGCCTGGCGGTTTCGTCAAAAGCGTCTTTCATCTCGACAACTTTTCCAATTCCTATACAACTATACATATTCTATCATGTGGGCGTCCGAAGAACAGAAGAGATTTGTGAAACTTGAGTAACGCGTCAGCTAAGACACCCATTTGGCAGGCCATTGCCGAGGCGCTGCGCAGTGACGTGGCGGAGGGCAGATACACGCCCGGGGACCGCCTGCCGACCGAGGCGGCATTGGCCGAACGGTTCGGCGTCAACCGTCATACGGTACGACATGGCCTCTCCGCATTGGTCGAAGAAGGCTTGATCCGGACGCGACGAGGCTCCGGAGCCTTCGTCGCCGCAACACCCACGGACTATGCGATCGGCAAAAGGGTGCGGTTCCATGAAAACCTTATTGCCGCCGGGCGCCGTCCGGAAAAGCGGGTCCTGAACATCGAGGAACGTGTGGCAACCGATGGCGAGGCGCAGGCTTTGCGCATTGCCCCAGGAGATCCGGTTTGCGCCTATCATGGTCTGTCTTTGGCGGATGGGCAGCCCATCGCCGTGGTCGAAAGCGTCTTTCCCGCGGCGCGCCTTCCCGGTGTCGCGGAGGCCTTGAGGGTCCACACGCGAATTACGCAGGCCCTGCAGACCGCCGGCGTTGCCGACTATACCCGCGCCTCGACGCGTCTGACGGCGGTGCGCGCGTCCGCCACGCAAGCTTTGCACCTTCAGGTCGCGGAAGGTGACCCCTTGCTCAAGTCCACGAGCGTGAACGTCGACGAGAGCGGCAATCCCGTTGAGTATGGGCGCACATGGTTTGCAGGGGACCGCGTGACCCTGACGTTGTAGGCCGAAAGGCTTTTGCGCATCGGAGCTGCCGGTCGGTCCACGGTCCGCGGGGAAGCTCGCCCGGCTGTCAGAGCGGAGGTTGAACGTGCGAAGAACGAGATTGCCCCAATGGTGATTGATGCCCAACGGACGAAAACCGTAAGCAACCTGCGCGGTACGTCGTCCGCGCCGCGGAAAATCACTCGTACTTGTCGAGGAACGCCTCGGCATTCAGGCGACGGAAGTCGTCCAGAGCCGCTCGAATTTCCGTGTGCGACCAATCCCACCAGGCCAATGCGATCAACCGGTCCGCAATCTCGCGAGGCTGACGCAGACGCAACGGTTGCGCGGGCGTGCCTGCGACGATGGTGTAGGGATCGACATCCTTCGTCACGACAGCGCCGGCAGCCACGACCGCGCCATGGCCCAGGGACACGTCGGGTTTGATCATCGCCCCGGCCCCGATCCACGTGTCGTGACCGATCTGGGCAGTGCGGGACCTGCGATGGTCAAAGAAGGCCTCGTCCCGTCCGGCATCATCCCAGTAGTCATCCGACCGGTAGAGGAAATGATGGCAGGCCGCCGTGTGCAGCGGGTGATCCGTCGCCCCGATCCGCGAAAAGGCCGCTATATTGGCAAACTTGCCAATCCTTGCGTTGGCGATATCGGCATAGCGGTCGCAATAGGAGTAATCGCCGAAATGCGTATTGCTGACTCGACTGCCTTTGCCGATCTCGACGTAGGCCCCGAAGGCACAGTCCGTGATCTCGCACTCGGGATGGACGAACGGCATGTCCGCCGAAAGCCGCGCCATCAGTCCTTGCGCCCGATCAACTTGCCACGCAGCCAGCCAGAGAACCAATCCATGATCATCACCATCACGACGATGAGGACGATGTAATAGGCCACCTCTTCCCAGTCTTTCTGCGTCTGGATCGCCTGGGTCAGCATCAGGCCGATACCGCCGCCCGTGATCGCCCCGATGATGGTGGCGGAACGCGTGTTGGATTCCAGGAAGTACAGGATCTGGGCCAGAAGCACCGGCACCACCTGCGGGATCACGCCAAAACGATAGCGCTGCAGGGGTTTGGCCCCGGTCGAAGCGACGCCCTCGATCTGCCTGTTGTCCACGTTTTCCAGTGCTTCGGAGAAGATCTTGCCGAAGGTGCCTGTGTCGGTGATCAGGATGGCAAGGGTGCCCGTAAGCGGCCCCGGTCCGAAGGCGCGCGCCAGAACGACCGTCCAGATCAGGGCATCCACGCCGCGCACGAAATCGAAGACACGCCGGGTTGCGGCGCGCAACAGCATGAAGGGCGAGAACCGCTTGGCGGCCAGAAAGGCCAGCGGCAGTGCGATGATTGCCGCGCCCATGGTGCCGAGGAAGGCCATCAGGATCGTCTCACCAATGGCCCAGGCGACGTCCTTGTGCCGCCACATCTTGTTGTTCCACCAGTCCGATACGGCTCCGGCGATATTTCTCCGGTCCGGGTCCAGTCGGTCTCCGAACAGGATCTTGCCGATCCCCTGCCCGTGATAGGGGCTGTCGAGCGTGAACCAGAACAGCTCCCATCCGGGAAAGTAGTTGAACACTTCCGTGCGCGCGCCGGTCATGGTGATCCGGCCTTCGGGCGTGGTGATGCCGATGCGGCGGTTCGAGGCCGAAATCCAGTCGGGCAGATCGTCCGGCAGGTTGCTTGTCAGGCTGCGCCCTTCAGCCTGCACTTCGATCGTCCGGAAACCCGGGATCTCTATTTCAGTCCGGTTTTCCGGAAGGTAGCGCACGATATGATCGCCACCCAGATCGATGGTCACGATCTCCTCCCCGCTGACCCAGTCCGGGCGACGACCTTCGGGATAGGTGCCTTTGCGCTCGCCCTCGACGGCGTAGGTGATCTCGCCCGACCGGTTGTCGCGCGTGACGTGCACCTTGTGCGACCAACTGTCCGACGCCAGCGTGACCGCGTTGTCCAGGTTTGCCCGCCCGGCCAGTCCGGGAATGTCGAAGGCGAAGAAGATGTAGGTGAGATAGACGAAGATCACCGTCGGTATGGCAAACCCCATGAGCCGCTTGCGCCGAAAAAGCCTGTCCGCCGCATGCTTGGTGAGGTCCAGATCCACAGCAGTCATTGACCCTGCCCCTCCGTCAGTCGATTGCGGTACCGGCTGGAGACCTGATCGAAGAAGACGATCGTGCCGAAGAGCAGGATGAAGATGGCGGCAGCCTCGTCAAACCGGCCCGGCCCCCAGGCCATGGCATTGCGCAATTCGTACCCCAGCCCGCTTGCCCCGACGAACCCGAGGATGGCCGAGGCGCGGATGTTGATCTCGAACCGCAGCAGGGTGTAGCTCAGGTAGTTCGGCGCGACCTGTGGCAGAACCCCCAGCAGCATGCGCTGCAACCAGGTGGCCCCCGTCGAGGCCAGGCCCTCGACCGGTTTCAGGTCGGCGTTTTCCGCCACCTCAGAGAACATCTTGCCAAGCGCACCCGCCGTGTGAATGGCAATCGCGATCATGGCAGGCACCGGCCCGCCGCCAAGAACGAAAATCAGGACAAGCGCAATGACGATCTCGGGCACAGCCCGCATGAGGTCGGACGTGCGGCGAAACAGCGGGATGAGCCGCGGCCATTTGGCCAGACCGCGGGTGCCCAGCAAGGACAGGAACAAACCGCCCAAGGCCCCGATCAGGGTCGATACGGCGGCGATGTTGATCGTTTCGATGAGAGCCGGGAAATACTTGGCGATAAGGCCGGGCAGATCGGCGCGTTTCTCCCACGCCTCGCTCAGCACGTCGGCGGGATAGTCTCCGATCTGGTGCAGCCCCTCCCAGAACCCGCCCGCGTTCCGGTCGTCCGCCACGGTGAACCCCGACACCATGAGGACAACGAAGATCAACAGCGTCAGCCCGCCATAGAGTCTGCGTCGTTGCACCTGCGCCATGTAGGTGGACTGAATGCTCTGCACGGTTTGCGGCGCGTCACTCAGCGAAATGCCAGCCATCTTGCCCCCAAAAAAAACCGACAGGCCCAAGGGCCTGCCGGATGCGTCATGGAAATGACTTAGCTGCCGATTTTCGCTTTGCGCGCTTCGACGATCGAAATGTAGGTGTCGTGGGTCACCGGCTGGAAGCCCTTGGTATCGCCAGCGGCCACACCATAGGCGCAGTCCGGGTCCGCCTCGTAGAGACCATCGACCAGGTCGGTCATGGTTGCGCGCACGTCGGCCGGCAGGGCCTTGCGCAGAACAATGGGGCCTTCCGGGATCACGTTGGATTTCCAGATTTCGACCATGTCGTTCATGTCGACGAGCCCCGCGTCCACGGCCTTGCGCAGCGCGCCCGAGTTGTAGCCGTCTTCCCAGTTGCCCTGACCGTCCGCCCAGGTCACGCCGCCGTCGATATCGCCGTTGTTGACCGCGACGATGGTCTGCTCGTGACCGCCCGTGAACCTGACCTCACCGAAGTATTCACCGCTTTCCATCGTCACGCCATCTTTGTACTGCGGAATCTCGATGGACGGGATAAGGTAGCCGGAGGTGGAGTTCGGGTCGCCAAAGCCGAAGACCTTGCCTTCCATGTCGTCCAGCGACGTGATGCCGCTGTCCTTGCGGGCGAAACCGATGGAGTGATAACCGACGGAGCCGTCCAGGTTCACCTTGATCAGAACCGGCTCGACCGCTTCGGGATCCTGCAGATAGGTCGCGGCATAGGCGGAGGCGCCCAGCCAGGCCATGTCGATGGTACCGCCAAGCAGGCCCTGGATCACGCCGTTGTAATCGGCAGGTGCAAAGAGCTTGGTTTCAACGCCAAGTGCCTCGGTCGTGTAATCCGCCAGGCATTGGTACGAGTTCATGCGGTCCTGGGCGTTTTCGCCGCCGAGGATGCCGATACGAAATTCGGTAATCTCTTCGGCGAAGGCGGCTCCGCCGAGGACTGTCGTCGTGGCAAGTGCCAGTGCGAGGGTCTTTTTCATCTTTTTCTCCGTTGGGTTGATGAAGGTGGTCCGCGAAAGGCGCGGGTGTCGGCTGGCTCAGGCAAAGGCTCTTTCAGCCTCGGACCTGCCCAGTGTTTCGATTTCGGTGGATGTGGCGGCTTCCGAGAAATCCGCGCCGGCCCCGTAGATGTCCCGTGCGACACCCGTGGTCAGCTGCTCGGGGGTTCCGTCAAAGACGATCCGGCCGTCGCGCATGCCGATGACGCGGTCGCAATATCGTCGTGCCGTGTCCAGCGTGTGGAGGTTGGCAATGACCATGCGGCCGTCCTGTTCGTGAATGTCGCGCAGCGACTGCATCACCACCTGCGCATTCATCGGATCCAGCGAGGCAATGGGTTCGTCGGCGAGAATGATCTTGGGGTCCTGCATCAACGCCCGCGCGATGGCCACGCGCTGCTGCTGACCTCCGGACAGAGCCTCGGCACGCTTGGGGGCCTGCTCGGCAATGCCAAGCCGATCGAGGATCTCGATGGCCTTGTGAATGTCGGCTTGCGGGTAAAGATTGAACAACGTCGCAAGGGTCGAGCGCTTGTTCAGTGTTCCGTGCAGAACGTTCGAGACCACGTCCATGCGCGGGACAAGGTTGAACTGCTGGAAGATCATCGCGCAGCGCGACTGCCAGTCCCGCTTTGCCGAACCGCGGAGGGCGGTGATCTCTTCGTCTTCGAACGTGATCGTCCCGCTGGTGGCGTCGCTCAGGCGATTGACCATCCTCAGAAGCGTGGATTTGCCCGCACCAGAGCGGCCGATAATCCCGATCATCGTTGGTCTGTCTATGGAGATGTCGGCGGCATCTACAGCCGTCTTGTCCCCGAACCGCTTCGTCAGCGCATCGATTTTCAGCATATCGCCCCCAGTGTTCAGGGGGCGGATACTCACGGCACGCTACATCTGCGTGACAGTTCTGTTTCAGTTTCTTGGCGTTTTTGCCGCGTCTCTGTGACAGCGGCTTTTCCGGGGTGCGGCGACAGCAGCCCCAGGAACGCGGTTCGACAGATCTTTTCCACAGGACGTCATAAAACTGTTAAGTTCCGGTCCCGTCTGTCCTAAGCTTTTGCCATGATCACGCGACTGGTTGCCTTACTCACGGCCTGCATTGCACTGCCGACCCTTGCCGACGCCCAGATGTCGGACGTCAGCTGCGATGACAGTGCCCGCATGGCCTCGATGTTGACCGAGGTTCTGAATGCCGAGCGTCAGGGCACGGGCCTGCGCGATCCGGACACCATGCTGGAGGTTTGGGTCGCCCAGGGAAACGGCGACTGGATGATCGTGCAGACCTACGCAAACGGCACGTCCTGCATCGTAGCCATAGGTGAGCACTGGGAGGCTGTCCAGACAGGCCCCGCCTGAATCGCGGTTTCCCCGTAACGATCGGTCGCGGCTGCGATCGACGGGCGCGCATAGCTTGCGGGTTTTCTGCGGGATCACGCAGCCCATCAAGCTGTCAAATACCGCGCGGTCAAAAGGATCGCCGGAAAATCGGGCGAAGCTGGTCACCGTACGTGGTCAGGTTGTTTTGCAGAGCCCGAGGAGTTTTCGCGACGTGAACCCGAAACGTCGGCGAAGTTCTCCTGGACCTGTGATCCGGCCGTGGTGGCTCGCGATCATGGCGAGACAGGCGAGGCCGCACTCGCTGGCTTCCGATTGCAGGATGACGGGCAGCTTCCGGCCCCAACCGAATTGCAGTCTTTCGACGGATTTCATCAGGCCGCGCTCCCGCGGAGCGAATTGAGCGGCGCAAGGATCCACTGCCACAGGCGCAGCGTCTCGATCTGGACGTCCGCCGTAAGTGTCATGCCCGGGTGAAGCGATGCCGCGTTTCCGTATGCGGTCGCCGTTTGCGACCCGAGCTCGACGGTGACGCGGTAGACCGGCTCGCCCGCCGTGGCCAATTCGGACAGTTGCCCGGTCGCGGCCTCGGCCAGTTCGCCCGGTCCGACCGTCGCGCGCGAGACGGTTCGCACCGTTCCTCCGTACTGTCCGAAACGCTGATGCGGAAAGGCGTCGTATCGGATCATCACCTGCTGGCCCGGTCTGAGAAAGCCGATGTCGCGGCTCGGGCCATAAAGGCGCGCCTCGAGCACCGCGCCGGATGGAATGAGCGTCATCAAGGGCGCTCCGGCCGCGACCGAGTCGCCGGTGGTGGCCCGCATCGCGGTCACCATGCCCGACTGCGGCGCCGAGATCACGGCCTCGCGCGCGGCTTCGGCTTCCGCGATTTCCTGCGCAATCGCGGACAAGGCACGATCGATTTCGGCCAACTGCAACTCCTGACGCAAAGGACGCTCCGAGATTTCGGTTTCGAGATCCAGACGGGTCCGCGCCATCGCCGCACGGCTGCGTTGCATGGACTGAAGCGCAAGCGCCTGCTCGAACGCCGTCTCTTCGGCGCGCCGCAGGTCATCCTCGGTGGTCAGTCCGCGGTCCCGCAGCTCGCGAAGTCGCACGAACGCGGCTTCGGCCATCTCGGTGCGTTGGCTCTGAATATCGATCTCGCCTTCCAGATCGCTCGCTTCGGCCGAAACCAGCTCGAGCCGTGCCGCCTGGGATTCCGCCTGTTGCGCAAATAGATCGAGATGGCTGTCGCGCTCGCGCACCAGGCTTTCGTGCCGTGCCCGGAGTGCCCGCACGACCTCCTGCTGGGTATCGCCCATGACCTCGCTGCGCCGCTCGGTCGACAGAACCGCCAGAGTCCCGCCTTGCGGAACCTCCATCCCTTCTTCGGCCAGAACCTGCGACAGGACACCGGATTGCGGAGAAACGACCTGCAAAAGCCCCTGTTCCGGCGTCAGCCAGCCCTGAAGACGGACCTCGCGCGTGTATTCCCCAAAGACGATCAGTCCGACCAGTCCGGCGGTGACAAGGGCAATGACGGCGGTGATGATCCGGTGCGAAACGGCCGGCACGAGCAGCACGGTGCCTAGCCACCTGTCCTGCTGCTCGTCCATCGCCTCCTTTCGAAACAGCGGGGTTTCGTCGCCCCGGTTCACCTCAGATGTCCTCCATGTCTGTCTCGGTCACCGTATAGGTCACCTCGACCACGCGCCGCTTGCGCCGTACGGGAAACACGGCCGTGGTCGAAGGGTCGAAGAAATCCTTGAGAAGCGGGGGGCGCCAGGTTCGAAAATAGAACGCGGGATCGTCGACCACCGCCGATGCGGCAACGACTTCCAGCTCATCGCGCCGGGTCACCGTCTGGACGATGGCGGGCGCGTGCGTGAAGCCGGCCATGCGCAGCGCACAGGCCCGATGATAGCCGTTGTGCAGCACCATGCGTTCGTCGGATCGCACAACCGTCAGGAAGTTCGAGCCATGTCCGACGAAAAGGCCCAGGTTGCCCGCAACCGGCCCGAAGCTCTGATGCCCGGACACCTGGTCCGGAGACAGCAGCGTGCCGTCGTGAAACCGCAGATCGTTCGAGTCCGAGAAAAAGGCGAACCGATCCCGGCCCAGCCTGCGCACCGAGACCTCCGCATCCTTGCGTTCGACCGGCTGACAGAACCGGAACAGCGCCGCATCGTCCGGGCGTGGCGATAGTTGCGTTGCGAGGTCCTTCACGAACGGCAGCGTGACGTGGCGCTGGCTGGCGACAAGCCGATTAAGCTCCACCATGGCCAGATGCGTCGGCACCTTGTCGAATGTCTTCCGGAAATAGGGTTGGCGCGTCAGCGCGTCGGCCTCGCCTTTCATGGTTTCCGGCAATTCGAGACAGTCCGCGCCGTCGGCCAGCCCGGCCTCTGTCTCTTCGAGTTCGGCATAGTGATCGTTCGCAACCCGCCAGGCGTCGATGATCTCGGCCCGAGATATGCTGTCCCCGCCGACGACATGGCGCGTGACGAAATCGAGATGATCCTGCAGCGGCGGTTGTCCGATCAGGCGAAGTTCTGTCCCGGCGCGGGTGTCATCGCGCTCCGCGGCGTCCTGGTCTGAATGTTCGAACGGCATTGGCACTCACAAGACTGGAACCCCGGGGGCGCGCCCCGGGGTCTGCATGTACATCGGATAGCGGTTTCAGCTGTGGCTGCCGCCGCGGCTGTTGCTGCGGCTGTTGTTGCGCGAAGCGCTGTTGCTCCTTATTGCTTCCACAAGCCACGTCGGGCTTGATGGAGAGGAGTATGGGGAGCGCGCGGCACCGATCAAATTCGGCAGGCTGAATAGCGCGGTTTCTTCGCAAATCTTAATCTGTTTCTTTCATAACGATTACCCCGAAGCGCAAATCACCGTGCTCGTCGCCGCTTTCGACCAGCCTGCACGCGAGCACTTCAAGGTATCCGATTGCGGTGAACCGCGTGCCGCAGGCCGCTCTCCGACAAGGTCATCGGGATCACCTTGGCAGTCCCCACCGCCCAGGTTGCGCGTTTATCTGTGGGACGCGCATCTGTCGGAAAACCAACCCTGCCAAGGCGCGACTGGCGTCAGGCGGAGGCCGCGGCAAGCCAGGTCATCAAACGCGCCGCGGTTTCGAGCGGGTCGATGACCGGAACGTCCAGCGCTTGTCGTGCGGCCTCGGCAACCGCCACCATGCCGCCGCAGCCGAGGATCACGGCATCGACCCGATCTTCCCGAACCATCGCCCGGGAGACCTCGATCACCCGGTCGATCGCGGTGCCGGGATCCTCTTCGAGCGCCAGCACAGGAACCCCGGAGGCGCGGACGATGCCGGTGCGTGACGGCAGGCCGTAGGATGCGATGTTGCGTTCCAGCACCGGCACCGAAACCGGAAGCGTCGTCACCACGCCAAAGCGCCATTGGCGCAGGACGCAGAAGTGATAGGCCGCCTGGCCGATGCCGACCACCGGGCAGGACGCGACCCGCGCGGCCTCGGCCAGTCCGGTGTCATCGAAACATCCGATGATGATGCCCTTCGCCCCCTGCCCGGACGCCGCGGCGACCAGCTTCAGAAGCGGCGGCGTCGCGGCCTCGCCGTCCTCTGCCCCCTGTATCGCCGGGGGGCCTTCGTGCGACGTCCAGCCTTCGAACGCCGTTGACGGGGCCGCTTGCCGGGCGGTTTCGAGCATGGCCTCGGTCATGCTTTCGGTGCTGTTGGGATTGATGAGGACGATCGACATTCCGTCAGCGGTCTCGGCGACCGCTCGGCCCGGCCACACCCGGCGCGCTCACTTCGCCGCCGCCCTGACGGGCTGCGTCCGCGCCAGCACGTCGCCTGCTGAAGGCGTGGGATGATCGAAGTAGTCCAGCGTTCCGGCATAGCCGTTGCCGCCCATCCGACCGATGGCGTCGAGCCGTTCGTGGTCCGAGTAGAAGGTGTCGAGGTCGATCACGTCATCGCGGACATGAGCGGTGACGATCTGGCCGAGGATGATCTCGCGCGCCGAACTCACCGCGATGTTGAGATACCGTCGGCACTCGAACGAAACAGGCGCCTCTGCAATGCGCGGGGCCGCGATGTTCTCGCCGGCAACGGCCGTCAGCCCCGCCATCTTCAGCTCGTCGATCCCCGAGGCGAAATTGGCCGCCGTGACCGCCATCGCCTCGACATTGGCGCGGTCCACGATGTTGACGGTAAAGCACTCGGTCATCCGAATGTTCCAGGCGGTGTCCTTGAAGCTGCGGTCGGGTTTGTTCTCGACCCCGAGCGCAAGGATCGGCGGGTCGGCGGACAGGCAGTTGAAAAAGGAATAGGGCGCGGCGTTGTAGACACCCTCGGGCGACACGGTCGTGACCCAGGCGATCGGGCGCGGCACGATGGTCCCGATCATGACCTTGTAGGCGTCGCGCGGCGTCAGCTCGGCGAAGTTCAGCGCGTGGTGGGTCACGTCGCGAGTTCCTTTCCGTAGCGCGACAGGATCGACGAGACGCTGTCGGGCTTCTTGTCGAATTCTGCCCGGTCCGCGACCGCGACGAGGTGATGGTGCATGATGGCTTTGGCCCGGGCGACATCCCCCGACCGTATCGCCTCGATGATCTGCGAATGCTCGTCCACGGCGCAATCGGACGAATGGCTCTTGGCGTACATCGCCATGATCAGCGAGCAGCGCATCACGGTTTCGGACACGTAGCGCAGCAGCACCGCGTTGCCGGTCAGCTCGGCCAGCAGGATGTGGAATTCCCCTGACAGCCGGATCGACACCGGCCCGTCCTTGCCTTTCACGCCCTGTTCGCTGCGCACGTGGGCTTCGAGCCGTTCAAAGCCGCCCTCCGGCATGCGTTCCGCGAGAATCCGGATCACTTCCGATTCGAGCGCCCGGCGGACCTCGAAGATCTGCTCGGCTTCGTCGAGCGACGGTTCGGCCACGAAGGCCCCGCGATTGCGACGCGTCACGACCAGCCCCTCGTTCTCGAGCCGCACCAGCGCGTGCCGGACGATGGTCCGGGAAACGCCGAACTGCTCGCCCACGGTGTCCTCGGGAAGTCGCATGCCAGGCTTGAGCGCCTGTTCGATGATCGCGCGCAACAACAGGGTGTGCACCGCATCCGTCAGTGTCGTCTGTTCGGTCATGGTCGCGTTCTTGTCTGTTCTTTATGCAATCCGCAATACCGTATCCGGATCAATGCGTCAATCGGATACGATCTTCTTGCTTTATGCGGCACAATGAGTCACTGGTATTGCATCGTATCCAATCTGTGCGATTCTCGAATACAAACCAGCAACAGGGATCAGACCGCATGACGATAAGAACGTTGATGCTTACTTCCGCGGCACTTGCAGCCTTTTCCGGCGCAGTTCAGGCGGAGAACGTGCTCAAGTGGGGAGCCAACCGCGACATCGGATCGCTCGATCCGTATTCTTACGGCGACAGCTTCACCATCAATGTGCTCAACCATGTCTACGAAGGGCTGGTGCGCTACAATGAGGAGCTCAAGATCGAACCGGCGCTCGCGGAATCCTGGGAAATTCTCGAGGACCAGGTGACCTGGCGCTTCAAGCTGCGCGAGGGCGTGACCTTTCACAACGGCAACCCGTTCACCGCGGAGGATGTCGTCGCCTCGCTGCAACGCGTCAGCCACGAGACCTCGCCGCTCAAGGGCAACCTGCCGGCCTATGTCTCGTCCGAGGTCGTGGACGAGCTGACCGTCGACGTGACGCTGAACGGGACCTACCCGCTCCTGCTGAACGACCTCACCAACATCCACATCTTCGACAAAGAGTGGATGACCGAGAACGATTCGCTCCTGCCCACCGACATCGGCGCAGGCACCGAAGGCTTCGCGACCTACAACGCCAACGGCACCGGCCCCTTCGTGGTCGAAAGCCGGCAGCCGGACGCCAAGACCGTCTTCGTGGTGAACCCCGAGTGGTGGGACGAGCCGCGCCACAACCTCGACCGCATCGAGCTGTCGCCGGTCACGTCGGCCGCCACGCGCGTGGCCGCGCTGCTCTCGGGCGAGATCAACTTCACCAATGACGCTCCGGTGCAGGATCTTCCGCGCCTCGAGGCGGCGCCGAACGTGAAGGTGCTTGAAGGCGTCGACCTGCGCACCGTGATGATCGGCTTTCCGTTCCGCGACACGCTGGTCTCTGGCGAACCCAATCCCTTCAAGGAAAAATCCGTCCGCGAGGCGCTTTACAAGGCCATCGACCTCGACCTGATCCACCAGAAGGTGATGCGCGGCAAGTCCCGCATCGCCGGCGCGACAGTCGCCCCGCCGATCCCGGGATATGCCGAGGAACTCGACGCGCTGCCCGAACACGATCCCGATGCCGCCAAGACCCTGCTCACCGAGGCGGGCGTTCCGGAAGGTCTCGAGTTCGAATTCAACTGCCTGTCCGACGGGCTGGTGAACGAAGAGCAGTTCTGCCAGGCCATCGCCTCGATGTGGTCGCGCATCGGACTCGCCCCGAAGCTCGACGTCGCCCCGCGCGCGGTCCAGACGCCCAAGCGGACCAACGGGCAGACCGACATCTACACGCTCGGCTGGGCCACGCTGCCGATGCTCGACGCCTATTCGCCGCTTTTGCAGATCTTCCACACCAAGGAAGGCAATTCCGGCGTCTTCAACTGGGGCGGCTGGTCCTACCCCGAGCTCGACACGCTGGTGCAGCAGGCCGGCATGGAACTCGACGAAGGCAAGCGCCTCGCGCTCGAAACCGAGGCCCTTGGCATCGTCAAGGAAGAGATGATCATGCTGCCGTTGCACCAGCAGCCGATGGCCTGGGCGGTCACAGACGAGGTGAAGGAGATGCCGCTCTTCCCGGACAACAAGCCACGGCTGTGGTTCGCACAGGTCAGCGAAGGCAGCTGACCCTTTCCAACGCAGGACGCGGGGCGCGCGCCGCCCTGCGTTTTGCATCCCCTCTCTCATCAAGAGGATCCTTCGATGCTCGCCTTTCTCATCAAGCGCACCGCCAACGCGGCCTTCGTCATGCTGGCGGTCGCTTTCTTGGCCTTCACGATCTTCCGGTTCTTCGGCGATCCGGTCGAGATGATGGTCAACGAACAGGCCACCCAGGCCGACCGCGCCGAACTGCGCGAACGCCTCGGCCTGAACGACGGGTTCGTGACCCAGTACACGCGCTTCGTGACCAACGCCGTGCAAGGCGATTTCGGGATCTCCTACCGCAACCAGCAGGACGTGATGGTGCTGATCGGCGAACGCTTCCCGGCCACCTTCGAGCTGGTTCTCGTAGCGACAATCATCTCTCTGGTCGTCGGCATCCCGCTCGGCGTGATCACCGCGGTGCATCGCAACTCGCGGCTCGCCAACGCCCTGCAACTGGGCTCGATCGTCGGCGTCTCCCTGCCCTCCTTCGTGGTCGGGATCATGCTGATCCTCGCCTTTTCGGTCTCTCTGGGCTGGCTGCCCGCCTTCGGTCGCGGCGACACGGTCGATCTCGGCTGGTGGTCGACCGGGCTGCTCACGCCCTCGGGGCGCGCCGCACTCGTGCTTCCGGCGATCTCGCTTTCGACCTTCCAGATCACGCTGGTCATGCGCCTCGTGCGCGCCGAGATGCTCGAGACGCTGCGCACCGACTACGTCAAGTTCGCCCGCGCCCGCGGCGTTCCCGCCGCGCGAGTGAGCTGGGTACACGCCCTGCGCAACTGCCTGATGCCCGTGATCACCCTGACCGGCATGCAGATCGGCAACCTTATCGCCTTCGCGCTCGTCACCGAGACCGTGTTCCAGTGGCCGGGCATGGGCATGCTCTTCATCCAGGCCGTGACCTTCGTCGACATCCCGGTGATGGCCGCCTACCTGATGCTCGTCTCCTTCATCTTCGTCGCCCTCAACACCGTCGTCGACGTCACCTACGCCTGGGTCGACCCGCGCCTGCGCGACGACGCCGCCAAAGCCGGAGGGGCCAATGGCTGAGCTGTCCATGTCCACCGAACCGCAACCCACCGCCACCGACGCCACGATCCTGCCGGTCCGGCGTGCGCGTCTCGCCGCGATCCGCGACAGCGACCTGTGGCATTCGTTCAAGTTTCATCCCAGCGCGATCTTCGCCGCCTGCCTGCTGGCTTTCGTGGCCCTGACGGCTTTCCTTGCGCCGCTGATCACACCGCAGGACCCCTACGACCTCGCCGCGCTGGAGCTCTGGAACGCCGAGATCCCGCCGATCTGGAACGCCAACGGCCAGTGGCCCTACCTTCTGGGCACGGATACGCAGGGCCGCGACATCCTTTCGGCGATCCTCTACGGCTCGCGCATCTCTCTGGTCATCGGCTTCGCCTCGGTCATGGTCGCCCTCGCCGTCGGTCTGACGCTCGGCCTGGTCGCGGGCTACTTCGGCGGCTGGATCGACAACGTGATCATGCGCCTCGGCGACGTGCTTCTGTCGATGCCCTTCATCCTGATCGCGATCCTGATCACCGCCGTCGCGACCGCCTCCTTGCCGCCGGGGCTCAAGGACGTACTGGCCGCGCCGATCCTGATCTTCGCCATCGCCGTGCCAAGCTGGGTGCAATACGCCCGCACCGTGCGCGCCTCGGCCATGGTCGAGCGCAAGAAGGAATACGTGCAGGCCGCCCGGCTGATCCGCGTGAAGCCCTGGCGCATCATGCTGCACCACATCCTGCCCAACTGCCTGACGCCGATCCTCGTGGCCGCCACGCTGAACTTCGGCCTGGCGATCCTGTCCGAGGCGACGCTCAGCTTTCTCGGCGTCGGCATGCCGCCCGACCAGCCGAGCCTCGGAACGCTGATCCGGATCGGCAACCAGTACCTCTTTTCCGGCCTCTGGTGGATCGTCGTCTTTCCCGCCGTTCAGCTCTGCCTGATCGTCCTGTCGGTCAACATGATCGGCGACTGGCTGCGCGATGCCCTCAACCCCAAACTGAGATAAGACATGAAGACCCTGAAGAACGTTCGCCCGATGGGCGCCGCCCCCACCGACCTGCATATCGCCGAAGGCCGTTTCGTCGCCACGGCCCCGGACGGCGCCGAAACCGTCGACTGCGGCGGCCGCATCCTGATCCCGGGGCTGGTCGAGGCTCATACCCACCTCGACAAGTCGCTTCTCGGCATGCCCTGGTACCGCAACGAGGTCGGCCCGCGCCTGATCGACAAGATCACCAACGAGCGCGAGGTGAAGGTCTCGCTCGGCCTCGACCCGCAGGTGCAGTCCGAGCGGCAGGCGATCCTGTCGGTCTCGCACGGGACCACGCATATCCGCAGCCACGTCGACGTTGACACCCACCACGGGCTGCGCGGCGTCGAAGGCGTGCTCGAGACGCGCGAAAAACTCAGGGACCTCGTAGAGATCGAGATCGTGGCGTTTCCGCAATCCTCGATGATGGCCCGCCCCGGCACGGTCGAGATGATGGACGAATCCCTGAGCCTCGGCGCGGACGTCGTCGGCGGGATCGACCCCTGCGGCATCGACCGCGACCCCAAAGGCCAGCTCGACGCGGTGTTCCGGCTTGCCGAGAAGCACGGCAAGCCGATCGACATCCACCTGCACGAACGCGACGCGCTTGGCGGCTTCTCGATGGAAGAGATCATCGCCCGCACCCGTGCCCACGGTATGCAGGGCAAGGTCACGATCAGCCACGCCTTCTGTCTCGGCATGAACGACCGCGCCTATGTCGCGGACCTCCAGGCGCAGCTGGCCGAGAACCGCATCCACATCATCACCACGGCCCCCGCCTCCGCGCCGGTCCCGGCAGTGAAGGAGTTGAAGGCGGCCGGCATTCTCACCGGCTCGGGGTCGGACGGCATCCGCGACACCTGGGGGCCCTACGGTAACGCCGACATGCTGGAACGCGCGATGTTCGTGGGCCAGCGCAACAACCTGCGCCGCGACGACGAGGTCGAGCTGGCGCTCGACATCTGCACCTTCGGCGGAGCCGCGATCATGGAGCTCGACGGCTACGGGCTCGCGCCCGGCGACCGCGCCGACTGCGTGCTGGTCGAAGGAGAAACGCTGGCCGAGGCGGTCGCGGCTCGCGCCCCGCGCAAGCTGGTGCTGAAAGGTGGCGAGATCACCGCCCGCGATGGCCGGTGCATCCGGGAGGCCCCGTGACCGGACGCACGCTCCTCTCCGCCCGCTGGGTCGTGGGCCACGAAGACGGCAGGCATGTCGTGCATGAAAACGGGGTCGTGGTCATCGAAGGCGCGCGCATCCTGCATGTCGGACGCAGCTTCGACGGCGAGGTCAGCGCAAGCCGGGACTACGGCGCGGCGGTGATCTGCCCGGGTTTCGTCGATCTCGACGCGCTGTCGGACCTCGACACCACCATCCTCGGCTACGACAACGGCCCGGCGTGGAAAAAGGGCCGGGTCTGGCCGCAAAGCTACATCGACCGCGGGCCGTACGAGATGTACGGCCCCGAAGAGCTGGCCTTTCAGAAGCGTTTTGCCTTCGCACAGCTGATCCGCAACGGGATCACCACCGCCCTGCCCATCGCGTCGCTCTTCTACCGCGCCTGGGGCGAGACGGTCGCGGAATTCGACGCCGCCGCGCAGGCCGCGACAGACCTCGGCCTGCGCGTCTATCTCGGCCCGGCCTACCGCACCGGCGGGCAGGTCACGGATGATGCCGGAAACATCCGCGCCGTCTATGACGAGGCGCGCGGGATGCAAGGACTGGAAGATGCCGCCGCCTTCGCCCGGCGCATCGACGGCACCGGCGGCGGCCTCGTGCGCGCCATGTTCGCCCCGGACCGGATCGAGACCTGCACCGAGGCGTTGCTGCAACGCACCGCGGCGCTTGCCGCCGAGATGGGCGCGCCGGTGCGCCAGCATTCCTGCCAGTCGCCGACCGAGCTGCGGCTAATCGAGGACCAGCACGGCACCACGCCGATCGACTGGTTGGCGCGCATCGGCGCGCTCGGGTCCAACTGGCTCTTGCCGCACGGCACCCACGCCAGCCCGCGCGACTTCGCACTCATGGCCGAACACGGGGCGACGCTGGTGCATTGCCCGCTGGTCTCGGCGCGACACGGCGGGCTGCTGACGTCCTTCCCGAACTGCCGCGACATGGGCATCAACATCGGCCTCGGCACCGACACCTGGCCGCCCGACATGATCCTGAACATGAGCCTCGGCATGATGACGGCGCGCATCGCCGAAAGCATGGAGGCGATCCGCAGCGAGGACGTGTTCGACGCCGCCACGCTCGGCGGGGCGCGGGCGCTCGGTCGTGACGATCTCGGCCGTCTCGCCCCCGGAGCCTGCGCCGACATCGCCGTGGTGGACCTGCGCAGGACCCTTCAGACCCCCGACCCGATCCAGACGCTGATGACCTCCACCTCGGGCCGCGACGTGCGCGACGTCTGGATCGCCGGGCGCTGCGTCATGGAGGATCGCGTCATTCCCGGCTTCGACGTCGAGGCCGAGACCACCCGCACGCAGGCCCAATTCGACGGATTGATCGCCAAGTACCCGGACCGGACGGCGGGCCACCCGCCGGTCGAACACATCTTCACACCCAGCTACAGGAGGGCGCAATGACCGACAGCGTTCTGGACGTCCGCGGCCTTAGGGTCGAGTTTCCAAGCCGGCACGGCACGCTCACCGCCGTCGACGACATCACGCTGAGCATCGGCAAGGGCGAGATTCTCGGCGTGGTGGGGGAATCCGGCGCCGGCAAGTCGATGACCGGAATGGCCATTCTCGGCCTGCTGGAACCGCCGGGCCGCATCGCCTCGGGCGAGATCCGGCTTTCCGGCAACCGCATCGACAACCTGTCCGAGGACGAGATGCAGAAGGTGCGCGGGCGCCGCATCGGGGCGATCTTCCAGGACCCGCTCACCTCGCTCAACCCGCTGTTCCGCGTCGGTGACCAGCTCGTCGAAACCATCCGCCTGCACACCGGGCTTGGCAAGCAGGCCGCGCGCGCCCGCGCCATCGACCTGATGCGCGAGGTTGGGATCCCGGCGGTGGAGGAACGCATCGACAACTACCCGCACCAGTTCTCCGGCGGCATGCGCCAGCGCATCGTCATCGCCTTGGCGCTGTGCGCCGAACCCGAGCTGATCATCGCCGACGAGCCCACGACGGCGCTCGACGTCTCGATCCAGGCCCAGATCACCGCCCTGCTCAAGCGGCTCTGCCGCGAGCGCGGCACTGCGGTGATGCTGGTCACGCACGACATGGGCGTGATTGCCGAAACCGCCGACCGTGTGGCGGTGATGTATGCCGGACGCCTGGCCGAGCTGGGCAGCGTCGAAGACGTGGTACGTCGCCCACAGCACCCCTACACAACCGGGCTGATGGGCTCGATCCCCAGCCTGCGCCGCGACGACGAAGAACTGCAGATGATCCCCGGCGCGATGCCGCGGCTCGGGGCGATCCCGCCCGGCTGCGCCTTCAACCCGCGCTGCGCCCATGCCGGACCGCGCTGCCGGCGCGAGATCCCCCGAACATCCGGCACCGGCGCCGCCTGCTGGCTTGCCCTGGAAGGAGAAACCGCATGACCACGCCCATTCTCGAGGTCGACGCGCTGGAACGTCGTTTCGACGTTTCCGCGCCCTGGCTCAACCGATTGATCGAACGCAAGCCGCGCCGCGTGCTGCGCGCCGTGGACGGCGTCGATTTCGACATCCTGCCCGGCCAGACGCTGGCGCTGGTGGGCGAGTCGGGATGCGGCAAGTCGACCATCGCCAAGCTTGTCACCGGCCTGCACGCGCCGTCGGCGGGCAACATCCGCTTCAACGGCGATCCCGACAAGATGCAGATGATCTTCCAGGACCCCTATGCCTCGCTCAACCCGCGCTGGCGCGTCGGGCGCATCGTGGCCGAACCGCTGCGCACGCTGCACCCCGAAACACCCGAGCCCGAGGTCGCGCGACGGGTCGAGGACCTGCTGACCACCGTCGGCCTTGCCGCAGGTGACGCCACCAAATACCCGCACGAATTCTCCGGCGGCCAGCGCCAGCGCATCTCGATTGCCCGCGCACTGGCCGGTGAGCCCGAGTTCCTGGTCTGTGACGAGCCGACCTCGGCGCTCGACGTTTCGGTGCAGGCGCAGGTGCTGAACCTGATGAAGCGGCTGCAGCGCGAGATGGGGCTGACCTATCTCTTCATCTCCCACGACCTCAGCGTGGTGCGGCACATGGCCGACGTTATTGCGGTGATGTACCTGGGCCGGATCGTCGAGATCCAGCCCAAGCACGACCTCTTCGCCAATCCGCTGCACCCCTATACGCGTATGCTGCTCGACACGATCCCCGACCTCGAAGCACCCAAGCGCGACCGCGCCCCGATGGGTGGCGAAGTGCCCTCGCCTGTTTCGCCGCCGCCGGGCTGCACCTTCCATCCGCGCTGCCCGCTGGCCTTCGACCGCTGCAAGCGCGAACGCCCCAAGCGCGAAAAGCATGTCCACGACCGCCGCGTCGCCTGTTTCGCCGCCGAGGCCAGCGCCAGTGTATGAAGCACGCTTCATGCGCCGGGCCATCGAGATCTCGGCCGAGGCACTGACCACCCCCGGGACCGAACCCTTTGGCGCAGTCGTGGTCAAGGACGGCAAGATCGTCGGCACCGGCATCAACCGTTCGGTGATGAACCACGACCCGACCTCGCATGGCGAGACCGAGGCGATCCGCGACGCAGCGCGCAACCTTCGCACCGTCGATCTGCGCGGCACCGAGCTTTACAGCAGCTGCGAACCCTGCCCGCTCTGCGTTTCGGCCATGCTCATCGCGGGAATTTCCCGGCTCTATTACGCCGCCGACATGGCCCAGGCGGGTGCCGCCCTCGGAGATCTGCCCGAACAGGCCCGGTTTCCCATCGACGTCGACGACATGCGGGCCCAGTGCGTGCTGCCGGCGCCGAAGCGTGCGATGCCCTGCGCACAGCATGAAAGTTCCGCTGCCGCCGAGGTTCTGGAGCGGTGGGCATCAGCGGCGCGATCCCGGTTCCAGGACTAAATCTACAGACCATTTACCGATAGGCGTCGCTTGCGCGTGTCGCGGCAGGGTGTGTCCACCGCACTCGCGTTGCGCCCAACTGGGTGGCGCTGATGGACTGACTGACCTCCGCGCTCGACGCCCGCCAGTAAGACGGCCTTGAGGCCGTGCGTCAAAAATCTACTTCGTCGCTCATCAGCATTTTGAGGTTCATGTCCCGAAGATGGCTGAATGCCCGGACCTCTAGTTCAGACACGGTAAAACGTCCCCACATCGGCGCTCCGATCGTCGACAGGATATGCTGACAGAACCGTCGCGCGTCCGGGGCCGGCGGCGCCTTTAACCGCAGTATGGGGGTCTTCGTGATGGCCAGTTCGGCGTTGTATTGTGTCGGATACGTGCTGGCCCGCCTTCACAGAGCCTTTCCATAAACATCGGCAACAGGCTAGCCGAAATCGACTTGTGGTGCTTTGCCCACAACCCCCGCATCCTCCAGCTGCTCCCGATCCGGCAGGTCCTGCAGCGTTTTCAGATCGAAAGCCACGAGGAACTGCTCGGTCGTCACATAGGTGTAGGGTGCCCCACGCCTGGGCGAGCGTGGCCCCGTCCCGATCAGCCCGCGCGCATGCAGCCGGCCAATCAGGTCGCGGCTGACCTCCTTGCCGAAGATGTCCTTGAGCCCGTCGCGCGTGATCGGCTGGTGATAGGCGATGGCGGCTAGGACCGCGATATCGTACTCGCGCAGATCGAGATCCTGGTCGCCGATATCCGCGGCCGCCCGGATCGCCGCCGCATAAGCAGGCCGCGTCCGCAATACCCAGCCGCCGGCGACCTTCATTACTTCAAACGAGCGTCCCTCAAGATCAGAAATCAGATCGTCGATCAACAGATCGACCGAAGACCCCTGCCCCACCACGCGCGCGAGATCTTCGCGCGGCACCGGCGAGGCAGAGGCGAAGAGGACGGCCTCGATCCGGCGCATCCATTCAAGCCAGCGCAGATCTGGCGGAAGATCCTCCAGCTCCCGGTCGAGGTCGGTCTCGGCATGGTCCTTCGCCATCGCTTAGACCCCGTAGAGCCGGAAGGTGTCGCGCCCGGTCATCTCGCGCACGGCGCCGAGTTCCACCAGCCGGTCGCAGAACCGGCGTGCCGCCCGCGGGGACCGAAGCGAGGTCAGCGCCGTCGGCGCGACCGCGTCCCGGTTCAGGAACAGCGCAACCGCCTGATCCGCACCCTTGGCCCGCAACTTCGGCGCCACGGCCTGCAGCCGCTCGACCCGGCGGGTCAGGTCGGCAGCCTCACGTGTCACCTCCGCAGCCGCCGTCGAGGTTCCCCGGTGACACGCCAGCCGCAGGTCCTCCCCAGTCTTCCGGAGATCGCCGCGCCGGAGACCGTGCGCCAGCAGCGGCAAGACATGCTTCCATCCGAGCGCCTGCGCCAGCGCCGCCTCGGCGAGTAGTAGCGCCGCTGACAGATCGCGCGGTCGTTCTTCGAGAACCGCCTGCAGCACGGTTGCGGCCCGCCAGACCGGCGCCCCCTGCCCAGCGTCGAGCCACAATGCGATCTGGTCGGCGTCTATCTCGGGCAAGGCTCGATGAAGCGTTTTGACTGACAGAGGTCGCTCCACTGCTCGCCCCCACTTCAAGTAGACGTCGCCCGCCGGACCAGCGCCGTCGCCGGGCTGCAGGAACGCCACGACATCGCGCAACTCTGAAGCTCGTTCCGGTCGTCCCAGGTGCGTTACGCAGGCCTCTGCGGCGCGCAGCGCCAACCGTGCCCGGAACAAGTTCTGGGGCACGTCGTTGCGGCTCAGCACCAGATGCAGATGACTGAGCGCCGCGCCGGACAAAAACGCCACATCCTCAGGGGTTTCGGGCCGCGCCGAGGTGACCCAGGACGGCATCCGGGGTAAGGTCTCGACGTCGTCGCTGAAGCTCTGACGGGCATATGTCATGCCGCAACGCTAGTCCCTCGCGGCGCTTTCGTCTACAGTAGGATGTGCAAACCGCCCCACTCTCCGGTGCAGCATTATGTCCAATAAGTTTGCCTTATCAGACATTGTCGGGATAGGCTGCGAAGCATGGTCGAAAAACCCAAAAATCCACCCCCGGAAGCGGGGATTTCACGCGCAGCCTCTCTTGATGCGACGCGGGACGATGAGCGCGCCGAGAGAGCCAGCACAGACAGCGACGCGATCGCCCTGCCCGACCATGTCGCCGGATCCGGCACGCTCGACCGCCTGGTCGATACGGCCCGCGGCTACGCCGAAGCCGCGACCGCCGGGAACACGCGCAAGGCCTATGCCGCCGACTGGAAGCACTTCGCCCGCTGGTGCCGGCTGAAAGGCGCCGATCCGTTGCCCCCGTCGCCGGAGCTCGTCGGACTTTACCTCGCCGACCTGGCCGCACCTCGCGGTCAGGCCCCGGCCCTTTCGGTGTCGACCATCGCGCGCCGTCTCTCCGGACTTGCCTGGAACTACACGCAGCGCGGTTGCGCACTCGATCGCACGGATCGACACATCGCCACGGTGCTCGCCGGGATCAGGCGCCGGCACGCCCGTCCGCCGGTGCAGAAAGAGGCCATTCTCCCCGAGGACATCCTCGCCATGGTCGCCACCCTGCCCCACGACCTGCGGGGGCTGCGCGACCGGGCGATGCTTCTGTTGGGCTTCGCCGGCGGGCTGAGGCGCTCCGAAATCGTGAAGCTGGACGTTGGCAAGGACGACACGCCCGACCCGGGCGGCTGGGTCGAGATCCTTGCGGACGGCGCTGTCCTGACCCTCGACGCCAAGACCGGCTGGCGCGAGGTCGAGATCGGTCGCGGCTCTTCTGAACAGACCTGCCCCGTCCATGCGCTCGAGCAATGGCTGCACTACGCCCGCATCGATTTCGGGCCGGTCTTCGTGCGCACCTCGCGGGACGGCACCCGCGCCCTCGACAGCCGTCTGTCCGACAAGCATGTCGCGCGCCTGATCAAGGCCACGGTGCTGAAAAGCGGCATCCGGGCCGAGCTGCCCGAAAAGGACCGCCTCGCCCTCTTCTCCGGCCACAGCTTGCGCGCCGGTCTCGCCAGTTCGGCCGAGGTGGACGAGCGCTACGTCCAGAAACACCTCGGCCACGCCTCGGCCGAGATGACCCGCCGCTACCAGCGCCGTCGCGACCGGTTCCGGGTGAACCTGACGAAGGCGGCAGGGCTATAGAGTGTAGCCTGGAAACACCCCCTCAGGTCACGACCTGCCGAAGAACCGACCCTGTTCCGCCTCTCCAGCCGATCGGGCGCCAAAAGCCTCGGCACAGGCCGTTCCCCGGCGGGGTCGTCAGGACCGCTGCTTGCGACGTCCTGCGGCAACCAGCCCGCCAAGCGCGCCGATCAGCAGCCATCCGGCCGCCGGCAGCGGGATCACGCCCACCGGGCCGTCCGAATAGAACAGGCGCACAAAGACCTCGTCCTTGTCTTCGGGGAAGTCGACCGAGCTGCTCAGCTCGATCTCGACCAGGAACTCGCCGTCGGCCACGGCGGCGTTGAAATCGATGCCAAGCGCCAGCGTATCGAGCAGAAGCGTGAAGACGCAATCGGCGTTCGAACCGGTCGTGTTCGGAATTTGGGTCGTCCCCGAGTTGCCGTCGCAGGAATATCCGCCGGCCGGCGTTCCGTCGAGAATCAGATCGAAGTAATCTCCGGCATCGGCGATGTCGAGACCGTCGAGACCGGTCGCCGATCCACCGCTGCGGATCGTCAGAAGCGCGACATTGCCCTGTGCCGGGGCGAGGCCGGTGAAGTTGTAGGACAGCGTACGCTCGTTCGCATCGTCGAAGACATCAAGCAATTCCTGGTCGACGATGGCGGCGGACGCGCCCTGCCCGCACAGCGCGAACAGCGCGCCAGCGGCAAGTGTCTTGATATAGCTATTCATGGTAAAACTCACTTTTTTATCAACTGAAACTAGTCTGGTCTTTCGTTAAGAACTTGTCCACCCTTCATAGTTGAATTTTGATACCGAAATCTTGCTTTCTGAAATCCGGGGCGGTGTCAGCACACCGTGTCCAATCATCCGTCAAATCAACGGATTGATGCCATTTCGCCCTGTCGCCCGTATGCGGTCAAGCGATTTGCCATAAAAGTCGGGATATATCCCGGCATGGTAGAGGGTCACCCGTACGGCGTGTTGATCGTCTGCAGAAACCCGCCATTTGCGCGAGGACTACCCGTGCGAGGCGAAGGTGCGCAGCGCCGCCGCATGCGGTGATTCGGATGCCAGGACCGACCGGTCAGTCGCGACCAGGGTGGCCACGGCCACCGGGCTGGCCTGGGCGTCAAAAATCGGCGCGGCGAGCGCGTAGAGGCCCGGTATGAACTCCGCATCCGCCCGCGCCAGCCCGGTACGGCGGATCTCGCGGCGCTCCGCGGCGAATTCGTCCGGCCGCGCATCCGGGTTCTCCGCCGCCAGCACCGGGGCCACCAGCCGGTCAGGAAGATGCGCAAGGAACACTCGACCCGTGGCCGAGCGCGTCAGCGGCAGCACCGTTCCCAACCCCAGCGTCGTGACCAGCGGGCGCGCCGCCTTCTCCCAGCGGATGACCGTCGGCCCGTGCGAACCCCAGACCGAAAGCGTGGCGCTCAGCCCCGTCTCCTCGACCAGCCCGGCAAGCCGGTCGGCAGCGCTGTTGACCGGATCGACCCGCGCGATGGCAGCAATGCCGATCTCGGCGGCCAGCGGCCCGAGATCGTAGGCCCCGCTGCTGCCGCGCTGCGTGACCATGCCTGCCGCGACGAAGCTCGCGAGGTAGCGGTGCGCCTTGGCCGGCGCCATGCCGATCGCCTGCGCCAGTTCGGTCAGACCCATCGGTCCGCGATTCCGCGCCAGCGCCACCAGCACCGTCACCGACACGTCCACCGACTGTACACCGCGCCCCCGGACCGGCATTTCCACGCTCATGCGATACCCTTTCGCCTGCTTGACTTACGCATAACGTAAATGCTTACGTCGGAAAAGACAGGAGGAGGTCAATGCGGATTCTCGTGATGGGTGCCGGCCCCGCCGGGCTCTATGCCGCGATCCTGCTCAGGCGCGCGCGGCCCGATCTCGACGTCCGCGTGATCGAGCAGAACCCGAAAGACGCCACCTTCGGCTTCGGCGTGGTATTCTCGGACCAGGCGCTCGACTTCCTGCGCGCAGATGATCCCGAAACCGCCGACCTGATCGAACCGCACATGCAGCGCTGGTCCGATATCGTCGTCAACCATAGCGGCACGCGTATCGCCATCGACGGCATTGGCTTTGCCGGGATCGGCCGGCTGGAGCTTTTGCGGCTCCTGCAGGATCGCGCTGCCGGTCTCGGGGTCGTGCCGGACTACGGCCACCGCATCGACGACCCGGACACGCTGCCCCCCGCCGACCTTGTGATCGGCGCGGACGGGCTCAACTCCGTCGTTCGGGGCGCGACACCCGAGGCCTTCGGCGCGCGCATCGAGCGGCTGGAAAACCGCTTTGTCTGGTACGGCACCCCACGCGACTTCCCGGCGCTGACCCAAAGCTTCGTCGAGACGCCGCACGGGCGCATGAACGCGCACCACTATTCCTACGCCCCGGGCCGCGCGACCTTTATCGTCGAGATGGGTCCCGACACCTTCGCCCGCACCGGCTTTGACGGCATGGCCGAGCCCGATTACCGCGCCGCCTGCGAAAGCTTCTTCGCCGACCAGCTCGACGGCGCGCCGCTTATCCCGAACAACTCGACCTGGCGGCAGTTCCCGGTCCTGACCTGCGAAAGATGGCATCACCAAAACCGTGTGCTGGTGGGCGACGCGCTGCACACGGCGCATTTCTCCATCGGCTCGGGCACCCGGTTGGCGCTCGAGGATGTGATCGCGCTCGTCGCGGCCCTGAAAGCCGCCGACTGGGACGTTCCGACCGCCCTGCCCGCCTACCAGGCCGAGCGGCAGCCGGTGCTGGAAAAGATTACCCGCGCCGCGCGCGCCTCGGCCGACTGGTACGAAGAATTCGCCGCGCATATGGACCTTGCGCCCTGGCCCTTCGCGCTCAGCTACATCCGCCGCGCCGGGCGGCTCGATGCCGACCGGCTCCAGCGCCTCGCCCCGCGCTTTGCCGCCGACTTGCGCCGGCAGGGCATCGACCTCGAGGCGGCATGACGTCGCCTGCCGCCCTCGCCCGCGACATCGGCTTCGACCTGCCCAAGCGCTACAACTGCGCCCGCCTGCTCTGGGACAACCTGCCCGACCGTGCCGAGCGGATCGCGGTTTATCATGACGACGGTGCCTGGACCTATGCCGCCCTCGCCGAAGAGGCCGCACGCATCGGCAACGCGCTGCTGGACGCGGGCAGCACCCCCGGCGATCGCATCCTGATGCTGCTCGAGGATCACCCCGCCTATCCCGCGGCCCTCATGGGAGCGATGCGGGCCGGGCTGGTTCCGGTGCTGCTCAACACGCTATCGACGCCCGAACAGATCGCCTATTTCCTGCGTGACAGCGCCGCCTCCGCCGTCATCGTCTCGCAAGCTTTCTCGCCGCTTGTCGATGCCGCCGCCCGCGACGGCACGCCCTGCCGCACCGCGCTGATCGCCGAAACCCGGCCCTGGGCCGAGGCCTCTCCCGCCCTGCCCGAGCACCCTACGACGCGCCGCGACATGGCGTTCTGGATGTATTCCTCGGGCTCCACCGGCAAGCCCAAGGGCGTCGTGCACAAGCACGAGGACGCGGCCTACACCGCCGTGACCTACGCCCGCGAGATCCTGAAGATCGGCCCCGACGACATCTGCTTTTCGATCCCCAAGATCTTCTTCGCCTATGGCTTCGGCAACGCGATCACCTTCCCCTTTTCGGTCGGCGCGGCCTCGGTGCTGCTGTCGGACCGGCCCACGCCCCCGCGCTGTTTTCAGCAGATCGCCCGGCACCGCCCCACGATCCTCTTCGGCCTGCCCACGCTCTACACCGCGCTGGTCAACGACCCCGGCATCGAGACCGCGGACCTGTCGTCTCTGCGGCTTTGCATTTCCGCCGCCGAAGTGCTGTCGAACGAGCTTGCCGAGACCTGGCGCGCGCGCTTCGGCCTGCCCATCGTCGAGGGGCTCGGCTCGACCGAGATGCTGCACATCTACCTGTCGAACGACGCGGCCGCGCAGCGCCCCGGCTCGGCCGGGCGCGTGGTGCCGGGCTATGCCCTGCGGCTGATCACGCCCGACGGGACCGAGGCGGGCGACGGCGAGGAAGGCGTCATGCAGGTCATGGGACTGTCGGGCGCGGAATACTACTGGAACCGCCCCGACAAGACCGCCGAGACCATGCGCGACGGCTGGCTCGACACCGGCGATCGCTTCGTCCGTGACGCGGACGGGTTCCATTTTTTCCGTGGCCGAGCCGACGACCTCGTGAAGGTCTCCGGCCAGTGGGTCTACCCGATGGAGATCGAATGGGCGCTCAACGACCACCCGCAGGTCCGCGAGGCCTGCGTGCTGGCGATGACGCTGCGCGATGGCCGCGCCACGATCAAGGCCTGGGTCACCCCGCGCGACCCGGCGGGCGGCACCGACGCCCTGCGGGCCGAACTGGTGCGCCACGCCAAGACGGTGCTCTTGCCGCACAAGTACCCGCGCGAGATCGCCTTTCTCGACCCGCTGCCCAAGACCGGCACCGACAAGATCGACCGCCAGGCGCTAAGAGCGCTCGACGCGACCAAGGGAGACGTCAGATGACATCGCAATCCGCCCCCACCGAAACCCCCGAACGCCGCGCCTTCTACGAGGCCATCGAACCCGAGAGCATGCGCGCGCTCTGGTCGGTGATGAAAGGTATCATCACGCCCGAGCCGAAATCCGACTGCATCCCCTTTAAGTGGTCCTACGATTCCGTCCGCGCGCGGCTGATCGAGGCCGCCGGGCTGATCACCGCAAAGGAGGCCGAACGCCGCGTGCTGATCCTCGAAAACCCCGGCCTGAAAGGCACCTCGAAGGTCACGACCAGTCTCTATTGCGGGGTGCAATGCGTGATGCCGGGCGAGGTGGCCCCCGCCCACCGGCACACGCAAAGCGCCCTGCGTTTCGTGTTGGAAAGCCACGGCGGCTTCACCGCGGTGGGGGGCGAAAAGACCGAAATGCGCTTTGGCGATTTCGTCATCACCCCGAACTGGGAATGGCACGACCACGGCAACGACAGTGCCGAGCCGATCTTCTGGCTCGACGGGCTCGACATTCCCGTGGTGCAGTTTCTCGACGCGAGCTTCGCCGAAGGCTACGGCGAGGACAGCCAGCCGATCACCCGCCCCACGAACGACAGCCCGGCGCGCTATGGCGCCAACATGCTGCCCCTGGGCTACGAACGCGCCGTGCCCTCCTCGCCGATCTTCAACTACCCCTACGACCGCTCCCGCGCGGCGCTGGAACAGATGCGCAGGTCCGAGGAATGGGACCGGTGCCACGGGCTCAAGATGCGCTACGCGAACCCCGTGGACGGCGGCTGGGCCATGCCCACAATCGGCACCTGCCTGCAACTGATGCCAAAAGGCTTCTCCGGGTCGCCCTACAAGTCTACCGACGCCACGGTCTATGTCGGGGTCGAGGGCCGCGGCCGCACCCGCGTACGCGACACGGTGATCGACTGGGGCCCGCGCGACGTCTTCGTGGTGCCAAGCTGGCACGCGATCACCCACGAGGTCGACGAGGACGCGGTGCTCTTCTCCTACTCCGACCGGCCGATCCAGGAAAAGCTCGGGCTGTTCCGCGAACACCGGGGCAACGCGTGAACCCTCTGACCCTGCACAACTATTTCCGCTCGTCGACCTCGACGCGGGTGCGCGCGGCCCTGAACCTCAAGGGGCTTGCCTTCGACTACGTCCCGCGCTCATTGCTGAAGGGCGAGCACGCCGCACCCGATCACCTCGCGCTGAACCCGCAGGGGTTGGTGCCGACGCTGGTGACCGAACACGGCCCCCTGCCCCAGTCGCTGGCGATCATCGAATGGCTCGACGAGACTTTTCCGGACCCGCCGCTCCTACCCGCCGATCCCTGGGGCCGCGCGCGGGTGCGCAGTCTCGCGCATATCGTGGCGCTCGACATCCACCCGGTGAACAACCTGCGGATTTTGCAGCATCTCGAATCCGAATATGGCGTCGATGCCAACGGCAAGGCGGCGTGGTTCCGCACCTGGGCCGCGCCCGGCATGGCCGCGCTGGAACAGCGGCTGTCGTCCGAGCCGGAAACCGGGCGCTTCTGCCACGGCGATACGCCCGGCCTCGCCGATCTCTGCCTGTTCGCGCAGGTGCTCAACAACGCGCGGTTCGATCTCGGCCTCGACGCCACCCCCACCATCGCGCGCATCCACGAGGCCTGTCTCGCGGTGCCGGAAATCGCCGCCGCGGCGCCTGCCAACCAGCCCGACGCGGTCTAGGCGCGCCCGAAGATCCGCTCGGCATGGTCGTCAAGGTAGATCCGCAGCCAGGGCGTGAACTCTTCGGGCCGGGCCGCCACCGCCGCGCGCAGATCGTCCATCGCCATCCACGCCGTGTCCATCACCTCGTCCGGGTTCGGCGTCACGGCGAGGGTGTCTCCGGCCTCGGCCAAAAAGACATCGACCAGCTCGTGCTCGACCATCCCGCCGCCCACCTCGGCGCGGTACTCGAGCTGGTGCGCGTGGCGCAGCTCCAGCCCGGTCACGCCCAGCTCTTCGCGCAGGCGTCGCGTGGCGCAATCCGCCGCGGTCTCGTCCCAGCCTGGATGCGTGCAGCAGGTGTTCGTCCACAGCCCCGGCGTGTGGTACTTGCCCATCGCCCGGCGCTGCATCAGCACCGCGTCGCCGCGCAGCACAAAGACCGACACGGCCTTGTGCCGCAGCCCGCGCAGGTGGGCGTCAAGCTTTTCGACCGGCGTCAGCGCGCCGTCGACCCAGGCCGGAATCAGGATCTCCATCCGTGTTCGTTGCCACGGGCGCGCCTCCCGGCGCAAGGCTCTCGCGCACTCAGGCGCGCGGGGTCAGGCGCTTGGGCACCGGGAGGGGCGCGTCGAGAATGCGCATCGCCATCGCCGCCGCGGCCAGAAACAGCGCCGCCTCGAGGCAGAAGACAAGGCCGAAGGCCGCCGCATCCGAGGCGAAGGCCGCGCGCATCACGTCGACCAGCGCCGCCCCGATCAGCCCGCCGAACCCGGCCGAGATCGCCTGCGCCGCCCCCCAGAGGCCCATGCGCGTGCCCTCGCGCCCGGCCCGCCCTTGCCCGGCCAGCGCCATCATGCAGCCGATCGCCGCCACTGCGAAGACGCCGTTGCAGAGCCCGAGGCCGAAGACCGCCGCCGGCAGCGGCGCGCCCGGACCCAGCGACCCGAGCGCCGCGATGAGTATGAGCATCAGCGCCGAACCGGTGCAGCCCAGCACCACCCAGAGCCGCAGGCCCCCGACGCGGAAGCCCGAAAACAGCATCCCGACCAGCGCCATGCCGCAGAACACACCGGCGTTCTGCGCCCCGGCGAGCGTCGTCGACTGGCCCGGCGTATAGGCGAAGACGAGGCCGGCGTAGGGTTCCAGGATCAATTCCTGCACGAAATAGGCACCCATCGACAGGAACACGAAGACCGTAAAGCGCCGCGCCTTCGGCTCCTGCCAGACCTCGGCCAGACCTTCGCGGAACGAGGTGCGCTCGACCGGTGACGGCGTCATGCCGGGACGTTCGATGCTGCGCAGCGCCAGGCAGGCCAGCGCCACGGCGCCGCTTGCGACAAGGCCCACCACCTGCAGCAGCCGCGTCGGCGAATAGGGATCGAGCGCCAGCCCCGCCAGCGTCGCGGTCAGCGCAATGCCCCCGATCATCGTGAGCCACGTGATCGTCGCCGCCGCCGCGCGCCGCTCCGGCGCCACCGCGCTTGCCAGCAGCGCCAGCAGCGAGGTGCCCGAAGCCCCGGCCCCGACCCCGATCATCGCGTAGGCCAGCATCGACAGGGCCATGCCCGGCCAGAATGCCTGCGCCATCACCAGAACGGCGCAGGCAGCGAGGAACGCGCCAAGCCCCAGCACGCCAAGGCCCGCCACGATCCAGAAGCTGCGGTTGCCGGTCGTGTCCGACAGAAACCCCCAGTTCGGCCGGGTGATCTGGATCGCGTAATGGAGCCCCACCAGCAGCCCCGGCAGCACCGCGGGCAGCGCCAGTTCGACCACCATCAGCCGGTTCAGCGTCGAGGTGGTCAGCACCACGATCGACCCGATGCACATCTGCACGAGGCCCAGCCGCAGGATGGCGATCCAGCCCAGCGTCATCGTGCGCCGGTTCCGGGCGGTCGTGCCGGAGGGGTGCGGGACGTAGGAGAGATCGCATGACGGGTCATTGGGCTCAACCTAACGCGGTTGCGCGAAAAAATCGTTGCCGGGACGGCCGGGACCGTTCGGCGCGACCTGTTATCGCATGACACGGAAGTATGATTGACAGTTTTCCCGCGCTCGGGCGTTCTGTGACAAAACCGGAGGAGATCCCATATGACCCGACTACTGACCCTGCTTCCCGCGCTGCTGCTGACCGCGGCCCCAGCTTTCGCCGAGGGCGACGCCGCGGCGGGCGAGAAGGACTTCAACAAGTGCAAGGCCTGCCATGCGATCACCGCGGATGACGGCACCGACATCGTCAAGGGCGGCAAGGTCGGCCCGAACCTCTACGGCGTCGTCGGCCGGGCCGTGGCCAGCGTCGAGGATTTCAGCTATGGCGCGGATCTCGCGGCCCTGGGTGAAACCGGCGCCGTCTGGGACGAGGCGAGCCTCGCCGAATACATGGCCGACCCGCGCGAGTATCTGAAAACCGCGCTCGACAACCCCAAGGCGAAGAGCAAGATGGTCTTCCGCCTCAAGAGCGGCGGCGAGGACGTGGCCGCCTACCTCGCCTCGGTCGGCCCGCAAAGCTGACTGCCGAACCATTCCGCAACGCGCTGCCGTCCCTGTCCGGGGGCGGCAGTGTTGCGTTCAGGCGGTGACCCGCACTTCGGAGACATCCGCATCGACGTCCCGGCACGCCGCCAGCAGCCGCGCGCCGAGGTGCGTCTGCACGTAGGCCGCATGGAAGCGGCTCGGCGCGCGCAAGGTGAGCCGCCCCCCGGCCCGCTCGACCCGTGCCAGTGCCGCGACCCAGGCGCCGTAGGTGCCCGCATCCTCGGCATGCAGCAGCGCCTGCGCCAGAGCCCATTCGGTGCCCTCGGAGAGATCGGGCGCGGCGACCGTCCCGCGCACCGGCATCGGCACCACCTGAGCGCCCTCCGCCGCGTCCCCCTGCCCCATCCGAATCTCGAAATCGCTGCCGACATTGGCCCATTGGTCCTGCGTGTCGGTCAGGATACGCGCCACGTCGATGGAATACTCCGTCACCCGCCCCCGCGCGCCCTGCCGCCGGACCACCAGCCAGCCGCAGGCGCGAAGCTGCGCCATTTCGCGTTTGACGGTGCGTTCGTCCACCGACCAGAGCCGCGCGATCTCGCGCTGGCCCACGGCAAGTTCGTCGCGCCCCCAGTTGTAGCGCGCGGTGATCAGCGTCATCAGCCGCAGCACCCGGCGCTGCGCGTGCTTGTCCTGCGACAGGGCAAACGCCCCCATGGCCGTCAGAAGATCGTACTTGCGCGCGGCCGCACCACGGCCAACGGGTTTCGTGGAAAGCATGCCCTGCCCTCGATGCCTTGTGGAGAATGCCCCTGCGGGGTCTCACTGCCTCTGTGACGATCCGTTGACCGGTCGCCTGCGGTCTGCCCCTTTGCCGGGTTCCAGCCGCTTTTCGTTGTCGTGAGGCAATTAGCGTCCGGTTTTACGATTCTGTCAAGTCGCAGGCTGTCATCGGGCCTGGAACCGCGACAAATCAAAAGAAAAATCCGGTATTCAGGTATTGGGGGACAGCCTGAATGTCCCGTATTCCTTTCGAAATGTCCCCCAATGGGATGTGGCGCGGAGTTTCGTGTCCCCAATATTTCGCAGGCCGCGTCCCGAATCAAATTGAATGTCGCGGCTCGTCCGCCAAGGCATTGGAATCAGGCGTTTGAGGTCGGTTGCGCGCCGCAAAATCTAAGGATCGGCGAACATTCCATTTTGCTTTTTCGTGCGTTTCAGCGTAAATCGGAGAAAAACCAAGATTAGCGTCCCCGCGGGGACAGGTAACGACAGGCAGCCATGTTCACACACGACGACCTTTCCCGGCTTCAGGCGCAGTCCCTGAAAATGCAGGGGTTCATCCGCCAGCAGACCTATTCGCCCGAAAGCGAGAAGACCCTGCGCCGGTTCTCGAGCTGGGAGGTGGCCGAGCTGATCTTCCGGGTCAACCAGTCGACCTTTCGCGGCCGCCTCGCCGCCGACCCCACCCTGCCCCAGGGCACGGTCGAGACCGACGGACGCCAGCACTGGTACACGCTCGACGAGATCAACGAGATGCGCCGCCGCATCAAGGTCAACCGGCGTTCGCTGATGCCGCCCCGGCCCGCGGGCAAGCGCGCGGTCCGCGCTGCCATCGCCAACTTCAAGGGCGGCGCCGGCAAGTCCACCGTCGCCCTGCATTTCGCCCATGCCGCCGCGCTCGACGGCTATCGGGTGCTCTGCGTCGATTTCGACCCGCAGGCGACGCTGAGCCATTCGATGGGCCTGTCGGACGTGGCCGAGGAATACACCGTCTGGGGCATCATGGCGCGCGACCTCGCCGCCGAGACCCAGCGCATGAACGCGGCCTCGCGCGGTGCCGAAAGCGGCGCCGCCCTGCCCCAGCGCCGCCTGCCCGCCTCGATCACCGACATGGGGCTTGCCGATCTGCGGGTCGCCGATTTCATCAAGCCGACGAACTGGCCCACCATCGACATCGTGCCGTCCTGCGCCAATGCCGCCTTCGTCGAATTCGCCTCGGCCCAGTATCGCCACCTCAATCCCGAATGGTCGTTCTTCGCCGCCGTGTCGCGGTTTCTCGACCAGCTCGGCCCCGACGCCTATGACCTCGTGATCTTCGATTGCCCGCCGGCCATCGGCTACCAGTCGATGAACGCGGTGTTCGCCGCCGACGTGCTCTATGTCCCCTCGGGGCCCGGCTACTGGGAATACGATTCCACCACCTCGTTCATCGGCCAGCTGGCCGAGGCGCTGGAGGATCTCGGCCGGTTTTCCGGGCTTGTCCCCGCGGGGACGATGCGCCTGCCCAAGAGCTTTCTCGACCTGCGCTTTCTGCTCACGCGGTTCGAGCCGAACAACGACCTGCACCGCGCGATGCAGCAGGCCTTCGTCAAGGTCTGGGGCGATAGGGTGGCGCAGCACCCGATCGAGATGACGCGGGCGGTCGAGCAGTCGGGGCGCTTCTTGTCCTCGATCTACGAGATCGACTACCGCGACATGACGCGGGAAACCTGGCGCCGGGCGCGGGCGTCGTTCGACCAGGCCTATGGCGAGTTCCGCGAGAACCTGCTGGCGGCCTGGGACAAGCTGGAGGATGAGGCATGAGCAAGCGGCGCGTTTTCGACATCGATTTCGAAGACAGCGAACCCGATGTCCCCGCGGGGACAGAGGCCGAACGCCGGCGCGGTCCGATGGCCGCGGCGATTTCGGAGAACGCCGAAGCGCTGGCCGACCGGCAGAGCGCCGAGGCCGCGATCCGGGCCGAGAACGACCGGCTGGCGCATGAATACGTGGCGCTGAAAAAGAACGGGCAGATCGTCGGGCTGGTGGATGTGGCAGCGATCAGGGCCGAAAAGCTGATCCGCGATCGCAGCGCGGCCCCCGATCCCGAGTTGCATGAGCTGAAGGAGTCCATCCGGGTCGTGGGGCTGTCGAACCCGATCCACGTCGAAGAGACGGAAGCCGGCTACGAGCTGATCCAGGGCTTCCGGCGGCTGACGGCGTTCCGCGAGCTTTTTGCCGAAACCAAGGATGCGCGCTATGCCAAGATCCCGGCGGTGCTGGTGGCGCGGGGGGTGCAGCTTGACAACCTTTACCGGCGCATGGTCGACGAGAACCTCGTGCGGCGCGACATCTCTTTTGCCGAGATGGCGCAACTGGCGATTTCCTACGGGGCGGTCACCGATCTGTCGAAGGGCACGCGTGACGCGGTCGACGTGCTCTTCGCCTCCGCCGGGCGGCAGAAGCGCAGCTATATCCGGCATTTCATGACGCTGATCGAGCGGCTCGGCGCGGCGCTGAACCATCCCGAGGCGATCCCGCGCGCGACGGGTCTGGCGCTGGTCAAGGCGATGGAGGGCGATGCGCGGCTCGCCGGGCGCATCGTGGCGGTGCTGGAAAGCCGTCCGCAGCGCAATGCCGCCGACGAGGTCGGGATCCTGCGCGAGGCGGTGTCCGGGGCCGGGAAGGCCGCGAAGAAGGCCGGGGCGCGCCCCGCGCAGAAGTCCGGCGCGCGCACGACGATCCGGCTCAACCGGCCGGAAGGCGTGGCGAAATGCACGGCGTCCTCGGGCCGGTTCGAGGTGCAGCTTGACCGGGATTTCGGAGCGGTCGACCCGCGCCGCCTGGAAGTCGCGGCGCGGGCGTTTCTCGACGCCTTGAAGTGAGCGAAATGGTCTCTAACTAGCGCGTTGGAGCCTGATTTGATGCTGTTGTCCCCGCGGGGACAGGCCGACCTAGTGATTGGTTTCACACCAGCAGGGCAGGGGGTCTCCGGGCGTCGGGCGGGCGTGATAGACCGCCCTTGCGATTGCGCGCGACAGGCACAGCGCCGCCGCATGGCCGATCAGCGCGACATCACTGTCCCCGCGGGGACGCGCGCCAGTAGCGGCGGCGAACACCAGGTCTCCGTCAGCGGGGCTGTGCGCCGGGACAACGGCGCGGGCGATGCCGTCATGGGCCGCCCAGGCGACGCGCTGGCATTCCGCCTTGGTAAGCGCCGCATCCGTGGCAACGACGGCGATGGTTGTGTTCGCATACTCCCGCACGACTGTCGCCTTGCGGCTTTCCAGCGTCCGTCCCAACCCGGCGCGGGGGTCGGGGCCAAGCCCGCCGAACTCGCCCTCGATCTCGAAGGGAGCCGCCCAGAAGTGCCGCTCGCCCGGCGTCGTCGCGCAGCCGACCGGGTTGGCCGCTACCAGCGCACCGACCGTGTGGCCCGAGGGCAGGACCAGAGAGGCGGAGCCCAGCCCGCCCTTGAGCATTGCCGTCATCGCCCCTGTGCCCGCGCCGGTGCTGCCGAGGTCGAACTCCGGCGTCGCCGTCTCGAAGGCCTGCCGCCCAAGCGCGCGGTACGGGTTCTCGGCCCAGTCCTTGTTGCCGCCCGACAGCAGGTCGAAGAGGATGGCGCCCGGCACGATCGGCACCACGGCGGGGCCGACGCGGTAGCCGCGCCCGGCGGCGCGTAGCGCGTCCGAGACGCCCGAGCAGGCGTCGAGCCCGTAGGCCGAGCCGCCCGACAGCACAAGCGCGTCGACCTGCGCCACCGACTTGTCGGGCTGCAGCAGGTCGGTCTCGCGCGTGCCCGGCGCGCCGCCCATGACGGCGACCGAGGCGGTGAAGGGGGCGTCGGCGCAGAAAACAGTGACTCCGGACCCGAGCGCGGGATCGGTGGCGTTCCCGACGCGGAACCCCGCGACATCGGTGATCAGGTTGCGCGGCCCGGGGCGGGGCAGGGCGGTCTGGCCGTGGCCCATGTCAGATCCGCGGTTTCGGCGCGGCGGTGGCCGGATCGCCGGTGTTCGGCTCACCCTTGGGCTCGATCAGCAGCACCTTGCACTCGGCCTCGGCCCTCGGGCGATGAGTGACGCCCTTCGGCACCACGAACAGCTCGCCGGCCTTCACCGGATGCGCGGCATCTTCGAGGTCCATGACCATCTCTCCCTCGAGAACGAGGAAGAAATCGTCCGTGTTTTCATGAAGATGGAAGGGAAACTCACCCTGGAACTTCACAACCATCACGTCGTTGCCGTTGTAGTCCGCGATGACGTGCGGATCCCAGTGGCTGTCGAATTGCGCCAGCTTCTCGGCGAGGTTAATTGATTTCAAATGCAACGACCTCCGTCGACTTCCATTGCAACCCCGGTGACCATGCTGGCCTCGTCCGAGCACAAGAAACAGGCCGCGTTGCCCATGTCCTGCGGGGTCGAGAAGCGGCCGAGCGGAATGGTGGAGAGGAACTTGGCGCGCATCTCGGGCGTGTCCTCGCCGAGGAAGGATTTCAGGAGCGGCGTTTCCCCCGCGACGGGGCAGAGCGCGTTGACGCGGATGCCCTCGGGCGCAAGCTCGACCGCCATGGTCTTGGTCGCGGTGATCATCCAGCCCTTCGAGGCGTTGTACCAGTTGAGGCGGGGCCGGGGCGAGAGGCCGGCGGTCGAGGCGATGTTGAGGATCACGCCGGACTTGCGGTCCTTCATCAGCGGCACGAAGGTACGCGCGGTGAGGTAGACCGACTTCATGTTGACGGCGACGACGCGGTCGAATTCCTCTTCCGACACGCGCTCCATCGGGGTCGGCAGGTGGGTCACGCCGGCGTTGTTGACGAGGATGTCGACATGGCCCCAGGCGTCGAGCGCGGCCTGCTCCATCTTCATCACCGAGGCGCCGTCGGAGACATCGACCTTCTGCGCGATAGCGTGGTCGCCCATCTGCGCGCGCAGGTCCTTGGCGCCTTCGATGTTGAGGTCGGCGATCATCACCCGCGCGCCTTCGGCGGTGAACTTGCGCACGATCCCGGCGCCGAAGCCCGAGGCGCCCCCGGTGACGATGGCCGTCTTTCCCGTCAGTCGCATGTCAGCCTCCCTTCAGCTCGTGTTTCAGCACCACGCGGTCCTGGCTCGGGTCGTCGTGGTCGGGTGCGTCCCGGTGGTGGACGAACCCGTGGGCCTGCCAGAAGGCGAGGCCGCGCGGGTTCGTGCGCAGGACCGCGAGCTTGAGCGCGGCGATGCCCTCGGCCCGGGCGCGGCGCCGGATCTCGGCCAATACGGCCGCGCCGAGACGGCGCCCGCGATACTTCGGGTCTAGCAGCAGCAGGCCGATCCACCAATCGGATTCGGTCTCGTAGCCGCGCGCCATGCCGAGCAGACCGGCGAGCGTGTCGTCGGTGACGATGCCGAGCGTCATCAGGTCCGAGGCATTCCCACCGGGCGGCAGGTCCTCGAAGAACTCGGTGATGTAGGCGGCGTCGGGATCGCGCCCGGTGTCGAGGCGCACGTAGTCTGCGGCGCGGCGGGCGAGGGCCAGCGCGCGGTCGTGGTCGCGGGCCGCGTCGAGCGTTTCGAGCTGCCAGTCATCCATGCCGGGCCGCCACGGTCTTGAGTTGCGAGAACCCGTAAAGCGCCTCGAAGCCCTTTTCGCGACCGTGGCCGGACTTGCCGACGCCGCCGAAAGGCAGTTCGACGCCGCCGCCGGCACCGTAGTTGTTCACGAAGACCTGGCCCGCGCGCAAGGCCTTGGCCATGCGCATCTGGCGCGCGCCGTTCTCGGTCCAGACCGAGGCGACAAGCCCGTAGTCGGTGCCGTTCGCGATTCGGATCGCCTCGGCCTCGTCCGTGAAGGGGATAAGCACCTGCACCGGGCCGAAGATCTCGTCGCGGGCGAGCGGGTGTTCGGGCGGCACGTCGCGCAGCAGGGTGGGCAGAACGTAGGCGCCGGTCTCGGGCGCGTCGACGAGGTGACCCCGCGCGGCGACGGCAAGATCGGAGGCACGGTCGAGGAAGCCCTCGACGATGGTTTTCTGTCGGGCCGAGATCAGCGGGCCGACGCGGCGGTCGTCGAGGGCCGGGCCGACGGAAAGCGCTTCGTAGGCGGCGGACATGCGGGCCAAAACCGCATCGTAGAGACTGTTCTGCACCAGGATCCGCGAGGAGGCCGAGCAGGTCTGACCGGCGTTCTGGATACCGGCGTTGACGAGGAACGGCAGGGCGGCGTCGAGATCGGCGTCGTTGAAAACGACCTGGGGCGACTTGCCGCCCAGTTCCAGCGTGACGGGGACGACGTTGCGCCCGGCGGCCTGCTGGACCAGCGCGCCGGTGGCGACGGAACCGGTGAACGAAACGTGCTGCACGCCGCCATGCCCCGCAAGCGCCGCGCCGGCCTGCGCGCCGCGTCCGGGCACGACGTTGAGCGCGCCGGCAGGCAGGCCGGCGTCGCGGCAGAGATGGGCGAAGGCGAGAGCCGTCAGACAGGCTTCCTCGGCGGGTTTCAACACGCAGGCGTTGCCCATCGCAAGCGCGGCACCGACCGAGCGGCCGATGATCTGCATCGGGTAGTTCCAGGGCACGATGTGCCCGGCGACGCCGTGCGGTTCGCGCAGGGTGTAGACGGTGTAACCGTCGAGATACGGCAGGGTCTCGCCGGTGATCTTGTCGGCGGCACCGCCGTAGAATTCCATGTAGCGGGCCAGGGCCGTGACATCCGCGCGGGCTTGGGTCAGCGGCTTGCCGACGTCGAGCGCCTCGAGCAGGGCGAGGTCCTCGGCGCGGGCCTCGACCGCCTGGCCGATGCGGGTCAGGATGCGCCCGCGCTCGGTCGCGGTCATGCGGCCCCAGTCGCCGTCGCGCGCCTGTTGCGCGGCCATGACGGCGCGGTCGATGTCCTCGGCGTCGCCGGCGGCGATGCGGGCCAGCAGGCTGCCGTCAGAGGGGTTCAGCAGGTCCATTGTCTCGCCCGAGGCGGCGGGGCGCCAGTCGGACCCGATGAGGCAGAGGGACGCGTCGAACCAGAGCGGGTCGGGGCGGATGGTGTCAGGCATGGGCGGGGGTCCTCGAACCGGAAAGATCGGGCAGGCGCGGGGCGGCGGCGATCAGCTTGCGGGTGTAGGGGTGCTGCGGGTCGGTGAAGACACGCTCGGTCTCGCCGTGCTCCACGATCTCGCCCGACTGCATCACCAGCACCCGGTCGGTGACCGAGCGCACGACCGACAGGTCGTGGCTGATGAAGAGGTAGGTGAGGTCATAGGCGCGGCAGAGATCTGCCAGAAGGTCGAGGATCTGGGCGCGGACCGAGACGTCGAGGGCCGAGACCGCCTCGTCGAGCAGGATCAGTTCCGGGCGGATGATGAGCGCGCGGGCGATGGCGATGCGCTGGCGCTGTCCGCCGGAGAACTCGTGGATGTAGCGTGTCGCGTCGCGCGGCGAGAGGCCGACGGCGGTCAGCGCCTCGGCCACCGCCTCGGCGCGTTTTGGGCCGCGCGGCGGGTCGGGCATCAGGTGGAAGGGCTCGGTGATGAGGCGTTCGACCCGGTGGCGCGGGTTGAAGCTGCCGTAGGGGTCCTGGAACACCACCTGCATCCGGCGCCGCACGGCAAGGTTGGGGCGTCCGTGGTCGAAGACCGGCATCCCGTCGAGCCGGATCTGCCCGGCCTGGATCGGCTCGAGCCCCAGAATTGCCCGTGTCAGGGTCGACTTTCCGCAACCGGATTCGCCCACGAGGCCCAACCGTTCGCCGCGCCGGATGGTGAAGCTCACGTCATTCACGGCGCGGAAATGGCCGGGGTCGGCAAAGAGGCGGCGGCGCGGGAGGCGGTAGTCGCGGGAGACATTCTCGACCTCGAGCAGCGGCGCGGGTGGCGGGGCAGGGGGCAGGTCGACGCGATGCGCAGAGGCTTCGAAAAGCATGCGCGTGTAGGGGTGGCGCATCTCGCGCAAGAGCTCCTGCGTGGGTCCTTGTTCGACCACTTCGCCATTGCGCATGACGACGATGCGGTGGGCCATGTCCGACACCACGGCGAGGTCGTGGGTGATCATCAGAAGGCCCATCTCGAACTCGCGGGCGAGGCCCTTGAGCAGGTCGAGGATCTGCGCCTGGGTGGTGACGTCGAGCGCCGTGGTGGGTTCGTCGGCGATCAGCAAGCGCGGGCGCAGGGCGATGGCCATTGCGATCACGACGCGCTGGCGCTGACCGCCGGACAGCTCGTGCGGGTAGCGCGAGAGCGGGAAGCGGTCGGGTGGCAGGCCGACACGTTCGAGCACCTCGGCGGCGCGGGCAAGGGTTGTTCGACGCGGGACGCGCTCGTGGATCAGGATGGTTTCGGCCACCTGGTCGCCGATGGTGCGGACCGGGTTGAGGGCGGTCATGGGTTCCTGGAAGACCATGCCGATCTGGTTGCCGCGCAGGGTGCAGAGGGCGGGTTCGTCGAGATCCAGAAGGTCGCGCCCGTCGAGCGCGATCGTGCCGGCGGCGCTGGCGCCGCGCGGCAGAAGGCCCATGACGGCCAGTGCGGTCATTGACTTGCCCGAGCCGCTTTCGCCGGTGATGGCGACGATCTCGCCCGGACCCACGTCGAGCGAGACGTCGCGCAGGATCGGCAGCTTGTGGATCGAAACCCCGAGATCGCGGACCGACAGCAGGCTCATGCGCGCACCACGCGCAGGCGGGGGTCGAGCCAGTCGCGCAAGCCGTCCCCGAAAAGGTTGAGGCCGAGCACGGCGAGCACCACGGCAAGCCCCGGGATCAGCGCCATGTGCGGGGCCAGCGCGACAAGCGTCTGGGCGTCGGCCAGCATCCGGCCCAGCGAGGGGGTGGGCGGCTGCACGCCGAGGCCGACGAAAGAGAGCGCCGCCTCGACCTGGATGCCGAGGGCGAACTGGATGGTCCCCTGCACGATCAGCAGGTCGCTGACGTTGGGCAGGATGTGCTCGGCCGAGATGCGGGGGACCGACTTGCCGGCGACGCGGGCGGCGAGGATGAATTCCCTTTGCCAGAGACTGAGCGCCGCGCCGCGGGTGACCCGGGCGAAGACGGGGATGTTGAAGATGCCGAAGGCGATGATGGCGTTGACGGCGGAGGGGCCGAAAACGGCGGTGATCAGGATCGCCAGCAGCAGGAAGGGGAAGGCGAAGACGATGTCGTTGCCGCGCATGATGGTCTCGTCGAGCCAGCCGCCGCGCGCCGCTGCGGCGGAAAGGCCCAGCGGGATGCCGAAGGCCATGCCGATGATGACGGCGACAAGCGCCACGGCGAGCGAGGTGCGGGTGCCGACCATGACCATCGACAGGATGTCGCGCCCGAGGTGATCGGTGCCGAGCAGATGCGCGCCGCCGGGCGGTTGCAGCTTGTTGGGAATGTCGAGCGCGGCGGTGTCGTAAGGCGTCCAGACCAGCGACACCAGCGCGAGGCCCACCATGAAGAGGCTGAGGGCCGCGCCGATGACGAGGTTGCGGTTCACGTGCGCGTCCTCAGGCGCGGGTCGACGGCGGCATAGGCGATGTCGACGAGAAAGTTGATCACGATCACCGCGAAGACGATCAGCATGACGACGGATTCCACGACGATCAGGTCGCGGGCCGAGATCGACTGGAAGATCAGCCGTCCGAGGCCGGGCAGGTAGAACACCTGTTCGATGATGATGGTGCCGGCGATCAGGAATGAGAATTGCAGGCCGACGATGGTCAGCACCGGGATCAGCGCATTGCGCAGCCCGTGCCGCCAGAGCGCCTGGCGCGGCGACAGCCCCTTGGCGCGGGCGGTGCGCATGTAATCCTGCCCAAGCACGTCGAGCAGCGAGGAGCGCATGACGCGGGCGAGGATGGCGGCCTGAGAGATCGCAAGCGCGATTGCGGGCAGAGTGAGCGAGCGCATGGCGGGCCAGAACCCGTCCTCCCACCCGGCGAAACCGCCGGCGGCGAACCAGCGCAGGTTGATGGCGAAGACCAGCACCAGCATCATCGCGAACCAGAAGGGCGGAATGGCGACGCCAAGCTGGGTCGCGCCCATGACCAGCGTGTCGCCCACGGCCCCGCGCCGGACGGCGGCGAAGACGCCGGCGAGAAAGCCGATGAGGGTGGAAAGCACCAGCGCGTAGAGCGCCAGCGGCACCGAGACCCAGAGCCGTTGCGCCACCATGTCGGAAACCGGCGTGCGGTAGGTGTAGGAGGTGCCGAGATCGCCCGAGAGCATGCCGCCGACCCAGGCGAGATAGCGTTCGACGCGCGGGGCATCGAGGCCCAGCTCGGCGCGCAGGGCGGCCAGTGTTTCGGGCTGCGCATTGAGGCCCAGCATGAAGGAGGCCGGATCGCCGGGCGCGACCTCGATCACCGCGAAGATCACCAGCGAGGCGACCGCGAGGCTGATCGCCAGCGACAGGAGGCGTTTGATCGTGTAGCGCAGCATTTGCCGCAGGTTAGCAGGGTTGGGTAGCGCGTCCAGCGCCCTTCGATTGTGTCATTGGACTGCGATGGATTCGGGTTAGGTTTGTAGGTGACGCCCGACCTGACACCGGAGATTGATCGCATGAACCCTTTCGCCTTCCGCGCCCTGCTTGCCGCTTCGACCTGTGTCGCCACGGGTGCGACCGCGCAGGAGGTGGCCGACACGATTTATTCCGGCGGGCCGATCCTGACCATCGAGGAGTCCGCCCCGACGGCCGAGGCGGTGGCGGTGAAGGACGGGCGCATCCTCGGCGTCGGGGATCTTTCGGCGATGCTGGCGCACCAGGGCGAGGCGACGGAGATGTTCGACCTCGACGGGCGGGCGATGCTGCCGGGGTTCGTGGACAGCCACGGACACATGGTCTTTGGCGGGTTGCAGGCGCTGTCGGCGAACCTTCTGGCGCCGCCGGACGGAGAGGTGACGGACATCGCGAGCCTGCAGCAGACCTTGCGCGACTGGCTGGCGGAGAATGCCGACGTGGTCGACCAGGTGCAGATGGTCGTCGGCTTCGGCTACGACAACGCGCAGCTGGCCGAGCTGCGGCACCCGACGCGGGACGAACTCGACGCGGTGACGGGCGATCTGCCGGTGATCATCGTGCACCAGTCCGGGCATCTCGGGGTCGCCAATTCGAAGGCGCTGGACCTGGCCGGGATCACCGCCGAAACCGAAGATCCGGCCGGCGGGGTGATCCGGCGCGGAGCGGACGGGGCGCCGAACGGGGTGCTGGAGGAATACGCGTTTTTCAACGTGCTGGTCCCGCTACTGGGCCAGCTGGGGCCGGAGGGGTTCGCGGCCTTTGCCGAGGCGGGGGCCGAGCTCTGGGCGAGCTTCGGGTACACCACCGCGCAGGACGGGCGGTCGTCCGAAGGCCTTGTCGAGACGCTGCGGGCGGTGGATGCGGCGGGAAAGCTGCCGATCGACGTGGTGTCCTTTCCGGACGTGCTGGAAGCGCGCGATTTCATCGCGGCCAACGCGTCGAAGGACTATGAGGGCCGGGTCCGGGTCGGGGGCTGCAAGCTGACCATCGACGGCTCGCCGCAAGGCTTCACGGCGCTGCGCGACCGGCCTTACTACGACCCGGTGGGCGATTACCCGGCGGGATATGCCGGCTATGCGGCGATCACCATGGCGCAGACGCAGGATGCGGTGAACTGGTGTTTCGGGAACGGGTTGCAGATCATCACACATGCCAACGGCGAGGGCGCTTCGGACATGCTGATTGCGGCGATCGGGGCGGCGCGGGAGCAATACGGCGATCCGGGCAATCGCCCGGTGATCGTGCACGGGCAGTTCCTGCGCGAGGACCAGGTCCAGAGCTACCACGACCTCGGCGTCTTTCCGTCGCTGTTCCCGATGCACACCTTCTACTGGGGCGACTGGCACCGCGATCACACGGTGGGGCCGGTGAATGCCGACAACATCTCGCCCACCGGATGGGTGCGCGAGCGCGGCATGATGTTCGGCTCGCACCACGACGCGCCGGTGGCCTTTCCCGACAGCATGCGGATTCTCGACGCGACGGTCACGCGGCGCTCGCGCTCGGGCGATATTCTCGGGCCGGACCAGCGGGTCGACGTGATGACGGCACTGAAGGCGATGACGGTCTGGCCGGCCTGGCAGCATTTCGAGGAAGACCGCAAGGGCTCGATCGCCGTGGGCAAGCTGGCGGATTTCGTGCTGCTGTCGGATGATCCGACGGCGGTCGACCCCGAAACGCTCGACAGCCTGCGGGTGATGGCGACGATCAAGGAGGATGCGGTGGTCTACGCGGCGGAGGACAACGTGCAGAAGGGCGAGATGCGCGGAGCGCCGGTTCTCGGCGATCCGGTCACGGCGCACCGGATGCTGCACGCGCTGGCGCGGGGGCTGGGGGTGGAGCGGCCCGCGTCGCGCTGCCTCCTCGACGCCGCGAGATGTGAGCGGCTCTTCGGTCCAACGCGGTTCCGGTAAGGGGCGAAGCGGTGCTAGTCTCTCCGCCATGACCGATGCGGAGATCAGGCGGCGCAGCGACTATGACCGGGCCTCGGTGCGCTGGGGCGACAAGATGCGCACGCTGGGCTACTACGACGGCTACCTGGGATTCCTGTCGGCACCTGGGTTCGAAGCCGAGCCGGGGCGGCGCATCATCGACGTGGGTGCCGGCACGGGGGCGTTCTGCGAGGCCTGGGTTGCGATCAACGGCCATCCGGACAGGCTGACCCTGCTCGACCCGAGTGCCGCGATGCTGGGGCGGGCGCAGGATGCGCTGCGCAGGCGCGGGGTGACGGCGCAAGGTGTCGCGGCGCATCTGGGCGAGTTCGACGGGACGGGATACGACGAGGCGCTGGCGGCGCATATGATCGAGCATTGCCCGGATCCGCTGCGGGCGCTGCGGCAGTTGCGCGACCTGCTGGCGCCGGGCGGGGTGCTGCGGCTGGTGGTGTCGCGCCCGCACTGGTGCAACGCGATCGTCTGGCTGCGCTGGCGGCATCGCACCTTCGCGCGTGACGAGATCGCGGAGCTGCTGGGGCAGGCGGGATTCGCCGATCTGAACTTCTACCGCTTTCCGTCCGGGCCGCCGTCGCGCACCAGTCTCGGGATCCGTGCCGTCCGGGCGGACTGACGGCACTGGCCGAACCGGGTTCGCGCCCCTAGGTTCCGGCCCATGTCCGCGCGGCCGCTTTTCATCGGGTCGGAGATCTTCCGGCATTCCAGCTATGGCCGCTGGCATCCGCTGCGCGTGCCGCGGGTCAGCACGGTCATGGACCTTGCGCGGGCGATGGGCTGGCTGGGGCCCGAGCAGTTCCTGACCTCGCCGCGCGCCAAGCCCAAGGCGCTGCAGATCTGGCACACGCCGGACTACCTTGCGGCCCTGCAGCGGGTCGAGGAGACGCAGGTGGCGACAGCCGAGGATCTCGCCCGGCACGACCTCGGCAGCGTCACCAACCCGGTGTTCCCCGAGATCTATCGCCGGCCCGCGACGGCGGCGGGCGGGTCGCTGCTGGCGGGCGAACTGCTGGAAACGGGCGGGATCGTCTACAACCCGGCGGGCGGCACGCATCACGGGATGCCGGACCGGGCCAACGGGTTCTGCTATCTCAACGACCCGGTGCTGGCGATGCTGGCGCTGCGCCGGTCGGGCGTGCGCCGCATCGCCTATGTCGACATCGACGCGCATCACTGCGACGGGGTGGCGCTGGGGTTTCACGGCGATCCCGACATGCTGATGATCTCGGTGCATGAGGAACGGCTCTGGCCGCGCACCGGGGCGCTGGAGGATGACGCGGGCGGGGCGGCGCTGAACCTGCCGGTGCCGCGCGGGCTCAACGACAGCGAGATGGCGCTGATCCGCGAGCAGCTGATCCTGCCCGCCGTGACGCGCTTTGCGCCCGACGCGATCGTGCTGCTGTGTGGCGCCGACGGGGTGACGGAGGATCCGCTGGCGCATCTGGAGCTGTCGAACAACGCGCATTGGGCGGTGGTCGCGGGCCTGATGGGGCTGGCGCCGCGCCTGCTTGTGCTGGGCGGGGGCGGCTACAACCCGTGGTCCGTGGGGCGGCTCTGGACCGGGGTCTGGGCGACGCTGAACGGGCAGGCGATCCCCGACCGGCTGCCGGCGCCGGCCGAGGCAGTGCTGCGGGCGCTGAAGTGGGAGGGCGACCGGCGCGGCAAGTCCCCGCCCGAGCATTGGTTCACCACCCTGCGCGACGCGCCGCGCGACGGGCCGGTGCGCGATCTCGTGCGCGAGCGGGTCAAGATCCTCGCCGCGCGGTGACGCGATCTCTGGCGCGGCGTGGCGTTCGGGCTATGATCGCGGGAAACCGGAGCAGGCGGCGGACCAAGGTGCACAGACCAGCCTTCATGAGACACCCGCGCGAAGTGCGCCGGACCGGGAGCGACAGCCCCGCCGCCTCGCTCTGGAGCTACGTCTGGCGGATGAGCGAGTGGCACCAGGTCTGCATCTGCGGGCTGGCGGTGGTCGTGGCGCTGGTCAACCTCGTGCCGCTGGAGCTGCAGCGGCGGATCATCAACGAGGTGGTGGAGAGCCAGAACGTGCCGCTGCTGGTGCAGTTCGGACTGGTCTATCTGGGCGTGATCATGCTGCACCAGGTGCTGAAGTTCACGCTGCGGCTCTACCAGTCGTGGCTCGCCGAAAGCGCGCGCGCCTACACGCGCCAGCACCTGCTGGGGCTTTACGGCGAGCGCCTGGTCGAAGAGGAGGCCGCGGAAGGCGACACCGACGAGACCGGCAGCGGGCGCGCGGTGTCGATCGTCAACGCCGAGGTCGAGCGGCTGGGCGGGTTCGTCGGCGAGGAGCTGTCGCAGGCGGTTGCCAACGTCGCGATGCTGCTGGGCATCATGGGCTACATGCTGGTGGTGCAGCCCACGATCGCGCTGGTGTCGCTGGCCTTCCTGGTGCCGCAGGTCGTGGTGACGCCCTTCATGCAGCGCAAGCTCAACGCGCTGATGGAAAAGCGCGTCGGCTACCTGCGCACGCTGGGCGACGAGATCGCCGAGATGGGGGCGACCTGCGACGGCGAGGACATGCCGATTCTCGGCAAGATCTTCCGCAACCGGATGATCTTTTACGCGCTCAAGTTCGCGTTGAAGCTGCTGCTGAATCTGATGAGCGCGCTCTGCCCGCTGGCGGTGCTGATCTTCGGCGGCTACCAGGTCATGCAGGGCGAGGCGCAGGTCGGGGTCCTGGTCGCTTTTATCTCGGGATTCGAACGGCTTGCCGACCCGTTGCGCGAACTCATCAGCTTCTACCGCGTGGCCGCGCAGGCCAGCGTCCAGCACGACATGATCGCCAAATGGATGGATTTACCGCAACAGGACTGATTTCAACTCTTAATTGTTCTTGGGGCTGTGTGATTCGGCGTGTAGCGTGACCCGCGCGAGACCTTGTCGTGCATCTGGGGAGGAGCCTATGTCCGCATCTTCATTCCTGGGCATCGCCGTGATGGCTGCCATGGCGCTTGGCGCCAAGCAGCTTTATGGGCAGACCGTGTCCGAGGTGCATTTCGAGACCGGGGCCAGCAGCGCCGAGATCGCGGGCGAGATCACCGGAAACGACTACGTCGACTACACGCTCGGCGCCCGCGCGGGGCAGACGATGACCGCGACGATCACACCGTCGGGCAGCCTTGCCGTCTATTTCAACATCCTGCCTCCGGGCAGCCAGGGCGAGGCGATCTTCATCGGCTCGACCGAGGGCGAAAGCGCGTCGATCGAGTTGCCCGAGGACGGCGACTATACCCTGCGCGTCTACCAGATGGGCAATGCCAAGGACGCGGGCGAGACCCACGGCTACACGCTGGCGGTGGGGATCGAGTAGAGGCGGGCGGACCCCGCCACCGCTGTCACCAGGCGCGCGAGCGGTTTTCGGGGGCGAGCCACATCGGGTCGCCTTCGCGGATGTCGAAGGTTTCGTACCAGGCATCGACATGCTGGAGTGCGGCGACGGCGCGGTAGAAGTCCGGGGCGTGGCCGTCGTTGACGACGATGGTGGTCAGGAAGGCATCCGTGATCTGCGCGGTCCAGAGTTGCGCCCATGCGATGAAGCAGCGTTCGGACGGGTTGAGGCCGTCGATCTCGACATTCTCCTCGGGGTGCTCGTCGAGATAGCGCAGCAGCGCCTCGTGGGCGAAGGTGATGCCCCCGACGTCGGCCATGTTCTCGCCGACGCCGAGCTGGCCGTTGATGTAGATGCCCGGCAGCACCTCGTAGGCGTCGGCCTGTTCGACCAGCTTTCTGGCCTCGACGATGAAGGCCTGGGTGTCTTCCGGCGTCCACCAGTCGCGCAGGTTGCCTTCGGCGTCGTACTGGCGGCCGGTGAAGTCGAAGCCGTGGGTCATCTCGTGCCCGATGATCGCGCCGAGCCGGCAGAATTTCAGCGGCGCGTCCATGTCCGGAGAGAAGGCTGGAGGCTGGGTGATCGCGGCGGTGATCTCGAATCCGTTGATCGTCGGAGAATAGGCCGCGTTCATCGCGATCGGCAGGGTGGATTCGCCGCTGAACTCGTCGTGTTCGGGCGGGCGCGTCAGCTTGTCGAGCTCGCGCGCATGGTCGAAGCGTCCAAGCGCGATCATGTTGGCGACCGGGTCGCTGCCGATGTCGACGCCGCTGTAGTCGATCCAGGTGTCGGGATAGCCGACCTTGTAATAGAACCTGTCGACCTTCTCGAGCGCGGCTTCGCGGGTCGGCTCGGAGAGCCAGGCGCTGTCTTCGATCCGGTCGCGGAACACCGCCTTGAAGCGTTCGACGAGATCGAGCACCTCGGCCCGCGTTTCCTCGGGATAAAACCGGTCGACGTAAAGCTGGCTGGCGGGATGGCCGAGGTTCTTCTTGAGCAGGTCGTAGACCCGTTCCGAGCGTGGCGGATCGTGGCGCGCCCCGAGCAGGGCCTCGTGGAAGGCCATGCGCGGCTCGTGCAGGGCGGTGGCGAGGAAGGGCGCGAAGTTTTCGATGATGCGGAAGGCGGCGTAGTCCTTGAGATCCTGCATCGGGGTGTCGCGCCAGACCTCGGAAACCTCCGGCAGGGCGCGCGGTTCGTAAAGGTAGAACCAGTCGGGCGCGTCGAAGCCCGAGATCTCGAGATAGGCGTCGAGATCGATTTCGGGTGCGAGCGTCTTGACCTCGTCATAGGAGGCGCGGCCGAAACGGTTGGCCGGGTCCTTGGCCTCGGCCGGGGTCAGGAAGGCGGCATAGAGCCTGCGTTCGAGCGCCAGCGAGAGGTCCGCGACGCGCTCGGCCTCGGCCTCGGGATAGCCGGCGGCGGCGAGAAGGTCGCGGATGAACGTTCGGTAGGCCACCAGCGGTGCGCTGTCGGCCGGACCGCGCAGCACCTCCTGGAAATGACGGTCGAGCCCGAAGGTCTGGCCGAGCGCGAACATCGCGTGGCTGTTCCGGTCCGCCGGGTCCTGCGAGGGGCCGAACATGGCAAAGAGTGCGGGGCCGTCGACGGACAGCTGGCGGGCCATGACGGCGGTGAGATCGGCGAAATCCTCGACCGCCGCGACCTCGTCGAGCAGGGGGCGGATCGGTTCGATCCCGGCAGCGTCGATCGCCTCGACATCCATGAAGGCGTTGTAGAAATCGCCGACAAGCTGCGTGGGCGAGCCTTTCGGTGCTTCGGCGGCCGCCTCACCGGCCTCGGCGGCGACGAGGCTGACCTGCTTGGCCAGCCGGTCCGTCATGATGGTGAAGATGCCGTAGCTGCCGAATTGCGCGGGCCGCGCGACCCGGTCGAGCCATCCGCCCGACGCATAGCGGTAGAAGTCCTGGGCCGGGTCGACGGTGGGGTCCATGTTCTCGACCGAGAAGGCCAGCAGGTCCGGGCCGATCTCGGGAAGGGCGCTGTCCTGCGCGGCAGCGGAACCGGTGAAAAGCGCGCAGACCGCTGCTGTCGAAGTCCGTCGGAAATAGTTCATGTCGTCCCCCCCAAGGTTGTGCGCGGCGGCTCTTGTCCGGGGCCGCGCTGGTTCGACCATAACCGGGGGATGCGAAATTGACAGCTTTGGCGGTGCATCCGGCAGGTTAGGGGCGCGCAACCGCCGGGAGAGGTGGCGTCGCTGTACGGGTCACCGGGGTGGCGTCACCCTTCGGCGTCGCGCTTCAGGCGCTCTTGAAGCCCCTCATCCATTCGGTCGGGGTCGCGCATAATGAAGATCATGTGGCTGAGGTGCTCTATCCCGGGATCGGCGCGGACGCGGCGAGAGGCCCGGTGGCGGGCCTCCCGGCGTTGCCGGTCGGTTACCGGATCACTCGGACCAGGACACCGCCGTGAGGTCGGTGGCCTGGGTCGGGGCGTTGGCCCAGAGCCCTTCGACGCCGGCCTTGGCGACGACGAGGTTGGCAAGCTGGAAGAGATAGCCGTTGACGTGGTCCTCGGCGATCATGCGCTCGGCGTCCTGCATCAGTTCAGTGCGCTTGTCCGGATCGGTGGTGCCGTCGAGCGTCGCCATCAGGGTGCGGAAGTCCGGGTTGTCGTACTGGAAGTAGTAGTCCGGCTTGGCATAGATGCCGATGTCCATCGGCTCGGTATGGCTGACGATGGTCAGGCCGAAGTCCTTGCCCTTGAACACGCTTTCGAGCCACTGCGCCCATTCGACGTTGACGATCTCGGCGGTGATGCCGACCTCGGCGAGCTGGGCGGCGATGATCTCGCCGCCGCGGCGCGCGTAGGAGGGCGGCGGCAGGTGCAGCGTGGTGGTGAAGCCGTCGCCGTGCCCGGCCTCGGCCAGCAGCTTTTTCGACTGCTCGGGATCGTAGGCGCTGAGCTCGGTGAGGTCGACATAGGCCGGGTTGTGCGGCGCGAAATGGGTGCCGATCGGCGTGCCGTAGCCGAACATGGCGCCGTCGATGATCGCCTGCCGGTCGATGGCATGGGCGACGGCGGCGCGGACCGCGGGGTCGTCGAAGGGTTCGCGCTTGTTGTTCATCGCGAGGATCGTCTCGCCCTCGGTCGAGCCGACCAGCACCTGGAAGCGCGGGTCGCCCTCGAACTGCGGCAGGTTCTCGGGGGCGGGGAAGCCGGTGAAGACGTCGACATCCTCGGCCATCATCGCGGCGAAGGCGGCGGTCGGATCGGAGATGAACTTGAACGTCGCCACGTCGAGAGCGGCGGGGGTGCCCCAGTAGGCGAGGTTCTTCTCGATCTTGATGTTGTCGCCCTGGGTCCAGGAGGTGAACTTGAAGGCGCCGGTGCCGATGGGCAGCTGCTTGATGTTCTCGATGCTCTCGGGCGCCACGATCACCGCGTCGCCCCAGGCGAGGTTGAAGAGCAGGCTGCCGTTGGGCTCTTTCAGCGTCATGGCGACGGTGGCGCCGTCGATCACCTCGACGCTTTCGATGCCTTCGTAAAGCGCCTTCTGGGCGTTGGCGCTGTCCTCTGCGAGGATACGGTCGAAGGTGAACTTGACGTCCTCGGCGTCGAAGGTGGTGCCGTCATGGAACAGCACGCCGCTGCGCAGGCGGAAGGTGTAGGTCAGCCCGTCGTCTGAGATTTCCCAGCTTTCGGCGAGCCCCGGAACCACTGAGCCGTCCGAGGTGAAGCGGGTCAGGCCTTCGAAGACGTTGGAATAGAGCACGGAATCGATGGCGCCGGCGGCGGCGGACGTGGGATCGAGATGCGGCGGTTCGAGCTGCATCGCCACCACGATGTCGGTCTTGGCCGCGGCCGCGCCGAGCGTTGCCGCGAAGGCGAGCGCGCTTGCGGCGACGAGGCGGGTTAGCTTGTACTTCATGACGTGAACTCCGTTTTTCTCAGTCCGCGGCAGGCAGAAGCAGCGTCTGCAAGGCGGCCCCCATGACCTTGGCGCTGTCGAGCATATCATCAACGCCGACATATTCATCCGGTTTGTGCGCCAGTTCGAGGATGCCCGGGCCGTAGGCGATGCAGTTCTTCAGCCGCCCGATGCGGTCGATGTGTTTCTGATCGTAAGTGCCGGGGGATGCAACGTATTCGGGGGGTTTTCCGATCACATCCTCGATTGCGCGGGCCACCGTGCGCACCACCGGCGCGTCGCGTTCGGTCATCGAGGGCAGCACGGAGTTGATCTCGGTCAGTTCGTAGTCGAAATCAGGGCGGGTGGCTTTCAGACCTTCGAGCAGGGCTGTGACCTCGGCGCGGACCTCCTCGAGGCTTTCCTCGACGAGGAAGCGCCGATCGATGACGATGCGGCAACTGTCGGGCACGCAATGGGCGGGCAGGCCGGTGAAATCCGGCGCGTTCTCGGGCTGGCCGCCGTGGATCGAGTTGATGTTCATCGTCGAGGAGCGCGCGCCCTCGGGAACGACCGGCATCTCGGTGCGGCGCGCGGCCATCGCGGGATAGAGCTTGTCCTCGAATTCGCGCAGCACCGCGCCCATGTGGCGCACGGCACAGTCGCCCAGGAACGGCATCGAACCGTGCGCAATCTCGCCCCGGGTCTCGATCTCGGCCCACCAGCCGCCGCGGTGGCCAAGGCAGATGCGGTCCTTGTCGAGCGGTTCGGGGATGATGACGTGCTGCACGCGCGCGGGGTCGAACCAGCCTTTTTCGGCGAGGTAGGCGACGCCGCCGTAGCCGCCCGATTCCTCGTCCGCGGTGCACGAGATCTCGATATGGCCGGCAAAATCGGGGTGGGTGGCGACAAAGGCTTCGGCGGCGATGATCGAGGCGGCGAGCCCGCCCTTCATGTCGCAGGCGCCGCGTCCGTAAATGCGCCCGTCGCGCAACTCGCCGCCGAAGGGATCGGTGGTCCAGCCGCGCCCGACCTCGACCACGTCGGTGTGCGAGTTGAAATGCACGCAGTCGCCCGGATGCCGCCCCGAGCGGCGCGCGACGATGTTCCAGCGCGGGTAGGTTTCGCTGTCGCCCGGCGTGCCGGTGGCGCGAATGAGTTCGGTCTCGAACCCCGCCGCGGACAGGCGTGCATCGAGGTATTCGCAGATTGCGCGGTAGTCGCGGCCCGGCGGGTTCAGCGTCGGGATGCGGATGAGATCCTGGGTCAGGGCGATCAGGTCGTCGCGGCGCGCGTCGATGGCCTGCGAAAGGGAGGTGCGGTCGAGCATGGGCGGAGTGTCCGCCGCCGGGACGCGCTTGGCAAGACGAATGGGGTTGATCCGCGGCGCGCGGTGGCGTGTCTTGGGGCGGGGCCCCGGATCTGACGGCCCCGGCAGCAGAGAAAGGACCAGCCATGCCCAAACCGGACCTGCCGATGGCGGGCGGATGCCGCTGCGGGGCGACCCGTTTCGAGATCACCGCCCCGCCGATGATGACGATGGCCTGCCACTGCACCGGCTGTCAGAAGATGGCCTCGAGCGCCTATTCGCTGTCGATGATGGTGGCAGGCGACGCCTTCCGGGTGACGAAAGGCGACACCGTGCAGGGCGGGTTGAAGGGGCCGCAGATCGACCACCGCTTCTGCCCCGAGTGCATGAGCTGGATGTACACGCAGTTCAGCGACACGGATGCCTATGTGAACGTCCGGCCCACGATGCTCGACGATCCATCGTGGTTCGCGCCTTACGTCGAATCCTGGACCTCGGAAAAGCTGCCCTGGGTCACCCTGCCGGTCGAGCAGAGCTATCCGCAGTTCCCGCCGAAGGAGGATCGCCCGAAGCTGGGCGAAGGCTTCGCGGCCTGGTTCTGAGGATCAGTTCGCGTCCGTCATGTCTTTCATCGCCGAGAGCAGGCGCGCGACCTCCGTCAGGCTGTTGTAGTGACAAAGCGAGACCCGCACCGCGGCGTCGAGGCCGAGGGGGTCGAGGATGTTGCCGGAATAGTGGTCGGCCTTGCGGATGTGGGTGCGGATGCCCTGGTCGTTGAGCTTTGCGACGATCTCGGCTGCGGGGATGGAGTCCAGCGCAAATGTCACCAGACCCTCGCGGCGCGGGTTGTCGGAGCCGCCAAGGATGGTGACGCCCGGCAATTCGGCCAGACCCGGCAGGTTGCCGGTGCCGTGGAGCATGGCGTCGGTCAGCGCCTGTTCGTGATCGTGGATGGCCGCCGCAGCCGCCTCGATCCGCGCGCGGCGGTCGGTGGCGTCCGAGACCTCGCCGCCGAGCCAGTCGAAATAGGCCACCACGTCCGAGAAGGTGGCATAGGCGCCGGTGTCGCGGGTGCCCATCTCCCAGTTCGCCTCCGGCCCGCCGGTGAGCTGTTCGAGGGGCAGGGCGGTCAGCCGGTCCGAGGCCCAGGCGATGCCGTAGCCGTGGCGCGAGAACACCTTGTAGGGCGAGATCACGTAGCCGTCGATGTCGCAGGCGGCGATGTCGATATGGCCGTGGCTGGCGTGCTGGATGCCGTCGACGAAGATGATCGCCTGCGGTGCCACGGCACGGATCGCCGCCGAGATGGCGGCGACGTCGTTGGCGATGCCGGTGACCGGCGAGGTGTGCAGAATGGTGGCGACGCGCACCTCCGGCGTCATCCGCTCGGCGTAGGCCGCGGGCGTCACGGCGCCGGTGGCGTCATCGTGGGGCACGGCGATGTATTCCTTGCCGGCGAGTTTCGCCCAATGCGTCGCGGCGGAACGCGAGGCGGGATGTTCGACGCTCGAGCCGATCACGGCACCGGGGCGGGTGCCCATGATCGCGGTGCGCAGAAGGCGGAAGGTGAGCTCGGTCCCGCTTTCGCCGACGAAGAACTGGCCCTCGGGCGCGTTGAAGAAACAGGCCATGTCGGCCTTGGCCTGCGCGATCGTCTCGACCAGCGCCCTGGCCGCGGGGTTGTCGCGGCCCTGATTGTCGGGGATGGCCGCGAAGCGCCCCGAGGTCTCGACGACGCTGTTGAGCGTCAGCGCGCCGCCGGCATTCTCGAAGAAGATGCGCGGGCCCTGAAAGGGGCAGGCGTCGACATGGGCAAAGCGGCTGCGAATGGTGTCGAGAAGCTCGGGGGCGAAAGCGGTCATGGCGTGTCTCCTGTTCCCGCGCGGCGTATCAGGCGGCGGGGCGGTGTCAATGGCCGCGGCGCGGCGCGCACGCGGGGCTTGAGCGGTCGCGCCGCTGGGCTACACTTCGACCGAACAAGAGGAGACAGGGATGTTGAACGGCTATACCGGCTTCTGGGGCTTCGTGATCTTCGTGCTCGACGTCTGGGCGATCGTGTCGATCATCAATTCGGCGGCGAGCACCGGAAAGAAGGTCCTCTGGATCCTGCTCGTGGTGCTGCTGCCGGTCGTCGGTTTCGTGATCTGGCTGATCATCGGACCGAGGGCAAACAGGGCCTGAGGTGCCCGCGCGGTATCATCGCTCGCTGAAGGGGTATGCCCGGGCCGCCTGGAACGGCGTGGGCGACATCGCCGAGGACAACCTGATGCTGATCTCGGCCGGGGTGGCGTTCTATTCCATGTTGTCGATCTTTCCCGCGCTTGCGGCGCTGATCGCGGTGCTGAGCCTGATCGCGGACCCAGAGATCGTGGTCACGCAGATGGAAGACGTGCGCGAGCTGATGCCCAACGACGTCTACGAGATCCTGAACACGCAGATCGTGGGGCTGGTGAACACCAGTTCCGACACGCTGGGCTGGGCCGGGATCGTGTCGCTGATGGTGGCCATGTGGTCGGCGCGCACCGGGGTCGGGGCGATGATGAACGGGCTCGACACCGTCTTCGACAATGCGCCGCGCACCAGCCTCAGCCACTACATCCGCGCGCTCTGGCTGACCGGCGCGCTGATCGGGGTCGGGCTGGTGGCGGTGCTGATGGTCATCATCATCCCGGTGACGCTGAAATTCGTTCCGCTGGGGTCGGTGACGGCGGCGGTGATCGAGCTGTTGCGCTGGGTTATCGCGATCACCGTGATCTTCATCGGGATCGGCCTGCTTTACCGGCACGGGCCGAACCGGCACCGGGCGCGCCCGCCGTTCTTCAGCCCAGGGGCGGTCTTCGCGGTGCTGAGCTGGGCGGCGATGTCGGTCGCGTTTTCCTTCTACGTGCGCGAGTTCGGCAATTACAACGAGGTCTACGGCTCGATCGGGGCGGTGATCGCGATGCAGGTCTGGCTGTGGCTCAGCGCGCTGGTGGTGCTGGTGGGCGCGGTACTGAACAACCAGCTCGAGGTGATCCCGAAACCGCTGGCGACCGCCGAGGCGATGGCCCCCGACGTGAGCCGGCAGGCGCTGAAGGAGGCCGGACGCGCCGGCGACCTGGACGGGTCTACGCGACCGGCGCTGGCCGAGGCGGACATGACCGGCTCGGCCGAGGCTCCCGAGATCGAGAGCGCCGGCCCGGACGATCGCGCGGCCACGGACCGCGACTGAGGTTCAGAAGCTGGGCGGGGTGCAGGCACTGATGACCTCGCACTCCTCGTCGCTGGTGTTGCGGAACCGGTGCGGCAGGCGGCTGTCGAAGAGATAGCCGTCGCCGGGACCGAGCACGCGGATTTGGCCGTCGACCGTCACTTCGATCTGGCCGCGGATCACCACGCCTGCCTCTTCCGCCGCGTGGCTGAGGAACTCCGGCCCGGTGTCGGCGCCGGGGGCATAGCGTTCGTGCAGAAGCTGGAGCGAATGGTTCTGCGCGTCGCCGAGCTGGCGCAGCGACAGAAGCTGCGCGGCGGCGCCGGCGATCTCGGGCGGGGCGATCTCGGTGAACTCGTCGGCGCGGTAGAAATGCCTGGGCGCGCTGTCCTCTTCGAGAGTCGCGAAGAATTCCGCGATCGAGATCGGGATTGCGTCGAGCAGGCTCTTGAGAGAGGCGACCGACGGGCTGGTCTTGTTCTGCTCGATCAGCGAGATCGTTCCGTTGGTCAGCCCGGCGCGGGCGGCCAGCTCGCGCTGCGACAGGCCGCGGGATTCGCGGATCGCCCGCAGTCTGTTGCCGATGTCCACGCGCGGTGTCCTTCTGGATCGGGGGCGGTCGGCCCGGGGCGGTTGCATCAAGGTCCCGCCCGAAAGGGCGCGGTGCGCCGTTGGGGGCAGAATCACGATTGACAATTAAATTAAACGGAATACTGAGATATTAAACACCCCAAATTCCGTTCACGAAAGGGAATCGCAGATGACCAGCACCGTCAAGTCCACGACCCGCCGGAAGACGACCCGCAAGCCCGCGGCGGCACAGGGCCAGAAGGCCGCGGCTGCCCCGGCGGCCAAGGCGGCGCCGAAGATGGCGGTTGTCGCTTCGCGCGACGAGAGCAAGACCAACGCCGCGCTGCTGGCGCGCCGCGAGGCGGCTGTGCCGCGCGGGGTGGCCTCGGCCGCACCGGTCTTTGCCGCCTTTGCCGAGAACGCCGAACTCTGGGATGTCGAGGGACGCCGCTTCATCGATTTCGCGGGGGGCATCGCGGTGCTGAACACCGGCCACCGCCATCCCCGGGTGGTCGCCGCCGCCAAGGCGCAGGAGGATCACTTTACCCACACCTCTTTCCAGGTGGTGCCCTACGAAAGCTACGTGGCGCTGGCCGAGAAGCTGAACGCGCTGGCGCCGGGCGAACACGCCAAGAAGTCGCTGCTGGTGACCACCGGCGCCGAGGCGGTCGAGAACGCGGTCAAGATCGCGCGCGCCGCAACGGGCCGTCCGGGTGTGATCGCCTTCAGCGCCGGCTATCACGGGCGCACGCTGATGACGCTGGGCCTGACCGGCAAGGTCTCGCCCTACAAGAAGGACGTTGGCCCGTTCCCGAGTGACATCTTCCGCGCGCCCTTCCCGTCGGTGCGCGACGGGATCACCGTCGAGGATGCGCTGACCGGGCTGAAGACCCTGTTCCTGACCGACGCCCAGCCTGACCGGGTGGCGGCGATCATAATCGAGCCGGTTCTGGGCGAGGGCGGCTACATCCCGGTGCCGACCGAGATGATGCAGGCGCTGCGCGCGATCTGCGACGAACACGGCATCCTGCTGATCGCCGACGAGATCCAGGCGGGGTTCGGGCGCACCGGCACCTGGTTTGCCATAGAGCATTCCGGCGTGGTGCCGGACCTGATCACGGTGGCCAAGTCGATGGCGGGCGGTTACCCGGTCGCCGGCGTGATCGGGCGCGCCGAGGTGATGGACGCGCTGGCCCCGGGCGGGCTGGGCGGCACCTACGGCGGCAACCCGGTGGCCTGCGCCGCGGCGCTGGCGGCGATCGAAGCGATCGAGGCCGAAGGTCTGCTCGCACGCTCGACTGAGTTGGGCGCGCATTTCCGGGCGCGGTTCGCCGAGATCGGCGCGCGCACGGCGCCCTACCGGATGTGGGACATCCGCGGCCTCGGCGCGATGCTGGCGGTCGAGTTCGTGACGGATTTCGACAGCGCAGTCCCGGACGCGGCCCTGGCCAAGGCGGTCTGCGCCCATGCGCTGAAGCGCGGTCTGATCCTGCTGGGCTGCGGCATGCATGGCAACGCGATCCGGATCATGGTGCCGCTGACTGCCTCGGACGCGCTCATCGAGGAAGGGCTCGAGATCTTCGAGGCGGCCCTTGCGGATGCGGTGGCCGAGCTGGGCTGACGCGCACCACCGGAGATTTGCGGAAACGCGCGGGCGACGGCTCGCGCGTTTTGCTTTTGGGGGCGCTGCCCCCGCCGCGGCTGCGCCGCGACTCCCCCGGGATATTTATGAACCAGAGAAGGGGCGGGCTTGATCGCCGGGGGCGGGGCGTGCTGGGATCAGCGCATGGGTGAGTTGCGCGATACGGTCGTGCCGCCGGTGCCGGCGGAGGTTGCGGAAGTCTTCGACCGGATGCCGGAAACGGTGCGGGACCGGCTGCTGGGGATCCGGGCGCTGGTCTTCGAGGTGGCGGCGGCGCGTCCGGAGGTGGGGCGGATCGCGGAATGCCTGAAATGGGGTCAGCCGGCCTACCTGACGCCCGAGAGCCGGTCGGGCACGACGCTGCGGCTGGGTCTCGGCAAGGGTGGCGCGGCGGCGGTGTTCACCCATTGTCAAACCCGTGTGGTGCCCGAGTTTCGGGCGATCTTCCCGGACGCCTTTGCCTATGACGGCAATCGCGGGGTGCTGTTGCCGGCGGGTGATGCGTTGGACGAGGCGGCCCTGCGGATGCTGATCGGGCGCGCACTGACCTATCACCTGCGGTGAGTCAGTCCTCCATGTCGCGCGGCGCGAAGTTGGCGGCATCGGCGCGGGCCCAGCGTTGCTGGTAATCCGGGGCGACGGAAGGGTCACCGGCCAGCAGGAACCCGTTCGGCAGGTAGGGGTAGGCCTCGTCGCCGGTGACCATCGTGTTGTCGCGCTGGCGCACCATGAAGTGGCGCGGCAGGAACTGGTGCGGGTCGGTGAGCCCGGCAGCGCCGGTGATCTCGGCCAGCGCCTTCAGCGTGTTGGTGTGAAAGCGCGCCACGCGCTCGGCCTTGGAGGGGATGTCGAGGGCGCGCTGGCGCACCGGGTCCTGGGTGGCGACGCCGACCGGGCAATGGTTGGTGTGGCAGGCCTGGGCCTGGATGCAGCCGATGGCGAACATGAAGCCGCGCGCCGAGTTGCACCAGTCGGCGCCGAGCGCCAAGGCGCGGGCGATATCGAAGGCCGAGACCACCTTGCCGGCGGCGGCGACCTTGATCCGGTCGCGCAGGCCTGCGCCGCGCAGGGTGTTGTGCACGAAGGTCAGCGCCTCGACCATCGGCATGCCGACATGGTTGGCGAACTCCAGCGGGGCGGCCCCGGTGCCGCCCTCGGTACCGTCGACGACGATGAAATCCGGGGTGATGTCGCGTTCGAGCATCGCCTTGACCATGCACATGAACTCGCGCCGGTGGCCGATGCAGAGCTTGAAGCCCACCGGCTTGCCGCCCGAAAGACGGCGCAGCTCGGCGATGAAATCAACCAGTTCGAGCGGTGTGGAAAACGCGGAGTGCGCGGGCGGCGAGACGCAGTCGACCCCCATCGGTATGCCGCGGGTGCGGGCGATCTCGGGGCTGATCTTGGAGGCCGGCAGCACGCCGCCGTGACCGGGCTTGGCACCCTGGCTGAGCTTGATCTCGATCATCCTGACCTGATCGTCGGCGGTGATCTCGGCGAAGCGGTCGGGGTCGAAGCGCCCGTCCTCGGTGCGGCGGCCGAAATAGCCCGAGGCGACCTGGTAGATCAGATCGCCACCGCCGGCGCGGTGATGGTCCGAGATGCTGCCCTCGCCGGTGTCATGGGCGAAGCGCCCGAGCCTGGCCCCGGTGTTCAGCGCGCGGATGGCGTTACCGGACAGCGAGCCGAAGCTCATCGCGGAGATGTTGTAGATCGAGGCGCTGTAGGGCTGCGTGCAGCCCGGCCCACCGACCTCGATGCGGAAATCGCTGTCCTCGATGTGGATCGGGCGCGCGGAATGGGTGACCCAGGCATAGCCCGCGTCATAGACCCGTTCGCGGGTGCCGAAAGGACGCTTGTCCTCCTGCCCCTTGGCGCGCTGGTAGACCAGCGAGCGTGTGTCGCGGCTGAACGGTTCCTCGTCCTGGTCGCTTTCGATCAGGTACTGGCGGATCTCGGGGCGGATGCCTTCGAAGAGAAAGCGCATGTGCCCGAGAACGGGATAGTTGCGCAGGATCGAATGGTGCGGCTGCCAGAGGTCATGCAGGCCGAGCGCGGTGAGCGCGGCGAAGGCCGCGAGCGGCAGCAGCATCCACGCACCGAGGACAGGCAGGGCGAGGGCGCAGAGCAGGGCGGCGAAGGCAACGCCGGCCAGTGTCGCGAAACGTGTCAGAGAGCTGAAATCCGGCATGTATCCTCCCAGCGGGCCCGGAGCGGTGCGGCGGCATGGCGACAAGCGCACCCGCCCTTGTTGGATATTTTAAACAGCCTTGCCCAGGCGACGGTTCCGGTTCTGCCCGAAGTCGAGGCGAAAGCGACGCGATATGCCGCGAACATCGCCCGGAATTGTGTCTTTTACCATAGTGCTTGAACAACGGATCAAAGCCTCCTAGGCTTTCTGCAGGAATCTTGCAGAAGGCACGGTCTGCGTGCATTCGCGGATCCGCTGCGGCGGGTCCGTTTAAACACAATAGCTTGGGGGAGCGACGTCGCGAGTTCCAATTGATCGGACCCGGTGGCCCCGCATCAGCCTTCCGATCCCGCGCCGCGAAGGCGCGCGTGCGAAGGCGCAGACGGCACCAAACGTCCGACGCCGGTCCTTCGGGGCCTGCACTTTCCCCGGCTGAAAATTGACAAGGGAGACATCTATGCAAATGTTTAAAATACTCGCCGTTTCCGGTGCGATGATTGCGGGTACCGCCGCGGTCGCGCAGGAGAAGTTCATCACCATCGGCACCGGTGGACAGACAGGCGTCTACTTCGTCGTCGGTCAATCGATCTGCCGGCTGGTGAACCGCGACAGCGCCGAGACCGGTCTGAAGTGCACCGCGCCCTCGACCGGCGGCTCGATCGCCAACATCAACGCGATCAAGGCCGGCGACATGGATATGGGTGTGGCCCAGTCCGACTGGCAGTACCATGCCTATAACGGCTCGTCCGAGTTCGAGGGCGACAAGTTCGACAAGCTGCGCGCCGTCTTCTCGGTGCATGGCGAGCCCTTCAACGTGATCGCACGCGCGGATTCGGGCATCGAGAGCTTCGAGGACCTCAAGGGCAAGCGTGTGAACGTCGGCAACCCCGGCTCGGGCCAGCGTGCGACGATGGAAGTCGTGCTGAACGAGATGGGCTGGAGCATGGACGACTTCTCGCTCGCCTCCGAGCTGAAGCCGGCCGAGCAGTCGGCGGCGCTCGGCGACAACAAGGTCGACGCGATCATCTACACCGTGGGCCACCCGAACGGGTCGATCCAGGAAGCGACGTCGACGGTGGACTCGCGCCTGGTGCCGGTGACCGGCGAGGCCATCGACAAGCTGGTCTCGGAAAACCCCTACTACGCCAAGGCGACCGTGCCGGGCGGCATGTACGCGGGCAATGACGCGGACGTCGAGACTTTCGGGGTCAAGGCAACCTTCGTGACTTCGGCGGACGTGCCGGACGAGGTGGTCTATGAAGTCGTGAAAGCGGTCTTCGAGAACTTCGACCGCTTCAAGAAGCTGCACCCAGCCTTCGCCAACCTCACCGAAGAGGAAATGATCAAGGACGGGCTTTCGGCTCCGCTGCATCCGGGCGCCGAGATGTACTACAAGGAAAAGGGCTGGATGTAATCCGGTCACGCTTCTGACAGGCGCGGCGGCGGGACATCCGCCGCCGCGCAAGGATCAAACAGGGCCGCGAAAGCCGGAACAGGCTGGCGGGCAGGGGGACCAGACATGTCGGACAAGGACCAGCAGAAAGCGGCAGCCGTCCAGGCGGCAGCATCCGGACACGGTGGGCTGAGCCAGGCGGAACTCGACGAGCTTGTCGCCTCTTCCGACACTGGCGGACGATCCGCCAAGGGCGCGGTCGGCACCTTCCTGATGCTCGTGGCACTGGCCTGGTCGCTGTTCCAGCTCTGGATCGCCTCACCCTTTCCCTTCATGATCGGCGCCGGTGTCTTCAACGACACCGAGGCGCGTTCGATCCACCTTGCCTTCGCGGTATTTCTGGGCATCGCCGCCTTTCCGGCGGCGCGCACGCCGTTCCAGATGGTGCTGGGCATTGCCATCCCGGTGATCCTGACGGCGCTTTTCATGATCGGGGCCAAGGACGACACGCCGGTCTGGTGGATTCCGCTGATCGGCGCCGGCATGGTCGCCACGATCCTGCTGGGCTCGCCCAAGGACCGCATCCCGGTCTGGGAATGGGCGATCGCCATCGTCGGCGCGGCCACGGCGCTATATCTTTTCGTCTACTACGTCGACATCTCGAGCCGGGTCGGCGCGCCGATCCTGCAGGATTTCGTGGTCGCGGTCGCTGGCCTGATGATCCTGCTCGAGGCCACGCGCCGCGCGCTGGGGCCGGCGCTGATGATCGTGGCGAGCGTGTTCCTGATGTACACGGTGCTCGGGCCACAGATGCCCAGCATCATCGCCCACAAGGGCAACTCGCTGTCGGAGATCGTGAACCACCAGTGGATCACCACCGAGGGCGTCTTCGGCATCGCTCTGGGCGTCTCGACCTCCTTCGTCTTCCTCTTCGTCCTTTTCGGCTCGCTTTTGGACAAGGCGGGCGCGGGCAACTACTTCATCCAGGTCGCGTTTTCGCTGATGGGCCACATGCGGGGCGGACCGGCCAAGGCGGCGGTCGTGTCCTCGGCGATGACCGGCCTGATCTCGGGCTCGTCGATTGCCAACGTGGTGACCACGGGCACCTTCACCATCCCGCTGATGAAGAAGGTCGGATTTTCTTCCGAGAAGGCCGGCGCGGTCGAGGTCGCCTCGTCCGTCAACGGGCAGATCATGCCGCCGGTGATGGGGGCCGCGGCCTTCCTGATGGTCGAGTATGTCGGCATTCCCTATTTCGACGTGGTCAAGCACGCTTTCCTGCCGGCGTTGATCTCCTACATCGCGCTGGTCTACATCGTGCATCTCGAGGCGATGAAGGCGGGCATGGAAGGCCTGCCGCGCGCCTACGAACCCAAGCCCATCGTGCAGCGGTTGATCGGCATCGCCTTTGCCATCGTGGTGATCTGCGCGGTATCGATGGCGGTGTACTACGGCATGGGCTGGCTGCGCCCGGCCTTCCCGGCGACCGCGGGGTACATCGTCTTCGCGCTGCTCACGGCGGTCTACGTCGGGCTGCTTTATGTCGCGTCGAAGGAGCCGGAGCTCAAGCTCGACGATCCGAACGCGCCGGTGACGCACCTGCCGCTGCCGGGTCCGACGGTGCGCGCAGGCCTGCACTTCATCCTGCCGGTCGTGGTGCTGGTCTGGGCGCTGATGGTCGACCGGCTCTCGCCGGGCCTCTCTGCCTTCTGGGCGGCGTCCTTCATGATCTTCATCCTCGTCACCCAGCGCCCGCTGATGGCGATCTTCCGCGGCGAAAGCCAGCTGATGCATGACATCGCGGCGGGCTTCGGCGACCTGATCGACGGGCTGGTCACCGGTGCGCGCAACATGATCGGCATCGGCATCGCCACCGCCACGGCGGGCATCATCGTCGGTGCCGTCAGCCAGACCGGCGTCGGCTCGGCGCTGGCGGACGTGGTCGAGGTGCTGTCGGGCGGCAACATCCTGGCGATCCTGCTGCTGACGGCGGTGCTGTCGCTGATCCTCGGCATGGGTCTGCCGACCACGGCCAACTACATCGTCGTCTCGGCACTGCTTGCCCCGGTCATCGTCACACTGGGCCAACAGAACGGGCTGATCGTGCCGCTGATCGCGGTCCACCTCTTCGTGTTCTACTTCGGCATCATGGCCGACGTGACGCCGCCCGTGGGGCTTGCCTCGTTCGCGGCGGCGGCGGTTTCGGGCGGGGATCCGATCAAGACCGGTGTGGTGGCCTTCTTCTACAGCCTGCGCACCGCGGCCTTGCCGTTCCTCTTCATCTTCAACACCGAGCTTCTGCTCATCAACGTGGGCTGGGGGCAGGGCATATTCGTCTTCATTGTCGCGACCATCGCCATGCTGCTCTTCGCGGCGGCGACCCAGGGCTTCTTCCTGGCGCGCAACCGGTTCTACGAGACCATCGCGCTGCTGCTGATCGCCTTCACCCTTTTCCGCCCGGGCTTCTGGATGGACATGGTGTCACCGCCTTACACCGAGGAGGCGCCGGCCGAGCTGGTGCAGGCCGCGGCGGACACACCGCAGGGCGAGAACCTGCGACTGCGGGTCTCGGGCGTGAATGACCTGGGCGATCCGGTCGAGTTCGTGGCGCTGCTGCCGCTGGGCGAAGGTGCGACGGGCGAGGAAAAGCTCGAGAACGCCGGGCTGCTGACGCGCGTGGAAGAGGACAAGATGTTCGTCGATGACGTGATGTTCGATTCGGCAGCACAGAACGCCGGGCTCGACTGGGACCAGGAGGTGATCCGGGTGCTCAAGCCCGTCGACCAGCCCAGCAAGTACTGGATGTTCATCCCGGCGCTGCTGGTTCTGGGGCTGATCGTCATGCTCCAGCGCGGTCGGGCAGGAAAGACGGGCCACAAGACGGCGGCGGCCTGAAGAACGGATTGATCAAGGCATGTGCAATAGCTGCCACAGGCAGGCCGAGACGCACGGGAATGACGCCAAATTGTGCGTTCGCCTGTTCAAGTCCGGCGCGCAACGCAGTATTTCATCCGGACGCGACGGATTTGCGACAGGGCCAGCCCGGCCCGGTCCGGCGCGACGGAGTGTTGTGACATGACCCCCTTTGCGATTGCCGGCGTCCAGATGTACGTGAACGCCCTGCAGCCCAACGTCGACGGGATGCTGCACCGGCTCGACGTGCTAATGGCGCGTTTCCCCTGGACCCAGATGGTGCTGTTCTCGGAGCTTGCGCCCTTCGGCCCGCTGGACAAGTTCTCGCTGTCGCCCGAGAACGAGACCATCGACCGTTTCTGCGAGGCGGCGCGCAAGCACGGCGTCTGGCTGATCCCCGGCTCGATGTTTCTGACCGATCCGGACTCGGGCGAGATCTTCAACACCTCCGTCGTCATCAATCCCGAGGGCGAAATTGTCCGGCGCTATGCCAAGATGTTCCCGTTCCGGCCCTACGAGGCGGGGATCGCGGCGGGCACCGAGTTCTGCGTCTTTGACGTGCCGGACGTGGGCCGCTTCGGGTTGTCGATCTGCTATGACATCTGGTTCCCGGAAACCACGCGCCAGCTGACGGCGCAGGGGGTCGAGGTGTTGCTGCACCCGGTTCTGACCGGCACCACGGACCGCGACGCCGAGCTTGCCATCGCCCGCGCCACCGCCGCGCAGTTCCAGTGCTATGTCTTCGACGTCAACGGGCTGGGAGCCGGCGGGGTGGGCCGGTCCTGCGTGGTCGACCCGGCGTCGATGGTGCTGCACCAGTCCGCCGGGCAGGAGGACATGTTCCCGATCGAGGTCGACATGGACATGGTCCGCCGCCAGCGCGAGACCGGCATGAAGGGTCTCGGGCAGGTGCTGAAAAGTTTCCGCGACCGGTCCGTCGATTTCTCGGTCTACGACCGCGCCAGCGGCACTGCGAGCTACCTCGACACGCTCGGCCCGCTGGAAATGCCGCGCCAGGGCACGCGCTCGGGGTTGCAGGTCGAGGTTCCGGCCCAGACCGTCCGGCAGGCGCCGACCTACAAGGGCATGGGGCTCGACACCGTGTCCGGCCAGAATCCGCACCACGACACGCACCGCTATTCCGGGCCCGAGGCCGACAACGCGGTGCTGGCGCCGGTGGCGGGAAAAACGTCAAGCGGGTAGGCGACCGGGTCCGGGCGGCGGAGAAAGGTTCCCGCCGCGACAGGTGTCGGTCGCTCCCGCAAACAGGGAGAACGACCGATGCATGGGATTCACGACTATTCTTCGGCGATCCAGCTGCGCTCGGACCGGTGGAGCGCGTTGCGGGAAGCCACGGTCGCGCTGACGCGCGATCCGAACCAGCGCGATCTCGCGCGGCTGAAGAAAGACGTGACCGAGCTTTTCGAATCCCTGTCCGTGATCGAGCCCTACTGGGCCTTCCCGGGCATGGCGGCCTTCGACCTGATGCGCCGGCGCTTCGATCACGGGGCCTGGGATGACCTCGCCTATGCCGCGGGGCGCGTGACCCGCGCCCTGACCACCGGGGCCTACCGGCGCCGGCACATCCCGCTCGAACGTGACCTCGGCGAGCAGGACGACCACGATGACGAGGCGATCCAGCCGCCCGAGGCGCGGGCGCTGGCCAAGCCCTATTTCGAGGTGCTGATCGTCGACAACGTCAACGAGTACCAGGAACGCTGGCTGAAATCGAACGTCGCGCAGATGCGCCGGCCCGAGGACCCGTTCATCTACGAACCCGTGGTCGTGCCCTCCATCGAGGATGCGTTGGTCGCCGTGCTCTTCAACCACAACATCCAGGCCATCGTCGTGCGCCCCGGGCTGACGCTGAAGTCCAAGGTCGACAAGGAAATTCTTGCCCGCTACCTCAACCGCGCCGGCGGGCAGGAGGAGATCGAGGCGATGCGCCCCGAGGATTACGGGCCTGAGCTGTGCCGCCTGATCGCCCGCGTGCGCCCCGAACTCGACGCCTATCTTGTCACGGAACGCTCGGTCGAGGACATCGCCGGGCTCGACCTCGGCATCTGTCGGCGCGTCTTCTACAACCAGGAAGACTTCATGGAGCTGCACCTCAACATCCTGCGCGGGGTGCAGGCGCGCAACAAGACGCCGTTCTTCACGGCGCTGGTGAACTATTCCAAGCAGCCGACGGGCGTGTTCCACGCCATGCCGATCAGCCGCGGCAAGTCGATCACGCGGTCGCACTGGATCCAGGACATGGGCGCCTTTTACGGGCCCAACATCTTTCTCGCCGAGACCTCGGCCACGTCCGGCGGTCTCGACTCGCTGCTGGAACCGCACGGGCCGATCAAGGAGGCGCAGGAACTTGCGGCACGCGCCTTCGGCTCGAAACAGACGTTCTTTGCCACCAACGGCACCTCGACCTGCAACAAGATCGTGGTGCAGGCGCTGGTCCGGCCGGGCGACATCGTTCTCGTCGACCGCGACTGCCACAAGTCGCATCATTACGGCATGGTGCTGGCCGGCGCGCAGGTGCGCTACCTCGACAGTTACCCGCTCAACGAATATTCGATGTACGGGGCGGTGCCGCTCAAGGAGATCAAGCACGAGCTTCTGAAGCTGAAGGCGGAAGGCAAGCTCGACCGGGTGCGGATGCTGTTGCTGACCAACTGCACCTTCGACGGGCTGGTCTACAACGTCGAGCGGGTGATGGAGGAATGCCTCGCCATCAAGCCTGATCTCATCTTCCTCTGGGACGAGGCCTGGTTCGCCTTTGCCCGCTTCAACCCGACCTACCGCCAGCGCACGGCGATGAGCGCGGCCAACAGCTTGCGCCACAAGCTGCGCAGTGAAGAGCACCAGAAAGCCTATGAGAAGCAGCAGGACAAGCTGAAGGACGCGGACGAGGCGACGCTGCTGAAGACCCGGCTGATCCCGCCGCCGCGCGCGCGGGTCCGGGCCTATGCCACGCAGTCGACGCACAAGACGCTGACTTCGCTGCGGCAGGGGTCGATGATCCATGTCAACGACCAGGACTTCAAGGGCGAGGTCGAGCAGAGCTTCCACGAAGCCTACATGACCCACACCTCGACCAGCCCGAACTACCAGATCATCGCCTCGCTCGATGTCGGGCGCCGGCAGGTCGAACTGGAAGGGTTCGAATTTGTCCAGCGCCAGATCGAGGCGGCGATGTCGATGCGTCGTGCGATCAGCACGCACCCGCTGCTCAAACGCTACTTCAAGGTGCTGACCGCGGGCGACATGATCCCGGACGAGTACCGGCAGAGCGGCGTGACCAGCTACTACGACGCCGAGCAGGGCGTGACCGACATGTGGGACTGCTGGGAACAGGACGACTTCGTGCTGGACGCGACGCGGGTGACGCTGGCCGTGGGCGGCACGGGCTGGGACGGCGACACGTTCAAGACCCAGATCCTGATGGACAAGTACGGCATCCAGATCAACAAGACCTCGCGCAACACGGTCCTGTTCATGACCAACATCGGGACCACGCGGTCTTCGGTCGCCTACCTGATCGAGGTGCTGGTAGAGATTGCCAAGTCGCTCGACGATCTGCTCGACGACGCCAGCCGGATGGAACGGCTCGCCTTCGACAAGCGCGTGAAGAACCTGATGGAGGATCTGCCGCCGCTGCCCGATTTCAGCCGGTTCCACGACGCCTTCCTTGCCGAGGGCGAAACCGGCGAGGGCGACATCCGCACGGCCTTCTTCCTCGCCTATGACGAGAAGAACTGCGACTACCTCGACCTCGACGGGTCATTGAAAAAGGCGCTGAAGAGCGGCGAGACGGTGGTCTCGGCCAGCTTCATCATCCCCTATCCGCCGGGCTTCCCGATCCTGGTGCCGGGGCAGGTCGTGTCGGAGGAAATTCTCGAATTCATGCTCGCGCTCGACGTGAGCGAGATCCACGGCTACCGGCCGGATCTCGGCCTGCGCGTGTTTACCGCCGAAAGCCTGCAGAAGCTGGTGGAGGCCAAGCCGCACATGAAGAAACTCGCCCACGTGGCGGAATAACTGGACAGAGAGGAGACACCAATGGTTGGAACGGTTCTGAAGAACATCTCGGAAATCCGTCGATACTTCCACCGCAACGAGGACCCGATCTACTTCATCTCCGCCACGAACTTCAACCTGCTCGGGCTCGACGAGTGGGTGAAGAACTTCAAGTACATCTGTTACATCGACTGCTATGGCGGCAAGCATCCGAACGTGTTCTGCCCCTCCGAACAGCCGCATGCGGAGTTCCAGTCGATCGAGGACATCAACAACTACCTGCTGCAGCACAAGGAGGTCATCGACTTCATCAAGCGCCGTGGCGGCAAGCCCAAGTTCGTCTTCCTGATGTTCGACGAGGAGACCGAGCGGCTTTCGAAAGAGCTTGGCGCCGAGGTTTGGTTCCCGAAGGCCAAGCTGCGCACCTCGATGGACAACAAGATCGAGACCGTGCGCATCGGCAACAAGGCCGGCGTGCCCTCGGTGCCGAACGTGCTGGCCGAGGTGAAAAGCTACGAGGATCTGAAGAAGACCTGCGAGAAGGCCGGGATCGGCCATGACCTGGTGCTGCAGTCGGCCTTCGGGGATTCCGGGCACACGACCTTCTTCATCAAGTCCGAGGCCGATTTCCGGCGGCACGAGCACGAGATCGTCGGCGAGGGCGAGATCAAGATCATGAAGCGCATCGACTGCCGCGGCTCGGCGATCGAGGCTTGTGCCACCAAGGAAGGCACGATCGTCGGCCCGCTGATGACCGAGCTTGTCGGCTTCAAGGAGCTGACGCCCTATCGCGGCGGCTGGTGCGGCAACGAGATCCTGTCGACGGCCTTTCCGCCGAAGGTCCGCAATCAGGCGCGGGATCTCACATTCAAGTTCGGCGAACAGCTGCGCAAGGAAGGCTACCGGGGCTATTTCGAGCTCGATTTCCTGATCGACAAGAAGACCGGCGAGCTGTGGCTGGGCGAATTGAACCCGCGAATCACCGGGGCGTCGTCGATGACCAACCATGCTGCCTTTGCCCATGCAGATGCGCCGCTTTTCCTTTTCCACCTGCTCGAGTTTTCGAAGAAGAAGTTCAAGCTGGACGTGGACGAGCTCAATGCCCGCTGGGCCGACCCGGACAACATCGACAGCTGGAGCCAGATGGTCATCAAGCACACCGAGGACACGGTGGACATCTGCACGGCTTCGCCGGAAACCGGCATCTACAAGATGCTCGAGGACGGGCGGGTGGTCTTCGATCGCTTCGATTATCACCGCCGCGCGGTGGAAAGCGAGAACGAAGCCTTCTTCCTGCGCATCCTCGGACCCGGGGACTATCGCTACGAGGGGGCCGACATCGGCATCCTCGTGACGCGCGGACGGTCGATGACGAAAGGCTTCCAGCTGAACGAGCGGGCGAAGAAATGGATCCACGGCATCAAGCAGGGCGTTGAGGGTCAGCCCCTTGCCCAGGCCGAGGCCGGACCAGCCCTTGCGGACCCGGCCTTCAAGATCCTCTGAAGGAGAAAGGACCGCGCGGCCATGTACTGGCGTGCCATCACCGAAGACCAGCCCGGCCCGGTTTGGGCCGGGCTTTTCCATGAATACTGGCCGCACTACCGGAGCTGGTGGCTGAAGGAGGGCGAGGCCGCGCGCCCGACCTATGCCGAGTCGCGCCGGGCGATGAAGGATCACATGCCCGAGATCCTGCCGCTCTGGGAAGAGCTCACCGAGCTTGCCGGCGGCGGCGACCAGGCGGCCCGGTTTCTCAGCTTCTACGGGCCGCCGCCCTACCTCGCCGGGTGCAGCCAGGCGATCTGGACCGGGCGCGAGCCGGTGATGGTGCGCAACTACGACTACAACGCCAATGCCTTCGACAGCCTTGTGATGCGCACCAAATGGCAGGGGAGGCGGGTCATGGGCACTTCGGACGGTCTTTGGGGCCTGGTCGACGGGCTCAACGACCGCGGACTTGCGATCTCGCTCACCTTCGGCGGGCGGCGCGTGGTCGGGACCGGCTTCGGCGTACCGATCATCCTGCGCTACGTCCTGCAGACCTGCGGCACCGCCGAGGAGGCGGGCGAGGCGCTGGCGCGCGTGCCGACGCACATGAGCTACAACGTCACGGTGTTGGACAAAAAGCGGAACTATCTTACGGCGATGATGGGTCCCGATCGGCCCGCGGTCCTCACCCATGCCGCCGTCGCCACCAATCACCAAGAAAACGTCGAATGGGTCAGCCACGCACGTTTTACCGCCACGGTCGAGCGTGAACGCTACCTGTTGCAGCGCCTGACCCTGCACCGCGACACCGAGGAGCATTTCATCGGCGCCTTCCTCAAGCCCCCGCTATATTCGACTGCCTTCGACGCCGGGTTCGGCACGCTCTACACCGCCGTCTACCGGCCGCGGAAAAAGCAGATGGAATTGCGCTGGCCGGGGACTGTCTGGCCGCTGTCGCTGACCGACTTCGAGGAAAGCGCCCGGCGCGTGCAGCTTCCGGGGGCGGCCTGATGGGACAGGTGAACGGGTTCGGCGGCTTTTTCTTCCGCGCCAATGACCCGGAGAAACTGGCCGCGTGGTACGCCGAACATCTCGGCATCACCGGCCCCGGCACGTGGCGTCCGGACGAAGGCGTTGCCGTCTTCGCGCCTTTCGCCGCCGACACCGACTATTTCGGCGATCCCTCGCGGCAGTGGATGCTCAACTTCCGCGTCTCCGACCTTGCCGGATTGATCGCGGACCTGCAGGCCAAGGGGATCGCCGTGACCACCAAGGCCGAATGGGACTCGGAGATCGGCCGTTTTGCCCGTATCCACGACCCCGAGGGCAACCCGATCGAGCTTTGGGAGCCTGCGCAGACCTGACAGTTGGAAAGGAGCGCCCATGTCACACGTCTTTCCCCGCCACACCAAGTCCCTGCCGCCGGTCGCGGTGTCCGGCGAGGGCTGCTACCTGATCGACGCCTCCGGAAAGAAGTACCTCGATGGCTCGGGCGGGGCGGCGGTGTCCTGTCTTGGCCACGGCGACCGCACCATCATCGGGGCTGTGAAGGAACAAATGGACCGGCTCGCCTTTGCCCATACCGGGTTTTTCACGTCCGAACCGGCCGAAGAGCTTGCCGACCTTCTGATAGCACATGCGCCGGGCGATCTCGACCGCGTCTACCTCGTCTCCGGCGGGTCCGAGGCGATGGAATCCGCGCTGAAACTGGCGCGGCAGTATCATGTCGAGCGCGGGGAGACGCAGCGCGGACGCATCATAGCCCGCAAGCAAAGCTACCACGGCAACACGCTGGGCGCGCTGGCCACGGGCGGCAACGAGTGGCGGCGTCAGCAGTTTGGCCCGATGCTGATGGACGTGAGTCACATCGACCCGTGCTACGAATACCGCTACCGGGGCGACGGCGAGAGCCTCGAGGACTACGGGCTGCGCGCCGCGAACCTGCTGGAAGAGGAGTTGCAGCGCGTCGGACCCGAGACCGTCATTGCCTTCGTGGCCGAGCCGGTGGTCGGGGCGACGGCGGGCGCGTTGACCCCGGCGCCGGGCTATTTCAAACGCATCCGCGAGATCTGTGACACGCATGGCATCCTGCTGATCCTCGACGAGGTGATGTGCGGCATGGGACGTACCGGGTCGCTTTTCGCCTGCGAGCAGGACGGCGTGGCGCCCGATATCCTCGCCATCGCCAAGGGGCTGGGCGCGGGCTACCAGCCCATCGGCGCGATGCTGTGTTCCGCGCGGATCTACGACACGATCCGCGACGGCTCGGGGTTTTTCCAGCACGGGCACACCTATCTCGGCCATCCCGCCGCCGCCGCTGCCGGTCGTGCCGTGGTCTCGGCATTGATCGAACGCCGGCTCGTCGAGCGCGTCGGGGTGCAGGGGCCGAAGCTGATGCAGGCGCTCAGGGAGCGGTTCGGTCAGCACCCGCATGTCGGCGACATCCGCGGGCGCGGGCTGTTCCAGGGCATCGAGATTGTCGCCGACCGCGAGACCAAGGCGCCCGTCGATCCGTCCCGGGGCATCGCCGGCAAGATCAAGAAGCACGCGTTCGAGGCCGGGCTGATCTGCTATCCGATGAGCGGAACCATCGACGGCCGGACCGGCGATCACGTCCTGCTTGCCCCGCCCTTCATCATCGAGGATGACCAGATCGGGGAGCTGGTCGACAAGCTCGGGGCCGGACTCGACGCCGCGCTCGCGGGTTGAGCCATGCGATACAGTGCCCCACGCGGCAGGGAATCGTTTCCACCGCTCTACAGACCAAAGTCGCGTTCGTGACACGCTGGGACGATTTTCTTTGACGGCGTTCCACGATTGCGTGTAATTCTACCCATAGGTGAATTCCCTCACCCACGGAGGGTCGGTACCTGGGGACCGACACGGACGGCGACGGTAAACACACATGCCAGCCGACTCACGGAACGCAATTCATGCGGTGATCGCCGCCGGAGCATGCTCCCGGCGGCGGTTTCTTTTTGCCCCGTGGACATTGCGTAAGGCCCGGATATCCTCGCGCCGAACAATGGGGAGGACGGGGACATCGCTACGCAACGAAAACCTGTGCGGCGCGGACCGCTCGCGGGTGTGCGCGTGGTGGAGTTCAGCGGGCTGGGCCCCGCGCCGCTGGCCGGGCAGCTTCTGGCCGATCTCGGGGCCGAGGTGGTGGCCGTCGACCGCGCCGCGGGGCCGGCCGATCCCACGGACGTCAACCGGCGCGGCAAGCGCTCGGTTGCGTTGAACCTCAAGAGGGCTTCGGGGCTTGCTGCCGCGCGTCGGCTGATCGCCGCCTCTGACATCCTGATCGAAGGGTTCCGGCCCGGGGTCATGGAACGTCTCGGGCTCGGCCCCGGCGATTGCCCCGAAGCCTTGATCTACGGGCGGATGACCGGTTGGGGGCAGGAGGGGCCACTGGCGCAGCGCGCGGGCCATGACATCAATTACCTCGCCCTGACCGGGGCGCTGCAGGCGATGGGACCCGCCGACCGGCCCCCGGCCCCGCCGCTGAATCTCGTCGCGGATTTTGGCGGCGGCACGATGTTCCTGCTGCTCGGGCTGCTTGCGGCGCTGGTCGAACGCGCCACGTCGGGCAAGGGGCAGGTCGTCGATGCCGCCATGTCCGACGGCGTGCCGGCGATGACGGGCCTGATCCACGGTATGATCGCGCGCGGATTCTGGACCGACAGGCGCGAGGAGAACTGGCTCGACGGGGCGGCGCCGTTCTACCGGACATACGCCTGCGCCGACGGGCGCTACATTGCCGTGGGTGCGCTTGAGCCGCAATTTTTCGCGGAACTGGTGCGCGGCGCAGGCCTGCCGGAAACCGAGCTTGCCACCCAGAACGACCGCGAAACCTGGCCGGAAAAGCGGGCGCGCTATGCAGCGCTTTTCGCGACGAAAACCCGCGACGAATGGGCGGTGATCTTCGAGAAAACAGACGCCTGCGTCGCCCCGGTGCTCGACTGGTCAGAGGCCCCGAAGCATCCGCAGAACGCCGAGCGGCAAACGTTCCGCGAGATCGGGGGCGTCACGCAGGCCAGCCCCGCGCCGCGCTTTTCGAGATCGGTTCCCGACGATCCGACGCCGCCCGGTGCCCCGGGCGGGGACACCGAGGCGGTGCTGGGCGATTTGGGATACTCCGGGGAAGATATCGCGCGGATGCGGGCGGCGGGGGCGTTGAGTTGAGCGCGGCTCAGAGATACCACTCCGGCGCCTTGCGCAACCTGGGCCATTGCTCGGGGCTGTGGCCGTAGATCACCCAGGCCCCGCGGTCTTTCGCCAGCGCCATGAGGCGCGCGCCGTGGCGGATGGCGAGATCCTCGTCCCAGGAGCCCGCGAATTGCTCGTCGATCTCCGAGGCGCGGCTGATGGCGTCCGAGGTCAGCAGCACTGGTCCGGTCTGCGGCAGCTCGATGAGCATGGCCAACTGGCCCGGTGCGTGGCCCGGCACAAGCAGGATTTCGAACCCCGGCCCCAGATCGAAATCACCTGTGACCTGCCGGTAATCGGCCTCGGGCCAGTCCATCATCTGCTTGCCGGACCAGTAGAGCGGGCGGGGCAGGGCACGTTCGGCGGCGGCGATCAGGATCGGCGCACCCGGAAAGCCGTCCATGTGGCCGATATGGTCGATATGGGTGTGGGTCTGGATCATCAGGTCGACGTCACCCGGCGTGATGCCCAGAAGGTCGAGCTGCGCCGGGGCCATGTTCTCCGGTGTGATCGACAGCACGCGCCCGAAGCTGCCAAGGTCGTCCTCGCGCGTGGCGGCCTCGGCATCGGCGGCGTATTTCGGGGGAAAGCCGGTGTCGATCAGCACCACCTCGCCGGCATCGGTGCGGATTGCGTAGCCGCAGATGCCGATGGTGCGCGGCCCGGCATTAACCTCGAACAGGCCGTAGTCGAGTATCGCCAAGCGCTCCGGTCGGCCCGTCAGCAGGGGTTGCATGTCGCCTCGATCACCTCTTTTCTCGCCGGTGAGGAGAGGGAGGCAGGCCATGAAAGTCAAGATGCACCGGCTGTTCGAGGTGCTGCTCGACAGTACTGCCGCCGACCCCGAGGCGGTGGTCGGCTTCTCGCTCGCCGCCTCGCCGCGCCTCGGAGACTTCCTCGACGATCTCGACCCTGCGATGTCGCTCGATTGGAACAACCGGGATTTCCGCGGCTTGCCGGAACTGCGGACCCATGTGCTGCGGCAGGCCGGGCTGGAGGAGGTTTGCGATCTTCGGGACGTGCTGGTCACCGCCGGGGCGGCGGAGGCCAACTACCTGGTGCTGCGCCAGCTGCTCGAGCCGGGCGACGAGATCGTCGTCGAAACCCCGGGCTGGCCGCAGGCGCCGGTGCTCGCCGCGGCACAGGGGGCCAGGGTGGTGCCGGTGGCGCGGGTCGAGGAGGACGGCTGGGCGCTGCCGCTCGACTGGCTGGCTGCGGCCGTGACCGAGCGCACGAAACTCATATTCCTCACCAACCCCAACAACCCGACAGGACGAATGCTGGGCCGGGCGGAGCTGGAGGAGATCGTGCGCATTGCCGATGGCGTGGGCGCCTGGTTGCTGATCGACGAGGTCTACGCCGGGCTCGAATGGGAAGGCCCGCGCGCGCCCTCGGTGGCCGGGATGTATGCGCGCGGGATCACGACCGGGTCGGTCTCGAAGGCGCTCGGGCTGCAGGGGCTGCGCACCGGTTGGCTGATCTGCCGCGATGCCGGGCTGGTGCAGGACGCGGTGATCCTGCGCGAGAACTCGAGCGAGATCATGAACGTGATGGGCGAAGCCATTGCCGAGATCGCCCTGCGTCCCGACCGATACCGCGCAGGGCTGGCGCGGGCACGGGCCGAGGGTCGCGCCAATCTGCGCCGCATGGACGACTGGGTGCGCGGCGAGACGCGGCTGGGCTGGATCCCGCCCGAGGCCGGGCTGATCGGGCTTGGGCGGCTGGGGGACGGGATCGACGGCGACGCGCTGGCCCGGCGCCTGCTGGACCCGCCCTACCGCACCTTTCTTCTGCCGGGTAGCGCCTACGGTCTGCCGGGGCATATCCGGCTGGGGGTTGGGGGTGGTGCCGAGGCGAACCTGATGCAAGGGCTGGAGCGGCTGTCAGAGGCGCTGCGGGACTGGCCCGAGTGACGGATCGGCCCGGCGCGCGAGCGGCACGGGCGGGAGCCTCCGGCGGAGATATTTTCGAACCAGAGAGGGCCGGGCGTGCCTAGCGCAGGCCGTTGGTGGCGATGAAGCGGGCGAGGTCGAGGATGACCTGGCCGCGGGCGGCGGCGATCGACTGCGGGCCGCCCCGCGGATCGAAGCGGACCGCGAGATCGAAGAGCCCGGAGCGTTCGCGGCCGCCATCGGGGACGGCGACGAAATACTGGCCGGAGGCGCGGAACTGGCCGTCGGGGCCGGCGAGAAGGCTTTCGAAGCGCACCTCGAGCCGGGCGTCGGGGAAGGACTCGAACGGCCAGGGTTCCGAGGCGATCCGGCGCCCGGTGAGGCGGGCGAGGTGGCGGCTGAGCTCGAGCCCGACGGCGCGTTCGGGGCTGTCGGCCCAGAGCACGCTGGTGTCGCTGACCAGCGTGCCGTCGTTTTCCTGCGTGGTGATCTCGTCCGAGGCGGCGTAGGTCGGCAGCGAGACCTGGCGCACCTCGACCGAGCGGAATGCGATGCCCACGGGCTGGGTCACGGGCGGCGGGGTTACCGCGTAGCGCTCCGGCCCGGCGCCACAGGCGGCGAGCAACAGGGCGAGCGCGGAAAGAAGGATGGTCTTTGCAGCAGTCATCTGGTCATCGTCCCCGGATCAAGGAGCTTGGATTGCGTTCGAGCATGCGCGCCAGCGAGGTCAACGCATCAGCGGCCTGGGAGATGTCGCGCAGCGCGGCCTGGGCATCGCGGCTGAGCGCCTCGCCGCGGTCGTAGCCGGCGATCGTGTTTGAGGCCTGGTCGAGCACGCGGGTCATGCGCGCGACCAGAGCCGGCAGGTCGTCGGCGGACACCGCGATGCGGTCGGCGGCGTTGCGCACCGACCCGAGCGTGGCGTTGATGTTGCCCACCGCGCCGCCCTCGCGCAACTCGGCGAGCGTGGCGTTGATCTCTTCCAGCGCCTGGCCGAGATCCTCGGGCAGTTCGCGCGCCGCCGGGGTGCCGATGACGGCCTCGGCAGAGGCGACGAGGTCGGTCACCTCCTGCGTCAGCTGATCGAGCGGCAAGTCGTTGGCCTTGGCGGCGAGCGCGTTGAGTTCCTCGACCAGGGTGCCGACGCCTTCGGTGCCGGTGCGGATATTGGCGGCGGCGGCCACCGCTTCGTCGAGGGTCGCGGTGATCTTGGCCACGGTGCCGGCCTCGCGGAATTCGCGCAGCGTGGCGTTGATCTCGTCGAGCGCCGCGCCGAGATCGGCGGGCAATTCGCGCGCCGCGGGGGTTCCGATCACCGCCTCGGCGGAGGCGACGAGGTCTGTCACCTCCTGCGCCAGCTGGTCGAGCGGCAGGTCGGCGGCATTGGCGGCGAGCCTGTTGAGCTCGTCGACCAGCGCCGGCACGCCCTCGGTTCCGGTGCGGATGTTGGCGGCGGCCAGCACCGCCTCGTCCAGCGCCTCGGTCACCTTGCGTACCACCTGCTCGGTCTCGATCTGGCCGATCACCGTCTCGATGCGGGCGATGGCGGCGTTCAGCGTGACCGGGATCTGCTGCACCTCCTCGGACTGCACCACGGCGCGGATATCGCCGATCAGGCCGCGGATCTCGGCCGGGGTCTCGCGGATTTCCTCGCTGCCGATCAGGGCGCGGGCGTTGTCCATGAAGCGGATGGCGCTTTGCAGCAGGTCCTCGATCGGCAGGCTGTTGACCCGGTTGAACACGCCTTCCAGCGTCGCCGCGGCGTCGGACACCTCGGCCTCCATCGTTGGCACGACCGGGGGTCCGCCGGTGTCGGGCACCTCGATCTCGGCATCTTCGGGATTGTCCTGCTGCACCAGTTCGACCTTGAGCCCGCCGGTCAGGATGCTGGCCGAGACCAGTCGCGCGCGCACCCCTTCGCGCACGCGGTTGTCGAGGAAGGCCAGCGCGGTGTCGGGCGTGACCTCGCCCTGCAGGCCGAGCCGGGCCGGCTGGATCGCCAGGACCGCGTTGAGCCGCACGCGGTTGTCGCCGAAGGCATCGGCGTCGACGATGCCGTTGACAGACTGAACGGTGCCGATCTTGAGGCCGTTGAGCTCGACCGGGGCGCCCACGGCGAGCCCGGCGATGTTGTCCTCGAAGACCGCGCGTACCTGCAGTTCGGCGACCTCGGAGGCGTTGAAAACCGAGTTGCGGGCCGTGTCGATGTCGGGGAAGACGTCGAAGGTTGAGCCGTCGGATACCCGCTCGCCGCCGGAGACAAAGGTGTCGAAGGTGATGCCGCCGCTGACCAGTGTGGCGATCGAGCTGAAGTCGATCTCGGCCCCCGAGGGGCTGACCGAGAAGGTGAAGCCGGAGACGTCCCAGAACCGGGTCGAGGCGGTGATCAGGCGGCCGTGCGGTTCGTAGATCAGCGCCTCGGCGATGGCGAAATTGCCGTTGGGCGAGATCCGGGCCTTGCCGACGCGCCCGACCTCGATGCCGCGGAACAGGATCGGCACGTCATGGGCCAGCGACTGGCCAGGGATCGAGCGCAGGGCGATCTGCAGGCCGGCGTCGCCGGGCCGGTAGAGCGGCGCCTCGGAGAGACCTCGGAACTCCTCGCGGCGCGGCCCGATCTCGCTGTCCCAGCTGCCCTCGATGAACACGCCGGTCAAAACGGTGTCGAGCCCGGTGATCCCGCGCGTGGTCACCTCGGGGCGCACCACCCAGAAGGTGGCGCCGGCATCGAGGAAGGGGGCCACGCCCTTGTCGATGCGCACCCGGGCGACGACCGAGGACAGGTCGGCGGAAAAGTCCACGTCCTCGACCAGGCCGACGGTCACGTCGCGGTAGCGCAGCTCGGTCTCGTTGGCCTTGATGCCGGCCCCGTTCTCGAAAATGATCGAGATGATCGGGCCACGGTCGTTGTAGCTTTGCCAGGCCACGCCGAGTGCTGCGACAAGGGCGATGACCGGGATGATCCAGACCGCGGAGGCCCGCTGCCAGAGGCTCGGACGGGAAGGTTCGATGTCTACCCGCGAGGGTCCGTCAGTCATTCCGAGACGTTCCTTCCTCCTGCGCCTGGGCATCCCAGATCAGCCTGCTGTCGAAGGCCTGCGCGGACAGCATCGTGAAGATCACCGACAGGGCGAAATACAGGCTGGCCTTGCCGGGGTTTACCGCTGCCAGCGTATTGAGTTGCACCAGAGAGGACATGATGGCAACCACAAATATGTCGATCATCGACCAGCGCCCGATGTAGTCGACCACCTCGTAGAGGATATGCCGCTGCCGATAGGAGGCGGTGGAGCGGTACTGCACCGAAATCGCCAGGTAGGCGATGGCCACGAACTTGCCGATCGGGATCGCGACGCTGGCGAAGAGGATGATCAGCGCCACCACCCAGCTGCCGTACTCGATCAACTCCACGGCACCGCCGATGATCGTGTTCTCCTGCACGAAGAACAGGGTTCGCGTCTGCAGCATCGGGTAGAGGTTGGCCGGGATGTAGGCCATGATGCCGACGATCCAGAAGGCCCAGACCTTTTGCAGGCTGTGCGCATCTCGCTGGGACAGGCGATGCCCGCACCGCCCGCAATGCTCGGTTCCCTCGGGCCAGACCTGGGCGCAGCGCGTGCAGGAGACGAGGCCGAGTTCCTTGGCGCTCAGGATCCTGTCTGGCTGCCCAGCGAATTCCATACCGACCACCTGCACATGAAGCTGTCCTGCACCACGACCAGAACCACCAGCACCGAGAACATCCAGAAAGCCGGACCCATCGTGACCTGCGCGAGATCCGAGATCTTGACCAGCGCCACGGCGCAGCCGATCGCGAAGATTTCCGCCATCGACCAGGGCCGGATCGCCTCGGCCAGCCGGAAGGCGCGCAGCGCGCCGGGTGCCGGAGGACGGTCCAGTACCACCGGGATCAGCACGTAAAGCGACAGCAGCAGCCGTGTCAGCGGCAGGAACACGATCAGCGCCGCGGTCAGCAACGACAGGACGATCAGCGGGCCGTCGCTGAAGGCGAGCGCGGCGTCGAGGATCGAGACCGAGTTGCCCACGCCCGAGGTGTGGATCGTCAGGAAGGGAAAGACCGTTGCCGCGACGATCAGGATGACGCCGGCCAGCGAGACCGCGATGATCTGCTTGCCGGCCTTGTGGCGCGGCTCGATCAGGACGGTATCGCAGCGCCGGCAGACCGCGCGTTCGCCCTTTTCGGGACGCTGCAGCGCGAAGGTCGCGTCGCAATGCGGACAGACGATCAGGTCGGTCCTCGGTGTGGCAGTGCTCTGATTCATCGACGCAGGCTAACCTTTTTGCCTGCCGACATACATGGGGCAAAACGCGTCGTCTGCCAGCAGCCGCAATTCACAACCCTTGCGCGCCTCGATGGCGCGGCTTGCCCCCATTGGATGAAACGTCGCCGACGTGCGCGCCAAGATGGAATCCGGGCGGCTTTGCGGGTATCAACGAAGGTGCCGGGCCGGGGCTATCGGGGAATGCGAGATGGCGACGTACACCTTCACCAATGCCGTCGTGGTCGAAGTTGCCGGCAACAATTCGGACATCCTCTGGGATCAGGTGACGATCACGATCACCGACGACGATTCCGACAACTTCCTCAACCGCGACTCGACCGACCTGGGGTTCGCACAGACCTATACGATAACAGCGTTCAACGAGGTCATCGGGGGACGCGCGGACGAGCCGGACCTGAACGTCACCTATACCTCCATCGACGGCGCCAACCGCGGCACCGCGACGCTGAACGATGCTTCGGGAACACCCATCTTCGGGATCTGGTTCGAGATCGATAACGGCTCGAATGATTTCCGGGTTTTTGTCCCGCTCCAGCCGAACGCCGGGTTCGACTACATCCAGAACCGCAATGGCGTGTTGCAGAACGTCGCCCAGGGCGACTTCCAGTATGGCCAGATCGCGTCAGACGGCGACGACGCCTTCATTCTCAACGATCCCGCCGCGTTCAATCCCAAGACATGGTCGATGGGAGCGGGCGACGATCTCGCGCAATCGGGCGGCGGGTTCGACAACATCAGCCTCGGGGCGGGCAACGACACCGCATACGGCGCCGACGGCAACGACACGATCACCGGCGGCACCGGCGACGATTTCATCGCCGGCGAGGGCGGTGCGGACAGCCTGACGGGTAATGCCGGGGCCGACACGCTTCTCGGAGGCGCCGGCAACGACGTTCTGGATGGCGGCAGCGAGGATTCGGCAGCCGACAGCCTGTCGGGAGGGGCTGGCAACGACACGCTTTTCGGTCGCGGGGGTGCCGACACGCTGGAGGGCGGGCTCGGAACCGACAGCCTCGACGGCGGGGCGGGGGCCGACAGCATAACCGGCGGCGACGGCAGCGACATCATACTGGGTGGCGATGGCGCCGACACGATCCTCGGAGACGGCGGCGAGGCGGCCCCGACGCTGACGCGGCAGTCCTTCGAGTGGGATGTCGTGCCCGACCCCGACGACGGCGGCCAGATCGACGACGGCGACGACTATCCGAGCGGTTTCACGCAGAATACCGGCCTGATCGACGTCGGTGTCACCTTCACCGCCATCGAGGCCGGCGCCGAGTTCGAGTTCGACAACCAGACACAGATCACAACCGGGGTGAACCCCGGCGGAACCGAAGCCCCGGGAGCCAACAGCGCCGGTCTGTTGCGCGGGTTCGGCAGCGGCGACACCTCGACGCTCACTTTCGATTTCACGGCAAACCAGTCGGGGATCGCCAACGAGGTGCGCAACGTCACCTTCCGCCTCAACGACATCGACGAAGGCGCCTTTCTCGACCAGGTCGGCGTCTTTGCCTTCGATGCCGCGGGCAACCCGGTCCGGGTCAGCCTGAGCGCCGGGCAGGATATCCAGCTGACCGATACCGACGGCATTCTCGGAGCGGATACCGCGGCGGCCATCGACGGACGCGGCGGCACCTCGTCGGCCGATCCAGACGCCTCGGTGCTGGTGACGATCGAGGGGCCCGTCGCGCAGATCCGGCTCGACTACGCCAGCCGCGACCCGGGCACGCACGCGCTGCAGATCACCGACATCTTCTTCGATGCCGTCACACCGTCGGCCACGGGGCCGGCGGGCAACGATTCGATCCTGGCAGGGGCAGGGGCAGACAGCGTCGACGGCGGCGCCGGAGCCGATACGATCCTGGGGGGCACTGGTAACGACACCCTTTTCGGCGGCATTGGAGCGGACTCGATCGACGGCAACGAGGACGACGATTCCATCGACGGCGGGGCTGGCAGCGACACGCTGCAGGGCGGACTTGGCAACGACACGGTTCAGGGTGGCGACGACAACGACAACATCCAGGACTTCGCCGGGAACAACGCGCTGTCGGGCGGGGCAGGGGCCGACTTCATCCAGCAGACCGGCGCGGGTGGCCAGACCGTCACCCTCGACGGGGGCACTGGCAACGACACGCTCAATGTCTTCATGGGCGACAATTCCACCGTCCTGGCCGAAGGCGGCGACGGCAACGATTCGATTACGGTCTTCGACGGCACCAATTCGCTGAACACCGTGCGTGGCGGCGGCGGCGCCGATACGATCCAGACCGGCGACGCGCGCGACACGATCGAGGGCGGCGAGGGCAACGACCAGATCGATTCCGGGGCCAACGACGATTTCATCGACGGCGGCGACGGCAGTGACACGATCACCGCGTTCACCGGCGACGACACCATACTGGGCGGCGATGGAAACGACAGTATCGACGGCAGTTTCGGCAACGATTCCATCGAGGGCGGGGCCGGGGACGACACGCTGCAGGGCGGTGACGACCAGGATACCTTTGTCATCGCCGGAGACGGCTCGGACATCATCACGGGCGGCGAAGGCGGGTCGGACTTCGACCAGGTCGTGATCTCGGGCACCAACTGGCGCATCAACTACACCGGCAACGACCCGGCGACGGAAAGTGGCACCGTCACCTTCTTCAACCCGGACGGGTCGGTGCTCAGCGTGACGAACTTTTCCGAAATCGAACAGGTGGTCTGCTTCGCCGCCGGAACCCGGATCGCGACGCCGGACGGCGCGCGCCCCGTCGAGACGCTTGACGTGGGCGACATGGTCGAAACGCTGGACCACGGCCCGCAGCCGGTGCGCTGGATCGGGCGTCGCATCGTGCCGGCGAGGGGTAACCTCGCGCCCGTGCGCATCAAGGCCGGCCGCTTCGGTGCCACGCATGACCTTCTGGTGTCGCAACAGCACCGCCTGCTGCTTTCGGACTGGCGCGCCGAGTTGTGGTTCGGCGAGCCCGAGGTGCTGGGCGCGGCCAAGCATCTCGTCGACGGCGACGGGGTGTTCGTCGACACCCGGCTCACGTGCATCGAATATGTCCACCTGCTGTTCGACCGGCACGAGATCGTGTTCGCGAACGGGGTCGCCGCGGAAAGCCTGCATCCCGGCGCCTGCGGTCTCGAGGCGATCGACCCCGACCAGCGCGAGGAACTGCTGACGCTGTTCCCGGAACTGCGCGGCGATCCCGAGACGGGCTACGGAGACCCCGCGCGCCGCATGGTCCGGTCGTTCGAGTGTCGGGGAATGCTGCACTAGCCCTACGCGTTTTCCGGCGTGTGGGCGCGATTGTGTCGCCGAAAGGCCGACCTATATCCTTGGCATCGGCACGCAACATGAGATCGACGCGATGGGATACGCAAAGACTGCCCTTCTGATGGCTGCCATGACCGCGCTGTTCATGGGCGTTGGATATCTGCTTGGCGGATCCGGTGGCGCGATCTTCGCGTTCTTCGGGGCCGCTGCGATGAACGTGTTCACCTGGTGGAACTCCGACAAGATGGTGCTGAGGATGCACAACGCCCGCCCCGTGGGGGCGGACGACCGAACCGGTCTCAACGCGATGGTGGCAGAGCTGTCGCGGAACGCCGGGCTGCCGACCCCGGCCGTCTACCTGATCGATACGCCGCAACCCAACGCCTTCGCCACGGGGCGCAATCCGCAGAACGCCGCGGTGGCGGTGACCACTGGGTTGCTGCACAGCCTCTCGCGCGAGGAGCTGGCGGGCGTGGTCGCGCACGAGCTTGCGCACATCCGAAACCACGACACCGCGATCATGACGGTCACGGCGACCTTCGCCGGCGCGATCACCATGCTGGCCAACTTCGCCCTGCTGTTCGGGGGGCGGCGCGACAGCGGCCCGGGGCTGATCGGAACCATCGCGCTGATGTTTCTGGCGCCGATGGCCGCGGCGCTGGTGCAGATGGCGATCAGCCGCACCCGCGAATATGCAGCCGACAAGTCGGGGGCGGAGATCTGCGGTCAGCCGCTGTGGCTGGCCAGCGCGCTCCAACGCATCCAGGCCGGGGCCACGCGCATCGACAACGACGCCGCCGAACGCAACCCGGCGACAGCGCATATGTTCATCATCAACCCGCTGCACGCCCATGCCCGCGACAGCCTGTTCGCGACCCATCCCGCGACCGAGAACCGCGTGGCGGCCTTGCAGCGCATGGCCCAGGAGGCCGGCAGCACGCCGCAACCGAGCCCGCGCCCGCGCACACGGCGCGAGCAGCCAGGGCAGGGTCCGTGGGGCTAGGCCTGTCCGCTCAGAACACCCCGAGGGTCAGCCCCGCGCCCATCGCGGCGCCGAGTTCGCGGCATCGTTCAAGATCCTCCGGCGGAATGGTTTTCTCTGCCAAGATCGCCTCGGGCGTCTGGGCATGGGTACAGACGATCAGCGGCGGCTGCACCTCGCGCAGCCGCCAGCCCTTGGCGATCCGGGCGGTCTGGCGTGCGGCGTTCTCGCCGTCCGATCCGGCGCAGACCATCTGGGCATAGGGCCGCCCCTCGATCCGCCCGAGCACCGGGTAGTAGCTGCGATCGTAGAAATCCTTCATCACACCGGCGATGGCGGCGAGGTTTTCCGGCGCGCAGAAGAGATAGCCGTCGGCCCCAAGCAGGTCATCCGGCCCGGCGTCCTGTGCCGTCACCAAGGCGGTTTCGGTTTCGGCCTGCGCGGCCTCTGCCGCCGCTTCGGCCATCTGCCGACTGCCGCCGGTCTTCGAATGGTAGACGATCAGAAGGCGCGCCACGACGGTCAGCGCGCGCAGGACAGGCAGCGCAGAAGCGCCGGGTCGAGGTCGAGCCGCCGGGCTTCGATCTCTTCGCCGCAATCGTCGCAGAAGCCGAAGTCCTCGGTCCCGAGCCGCGCCAGGGCGCTCTCGATCAGGCGCAACCGCGCTGCGCGGCGCGCCTCGGCCCCCTTGGCCATCGCCTGGTTCTGCATCGCGTCCATACGCGACAGCCGTCCCACGCTCTGCTGGTCGAGTTCCACCGGCCGCCGTGCCCCGGCCGTCTCTTCGGAGGCCGCCAGCAACTCGGCCCGCTCGGCCATAAGCCGGGCGCGATAACTGTCCCGGTCGCTTGTAGGGACGTTCTCCTGCATCCGCCGACTATAGCCGGCCTGCGAGTTGCGTAAAGTCAGGCGGCCGGCGGTGTCGGGAAGGGGGCCCTATCGAGGACATGTTATCGGGCGAGATCCTCGAACAGGCGCGCAATGGCTTCGGCACCCGGATCGACATGGCCCTTGAGCTGGTCGGCGCTGATGTAGGAGGCGCGCCCGGCCTTGGCCCTGACGATGGTGGCGGTGTGATCCGCGCCCTGCCGCGCGGCCTCGGCGGCTGCTGGCAGACCTCTGTCGGCAAGGGCTTCCAGCGCGGGCTTGAGCGCGTCGACCATGGTCCGGTCCCCGGGCTCGGCGCCGCCGATGCGCTGCATCCGGGCCAGACCTTCCTGAAGGGCTGCGACCATGCCATGACCGCTGGCCGCAGCATCGCCCGCCGCGGTGAAGAAGATTGCCAGAAGCACGCCGGAAGACCCGCCCATCGTCTGCGTCAATTCCTGCCCGATGGCGCGGAACAGCTGGGTGTGATCGGCCAGCGGCAGCCGGTCGAGCGCGCCGATCAGCGCGCGGGCCGCCCCGGACAGGGTCGAGCCGGTATCGCCGTCACCGGACTTGGCGTCCAGCGCATTGAGGTCGGCCTCGGCGGCGATCAGCACCTCGCAGCATCGCGTCAGGAAGGCCGCGGTTTCCGAATGCTCGGAGGGCATCGGGCGGATCGGGCGCAGCCCGTCGGGCAGTGCCACGGTGTTGACGGGCGTGATCTTCTTGCAGCCCGGCCAGGCCGAGGGCGCGCAGGGCGCTGCGAGCCAGTCGCGGTCTGTGTCATCCAGCGGATAGACCGAGACCGAGAAACCGCGCATGTCGAGCGAGGTCATCAGCGCGGCGGGTCCGATCATCAGCTCGAGATCGCCGCCGATGGACGAGTTGATGAGGTCGTTGGCGAGGATCGACATCTCGAGCACCGAGGCGCCGCCGAGGTTGTTGAGCAGCGCGACATGCGGCCGCTTTTCCATCACCGCGGCCAGTCGCTCGGTGACCGCGGCCATCGCCTGTTCCGCGTTGTGATAGTCGATCTGGCTCACCCCGGCCTCGCCGTGGATCCCGAGGCCAAGCTCGGCCCGGCCTTCGGCGATGCGGTGTTCCTTGGGTGAGCCGGGCACGGTGCAGGTGTCGAGCGACATGCCGATCGAGCGCGTGCCCGCGATCACCCGCTCGGCGGCGGCGGTCACCTCGTCCAGCGACGCGCCGTCCTCGGCCAGGGCCCCGGCGATCTTGTGGACGAATAGCGTGCCGGCCACGCCGCGCGGCTGCGGCAGGTCCGGCAGGGCGATGTCGTCATCGACCACCACCATGTCGACCCGCAGACCGAAGGCCCGGGCGCGTTCCGCCGCCAGCCCGAAGTTCAGCCTGTCGCCGGTGTAGTTCTTGACGATCAGCAGGCATCCCGCCGGCCCGGTGACGGCGAGGATACCGGCGAGAACGGCGTCCACCGACGGCGAGGCGAACACGTCGCCGCAGACCGCCGCCGTCAGCATCCCGGCGCCGACAAAACCGGCGTGGGCGGGTTCGTGTCCCGACCCGCCGCCCGAGACCAGCGCCACGCGGGACCGGTCCCAGTCGCTGCGGACGACCACGCGGATGTGCGGGTACCCGTCGATGCGGGCCAGCGCTCCGCCCGAGGACCGTACCACGCCGTCGATGGCTTCGGTGACGGTCTTGTCCTTGTCGTTGATGAACTGGGCCATGTTGTCCTCTCTCAGGCGACACGCGCGCCGGTGGCGTCGAAGTAGAATGGATTCTGGGGTCTTATCTTCACCACGTCGCCGGATCTCAGCGTCGTGTGGGCGTCGGTCACGGTGACGATCTCGTGCGACTTGAAGGTCAGGTGCAGGCGGGTCTGGTCGCCCAGATGCTCGACCCGCTGGACGAAGCTGTCCTCGCCCTCGCCCTGCACGATCTGCTCGGGGCGCAGGCCGATCGACCGTGCGGCGGCGGGCGCGCCGCCGAAGACATCGGCGGGCAGGACGTTGATGCGTGGCTGGCCGAGGCGGCTGGCAGCATAGACACTGACCGGATCCTCGTAGATCGCGCGGGGCACGCCGAACTGCACCAGCCGGCCCTGGTCGAGCACGCCGATATGGGTGGCCATCGTCATCGCCTCGATCTGGTCGTGGGTCACGTAGAGCAGGGTCGCGCCGCGATCGGCCTGGATCGACTTGAGCTCGATCCTGAGATCGGCGCGCAGCTTGGCGTCGAGCGAGCTGAGCGGTTCGTCCATCAGGTAGACCGACGGGTCGCGCACCAGTGCCCGGCCGATCGAAACGCGCTGCATCTCGCCGCCGGAAAGGGCCGTGGCCTTGTTGTCGAGCTTGTGCGAGATCTGCAGCACCTCGGCCACCGCGCCGACCTTGCGGTCGATCTCGTCCTGCGGCGTTTTCAGGATCGGGGATCTGAGCGGGAACTCGAGGTTCTGGCGCACCGACAGGTGCGGATAAAGCGAGTATTGCTGGAAGACCATGGCGACGTCGCGCTGCGCCGGCGTCAGCCCGGCCATGTCGCGCCCGCCGATCCGCACCTGTCCGCGATCCGCGGTCTCGAGCCCCGAGACCACGCGTAGCGTGGTGGTTTTTCCGGCGCCGGTCGGGCCGAGCAGGACCACGAACGCGCCGTCGCCCACGGTCATCGTCACGTCGTCAAGAGCGACATCCGCGCCGAAGGATTTCGCGATACCCTCGAGCCGAATCTCAGCCATCGCCCAGCACTCCCCTGTTGGCCTCGGACCGCAGGGCATGGCCGTGCGCGTTCTCGAACAGCGTGACCCTCTGCGCGTCGAAGGCGAGGCCCGCGGCGGCCCCGACGCGGACCGGCACGTTGCTCGCGACGCGGGCCTTGAGCGCTCCGTGCGCGGTGTCCAGCGTCACGATCTGGGTGGTGCCGAGGTACTCGGTGGCCACGACCCGCCCGCGATAGGGCGCGGCGTCGTCGAGCCGGACATGCTCTGGGCGCACGCCGAAACTCAGCCGACCGTTGGCGCCGTCGATGCTGCGCGGCACCTGCAGCGTGGTGTCGCCAAGCCGGACCGTATCCTGTCCGGCGCCGATCATGCCCTCGAAGTCGAGGAAATTCATCGGCGGCGAGCCGATGAACTCGGCGACGAAACGCGTCGCGGGCCAGTCGTAGATGTCCTGCGGAACGCCGAACTGTTCGACGACGCCGTGGTTCATCACGACGATCTTGTCGCCCATTTGCATCGCCTCGAGCTGGTCGTGTGTGACGTAGACGGTCGTCGCCTCCATCCGGTCATGGAGCGCGCGCAACTCTCCGGCCATGTGCTCGCGGAACTCGGCATCGAGCGCGCCGAGCGGTTCGTCCATGAAGAACGCCTTAGGGTCGCGCACAATCGCCCGCCCCAGCGCAACACGCTGCCGGTCGCCGCCCGAAAGGCCTCCGACCGGGCGGTCGAGGATCGCGGTAATGCCGAGGATCTCGGCGACCTCGCCGACCTTCTGGCGGATCTGCGCTTTGCCCATGCCCTGGCTTTTCAGCGGGTAGCTGATGTTGCCACGCACCGTCATGTGCGGATAGAGCGCGAACATCTGGAACACGAAGGCGATGTTGCGCTTGCTGGCCGGTTTCTGGCCGACCTCCTCGCCGTCGATGTAGACCTGCCCGGCGGTCGGCAGCTCGAGTCCCGCCATCATGCGCAACGTGGTGGTCTTGCCGCAGCCCGACGGGCCGAGCAGCATGAAGAACTCGCCGTCCTCAATTGTGAAGCTCGAGGATCGGACCGCGGTGAAGGCGCCGAAATCCTTGCGCAGGTTTTCGATCCTGATCTGCGCCATGGGCTACTCCGGAAAATGGCTGACGATGACGAACATCACCGTGCCGGTCAGGGTGACGAGGAACGACCAGCTGTAGAGCGCGAGAACGAAAGGCTGCATCAGCATCACGACGCCGAGCGCGATGAGAGCCGAGGCGACCAGTTCCCAGGGGCCGCGCCGCAGGCGCAGCAGTCCGGCGAGAAAATTGTTCATTTCCGAACCGCTCCGAAGGTGATCCCGCGCAGCAGATGCTTGCGCAGCAGGATGGTGAAGACCATGACCGGCACGAGGAAGATCGTGGCGCCGGCGGCGACGGCGGGCCAGTCTTTGCCGGACGTGCCGATGATCGTGGGGATGAACGGCGGCGCGGTCTGCGCCGTGCCCGAGGTCAGCAGGACGGCGAAAGCGTATTCGTTCCAGGCGAAGATCAGGCAGAAGATCGCTGTCGAGGCGATGCCGGTCGCGGCCTGCGGCAGCACGACCTTGTAGAAGGCCTGAAAGCGCGTGTAGCCATCGATCAGCGCCGCCTCCTCGTACTCGACCGGGATCTCGTCGATGAAGCCCTTCAGCAGCCAAACCGACAGCGACAGGTTCACCGCGGTGTACAGCAGGATCATGCCCAAATGCGTGTCGCTGAGACCGAGTTGCCGGAACATCAGGAAGATCGGGATAGCCACGGCGATGGGCGGCATCATCCGGGTCGACAGGATGAAGAACAGCAGATCGTCCTTGAGCGGCACCCGGAAGCGGCTGAAGGCGTAGGCGGCGGCCGTGCCGAGGATCATGCACAGCGCCGTCGAGCCGAAGCCGATGATGACCGAGTTGAGAAAGCGTTCGCCGTAGCGCGAGGCGCCGGTGATGATCGTACCCTGCGCGCGGGCCACCTCGTCGACCCAGGACTCCGGCGGTCCCGCGGCCTCGAGCATGTCCTCGGTGGCGCGGGTGCGCTCGGTGAAAAGGTTGACGTAGCCCTCGAGCGACGGCTCGAACACCAGCTTTGGCGGGTAGGCGATGGAATCCGGGCCCGACTTGAAGCCGGTGGCGATGATCCAAAGCAGTGGGGCGATCGTGATCAGCGCGTAGCCGACCACCAGGATGCCCGCCATCCACTTGGTGGCGCGTGCGGGTTCAGTGACCGAAAAGCTCATCGCTGTTTCACCCTGTTGAGCGCCTTCACGTAAATCGAGGCGAGGCCGAAGACGGTGACGAAAAGGATGACCGCGTAGGCCGAGGAATAGCCGGTGCGCCATTTCTCGAAGGCTTCGCGCTTAAGGTCGATCGAGGTCAGCGTCGTGGTGTTGCCGGGCCCGCCGCCGGTCAGCTGCACGACGAGATCGAACATCTTGAAATTCTCGATGCCCCGGAAGAGCACCGCCAGCATCAGGAAGGGCAGGACCATCGGCACGGTGATGGTCCAGAACTGGCGCCACTGGCTGGCCCGGTCACATTCGGCAGCCTCGTAGATACTGTCGGGGATCGAACGCAGCCCGGCCAGGCAGATCAGCATCACGAAGGGCGTCCACATCCAGGTGTCGGCGATGACGATGGCCCAGGGTGCAAGCTGCACGTCCCCGATCATCGAAAAGCTGGCCGGGTCGGCGCCGGTGAAAAAAGCGACGACGTAGTTGAAGAGGCCGATCTGCGGCTGGTAGAGAAAGGTCCAGAAATTGCCGACGACCGCCGGCGAAAGCATCATCGGAAACACGATGATCGTGGTCCAGAGATCGTTGCCCCGGAACTTCTTGTTGATCAGGTAGGCCAGCGCAAAGCCGATCAGCACCTGCAGGACGATGGTCCAGATCAGGAAATGCGCGGTGGCCTGCATGGTCTGCCAGATGTCCGGGTCCGACAGGATGCGTTCGTAATTGCGCAGGCCGATCCATTCGACCTCGCGGTTTGGCCGGTTGACGCGGTAGTCGGTGAAACTGAGCCGGATCGTCCAGATCAGCGGGAAGATGTTGACCGCCAGCAGCAGGAAGATCGTGGGCGCGACGAAGATCCAGGCGATGCTGCGGTCCGAGAGCCCCCGGATGCGCCGCGCCATCGGCTGCGGCGTGGCCTCTGCGACCCTGTCGAGTGCGGTTCTGGTCATTGGGCGTGTCCCGTGGCGGTCGGACCCGTGGCGCCGGTCTGGGGCGCGGGCGAGATCCTCCCGGCCGACCGTGGCGGCCGGGAGGTGTCAGGGGCGGTCAGGTGACCCCGAAGGCTCGGACGGGGAGGGGCGTCAGAGCTTGCCTTCGTCCTCGAAGACCTCGGTCCAGTCGCGCACCAGGCCGTCCAGCGCCTCCTGCGCCGTGCCTTCGCCCGCGACCACGTAGTTGTGGATGCGTTCCTGCATCGGCAGCAGCAGGTCGGCATAGGCGGGCTCGGCCCAGAAGTCCTTCACGATCGCCATGCTGTCGAGGAAGGTTTGCGCATAAGGCTGGCTTTCGGCGAAGCCGGGATCCTCGACGACGGCGCGTAGAGCGGAATATCCGCCGAGTTCCCACCAGCGGGCCTGGATTTCGGGTTGGGCGAACCACTTGATGTACTCAAGCGCCGCGTCCTGCTTGTCGGAATAGGCCACGACCGAGATGCCCTGCCCGCCAAGCTGGGCGTACTGGCCCGCCGGACCCGGAGGGTTCGGAAAATACCCCGACTTGCCGCCGCCCACGTTGGGGTCGGCCTCGACGCCGGGCCAGATGAAGGCGAAGTTCATCTGCAGCGCGACCTGGCCCGATTTGTAGGCGTCGATGTTCTCGCCCATGTACCAGTTCGACGACCCCGGCGGCACCGCAGTGTCGTAGAGTTCCTTGTAGTATTCAAGCCCCGCCACGGCACCTTCCGAGTTCACGAAGCCGTCGAGTTCGTAGGGCTGATCGGGGTTCTCGTAGAGGAAACCGTAGTTGTAGAGCGCGTTCGTCACGCCCATCGTGACACCTTCCGAGCCGCGCTCGGTATAGATCGCGGCCCCGTAGACCGTCTTGCCGTCGATCTCGCGGCCCTGGAAAAATTGCGCGATTTCCTTCAGTTCCTCGAGCGAGGCCGGCACGGCGAGTTCGCGGCCATACTCGGCCTGGAAAGCCTCCTGGATTTTGGGGCGTTCAAACCAGTCCTTGCGGTAGGTCCAGCCCACCACGTCGCCGAAGGCCGGCAGCGCGTAGTAGTTCGGGGTGTTCTTCGGCCATTCGGCATAGCCGGTCACTGTGGCCGGGATGAAGTCGGCCATGTCGATCCCGTTGGCGTCGAAGAAGTCGTTGAGCTTGACGTAATGGCCGTTTTCAGCCCCGCCGCCGATCCACTGGCTGTCGCCGATCATCAGGTCGCAGAGCTGCCCGCCCGAGTTCAGTTCGTTGAGCATGCGGTCCGCGAACGAGGTCCAGGGCACGAATTCGAAACTCATCGTGTGCCCGGACTCGGCCTCGAAATCCTTGGACAGTTCGACCAGCGCATTGGCCGGGTCCCAGGCGGCCCAGCAGAGCGTGAGATCCTCGGCGGCAGCCGCGGTCCCGATCGCGCCGGCGCAGAGCGCCGAGGCAGCCACGGACGTGAAACGGTTCACTTTCATTGCAGACATCCTCCCATGTGATCCGTCGCGGATTCGCTGCCGCGACTCGACTGACACGACGCTAGATGAGGTACGCACATCAGATCAACGAAAAACTGAGGTACGTACCTCAAAATTTCTTGCCGCGCCTTCGCGCCGTTGACATATTGGGCGGCAAGTGACGGCAGGACGTGGGTTTTCCGGGCAATGCGGCCAACCACCAAGGATCTCGCGAAAGCAGCGGGCGTGAGCCTTGCCACGGTCGACCGGGTTCTGAACGGCCGGGCCGGGGTGCGGCAGAAGACGGTGGACGCGGTCAACGAGGCGATCGAGGAGATCGGTTTCGAACGCAACCAGGTGGCTGCCACGCTGGCGCGGCAGCGCGCCTATCGGTTCGGATTTGCCCTACCGCGCGCGGGTGGCGACTTTCTCGACGAGATCACCGCCCGCATCCGAGAGTTCGAGCGCGCTGGCCGGGCCGAGATGATCGAGACCCCGATCCTGCACCTAGACGACAAGGATCCGCACGGGATTGCCCGGGCGCTGGCACGATTGTCTCCCGAGACCCATGACGGCATCGCGATCATGGCGCCGGAGACGCCGCAGGTGCGCGATGCGATCGGGCGGGTCCGCGAGCGCGGCATTCATACCATCGCCTTCGTCTCTAACCAGCCCGAGGAGGAGGGCCTCGACTTCGTTGGCATCGACAACCGAGCCGCCGGGGCCACAGCCGGGCGGCTCATGGCGCGGTTTCTCGGTCCCGCGCGCGGCACCATCGCCGTGCTGGCCGAGACAATCCAGGCAAGAAGCAGCCTCGAGCGGCGCCTGGGCTTCGATGCGGTCCTCAACGCCGATTATCCCGGGCTCAGGACCCTTCCGACGCTGGAGACCCACGGCGATGCCGGGCGTGCACAACAGATCCTATACAACGTGCTCGCCGCGCATGGCGATGTCGTAGGCCTCTATTTCATGGGTGCGGATGCGCGGATCCCGATCGAGATTGCCCGCGACCTGTCGGCACTGGCGGGACGGGTGTTGATCGCGCACGAGCGCACGACGGCGACCGAGCACGCCTTGCGCCGTGGCGAGATTGACGCGGTGGTGCACCAGGACCCCGGCCACCTGGTCCGCAGCGCCATCCGGATTCTGCGCGCCAAGTGCGAGAACCGCAGCACGCTGGCCTCTCAGGAACGGATTCGAACCGAGATCCTCATCGCCGAGAACCTTTGATCGCCGCAGTCTCACGGGCCCGCGTCGGCGCTCTGTTGGCAAGGAGGGGTGGCCGGCGGGTTACGGCGCCGACCATGCCTCATCTGTTACGGTCGAGGTGTGCGCGGATCAGTTCCAGATCGCCGTGGATGCGGCGTATGATCGACAGTTGGTCCGGTCCGATGACGTCGCCGAACGCATCCGTGACCCGCAGAATGGCCTGGTCGCGGAAGACGCGGCCTGCGTCGGTCAGGTAGACCAGCTTGCCGCGGCCATCGTCCGGATTGGGCTCCACGCCGATGTAGCCGCGATCCTGCAGGACCTTGAGCGAGTGGGTCATCGTGTTCTTCGTAACCTGCATCGCCGAGGCGATCCGCAGCGGCGATTTGCCGTCACCCATGCGCACGAGATGGTTCAGGATCGAGAAGTGCGACGGGTGGATCCCGTCTGGCAGGCTTTTTGCCAGCATCGTCGTCGAAAGCTGATTGATGATCCCGATCTCGTTGAAGAAGCCGAAGACTTCCAGCGCTGTGTCGTCGTCTGTTTTCACACGTTTCCAACTTTGGCGTCTAACGGCCACCGCGGGCTGACCGGAATTTCCGGACCATAGCCGATCCTCGCCAGCATTTGAACTGTGCCGCCGTCCGGCGCCAGGCGTTCGTGAGTCACGGCGTAAAGTTTCGCCATTTCGGGATACTCTTGGAGGGCCTGGCTCAGCGGCTGGAAACCCAGCCCCTCTGCCGTGCAGGCGAGATTGACCCTGAGCCAATCGGCGCCCGCGGCGATCTGGTCTCGACGGGAATTGCCCGGTGTCACCATCCACAGGTGTCCCATGGCCGTTTCCGTATTCGCGATCACCGCTTTGATGCCTTCCTGAAAGCCCGTGGAGCTGGTGTCCAGCGAGGCTTCTCTCGTCATTATCCCTGTCAATGCGAGCGTGTCGAACATCGCACCGCTGAAATCGATGCCGTCGGGGTTCTCGTTCACTTCGGCCTTGCCGATGCGCATCAGGTCGACGCTTTCCTTGTAGGTGCGCGGCGTTTCGATCTCGATCATCAACGCCTTCGTGGTCAGCTCGCGCCAGAATGCGATCTCCTCGTCACTGGACGCACCGCCGAGATGCGCATGCCTTCCAACCTTCAGGATCCGTTCCATCGCATCGGCCGGAACGGCGCGCGAGGTATCGTAGGGTTCCTTGTTGGACCGACGTTTCAGGACATGCGCAAACAGCGGATCGTCGACCGCGGGCGCTTCGGCGAAGGTCACCTGTGCAATCGGGCGGCTGTCCAGACCGGTCTCGTCTTCTCCTTCCGGGAACAGGTCCACGTCGACGCTGTAGCCCTGCGCATTGGCGGCCATCCGCATCAGTTCGAGGAAACAACCAAGTCCGATCGTGAGTTGCCGATCGAACGGGTCGGTGTGCGGCAGCTGCTTGTCGGTGTCGAAGTAAAGGGTCAACGCGTCGTCACCGACCAGCTCGATGAGCCACGGCTGCCGATTGTGCGGATTGGGCGCGAGGATCGCGTGGGACAGGGCATTCATTCGCGGATCGTCATAGGTGCCGGCCAGGCTCCACGGGGCGAGTGCCGCGGACGGGGTGCGTGTCGATGCAAAGACTGCGGCGGAGCCTGCGGCGACGACGACGCCTCCACCGGCGAGCTTGATAAATTTTCTGCGGTTCATGATAAGCCTCCTAGTTCTACATCGAACTATAATGGTTCGATGTAGAACTAGTCAAGCGGCTTCGTATCGAAACGACAGGCCCCGGCGAGGCGGAACCGCGGTCTCTACCAAATCATTCTCTGGCCAAACACGATGAAAATATCATGCGGCAAGTGCGCCGCACTTCTCTTCATTCCAGCGAAAGCCGGAACGGTAGCGGGCATCGATCCTGCCACCCTGCAACGTGAAAAGGTGCAGCCAGCCATTGTCGAACAGATCGCGGACTTCCGGATGCCGCTCCAGCACGCCGGTGATCGCCTGGCGCGGTGCTTCGATCATGACCGACAGCCGGAGCGGTTCGTGCCGCAGACACTCGCCATCGTGAACCGCCTGCCACGGCAAGCCGGGCCTGAGCCTTCCCGCGTTGCCCTCGATGACGCCGATCCCGCCGACGACGTTGTGGATGAGCTTGTTGCCCCCGCCGAAGACCGACGGCATGACGGACGATCCGTAGTATTGCAGGCTGATCCAGCTTGCCACGACGACGGGTGCCGTGAGGATGAGTTCGAGCGTCCGGAAGTCCTCGTCCAGCTTCCAGTCGTAGCTGTGCAGAAAAGATCGTCCGCCCAAGTTCTTGCCGCGGGTTGCCGCGCGGGGTGCGGCGATGAAGGCGGCGCATCCGGCCAGACCCCATTCGGGCCGGATCTCGGCCCAGTTCCGGGCGCGGTCCGAAACCGTTTGCGGGTTCGCCCCGGGCAGTGTCGCTGCCCGCTCGGTCCGCGCGATCTTGCCGGCCTGCGTTAGCCAGCTCTTCATGCGGCGAATGTCTTCGGCCCGATCCGAGGGAAGCCCATCGTCGAAAATCGCGATCTCGTCGGTCGTCGTGTCGTGCAGACCGGCGACGAAAAGCGTGTCGTCCGGCAGCGGGAGGCCGCGCTCGGCAAGACCTGCTCTGGTCTCGGGATCGTTCAGCAGCACGGCGAGCAGTCGCGCCGAAACCTCTCCGGTGTACCCGCCGCAGGCGCCACAGTGATACGCGCTTTCATGCGGGTTGTTGGTGACCTGACCGCCATGACCAAGCAAAAGGACGATCTCTGCGTGGCCCTTGGTCAGGCTCATCGCCCCGAGAACGGTCGCGGCCGTCTCGGCTTTGGCCGTCGCATCGAGACCGCCAACGACTTGCGGGACCGGGGCGATCATTTCCGTTCTGCTTTTCACCCCGAAAGCGTCTTTCAGCAGCTTGCCGGCATAAAACGGCCCTGCCGCTTCGACGAAGGCGAAGGACGACACGGCGGCCTGCCGGAAGCGTCCCCAGGCCCGCGTCGTTCTGGCGGCGATGCGGATATCCCTTTCGTGCATCGCGTCGGCATGGCTTGTCGTTTCGATGCCGGGGTTGAGAAGGACCGGCAAATGCGCCTCCACCACATCCGAACCCTGTGCCTTGTGCGCCAGCGGCAGGCCGAAGAAACCCGCGAAGCCGATCGTCTCGATCGTCGGGTCGACGCTTTCCAGCGCCCGGCGGAAGACTTCCGAACGGACGTCGATGCAGAAGGCGGCCTGAAGCGCGGCCCTGGTTCCGGACTTGGATTCTCCGTAGAGGACTGCGGCCAGCCGGCGCTGGTGCGCCCTCTCAGCGGCGTCCTGCAGGATCGTCAGGGCAATATCCGTCTCCGAAGGTTCGACCGGCGCTCTGTGCTTCGCGACGACCTCTGCCCAGTTCTCCGCCAGGTCGGGCACATGCGCGAAAAGCGCCTCTTCCCAGATCAGGCGGATCGCAAGAAGGCTGAGCAGCGTCTGGTCTGTGCCGCCGGCAAGTTCGGCTTGCCAGAGCAGCCAGCGCGCATGCTGGGACCAACCCCCGAGGTCCATGTAAAGGCGATGAAAGGCGGTTTCGGATGACGCAGGGTCGAGGCCGAGCGCTTCGGCGGCCCGGATGATCGCGCGCTCGGGCGTGTCCGGTGCCCCGGCGACATGGGCACAGAACCCGGTGAGACCGGCAATCTCCGGCGTAAGATCCTGAGTGGCCCAAGCGCGCCAGGATGCGAAGGTTTCGGCGCCGGGAGCGGGAGACCAGAGCGCCTGGCCCCGGTCGAAATGTCCGGCGGCCCATGTGCCGAAGGACTTCTCGATGATCGAGGGCCAGTCCGTGCCCGTTGCTTCGGCGGCAAGCTCCGCCACGGTCGGCAGAGCCGCCGGAGCAGGCGTTTGCGCAGCTTCCAGGACCGCCCTAAGCGCGGAGACATCCTTCGGTTTCAAGGGCGAGGTCGATGCCGCAAACGCCGCTTCCAGATCCGCGTCCGTCAACTCTCCGGCCTCGACGGCCGCCGAGAAATCCGCGCCCGTCCGGGTCGCCCGGACCCCCGCGACTCGTTGCAGCCGCGCGGATGCGGTGGCGAGATCCTCGCCGGTCTGTCCGAGAAACGGATTGACCGCGACGGTCGCGTCGAGCGGAAAGGCAGGTGGGATGCGGCGCGCGGCGTCTTCGGCGGCCTTCAGTATCGCCGATACGAAGGCAGGTTCGATCTGCGCATGTTTCATGAACATCTCGGTCTCCATGATCTCAGTTGATCTTTGCGCTGCGGAAACCGCCGATGGCGCGGTCAAGCAGGGCGTTGAGGTAAAAGCCGTTGGCAAGGTGTACCCGCAGCCCGGCGGTCGACGGGTGATGCGCCCAGAGCGGAAACAGCGCCTGCGCAAAGGCCACCAGGCCGAAGGAGGCGACGGCGAGGACGATCAGAGCCCATTCCAGCGGACCGGGTGCCGGTGCCGGCGGCAGGCCCGGCCCCCAGATGGCCTGTGCCGTGGCCTGAAAGGCGAAGTAGCCGATCGCGGCGCCGAGCGAGGCCACTGCCGTGCGTTTGGTCAACTCCGCGGGTGCGAGATCGGCGAGGCCCTGCGCTACGAGGTAGGCGACGCCGAAGATCAGGATCGCGCCGATGCCAAGCGCCTGCGGTGACTTCGGACCGATGAGCGCGGTGAAGGTAACGGCGATGACGGCGTAGAGGACAAGCGCCAGGGCGAAGGACTTGAGCACCGCACCGACGCTCGGCACCGCGATCGGACCGGGACGCCTGAGGCTGGCCACTGACTGGATCGCGCCGCCGGAACTGAGGAAGGCATGCGCCTTGTAGAGCGAATGCGCCACGATATGCAGAAGTGCCAGCGCCCAGAGACCGAGCCCGCATTGCAAGAGGAGGAACCCCATCTGCGATACCGTCGACCATGCCAGCGCGGTCTTGAAGGCACTTTGCGTCAGCATGACCGCCGCCCCGAACAGGGCCGTGAACCCGCCGATCATGACAAGCGCCGCCATGGCCCCGGGGCTGAGTTGCACCAGACCGGCGAGGAGAATGAGGATCACGCCACCCGAGTTGATGATGCCGGCGTGAAGCAGGGCCGAGACCGGGGTCGGGGCTTCCATGACCTCGGTGAGCCAGCCGTGCAACGGAAAGGCCGCGGTCTTGAAGATGGCCGCAAGAACGATAAACGCAATCCCGAACGTCGCGGCCAGGGTCAGGCCTTCGGTGCCGGCTCTCGTCACGATCTCGCCGAGGTTCCCGGTACCGTAACTCGCGGCCAGCAGGAGCGCGGCAACGACAAGGGCGGCGTCCGATCCGTGCCAGACCAGCGCGAACTTCGTGGCGGCCCGGCGGGCCTCGGGGCGGTTGCCGTAAAACAGCAGAAGCTGCCGAAGGCCAAGCCCGACAAGGACGGTCGACGCGATGAGCATCGAAAGGCTGCCCGATTGGACGAAGAGCAACACCGCGGCCAGCGTCGCCAGCATCAGTGCATGAAACCGGCCTTCATGCGCCTCGCCGTCGAGATAGGTGCGGCTGTACCGGATCACGATCCAGCCGATGAAGGCCACCAGCACCGCCAGAGAGGACGTCACGAGGGTGGCCTCGAGCGCCAGGTTCGCGATCCCGTCGAATGCCGAAACGGTTGTGGGACCGCCGGTCGCGACCTGGACGAGACCAAGTATTGCAAGGGCAAGGCCGCCAAGGCTTGCAAATTCCGCGATGCGTGGAACGTTTTCAGGTCTGCGGCCCGGGTGACGCCAGGCATAAACGGCGGCAGCCACGAGGACGCCGGGGGCGAGAAAACTGGGCGAAAAGTCCATTGATGTCTCCGATCCTGATCGGAAACCGGATACGCCGTGGCAGAGTTCAATAAAATTACATATATTGCGATATAACGTTCGATTTTGTAGAAGTATGTCCAATCTCAACCTTCATCATCTGCGCCTTTTCCGTGCCGTCGCCCGGGACGGCACGCTGACAGGCGCTGCGCGGTCGCTCAACATCTCTCAGTCGGCAGTCTCGACCCAGATCAAGGCACTGGAAGAGTCCCTTGGGCACCAACTTTTCGAACGGCGCGGTCGGAACCTTGTCCTGTCGGAAGCGGGGCGGATCGCGCTCGATCACGCCGACGAAATCTTTCGCGCGGCCGAGAACCTGACCGCGACACTGAAGCGGGCCGAGGCGAAGCGACGTGTCCTGAGGATCGGGGCGCTTGCAACCTTGTCCCGCAATTTCCAGATGAGGTTCCTCGACCCGATCATCGGGCGCAACGATGTCGAGGTCATCCTGCGGTCGGGCACACAGGACGCTCTGCTGCGCGGTCTCGAAGCGCACGCGCTCGACATCGTGTTGACGAACATGGTTCCGGCCCGGGACGCGTCGAGTCCCTATCTTGTCCACGCCCTTGCGGAGCAACCCGTCAGCCTTGTCGGCGCGCCGAACAGGATGTCCGGGAAGACCCTCGACATCGCAAGCATCCTGGCCACCGAACCGCTTGTCCTGCCGACGCCGGAGACGTCGATGCGGGCCGGGTTCGACGCCCTTCTGGAGCGGCTCGGGATCTTCCCGAGGGTTGCGGCCGAAGCCGATGACATGGCCATGTTGCGCCTGCTCGCCCGCGCCGATGCCGGCGTTGCGGTCATTCCGCCCATCGTCGTCCAGGACGAGCTGAAGGCCGGTAGATTGACCGAGTTCGCCCGTCTCGAAGATGTTCGCGAAGTTTTTTCGGCCGTCACGATCGCCCGGAAATTCCCGAACCCGCTGCTTTCCGAGGTTCTGGGAACGGGCTGAGGCGGACGATCGTGTCGGCGTCATACCCTACAGAAAATAAGTTGTGGGGTAGGTCGCTTCGCGATAGGATACCCCACGGAAAATTTTTTGTGGGGCAGACGCGATGGAAACCCTCAGCGCGGTGGGCCGCAGCGCGTGGATCGATCTGTTGCGCACGCTCAAGGACAGCGCGCTCTCCGGTCTGATCGGGACGCCGAAGAAAAAGACGGTCGGGGCGCGGCAGTATTGGTACGATCACTACCGGCTCGGCAGCCGGACGGTCGATCGCTACATCGGCGAGGACAGCGATGAGCTGCGCGCGCGGCTGGCACGTCACCGGAAGCTGGCGGCGGAGGAAAAGACCCGCGAACGCACACGCGCGCGGCTGATGCGGATCCTGCGCGCCGAAGGGTTCCGGATGTCGGACGTCAACACCGGGCAGATCGTCTCGGCAATGGCGAAGACCGGGGTTTTCCGGCTGGGCGGGACGCTTGTCGGCACGACCGCCTTCCTGTGTTACGAGGGCGAGCTTGGCGTGCGGATCGGCTTCGACGCGGCGGCGCAGACCGACGATATCGACATCGCCAGCTTCGAGCGCCTGTCGCTGGTCATCGAGGACCGCGTCGACACGCCGCTGGCGCAGGTCTTCGGCGATCTCAAATTCGATCCCGTGCCGTCGCTCGACCGGCGCCACGTCTGGCGCTGGCGGCAGACTGACCGGCAGACCATGGTAGAGTTCCTGACCCCGTCCTTCAGCGGCGACGAGGGGCTGCGGACGCTGGAGGCCCTGGGCGTCAGCGCGCAAGGGTTGCATCACCTAAACTACCTGATCGCCGAACCGATCCAGGTTCCGTTCCTCTACCGCTACGGATCGCTGGTGCAGGTGCCGCGGCCCGAACGCTTTGCCATTCACAAGCTGATCGTGGCCGACCGCAGGCGCGACGGACCGGACTCGGGCAAGGCCGCCAAGGACCGTGCGCAGGCGGCCTTTCTCGTCGAGGTGCTGGCCGAGGAGCGCCCCGTCGAACTGGCCGACGCTTACCAGACGGCGCTGGAGAGCGGGCCCGCCTGGCGGACGCGCATCGCCGCGAGCCTTGCGCGGATGCCGCAGACAGCGCGCCGGCTCGACGCGCTCTGAGCGGGCACGGGGCTGGTCGTGCCGCGCTACCGCGCAAGATAGTCGCGCAGAACCGAAGGAAAAAGCCGATGTCGAACGCCCTGCCGATGCCCTGTCCGGACCGCCGCGGCGGACGCGACGCGCAGGATGCCGGCTGCCCGGACCAGCGCGGCACGCTGGTCGCGACGATCCTCGGGTCGAGCCTGGCCTTCGTGGTCGGTTCGATCATCAACGTCGCCCTGCCGGCGATGCAGGATGAATTCGGAACAGGCGCGACGGGCGCGCAATGGATCGTGAACGCCTATCTGCTGCCGCTTGGTGCGCTGGTGCTGATCGGCGGGGCCGCGGGCGATCACTACGGGCGCAAGCGGGTGTTCGAGGCGGGTCTGGTCGTGTTCACCGCTGCCTGCCTTCTGTGCGCCGTGGCCTGGAGCTTTCCGGTCCTGATGATCGGGCGCGCGCTGGAAGGGATCGGCGCGGCAATGGTCGCGCCGACATCGCTTGCGATCATCGCCGACGGCTTCACGGGCCGCGCGCGCGGGCAGGCCATCGGCACCTGGGCCGCGGCCGGGGCCGCCGCGGGGGCAGCGGCACCGCTTGTCGGCGGGCTCATCGTCGACGTCGCGGGGTGGCGATGGGCCTTCGCGGCGGTGATGCCGCTGTCGCTTTATGCGCTGTGGGTGGCCCGCCGCTCGGTCCGGGAAAGCCGCGCCGCGCGCGACGATCGCGCGCCGCTCGACTGGCTGGGGGCGGGACTGATCGGGGCAGGGCTACTGGCGCTGATCTGGGCGCTGATCGCCCTGCCCGAGCGTGGGGCCACCCCCGCCGTGATGGCGGCCGGGGCCTGCGGCGTCGTGCTGGTGGCGGCCTTTCTCGCGGTCGAATATCGCAAGGGCGATGCCGCGATGACGCCGCTGCGGCTCTTCGGCAGCGCCACCTTCTCGGGACTCTCGCTGCTGACGCTGTTTCTCTACATGGCCCTCGGTGGCCTGCTGGTCCTGCTTCCTTACGTGCTGATCCGCGATCTCGGCTACGGCGCGACGGCTGCAGGGGCCGCCATCCTGCCGTTCCCGCTGATCCTGGGGCTGCTGTCGCGAGCGGTGGGAGGCGTCGTGACCGACCGCGTCGGCACCCGCCGCATCCTGACCGTGGGCTCGCTGCTGGTCGGTTGCGGATTTTTGCTCTTCACGCGGGTTCCGGCGGAGGACGTGAACTACTGGCGCGACATCCTGCCCGCGTTAAGCGTCCTGGCGCTGGGGATGGCCGCCTGCGTCGCACCGCTGACCTCGGCGGTGCTGGCCAGCGCGGGAGACAGGTATTCGGGCGTCGCCTCGGGCGTCAACAACGCGATCTCGCGGATCGCGGGGCTGATTGCGACCGCTTTGCTGGGCGTGGTTCTGATCGGCTCGGCGGACAGCCTTACCGCGGGGTTCGCCGCCGCGGCCTGGGCCGGGGCGGCGCTGTCGGCGGCAAGCGCGCTCAGCGCCTGGATGCTGGTCGACCCGGAAACGGTCGCCGCAAGCTGAGCGCCGATGTTGCGCGTCAAGGAATGGGGTCGAGCCGTGCCAGCACGTCGAGACCCTGTCCCAAAAGGTAATGCAGCATGTCGATGAAGATCCAGTTCTCGGCCAGCCTGTCGCCGTCCCGCCGGTAGATGTCGATCACGCGCATGTCCGAGGGTTGTTCCGATCCCGGCATGCCCATGAACCCGCCCGAGGGGCGCAGGGTCAGGTTCGGCCAGCCAAAGAACCCGCCGTAATGGCCTTCGGCGATGCGGGCGACGTGGCCGTTGAAGCTGCGATCGGCAAAGCCCTGGCGGAACGGCCCGGCATGCTGGCGCGCGTAGCGTTCGATGGTGTAGGTCGCGCCGATCCCGGCCGGGCCCCACCAGATCATGTCGTCGTGCCACGAGCGCGGCAATTCTTCGAGCAATCCGCCTTCCGTCCGGTCTTTCCAGGTCCGGAGGTCGCCGATCATGCGCTCGATGGCGTCGAGCGTGCGCTGACCCTCGGCAGGGTCCTGCGGAACGTACATCAGACCGTCATGGGTCGCGGGACCGGGCTGCACCAGATGTGCGCCAGTCTGGGGCGGAAACGGGTTCACTCCGGCCTGCAGCATCAGGTGCGGCAGGTCGAAGAACATCGCCGTGTCGGTGATCCGGCCTGCTTCCACCCGCAGGAACTCGGCATAGCGCAGCATGGCGATCTTGCCCGTTGGCGGAATGCCGAGCAATGGCGCGTCGAAAAGGCCGATCAGGTGACCCATCGACGAGACCCAGGTGCCGCCGTCGGCAAGGCCGTTGTCGCCGGCCATGAACACGTCCATGCGCCGTTGCAGATGGGTCAGGGAGGTTTGCAGCGGAATCCAGAAGGTGTCGGCTACTGCGGCTGGTTTGCGGATCTCGTTGAAGGGATGAAAGCCGCGCCAGAGCGCGTCGGGGGCGCAGAAGTCGCGCATCGCGTGGGCCGGGTCGCGGTCGAGTGCTGCGTGAAACTCTCGGACGAGCGCCTTGGCGGATTGCAGGTCGGTCATGTTCGTGGGTGTTTCTTGAGGCGTTCCAATACGTCGAGCCCCTGCATTGCGAAGAAATGCAGCATGTCGATGAAGATCCAGTTCTCGGCCAGCTTGTCGCCGTCGCGGCGGTAGATGTCGACGATGCGCATCTCGGCCTCGGTGTCGTTCGCGGGCATGCCCATGAAGCCCCCCGTGGGTCGCATCGTGATCGACGGGTAGCCAAAAAACCCGCCGTAGCGGCCTTCGGCCAGTTCGGCCCCGTGGCCATCGGACCGCACGAATTCGAGTCCCGCCTCGAAGGGGCCGGTGTGGCCGCGCCGGTAGCCGTCGCGGAAGGCGCTGGCGCCGATGCCGGCGGGGCCGAACCAGCACATGTCGGGTGTCCAGAACCGGTCGATATGATCGGCGGGTGAGCTGACCCCGGCGCTGCGCAACTCTTCGACCATGTCCATGATGAGCTGCATCGTTACGTGGCCGTCCTCCGGGTCCTGCGGATCATGGAGCAACCCGTCGTGGGTGCGCGGACCGGGCGTCAGGATGTCGGCCCCGGTCTGGCCGGGGAAGGGTCGCAGCCCGGCCTGGTGGATCAGGTGCAGCAGGTCGAGGTAGCTCACGGTCTCTGCGATCCGGCCATCTTCGACGCGATGGAACTCGGCGTAGCGCAGAAAGGCGATCTTGCGCGTCGGGGGGAGGTCGAGGAAGGGCCGTTCCCACAGGCCCATGAGGTGACCCATCTCGACGACCCAGACCCCGCCCGCGTCGTCGAGGATGTTCTGCCCCGCGAAGAAGACATCCGGGCGACGCTGCCACGGGCCGATCGCCTCCTTGAGAGGGCTCCATAGGCGGTCGGCGATCGAAGCGGCATCAGGCAATTCGTTGAAGGGATGCACGCCGCGCCAGCGAAATCCGGGGGTGGTGTGTGCCGTCAATGTATCTGCGACGGCTTCGGGCGTGGCGGCGTCGAGCGCCCGGGTGTAGTCGAGAACGATCTTTTTCTCGGCCTGGAAGTCAGTTTGCGTCATGTCGGGCCTTGGCGATCTGCATCATCAGGTCGAACTCGTTGAAAAGCTGCCACTCGCGCATCACGCGGCCGTCGCGGACCTCCCATTGCGTGATGCCCCAGATCTGGCAGTGCGCACCGGTGGGTTCGCGGTAGAGCGTGCCGCCGGAGTGAGTGGCCTCGGCGCTCCAGCGGGTCGAGACGAGGTAGCCATCGGTCTCGTTGCCCATCCAGTAGACCTCGTCGACCTGCAACGCGAGGTCCGGAAAGGCGGCGCGCAATTCGGCCACGTAGGCGCGATAGGCGTCGCGCCCGGTGAACGCCCGCGTCGAGGTGCCTTCGAAGGGCAGGTCCTCGGCGTAGTCGGTGTCGATCCGGGCGCCGTCGCCGTTCCAGATGTCGTCGTGAACCGCGCGGGCAAAACTGTCGGGATCGAAACCGTTCACCGGTTCGGCCTCTGACAAGGGCTTGGCGGGCCGTGCGCCTTCGCGCAATGCGTCCCAGACCTCGGCCGTGCGCGGCCAGCCGGATTGCGGGTCGGCGGCGAGGCGCTCGGCCTCCGCCCAGGGATCGAGCCCGAGCTGCATCAGCATCGCGGAGGTGTTGTAGAGCACATGCTCGAGGAAGATGTCGTTGCCGAGCGCCACGCAGTTGGCAATGACGAGCACATCCACCTTGGCCCCGGTGGCCGGGCCGTAGCGACTGTCGCCGGTGTTGGTGCCGAGGATGCGGGTCCGGTGCGAGGTGTGGAACCCGACCGTGTCGTCACCGGCCCAGATCACCTCTTCGGCGTCGAGGATGATGTCCTCGAACGCGCCGGTGGTGTGGTGGGTGTCTCCGACGATGCGTTCGTTGCCGCGCTGCAACCCGTAGTCGTCGAAGACCAGGCTGTCAGGCGCGTAGCAATCGAGGATATATTCCACGCCGGCCTTGTCCGTCTCCCAGATCTTGTAGGTTATGCGCACGATGTAATCGACGATGTTGCGATACTCCGGGTCGAACCCTTCGAGCTTCTGCGCGGGCCCGAAGTCGTCCGGAATGCGCACGGTGCGGCCGTCCGTGTAGTCGGCAAGGGAGATGTCGAACCCGGTCGGCATGTGCGCACGGGTGAGGGCCCGCGCCGGGTGGTGGGAGGCGCGGGGCTCGGGGTGTTTGAAACTCATGGATTTATCCTTTCACGGCTCCCGCGGTCAGTCCGCTGACGATCTGTCGCTGGAAGAAGAGGATGAGGAAGAAGAGCGGGATAATCGCGCTGACCACGGCGGCCACGGCGAACATCACGTCGCCGGTCTCGCGCACCGTCCCGAGGAAGCTCGCGATGCGCGGTATCATGGTCTGGTTCTCGGCATTGAGCAGCATCGAGGTCACGGCGAAGTCGTTGTAAGCCAGCAGGAAGCTGAAAAGCCCGGTGGTGATCACGCCCGGCCACATCACCGGGATGATCACGTGGCGGAAGGCCTGGAAGCGGGTACAGCCGTCGACCATCGCGCTTTCGTCCATGTCCTTGGGAATGTTGAGGAAGAACGAATGCAACATCCACAGCGTGAAGGGCTGGTTGATCGCCACCAGCACGATGATCGTCGTGGCGAGATGGCCCCAGACGTTCCATTCGAAGAAGGGCAGAAGATAGCCTGAGACCAGCGTGATATGCGGCATCGCGCGGAACACCAGCGCCGCCATCAGAAGCCAGAAGGAATAGCGGTAGCCCGAGCGGGCCAGCGCGTAGCCCCCAAGGGTGCCAAGGGTCAGCGAGATCAGCACGGTGAAGAACACCACGATCGAAGTGTTGAGCGTGTTGCGCCAGAATTCCTGCTGAACCCAGGCACCGTAGTAGCCGTCGCCGGTAAAGCGCCCGCCGGTCTCGGCAAGGGTCTGCACGCCGTAGATCGCGTTGCGCCAGTCCGATTTCGAGAAGAAATCGGCCTGCACCTTGAACGAACCCCAGACGGTCCAGAGGAACGGCCCGGCGGCGATCAGGACCCACAGGACGACAAAGCTCGTCATGAACCAGGTCAGCGCGGGCGAGCGCTTGTTGATGCTCTTGGCCATTCTCAGACCCTCTTGCGGTTGAAGTCGGCCCAGGTGCGGAACAGCACGGGCGTCAGAAGCAGGATGATGCCGAGGATCGTCAGCATCGATGTCGCGGCGGCCGAGCCGAAAAGCTGGACGTCACCGCCGCGCAGGTCGTTGAAGATGATATAGGAGAGCGACGTCGCCTTGGCCGAGGCCGAGAAACTGACGATGGGCTCGAAGACGCGGAAGTTGTCCATCAGCTGCATCAGCGTGATGAAGACCACCAGCGGCATCATGTAGGGCACGACGACGTAGCGCACTGCCTGCCAGCGGCTGGCGCCGTCGATCTTGGCGGCCTCCAGAGTCTCGCTGGGCACGGTTTGCAGGCCGGCGTAGAAGACGATGAAGCTGAACGGGATCGAGCTCCAGATACCGTAGACGATCAGCATCGTCCAGGTCAGCGGCGTCGAGGCCTTCAGCGACAGGTTGGGGTCGTCGAAGATGCGTTGCAGCGTCGCCCCGATGATGCCGTCGGCATCGACCATCCAGAACAGGATCAGCGCGCCGATCAGCGGCGTCACGATCATCGGCAGCAGCGACACGAAGATGGTCGGCCCCTTCACGGCCCGCGGGATGCCGTTGACGGCAAGCGCCACGGCAAGGCCCAACACGATGACGAAGGGCGTGACGACGGCGGTGTAAGTCAGGGTGAAGATCAGCGCCTTGTAGAACGGCAGGTTCAGCAGTTCGCCCAGGAAGGCACCCCAGCTTTCCGTGGTGTTCCAGGCCGCGCCGACCTCCTCGAAGGCAAGGTGCTTGCGGTTGGTGTAGGTTCCAAGCCCGTTGAAGCGGCCCAGAGGCGCCTCCTCGCGGATCGCCTCGGTGGCGGCCCGGTCGACCTGCAGAACTTTCTCGCAGGTGAAGGGGCCGCAATTCTCGACCTCGACCATCACCTGTTCGTGCTCGACGAAGAGGGACTGGATCGTGACCGAGACGATCGGCAGCGCGATGAAGAGGATCATCGCCGCCAGCGACGGCAGGATGAACCAGAGGAATGCCTTGTGTTTCACGCGCCCCGCGCCCCGTGTCAGAGTGAAGTCGTCGGAAGTTCGAAATCCCGGGGCCGGCGGACCGGCCCCGGATCTGTCGGCTCAGAGGAAGCCCGCTTCCCTGGCGGCCGTGGTGTAGGCGGCCTCGATGTCCTGCAGCGTCTGTTCTGCGCTCTCGCTGCCCTGCAGGAAGTCGGGCAGCTCTTCCTGGAATGCCTGATGCAGCAGGCCCATGTAGGGCAGCATCGGGTAGGGCTTGGCCCCGGCCTGTGCTGTCGCCGCCACGCCGACCGCCGCCGGACCTGGCTTGTAGCTTTCCATCAGCCAGACCGCGGCGTCGTTGTTGGCCTCGACCATCTTGTCCGAGATGCCGTGGACCATCGCCTTGAAGGTCGCCTCGGCGTCCTCGTCAGAGACGTTCTTGGCGATCGTGAAGCCGTCCCACCACAGCGTGGAGGAGGGAGTCGAGCCGCCACCGACCGAAGGCGCTGCGGCAAGCACGGTGTTCTCGGCCACGCCCGGCTCGGATCCTTCGCCGCCGACCAGTTCACCGCCGCTCGATCCCCAGAGCTGGGCGATGGCGAGGTTGCCAGATTTCCAAATCGGCACCACGGTCGCGGTGTTGTAGGTCAGGAAGTCGGGGTTGGAGAGGCTGACCAGCTCTTTCATCATGTTGAGCGTGGCGACGCCGGTCTCGTTGTTGATCGACGGCTCGGCGGTGCCGGGCTTGAAGAACTCGCCGCCGTGGCCGAGGTACATGTTCACGAATTCCTCGCCGAGGTTCCAGTCGGACATCGACAGGAAGGCGAAGGGGTGATCCATGATCCCGGCGTCCTTGATCGCCTGACCGGTCTCGACCACTTCCTCCCAGGTCGTGGGCACCGGCTTGCCGACCTCGTCGAGGATATCCTGGCGCACGAACAGGTGTTGGGCGTTGGCCATGAAGGCGATGGCCATGACCTGACCGTTGATGGTGATCAGCTGGTTCCTGGCGAGGTCCTGGCCGTACTTCTCGACAAGATCGTCGAGCGGGCGCAGCAGGCCCTCGTTCATCAGCGGCACGATCGACGAGTTGGCGACGATCACCGACGTGTACTCTGCCGGGTTCGGCGTCAGCGCCTGCACGTGGAAGGTGCGGAAATCCTTGTTGTGGTTGGCCTCGACCGTGACGCCGTCGCCGGCGCATTCCGCCGCCGTTTCGGTGATCGCTCGCAGCGCCGGGAAGTCGTTGGCGAGAATGTTTACCCGGCCGTTCTCGATGTCGCATTCGGCGAAGGCGGCCGTGGCCATCAGTGCCGCGGCCGCGCTTGCCGCTAGGGTCCGTGAGATCTTCATCTGGTGTCTTCCTCCACTGTTGGCACCGGCAATGGCCGCCCGAGGTCGCGCAGATGACGCAAGGTCCGATCCTCGCCAGTGCATTCGTTTTCAATGCTAGCGCAACAGGGATCGATTTCGCAAGAGAATCCTTGAGCGCCAGATTTAACGATTTTTCTTCCTAAAATGCGGCAATTAAGCTCATCTCCGCCGCTTCAAGCGCTCTGCGTGAAACTTTGCCTTGCCAAATTTGCGATTCGCGCGCACATTTATTGAACACGTTTGCAACGGGGCGAGGCATGGCCGAAATCCAGCTGAACAACATCTCCAAGCGATGGGGCTCGTTCGTCGGGGTGCAGAACTTCGACCTGACGATCGCGGACCGCGAATTCCTCGTGCTTCTCGGGCCGTCAGGCTGCGGCAAGACCACCACGATGCGGATGATCGCGGGACTCGAGGATGTGACCGAGGGCGAGATCCTGATCGACGGCAAGGTTGTGAACGACCTCGATCCCAAGGATCGCGACGTGGCGATGGTGTTCCAGAGCTACGCGCTTTATCCCAACCTCGACGTCTACGAGAACATCCGCTTCCCGCTGAAGGTGCGCAAGACCGACCCGTCGACGCATGACGAACGGGTCAGGCGGGCCGCCGAGATGGTCGAGCTGACCGATTTCATGCACCGCCGGCCGGCAGAGCTGTCGGGCGGCCAGCGCCAGCGCGTGGCGCTGGCCCGCGCCATCGTGCGGCAGCCCAACGTGTTCCTGATGGACGAACCGCTGTCGAACCTCGATGCCAAGTTGCGGGTATCGACGCGCCACCAGATCAAGAACCTAAGCCACGAGTTGCAGGTGACCACGGTCTACGTGACCCACGACCAGATCGAGGCGATGACGCTTGCGGACCGGGTCGTGGTGATGAACGGCGGCGTGGTCCAGCAGGTCGGCACCCCGACCGAGATATACGACCGGCCGGCGAACACCTTCGTGGCAAGCTTCATCGGCAGTCCCGCGATGAACCTGCTCGAGGGCGAGATCGCAGAGGGGGTCTTCACCGGCGAGAACACGCGGATCGCGGGGCTCGACCCGCAGCTGCGCGGCCGCGTCACGCTGGGCTTCCGGGCCGAGGACGCACAGATTGTCGACCAGTCCGAGACCCGGGCGCCGCTTTATGCGCTTGAGCTTTTGGGAGATGCGACCCTCGTGGCGCTGCGCCTCGGCGGGGCGATTGCATCGATCCGGGCCGCAAAGGACTACCGCGCCGAGATCGGCGACGCCATCGCGGTCGAGATCCCGCCCGAAGCCTGTCACGTCTTCGATGCCGACAGCGGCGAACGGCTGACCTGAACCATGCGGGATGCCGTTCTTTCCGAGGGCGTCGGGCAGGGGATGACGCGCAGTCGCCATCCGGCGCTGAACCGGTTGCCGCGGGATTTCCTGATCGCTCGGGCATCCGCCGACTGACATCTGTCGTCTTTGAACGACACAAGACATTCATTCCAGCGCAGGCCGCGACCGGTCCTTGCGCCCAGACAGGACACTTCGACATGACCAAATCCCCCCTCGAGATCGTCAAGGCCATGGAGGCTGCCCTCGAACGCAACGACGACGACCTCTCGCCCTATTTCCACGACGATTTCAAATGGGTCGGCAGCTACGGCTGCGGCACCAAGCACGGACTCGCCGAGTTCGACCGGGCCTGGCACATCCCCTTCCGAGAGGCATTCCACGACTGCCACTTCGTGACCGAGCATTTCATGGAGGACGGCGACTGGGCGGCCTGCTTCGGCCATTGCGAGGCGGTCCACGGCGGTGCGTTGATGGGCGTGCCGGCGACCGGCAAGCGCGTCCGCATTCCCTACATCGACTTCTGGCGCATCCGCGACGGCAAGATCGCCGAGAACCGGGTGAGCTGCGACCTTGCCGCGGTGCTGGCGCAGGTCGGACACGACGTCTTTGCCGGGCAAGGTTGGGAGCACAAGGGCGGGGCCTCGGCCATGCCGTCGCTCAGCTTCGCCTGAGCCGGGTTTTCGAAAGGGTTCATCATGACGATCACCACGTTGAAGTCGGGCAAGACCGCAAGCGCGCGCGCCGAGGACGACGCAAAGGTGCGCGCCACGGTCGAGGCGACGCTCAAGGACATCGAGGCGCGCGGTGACGCGGCTGTGCGCGAACTGTCGGAGAAGTTCGACAACTACGCGCCCGCGTCCTTCCGGCTGACGGACAGCGAGATCGAGGAGATCATCGGCAAGCTCTCGCCGCGCGAACTCGACGATATCCGGTTCGCGCAGGAGCAGGTGCGCAACTTCGCGCAGGCGCAGCGGGACTCGATGCGCGACATCGAGGTCGAGACCCTGCCGGGGGTGATCCTTGGGCACAAGAACATCCCCGTGCAGTCGGTGGGCTGCTACGTGCCTGGGGGCAAGTTCCCGATGGTCGCCTCGGCGCATATGTCGGTAGCGACCGCATCGGTGGCCGGGGTGCCGCGCATCGTGGCGGCGACGCCGCCCTTCAAGGGCGCGCCGAACCCCGGCGTGATCGCGGCGATGCATCTGGGTGGCGCGCACGAGATCTACGTGCTGGGCGGCATCCAGGCGGTGGGCGCGATGGCGCTCGGGACCGAGACCATCGACCCGGTTCACCTGCTCGTAGGGCCAGGCAACGCCTTTGTGGCCGAGGCCAAGCGCCAGCTTTACGGGCGTGTCGGGATCGACCTTTTCGCGGGACCGACCGAGACGATGGTGATCGCCGACGAGACCGCCGCCGATGCCGAACTGTGCGCGACCGACTTGCTGGGGCAGGCCGAGCATGGCTACAACAGCCCCTGCGTGCTGATCACCAACGCGCGCAGCCTCGCGGAAGGCACGCTGCAAGAGATCGAACGCCTTCTGGAGATCCTGCCGACCGCCGAGACCGCACGGGTCAGCTGGGAGGAATACGGCGAGGTTTACCTCTGCGACACCTACGACGAAATGCTCGAGGTCGCCAACGACATCGCCTCGGAGCATGTGCAGGTGATGACCGACCGCGACGACTGGTTTCTGGAGAACATGCATTCCTACGGCGCGCTGTTCCTCGGACCGCGCACGAATGTCTCGAACGGCGACAAGGTGATCGGGACCAACCACACGCTGCCCACAAAGAAGGCCGGGCGCTATACTGGCGGGCTCTGGGTCGGCAAGTTCCTCAAGACCCACAGCTACCAGAAGATCCTGACCGACGAGGCGGCGACGATGATCGGCGAATACGGCTCGCGCCTGTGCATGCTGGAAGGGTTCGTGGGTCATGCCGAGCAGTGCAACGTGCGCGTACGGCGCTACGGCGGGATCAACGTGCCCTACGGCGAGGCCGCACCCTACCGGGAGGCCGGCGAGTGACGACCGATCCCGTCAGCGCGGCCAAGGAGCTGTTCGCGCCGTTCCGCGCGGCACTTTACGATTTCGACGCGGATGACGCGCTCCGTGCGCTGGGGCAGATCGCGGCCCCTGATGCAGCCTTCCGCCACTGCCACCCCTTCGGCACGCTCGAAGGTCCGGGGGCATTCTGGGACGCGTCCTTCGCGCCGCTTGCCGCCGCGATGCCGGATCTCGAACGCCGTGATTACATCGTCATGGGCGGCGAGACCGAGCAGGGCGATCTCTGGATCGGGTGCGGTGGCGACTATATGGGCACCTTTGCGGCACCGTTTCTCGACATTCCGCCCACCGGTCATGCGGCGCACCTGCGGTTCCACGAATTCTACCGCGTCACGGACGGGCGCATCGCCGAGATGCAGGCGATCTGGGACATCCCGGCTCTGATGATGCAGGCGCGGGCCTGGCCGCTCGCGCCGAGCCTCGGGCGCGAATGGTTCATTCCGGGACCGGCCTCGCAGGACGGGCTGGTGCCGGGGCCGCACGATGCCGCGGCCTCACAAGCAACGGCAGAGCGCATCGTCGAGATGCTGACCGCCATGAAGCGCCACCCGTCCGAGGGCGGGCCGGAGGTGATGGAGATGGAGCGCTTCTGGCATCCGCGGATGAGCTGGTACGGGCCGGGCGGTATCGGCACGGGCCGAGGCATCGCGGGGTTCCGCAACTGGCACCAGATCCCTTTCCTGAACGCGATGCCGGATCGGGGCCAGTATGTCGACGAGATCGAGTACCATTTCTTCGGCGACGGGGATTACGCCGCCGTCACCGGCTGGCCCAACATGATCCAGACGCTTGATCGACCGGGCTGGCTGGGCCTGCCGCCGGTTGGCAAGCGCATCACCATGCGCAGCCTCGATTTCTGGCGGCTGGAGGGTGAGCGGATTCGAGAGAACTGGGTGATGGTCGACCTGATGCACATGTACGACCAGATCGGTGTCGATCCGCTGGCGCGGATGCGCGAGTTCAACAAGGTGCGTGCCGGCTTCGATCCCGAAACCGGCAGGGTGGCGGCATGAACCTTCCGCAAACGCCATCCTTCCGCCTTGACGGCAAGCGCGCGCTGGTCGCGGGCGCGTCCTCGGGCATCGGGGAAGCCTGCGCGGTGGCGCTGGCCGAGGCCGGAGCGGAGGTCACGCTGGCCGCGCGCCGGGCCGACAAGTTGCAGGCACTGGCGTCGGCACTGGGAGATACCGGATCGACGGCGGAAGCGCTGGCGATGGACGTGGCCGACACCGCGGCGACCGCGGCACTGGTGGCTGAGCACGGGCCGTTCGACATCCTCGTCAACTCGGCGGGGCTGGCGCGGCACGGTCCGGCGATCGACACCGCCGAAGACGATTTCAACGCGGTGGCGGACCTCAACATCAAGGGCGCGTTTTTTCTGACCCGGGCGGTGGCGAAAGGGCTGATCGCGTCCGGAAAGCCCGGCAGCCTGATCAATATCTCAAGCCAGATGGCGCATGTCGGTGGCATCGACCGCTCGGTCTATTGCGCGACGAAACACGCGGTCGAGGGCTTCACGAAGGCGATGGCGATCGAGTGGGGGCCGCATGGGATCCGCATCAACACGGTCTGCCCCACCTTCATCCGCACCGCCCTGACCCGTCAGACCTTCGACGACCCCGAGCGCGCGAAATGGGTGGAGGAGAAGATCAAGCTGGGGCGCATCGGCGAGGTCGAGGACATCATGGGCCCGGTGGTCTTTCTTGCCTCGGAGGCCGCGGCGATGATCACCGGTACCTCGCTGCTGGTCGACGGCGGCTGGACGGCGGACTGATGGCGGAGAAGGTCACATCGCTCGAGGTTGCGCGGCTGGCCGGGGTCAGCCAGTCGGCGGTCAGCCGCGTCTTCACGCCCGGCGCGAGTGCGTCGAAGAAGACAGCCGAGAAGGTGCGCCGCGCCGCCGAGGAACTGGGCTATCGCCCGAACCAGCTGGCGCGGGCGATGATCACCGGCAAGACCCGGCTGATCGGGCTGGTGGTGGCCTATCTCGACAACCAGTTCTACCCGATCGCGCTGGAACGGCTCAGCCGGGCGCTGCAACTTCAGGGCTATCACGTCCTCATTTTCATGGCCGAGAATTCCACCGACGGCGTGGCCGAGATGATCGACGAGTTGTTGTCGTACCAGGTCGCCGCGATCGTGACCGCCTCGGTCGCGATGTCGAACGATCTGACCACCCGCTGCGAGAACGCCGGCATCCCGGTCGTCATGTTCAATCGCGGGCAGGACGATCCGCGCCTCTCGGCGGTGACCTCGGACAATATCGCCGGCGGCCGGTCGGTGGCGCATTTCCTCGCCGCCGGTGGGCATACCCGCATCGCGCATATTGCCGGCTGGCAGGGGGCATCGACCGGCATTGACCGCGCGCGGGGCTTCGTCGACGGGCTGACCGAGCGCGGGCTGAAACCGGTCGCCGTGCTCGACGGCATGTTCGACCGCGACACGGCGGCAGGCCATGCGCGGGCGCTCTTCTCCGGGGCTGACCGGCCCGAGGCGGTGTTCGTCGGCAACGACCACATGGCGCTGGCGGTCATGGATACGCTGCGCTTCGAGCTCGGCCTGCGCATTCCCGATGACGTGTCGGTCGTGGGTTACGACGACGTGCCGAACGCCGCCTGGCCGACCTACGACCTGACCACGATCCGCCAGCCGGTCAACCGCATGGTCGAGGCGACGGTCGACGCGCTGATCGGGCGCATCGACGGCGACAACGAACCGCGCCGCATCCAGATTCCGGGCGCGCTGATCCAGCGCGGCTCGGCCCGAAAACCAAAAGGCTTCACGACATGAGTTACGCAGAGAACTGGACCGATTTTCCCGACTACATCATCGGCATCACCAAGGAGATCTGGGAGGATCGCGGCGTCGAGACGCTGAACCGCTACTACGCTCCGGACATCCCGGTGCGCTCGCCCATGGGGATCCAGCGCGGCAACAAGGACGTCATCGCGAGCACGATGGCGACCATCAACGAGTTTCCGGACCGCGAGCTGTTCGCCGAGGACGTTATCTGGTCGAACGATCCCGAGCACGGGCATCTCTCGTCGCACCGACTTCTGACCCGGGCCACGCACACCCGCGACGGCCAGTTCGGCAAGGCCACCGGCAAGCCCTGGGTGGTGCACGTGATCGCCGATTGCGCGGCGAAGGACGAGACGATCTACGACGAGTGGCTGGTGCGCGACTACGGCGGGATCGTCCGGCAGCTGGGCATGAAGCCGCGCAGCTTCGCGCGGCAGATGATCGCGGCGGAAGGCGGTGTCGAAGAGGCGCGCAAGCCCTTCCTGCCCGAGAACGACGTGGACGGCGGCTATCACGGGCGCGGCAACGAAAACGAATGGGGCGCGCGCTACGCCGACAGCCTGACGCGCATCATGAACCACGACTTCAACCACATCCTCGCCGACTACGACCGCGCGGTGATCGGCGAATACGCCGGCGCGCAGCATGCCATCGGGCGCGAGGCGGTCAGCGCCTTCTGGCTCGGGCTGCGCGCGTCCTTCCCTTCGGCCAGGTTCGAGATCCACCACCAGATCGGCATGGACGGTGACATGCTGTCGCCGCGCGCGGCGATCCGGTGGTCGCTCGACGGCACCCATGACGGGTGGGGCAGCTTCGGGCGGCCGACGGGCGCGCGGGTTCACGTGATGGGCATGTGCCACGCCGAGTACGGACCCTGGGGGCTGCGACGCGAATACGCGCTCTACGACGAGATCGCGATCTGGAAGCAGATCCTGATGCACGTGGGGGACGGATGATGCCGCGCCGAAACGCCAGCCGGGCCGAACGGCCCTATCCCCTGATCCCGCTTTCCGAGGTTCCTTCGACATGACATCGCAAGACACCGGCGTCCGGATCGTGCGCTACGGCGAGCTGATCCCCTGCAAGACCGCCTTCATCGACGCTCATACACCGGGCTCGAACCAGAAGGAAAACTTCACCATCATCGGCGGCGGGGTTTCCGAAAGCCCCGACCAGCACGTCCACATCACTGACAAGATCGGCTTCAACATCGGCGCGGCGGGCCAGCCGCCCAAGTGCCGCAACTCGCTGCATTCGCACCGCACGGCCGAGGTGTTCTTCGTCGCCAAGGGGCGCTGGCGCTTTTTCTGGGGCCGTCACGGCGACGCCGGAGAGGTGGTGCTGGAAGAGGGCGACATCATCGACATTCCCACCGGCATCTTCCGGGGCTTCGAGAACATCGGCGAGGATTACGGGATGATCATGGCGATCCTCGGCGGCGACGATGCCGGGGGCGGGGTGATCTGGGCGCCGCAAGTGATCGAGGACGCGCGGGACCACGGGCTGGTACTGGGCGAGAACGGCAAGCTCTACGACAGCAAGAAGGGCCAGTCGCTGCCCGAAGGTGTTGCGCCGATGCCGCTTCTGAGTGATGCTGAACTCGATGAGTTTCCCGAATTGCCGCCTCAGCGGGTCGTCGGCGGCTACGTGCGGCGCTACTGGGACATGGTAGCGCTGGCCGGGGCAGGTAAGCCGGTCAAGGTGATTGGCGAGGCGGGCATCATCCGCGACAAGCCGGGGTTCGAGGTCGATTTTCTGACCCGCGCCTCGGCCTCCGAGGCCACTCACAGCCACGATCGCGCCTCGGTGCTGATGCCGGTCGCCGGGCACTGGCGGGTCTTCTGGGAAGGCGGCGAGGCGGTCGTGGCCGCAGGCGATACCGTGCTGGTTCCGGCCGGCCTCGAACATGGCGCGGTTCCATCCATGACCGGCGAGGCGGCGCTTTATCACATCGTGGCGACCGACGATCCCGCCGGTGCGACCTGGACCGGCTGACAGACTTTGGAAAGACCCTGATGACAGACATCCTGACCACCCATGTCGGCTCTCTTCCGCGCACGCAAAAGGTGGTCGACTTCATCTTCGCCCGAGAGCGCAACGAGCCCTACGATGCAGATGCGTTCGATGCGGCCATGTCTGAGGCGGTGAGAGAGACCGTCCGAAAGCAGAATGGGGCGGGCATCGACATCGTCTCGGATGGCGAGACCTCGAAGATCAGCTATGCCACCTATGTCAAGGACCGCTACACCGGCTTCGACGGCGACAGCCCGCGCAATGCGCCCGCCGACCTCAAGCAGTTTCCGAGCTTCCTGAAACGGCTGGCAGCGGATGGCGGCACGCCGCAATACGCGCGGCCGATGTGCGTGGGCGAGGTGAGATCGAAGGGGCAGGGCGAGCTGGAAAAAGACATCGCCAACCTCAAGGCGGCGATGCAGGCGCACGGGGTGGAGCGTGGCTTCATGAATGCCGCCTCGCCTGGGGTGATCTCGCTTTTCCTGCAGAACGAGTTCTACAAGACCCGCGATGCCTACCTTGCAGCACTCGCCGACGCGATGAAGGCCGAGTACGACACCATCGTCGCCGCCGGGCTGGATCTGCAGCTCGACTGTCCGGACCTCGCGCTGTCGCGGCACATGCTCTTCACCGACCTGTCGGACTCGGAATTCGTGAAGGTCGCGGCGAGCCATGTCGAGGCGCTGAACCATGCACTGTCGGACGTGCCGGAAGAGCGGGTGCGCATCCATATCTGCTGGGGCAACTACGAAGGCCCGCATGTCTGCGACATCCCGATGGCACAGATGTTCGACGTGCTGATGTCGGCCAAGGCGACCTATACGCTCTTCGAGACATCGAACCCGCGCCACGGGCACGAATGGACCGTGTTCCGCGACCGCAAGGGTGACATTCCGGACCACAAAGTGCTGGTACCGGGTGTCGTCGACACCACGACCAACTTCGTCGAGCATCCCGACCTCGTGGCGCAGCGGATCGGGCGCTTCACGGATATCGTCGGCCGCGAGCGTGTGATTGCCGGATCCGACTGTGGCTTCGGCACCTTCGCGGGGTTCGGCGCGGTCGATCCCGACATCGCCTGGGCCAAGCTCGCCACACTCAGCGAAGGGGCGCGCCGGGCGTCGTGACGACGATCATCCTGATACCGGGGTTCATGTGTACCGCGGCGCTTTTCGGGCCGCAGATCCCGCTGCTCGAACGGTTCGGGCCGGTGCAGGTGGTCGTGCCGACGCAGGCGACCATCGCCGACATGGCAGCGGGAATCCTGCGCGGCACCGAAGGTCTGCTGGCGGTGGCGGGCCTGTCGATGGGCGGCATCGTGGCGCTTGAGATGTTGCGCCAGGCGCCGGAGCGGATACAACGTCTGGCGCTGATGGACACGACGCCGCTGGCCGACGCGCCCGCGAACCACGACATCCGCACGGGCCAGATCGCCGAGGTTCACGCAGGCGGTCTGCGCCGGGTGATGCGCGAAGAACTCAAGCCCGCCTACCTTGTCGACAGTCCCGACAAGCCCGCGCTGCTCGATCTCTGCATGGACATGGCGGAAAGCCTCGGACCGGATGTGTTCGAGGCGCAAGCCCTGGCGCTGCGCGACCGGGCCGACGCGCGGGACGTCCTGCGTGACGCGCCGGCGCAGACGCTGATCCTTTGCGGTGCCGAGGACCGGCTTTGCCCGCCGGATCGTCACGACCTGATGCACGAGCTTGCGCCGCAGTCCGTTCGCGAGACCATTCCGGACGCAGGCCACCTGCCGACGCTCGAAAACCCCGAAGCCACGAACGCAGCGCTGTCGCGCTGGTTGGAGGACAGATGACGCCATCCCTGCTGAGCCTGCTGCAGTCGGTCGACACGCCGACGGTCTGCAATGCGATCGAGGTCACCGAAGGCAAGCGCGGGTTCGACCGGTTCACCCGGGGCACGCCGGTCAGCAGCGACCCCGCGGCCAGGGCCATGGTCGGCTATGCGCGCACGGCGAAGATTTCCGGGGCGATGCCACCGACCGAGGCGGCCGACGTCATCAAGGCGCGGCGCATGGATTACTACCGCTACATGGCCGAGGCGCCCAAGCCCGCCGTCGCCGTGATCGAGGATCTTGACGGCGCCGAGGCGGTCAGCGCCTTCTGGGGCGAGATCAACACGACGGTCCACAAGGGGTTCGGGATCGCGGGGGTGGTGACGAACGGACTCGTGCGCGACCTCGGCGACCTGCCTGAGGGCTTTCCGGTTATCGCCGGCTCGACGGGGCCCAGCCATGCCTTCGTGCACGTCCGCGAGATCGACACGCCGGTGACGGTGCTGGGTCTCACCGTGGCCCCCGGCGATCTGATCCACGCCGACCGCCATGGCGCGCTGGTCATTCCGGAGGCCTCGGTGGCGTCGATGGAAGAAGCGATTGGCAAGCTGCTCGAGACGGAAAAAATCGTGCTCGAGGCGGCCCGCGCGCCGGGCTTCGATTTCGACGCCTTCCAGGACGCCTGGGCGGAGTTCGAACGCCGCCGGACCTGAGCCGTCGAACCCGGGCTTACGGGTGGCGGATCTCGGTGCCGAGCACCTTGAGGCATTCGCGCATGAAGGCCGCAAGCCCGGTCCAGCCCTTGGCCGAGACCATCGTGCCGTCGACAAAGGCCTCTTTCGGGTCGACGTCGATGTAGGTGCCGCCGACCGCCGCGATCTCGGGCGCGCAGGCGCCAAGGCCCGCGACCTTGCGATCCTTCAGCACCCCGGGAACGGCCATCAGGATTTGCACGCCGTGGCATATGGTGAAGATCGGCTTTTTTGCCTCGTGGAAATGCCGGACGATGGCCTGGATGCGCGGATCGGTCCGGATGTATTCGGGGCCGCGCCCGCCGGCGGCATAGACCGCGTCATAGCTGTCGAGCTCGGCCTCCGCTTCAGAAAAGGTCTTGTTGATCTCGGCGAAATGACCCGGTTTTTCGGTGTAGGTCTGATCGCCCTCGAAATCGTGCAGAGACGTCTTGATCCGGTCACCCTCGGACTTGTTGGGGCAGACGACGTGGACGGTATGGCCGACGGCCTCCATGCCCTGCTGGTAGACGAATATCTCGTATTCCTCGGTGAATTCGCCGGTCAGCATGAGAATTTTCTTGGCAGGCATCGGAGTCTCCTTGGTCCTTGGTCGTGCGCCGGCTCGTAAGAGACCGGCTTGGTGGTGTGTGTAAGAAAGCTGGAATGTCAGGGGGAAAAAGCGGTCATGTCGGAAGACACGTGTCGACTGAAGGACCGCGCCACATATGTCGGACGCTTAAGCGGGACCTATGCGGTGGCCGCGCGGTTGCGGCCATGCCCTTGCGGGCATCGGGGGCTGGTACGGCGCGGCCGATATTCGAACTCATCCTGACGTCATTCCGATTCCGGAGAGCGATCCGTGCATCTCCGGCTCATGTTGCTAAGCCTAGCCCGATCCCGCGCGTCAAGGCACGAGAAAAGTTGGATTTTTTGCCGGCACGTGATGGCGCGGCGGCACTCGTGGAGCCGCATGCGCCGATCGAAGTCGGCCTCGGGTGATCCCGCCCGCGCCGAGCTACGCAACACGCCGGACACGGCGACAGCCAGCGGCCGGGATTGCCCGTGCCGAACCTTTGCTGAAAAGGCCGGTCATTCACATAGTGGCAAAACCGGTCGCGTCTTGTCTCGTTGGCGGTCTCGCGGCAAGGTTGACCCGGCCGGATCGGCGATGGCCCAGACGCAAGCAGCATGAGGGACGGCATGAGATGTGCATGACCTGCAATGAAGCGCGACGGCTCGGTCACGATCCCATCAACCCTTGCCTGTGCGGCGCGCCGCAAACCCAGGCAGCCATGCGCAGGCTCGAGGCGGACATCACGCGCCGACAGATGATCGGCGGATCGGCGGCCGTGCTTGGGCTCTTCGCAGGCTTCGGCCTCGCTCCGAGTGACGTGCGGGGCCAGACACCCGGGCGTCCTACGCTTCTGCGCAATCTTCGTTTTTTCGACGGGCATACGACCAGAATGCAGACCGGGCGGGACATCCTGGTCGACGCAAGACGCATTGCGGCGATCCTGCCCGCCGGTACGGGCCCCGAGGATGCAGAGGTCATCGACTGCGGGGGTCGAAGCGTGACGCCCGGCCTGATCGACTGTCACTGGCATGCAACGCTTGTGAACATCAGCCAGCTTGCGGCGCTGACGCAGGACATCGGGTTCGTTCACCTCGTCGCCGGTCAGGAAGCCGGCGCGACCCTTCTGCGGGGCTTCACCACGGTGCGCGACACCGGCGGCCCGGCCTTCGGTCTCAAGCTGGCAATCGACCGGGAGGTCGTGAGCGGGCCGCGGATCTTCCCCTCGGGTGCGATGCTGTCCCAGACCTCGGGACACGGCGACTTCCGCCTCCTGAACAGCCTGCCGAGGATGCCCGGTGACCGGGAGGACTATACCGAACGCACCGGCGTCGCCGCGCTCGCCGATGGGGTGCCCGAGGTCCTGCGACGCACGCGCGAGCAGCTGATGAAAGGTGCGAGCCAGGTCAAGATCATGGCCGGTGGCGGCGTCTCGTCGCCTTACGATCCCATCGACACGGCGCAGTTCCTCGAGGAAGAGATGGAGGCAGCCGCAAGGGCCGCCGCGGACTGGGGAACCTACGTCTGCGCTCATGTCTACACGTCGGACGTGATCCGACGCTGCCTGCGCGCCGGGGTCAAGTCCATCGAACACGGCCAGCTTGCCGACACCGAGGCGATCCGGATGATGCGGGAGGAAGGCGCCTGGTGGTCGATCCAGCCGTTCCTCGCCGATGACGATGCCAACCCGCGCTCCGACCCGGTTCAGCGGGCCAAGCAGCTCGAGGTCGCGGAAGGCACGGTGCGCGCCTTCACCGAAGGGCGCGCCGAGGGCGTGCAGATGGCCTTCGGGACCGACATCCTGATGAACCCCGGCGGGTCGCGCAGCCAAGGACGCCAGCTTGCCAAGCTGACCCGTTTCATGGATCCGCTGGAGGCGCTTCGCATGGCCACCGGCGCGGCGGGGGACCTGCTGTCCCTGTCGGGCCCGCGCGCACCTTACGACGGGGCGCTCGGCGTGATCGCCGAGGGCGCACTTGCCGATGTCCTGGTCTGGGATGGCGATCCCGAGGAAGATCTTGGGTTCATCGGGGAACCGGAAACGAACCTCAGGTTGGTCATGAAAGGCGGCCGCGTGTTCAAGAACACGCTCTGATATGGTCGAATGCCCTGACCGACGTCGTAATGAAGTCGTTGCAGCACAGGGAGCGAGAGTCGCAATTTCACGCCTAAATCCATTGAAGTTTCCCGGGACACGCGTCACAGGCAGACATCGTCGCTTTGTGTGGATAGAATGACGGGAAACCAGTCAGTTCACGAGCAGTGCCTTGCGGGGTAGGAACCATGCATCTGACCAGAACACAGCCCGATTCCAACCTTTACAGGTTCTACAGCCTCGAGATCGTGCGCGGGCTCTTCGGAGACTGGGGTCTGGTCCGTAACTGGGGGCGGATCGGCAGCTCCGGCCAGATGCGGACGGACTGGTACGAGACCGAGGCCGAGGCGAAGGATGCCAGGTTCGATCTGCACATGGCGAAATCGAAGCGCGGGTACGAGTAGCCTTTAGGAAACCCGGGTGGTCAGGTCCGAAAATCCGATCTGCCGAGATCACGCGACAAGAACGGGCAGGGGCCTTCAATCCATCGAAGTGTCCAGACCGGCCGCGTCACGGTCGCGTCGGCGCCACCCCTGGATCATCGGCCAGAACAGCATCGCGACCGCTGCGAGGAAGAACGCCGTTGCAATGGGACGACTGAAAAGACCCATGAACGACCCAGAGGTCTGCAGCCCCGCGCGCAGTTCCGTCTCGAAGAGCGGCGCCAGGACGAAGCCGATCACGAAGGGTCCGAGCGGAACCTTCGCCCGCTCCATCACGAAGCCCACGAGACCAAAGGCGACCACGACCCAGACATCGAAGATGCGGTTCGACAGGGCAAATGCGCCCACCACGCAACAGACGAAGATCAGCGGCAGAAGAACCGCGCGATCCACGGTCACCACTTTCGACAGGATGCCGACGGAGTATTTCATGGTGAAGAACATCAGCACGTTGGCTACCAGGTAGGCGGCGATCAGCGCCCAGACGAAATCGCCGTTGGTCAGGAAGAGCAGCGGTCCCGGCTGGATATTGTGCATGATCAGCGCCGAGAGCAGGATGGCGTCGATCGGGCTGCCCGGAATGCCCATGGTGATCAGCGGGATCAGCGCGCCGCCCACGTTGGCGTTGTTGCTCGCCTCCGACGCCACGATGCCCTCTTCGCAGCCGGTGCCGAACCGTTCCGGCGTGTCGCTGACGTTCTTGGCCACGCCGTAGGCCACCATGGCCGACACCGAGGCGCCGACGCCGGGCAGGATGCCGATCCATGTGCCGATGACCGATGACCGCACGATGTTCGTCGCGTGCCGCCGCCATTTCTTCCAGCCGATCCGCACCCGCGCGCCGGCCAGTTTCACCGCTTCGGGCTGGCGGTCGATTTCCAGCGCGTCCTTGATCACCTGGGACATCACGAAGATGCCGAGAAGCATCGGCAGCAGCTGGAAACCGGCCGAAAGCTCGCTGAAGCCGAAGGTCAGGCGCAACTGTCCGTCGCTGTCGTTGAAACCGGGCATGGCGAACATCATGCCGAGGAACCCCGCCAGAAGCCCCTTGAGCAGCGATCCCTGTGACAGGGTGGCGATCAGAACGATCGCCATCAGGACCATGGTGAAGTACTCCCACGGGCCGAACTGCAGCGCCCACTTGGACAGCGGTGGCGACAGGACGACCAGGAAGAACCCGGCGATCATGCCGCCCGCAAGCGACGCCCCGATCCCGAGCGACAGCGCGCGCTGCGCCTCGCCCCGGGCGGCCATGGGATGGCCGTCGAAGGTAGTCATGAGCGATGATGGCGTGCCGGGCATCCGCAGCAGCATGGCCGAAATCAGCCCGCCCGAGACCGAGCCCACGTACATCGCCACCATCAGCACCAGCGCCATGGTGGAATCCATGTAGAAGGTCAGCGGGATGACGAGGGATATCAGCATCCCGCCGGTCAGCCCGGGCACGGCCCCGACGAAGATGCCCAGCCAGGTGCCAAGCACCAGAAAGAACAGCGGCCAGGGCTGGAAGATGTAGAGGATGGCCGAGCCGAGATCACCGATCATGATCCTACTCCAGGAAACCGCGATGGGGCAGGTCGACGAAGAGGACCTCGGCGAAAAGCCAGGAGAACCCGAAACTGATGGCAACGGCGAGGATGGCCACCGGGATCATCGAGCGCAGGCGGAACCGCGACAGCACGCCGCCAAGTCCGAGCACGAACAGCAGCGTGGCGGCGCGGAACCCGATGATGCCGAAGGTCATCACCGCCACATAGGCCACGGTGATGGCGATGGCCGCGAGCGCGATGCGCGGTTGCAGGGGCGCCGGCCGTTCGCCGGTCTCGTCGGCCGGGTCGGGCGCAGGCGGGTCGGGGCGGAGATTCGACAGCAGGATGCCCGCGCCGATCAGGATCAGCGTGATGGCGATGGCCATAGGTACCCGTGCCGGACCCAGCGGATCGAACTGGGGCGGCGGCAGCTGCCATGCCGCCCACAGGATCGCGCCGCTGAACATCCAGATGACCAGGACGAGGGCCAGATCGGTACGCTTGTCACGCAGCTCGCGACGGGTGGTCATGGCGACCCTCGATCACAGGTTGGTTGCAGAGGGACGGCGGTCCGGACAAGTCCCGGCCCGCCGCCCGAAGGGCTCAGTTGGTGTTGAGTTCCTTGACCTTGTCGAGCAGGGGCTCGGCCCGGGACCGCCAGGTGTCGAGAACCGCGACCGCCTCTTCCGGCTCGACGAACACGGCGCGGAAGCCTGCGGCCTCGAGCTCGGCTTTCGAGTCCGGATCGTTCACCGCACCGCGCAGCATGTCTGTGAGCATGGTCACGATTTCCTCGGGCGTGTCCTTGGGGGCCAGCCAGAACCGGTGACCGTCGGCCACGATATCCATGCCCATTTCGCGCGCGGTCGGCACATCGGGCAGTTCGGGCACGCGCTCTTCGGAAAAGATCACCAGCGGGTTGAGATCGGCCTCGGCCCACTTGATCATCTCGGAGACGCCGAAGATGGCGACATCCGTGTGCCCGGCCACGACCGAGGGGAAGCGTTTCGCCCCGCCGCCGGTCTGCACGTAACGCAGCTTGTAGTCGCCTTCCTCTTCCATCATCAGCGGCACGAAATGCACGGCCAGCCCGACGTTGGTGGCGACCAGCACCGTGTCGGGGTTCGCCGAGGCCTTCGACGCCAGATCCTCATAGCTCTTGATCTCGTTCGACTTGCCGGTGGCAAGGCCGATCTCGGTGTATCCGGTGCCGCCCAGAATGCGGAAATCGGAATGGTCGAAATCCACCACGCCCATCACCTTCGAGGTAACGAGGCCCTCGTGCCAGAGCCCGATGGTATAGCCGTCTGGGTCGGCGTCCTTGACGTTGCGGGTGGCGATGGTGCCGCCGGCGCCGGGCTGGTTCACCACGGCAAGGTTCTGTCCCAGCGGGTCGGCATTTTCCACGTGGCGCTGGATGACACGGGCGATGGCGTCGACGCTGCCCCCCGCATCGGTGGGCACGATCACCCGGATCGGGCGTTCAGGATATTCGGCCTGGGCCGCGCCGGAGAGACCGGCACTCAGGGCAAGCCCGCAGGCAAGCGATGCAATCAGGCGTTTCATGTGTTCTCCTCCCTAACACTTGTTCGGTCTGCTGCGCCATTTAACGCCAGATTGGGCGGCTATGGCATGTCCTTCAAAGGTGTCTTTCGTCTTTCTGTATTCCCGCGCGGCATGCAGCGGTTCAGCCTGGCGCGGGGGTAAACGGGATGTCGGCGCTTGCGGCGATGGCCTGCGCGCCGCCGTGGCGTGCGATCAGGGCGGCCTGGTCGGCAAAGGCGCGGTCGTTCACCTCTTCCGGGTCGAGTATTGTGCGAAGCTCAGTGGCAAGTGCTGCCAGAGTTTCGGCATGTTCCGGCACGCCGGCGAGATCGGTGCGTTCCTCGGGGTCGTCGACAAGATCGAAGAGTTGCGACGGGGCGTCGACGTATTCGACCAGTTTCCAGCGTCCGCGCGTCAGGGCGAACATCGCGGTGTCGCTGCCGGCCGCGTGGTACTGCGCCAGGACCGGACGGTCGGGTGTCGCGCCACCTGCGATGTCGAACAGCGAGGTTCCGGGATAGTCGTCGGGAATGCCTGCCAGCGCGGTCATCGTCGGGGCGACGTCGATCAGCGAGACCGGCGTGTCGCAAACCTGGCCCCTTGGCAGGTCCGGCCCTGCGAGGATCATCGGAATGCCAAGCGAATCCTCGAACATCACCGACTTGCCCCACATGCCGCGGTTTCCGAGATTGTCGCCGTGATCCGAGGCATAGAGGACCGCCGTTTCATCGGCAAAGCCGCACGCCGACAGCGCCTCGAGGACCTGCCCGACCAGGGCGTCCATCTTGGAGACCATGCCGAAATAGGCTCTGAGGGCATCGGCGCGGGTGGCGTCATCGAAGTGCGCGTCATAGTCAAAATGATGGCGCATTCGGTTCAGGGTCGGGTGATCTGGCGGTGGCAGCGTGAAACCTTCCCGCAGCGTCTCGAGGTCGAGCGCCGTGAAACGCTCGTAGTGGTCCTGTGGCGCGATCAGCGGGAAATGCGGCATCACGAAGCTCACGAAGAGCACGAAACCGTCGTCGCGCCCCGATGCCGCACGTTTGCGCAGCCAGTCGCAGGCGGCATCGGCGATCCGTTCGTCGTAGCTGCAATAGCTGCTTTGCCCCGGTCCGGCCTGCGTGGCTAGATCGGCGGTGCCCGTCTTGGGCGGCAGATCGCGGCGGAACAACCCCTTGAGATCACCCTGGTTGTTCAGAACGTGCAGGGGCAGGATTTCTTCGGTGAAGCCGTGATCTCCGAGACCGCGAAAATGCAGCTTTCCCACTGACACCACGTCGGATCCCTGATCGCGCAACGCGTGATGCCAGGAGGGCGGCGTTCCGTCGTAAGGATGCGCGTTGTCCCAATGCCCCGTTTCGTGCACGTGCCGGCCCGTCGCAAGCGCGGCGCGGGCCGGGACGCAGATCGGGCTGTTACACCAGGCGCGGGTAAAGCGCGTGCCGCGCTCGGCCAGAGCATCGATGTTGGGCGTATGGGCGTGCGGATGGCCATAGCATCCCGCGATGCGGCGGTTGTGTTCGTCCGACAGCAGGAACAGCATGTTGCGGGCGGATGTCATGGATAACTCCGGTCATTGGTCATCGGCAGGGTAGACGATAGAGGCATCCGCGATTACCTCTTTGTCGAGGGTAATCCATAACCATTAGGAATGACTTCGTGGACGTGCACAAAGTCACGATGGTGCGTCGCATCTCGGAACTGGGCAACCTTTCGGCGGCCGCGCGCGATCTCGGGCTGAGCCAGCCGGCGCTCACGAAAATCCTCGCGCGACTCGAGGACGAGCTTGGCGTCCGGCTGTTCGACCGCAGTCCACGCGGCATGGTCCCGACGCCAAGCGGGCAATTTTTCTTGTCGCGGATGCAGAGGTTCGAGGCCGACATGCGCAGCCTGACCCGTGATCTCGCGGCACTCAATGCCGGGCACGGCGGCGAGGTCTCCCTGGGCGTTGGGCAGTTCTGGCTGGGCCGACTTCTGCCGGCGGCCATCGGGCGGATGGCGCGCGTTGCGCCCAACGTGCGGTTCCGCATCCTGGCCGGGTCGCGCAGCGACTCGATCGCCCGGCTGATGGCGGGTGACGTGGACCTGGTGCTGGGACGCATCGCCGACGACATGGACGGCGATCTTGTGGGCGAGGCGATGGCCGACGTGGGCATGTCCCTGGTTGTCCGAGAGGATCATCCGCTGATCCGCCTCGGAAGGCCGGTGCGTTACGAAGAGACCAACTCCTATGGCTGGGTTCTGCCGGCGGACAACGATCCGACCACGCAATATGCCTTTGTCGAGAATGGCTTGCCCGTACCGCAGGCGGTGGTCCTGACCGTGGCGCACAGCCTGACCGTCGCCATCCTGCAGGACACCGACTATATCACGGTCATGCCCGAGATCGCCGGAAACCGCCTGCCCGAGGGGCTTTGCCGGTTGCCGGCCGACTGGCTGGGCTGGTCGCGCCGGGCCGGGGTGATCCGGCTTCGCGACCGAACGCTGCTTCCATGTTGCGACACGTTTGTCGACCAGCTGCGCCGCGTGGTCCGCGAGGGCTGAAGCGGCTGGCGCGCGAGACGCCGGCGTGCCATTCCTTGGCGGAGTGTCCGGCTGTGTTAGCTGTCAGGGAGGGAATGCCATGGATCTTCGCGGCCTGCGCATCTTTCTGGCCGTGTTCGACGCCCGCAGCATTTCGGCGGCGGCGGAGCAGCTGGGCATGAACCAGCCTGCCGTGTCCAAGACCATCCAGCGTCTCGAACGCGATCTGGACCTCACTCTTTTCGACCGCGAGCCGCGCGGCGTGGTACCCACGGTTTTCGCCGAGATGCTGGCCGAGACCGCGCGCGAGATCGATGGGAACCTCCGTGCCGTACTGCGCCGGATCGACGCCACCCGCAACGCGACGACCGGCGAGATCGCCGTGGGGGCAGGCGGCACATGGCAGGAGATTTACCTGCCCGCCGCCCTTTCACGGCTGCTGGCACGGCGGCCCAACGTGCGGGTGCGGATCATTCCCGGACCGCCGGAGCACCTGGTGGCCGAGATGTTGCTCGGGAACATCGACTTCGCCCTTGCGCCCATCGACATTCCCGAGGCCTTCACCGCCCGGGTGCGCACCGAGACCCTGCTGTCGAGCGATCTGGCGGTCGTGGCGCGGCGGGATCACCCGGCGCACGGCCTGATCGATCCGGGCCTCGAGGATCTCGCGGGCCACGGTTGGGCCTTGCCCCTGGGCAACGTGGTGCGGCGACGGTTCGACCAGCTTTTCATCGACGCCGGCCTGACCCCGCCCGTCCCGGCGCTGGAAATAGCCGACACGCAAGGGCTCTACGACGTGCTGGCCAACACCGACCTTCTGTCCTTCGTCTCGGTTCTGCGACTGGATCTCGCCGGGCGCGAGACCATCCTGCCGGTGCACGGGCGCGGACTGACCGTGCGCCGCGACTCGGGGCTGATCCGGCGGCGCTCGTCCTACCTGCCGCCGCTGGCACGCGAACTCATAGAAGACGTCCGGAAAGTGGCCGCGGCTCAGGCGGTACGGTTGCCCTGAAAGGTCGCGCCCGGAGGCGGGCTGGCTCCCATCGAGCCCTTGGCAAGCACTGCCTCGGCGCCGCCGTGCCGGTTCAGAATGGCCAGCTGATCGGCCTTTGCGCGGGCATCCACCTCCTCGGGGTCCAGCCGGGAACGCAGCCGGGTGTCGAAGTCTCGGAGCACCTCGGCACAGTCGGGATCGGCGGCCCGGTCCTGCAGTTCCTCCGGATCGGTTTCGAGGTTGAAAAGCTGCGGCGGCAGGTGCGCGTAGTGAATGTATTTCCACGGCCCCCGGCGCAGCATGAACGCGCCGCTGATCGCTCCGGCGGCGTGGTATTCGCCAAAGACCTCGCGCTCGGGATCGTCCGCAGACTGCGCCAGTTCGAACAGGCTTTGCCCGTCGCGCGGGCGGCCATCGTCCGGAGCCGGCGTCTCGGTGGCGTCGAACACCGTCGGGTAGAGGTCGATCAGGGAGACGGCGGTGTTCACGACCTTCCCCGCCGGTACCCCCGGCCCCGAAATCACCAGCGGCACATGCGCCGATTCCTGGTAGAAGTTGCTTTTCTGCCAAAGCCCGCGCGCCCCGAGGTTGTCGCCGTGATCGGACGCATAGATCAGCCGCGTCGACCCCGTCTGACCCGATGCCTCGACCGCGTCGACCACCCGGCCGAGATTGTGGTCGGTAAAGCTGCAAAGACCGTAGTACGCAGCGATGGCCCGGCGGCGAAGATCGTCATCGAAGAAGCTGTCGGTGATGTAGGCGTGGCGGAACCCTTCGATCCAGGGATGATCAGGCCAGTCCTCGGGGCGGCAGGCCTTGGGAAGGGGCAGGCTTTCGGGATCGTAAAGATCGTAGAACGTGTCCGGCGCGATCAGCGGGAAATGCGGCGCGACGAACCCCACGTAGAGAACCCAGGGTTCCGGCAACCCCGGCGCCACATCGGTCAGCCAATGCACGGCGGCATCGGCGATGGTGCGGTCATAGCGCGTGTAATCGGATTCCCCGCGCCCGACCTTTTCGGCCACTTCCCGGACGCCGTGGCGCACCGGAAGCGGCGCGGACTGGCGGATGGCGCCGAAGAGGTCACCGATACCGTTGACGGCATACATCGCATGGTCCTGGGCGTCGAAGCCCGCATCCACCTCGGCATTGCGAAAGTGCAGTTTGCCGATGGCATGAACCGGTACGTCGTTTTGCTGCAACCCGTGCGCCCAGGTCGGTTCGCGCCCGTCGTACGGGGTGACGTTGCACCAGTGTCCGGTCTGGTGCGGATAGCGCCCGGTCATGAACGAAGCGCGCGACGGCATGCAGATGGGGCTGTTGCAATAGGCGTTGGTGAACCGCGTGCCGCCCTGCGCCAGGCGGTCGATGTTGGGTGTGCGCACGACCGGGTGCCCGCCGCAGCCAAGATACCGGCCGGCATGTTCGTCGGACATCACGAGAACCAGATTGCAGGGATCCATGCCGTAACTTTCAACCGATCGCGTCGGGGTCAGCCTAGGGCATGGCGCACGCGCTCCGAACCGCGGGGCCTGTCCTTATCCATTCCCTCGGCGCATGGCGGGCAGCGGGCGAGGTGATCGCGGCTCGCGCGATTGTCCACCGCCGCGTTGGCAAAGGCAGGTCCGTCGCAGCAACCGCCAATCAAGGATCGACGGCGGGGCAGGGACGGTCGCAGTCCGCCCGTTGCTGCCGGACGTCAGGCCACCTTCGGATCGCCGCCCCCGTTGCCCATCCAGTTCAGCGTCAGCGTCGCCGCAATCAGCGCCAGCCCGACGGCCTCGACGGTGAAGGACGGCCAGAAGCACCCCACGGTCCCGATTGCGGCCACCGCGCGCATCCATGTTTTCATCGGGCCAAAGAGATACCCCTCGATCGCGGCGGCGAAGGCAGTCAGCGCCATGACCGCAAGAAGACCGTTCCAGAGCACGAGGGGCAGCGGACCGCCGAGGATGATCGGCTCGTTGTAGATCATGAACAGCGGGATGAGGTAGAGACCCTTGGCATATTTCCACGCCTGGACGGAGGTCTCCATTGGCCCGGAATTGGCGATGGCGGCGCCGGCGAACCCGGCCAGCGCTACCGGTGGCGTGACGTTGGAATCCTGGCTCCACCAGAACACGACGAGATGCGCGATGATCAGCGGAACGCCGAATTCGTTCTGAAGGGCCGGCCCCACGAGGATAATGAGCACGATGTAGGCCGCGGTCACCGGCAGCCCCATGCCGAGGATCAGCGAGGCGATCACAACGAGGATCAGCGCGAGGAACAGGTTGCCGCCCGAGAAGGCCAGCATCATGGCCGAGAACTTCAGACCCAGACCCGTCAGCCCGACGACGCCGACGATGATCCCGGCGACGGCACAGGCGACCGAGACCGCGACGGCGTTGCGCGCGCCGAGTTCGAGCGCCTCGACGGTTTTCCAGAAGCCGGCTTTCACCATTGCCATTGCGCCCTCTGCCGTCCGGTCATGCTGCAGATAGGACAGAACGGCGCGCAGTGCGGCCGAGGCCATCACCGACAGGATGGCGTAGAAGCCGACCCGCATCGGCGAGTACCCGGCGACGAGCAGCCAGACGAGAATGCCGAGCGGCAGAAGAAAGTGCCAACCTTCCTTCAGCACGTCCCGCACACGCGGCAGCTCGGAGGCGGGCAGGCCTTTCAGCCCCTGTTTCAATGCCGCGATATGCACCAGCAGGTAGACAGCGCCGAAGTAGAGAACCGCGGGGAAGATCGAGATCAGGACAATCTCGATATAGGGGATCCGGGTGAACTCGCTCATCAGGAATGCACCCGCGCCCATCAGCGGCGGCATGATCTGTCCGCCGGTCGAGGCGGCCGCCTCGATGCCGCCGGCCTGCGCCGGTCTGTAGCCCAGACGCTTCATCAGCGGGATCGTGAAGGCGCCCGTGGTCACGACATTGGCGATGGCGGAGCCCGAGATCGACCCCATCCCGGCAGAGGCGATCACCGCGGCCTTGGCCGGACCGCCGCGTTGCCGCCCGGTGGAGGCGTAGGCGAGGTCGATGAAGAACTTGCCGGCCCCCGTCACCTCGAGGAAGGCGCCGAAGAGGACGAAGACGAAGATGAACGTCGCGGCGACACCCAGCGGGATGCCGTAGATGCCTTCGGCCCCGAGCGTCAGCTGGCTCGCCAGCCGGTCGAGCGTGTAGCCGCGGTGATTGAGAATGCCCGGCAGCCAATCGGCGAGAAACGGCAGCTCTCCCCGGTTTCCGGCAAAGGCATAGACGATGAAAAGCGCGCCGATCAGCGTCATGGCAAGACCGATCGCGCGCCGCGCGGCCTCCAGCACGACAAGCGTGGTGATGACGCCCACGACAACGTCCTGCGTGCGCGGGAAGATCGCGTTGGCGATGGCGTCGATGTTGGCCGGCACCCAGAACCCGACGAGGACGCCGCAGAGGATCAGGGTCCCGTCGATCACCCAGCCGATGGCGCCGCGCGGACGGTCGCCGGTGACCGGATAGATCAGGAAACACAGGACAAGGATGAAGCCGAGGTGGATGGGACGCTGAAAGAACAGCCCAAGCGGCTGAATGCCCGCCGCCCAGAGCTGGAACAATGACAGCAAGATCCCGACGACGGCGATCAGACGTAGGGCCCACCAGGGTTGGTTTCGGTCGGCGGCGGCGGTCGGGCTCACCGGTTCGATGTCGGTCATTCCCCTGTCTCCAGTTCAATGCGCACGCGGTCGCGCGCGGCCGCAGCGCTCAGCGAGATGCTTTTTTTGGATGTGACGATGCGGTGATCGACGGCCGGCCCTCCGGGTCTGAGGATGTAGGCGTTGCCTGCCACGGTTTCGTCGATGTCCTCGATCCAGTAGCCGCCGTTGCCGTCCGATGTCTGTCGCCCACGCCCGAGAAAATGGCCCAGTCCGGCGGCGAAGTCGGGCTGATGCGAGCGCACCAGCACCATCGCGCCCGACCGGTTCTCATAGCAGTCCTGTACCGGGAAGCCCTTGACGGAGTGGTTCCAGTGGATGCACCAACCATCCCCGTCGGGCACCGCGACGCGCGCGATCTCGAACCCGTCAGCGCGTGTCGCGACCAGATCGGCAGCGAAAGCGGCGGTCGTGTAAAGGAGGAGCGCGAACGCTCCTCCGATGCCGCGTCTCACTCGCGCAGAGTGTCAGGGATCTCGGCGCCCGCTTCCTCGTAGTACCGGAGCGCGCCGGCGTGCAGCGGTACGGGTGTTGCGTTCATCGAGAACTCGACGGTGGTCTCGTTCGCGGCCGGGTGGATCGCCTGCATGTCGGCGATGTTCTCGTACATGGCCTTTGTGATCTGGTAGACCGTCTCTTCGTCCATCTCGGAGGACACGACCAGCACGTTGGGCACGCCCAGCGTCGAGATGTCCTCGTCCACCCCTTGGTAGGTGCCGCCCGCGAGCGAGAGGGGGGCGAAGGTCGGGTCGGCCTCATCGGCCTTGGCGACTTCCTCGTCGGTCAGCGAGATCATCCGGATCTCGTTGGTGGTGGCGAGGTTGAGAATCGAAGAGGTCGGCGAGCCCACCGACCAGAAGCCGGCGTCGATGTCGCCGTTGGCGAGCGCGTCGGCGGTTTCGTTGAAGTTCAGCCGCTCGGCGGTGAAATCGTCGAACGAGATTCCGTTGGCGGCCAGCAAAGTCTCGGCGTTGACCTCGGTGCCCGACCCCGGTGCACCGACCGACACGCGCTTGCCCGGCAGGTCGGCGATCGACTGAATGTCGGAATCGGCGGCCACGACGATCTGCACCATGTTGGCGTAGAGCGAGCCGACGGCCCGGACCATCGGCAGTTGCTGACCCTCGAACCGTCCGGTGCCCTGGTAGGCCTGCTGCACCGTATCGGCCAGCGCGATGGCGAGGTCGGCGTCGCCGGTCGCGATCAGGCCCATGTTCTCGACGGAGGCCCCGGTGACCTCGGCGGTCGCGGAAAAGCCCTCGACGTGGTTGTTGATGACCTCGGCAAGGCCGCCGCCCATCGGATAGTAGACGCCGCCCGTGCCGCCGGTCGCGATCGAGAGCTGCTGCTGCGCCAGGGCCGGCCCCGACGACGCGATAAGTGCGGCCGCGGCGAGTTTCGTGAATAGTCTCATGGTGTCCTCCCGGTTTTGATTTGTGCCAACGGTATTGTGCTTGGCGCAATTTACAACCGGCTTCTCTCATGCGGTCGCAAATATTGGACCGCCATCGGAAGACGCCGGCATTTGCCGGACGTGGGAGGCTCGGTCGTTGAATCGGTCTGTCTCGTTCACGTCGCCGGCAACCAGCCCGGTCCGGAATGCCGCAGGCAACGCATAACCTTCCGCGACCCTCGGATCGCGAAAACTCCCGGATTTCTCCGCTGGCGCCGTCTCGATCACCCAAGCACGACGCTTAGCGCCATAAGGCTAGTTATGTTATTTAGCGTATCCAGATTCCTTCCGCCTTTGGGGATCCACGCGGGATAAACCTAGCGCCAGCATCGGTTCCGCGCGGCGGTCGGCGCTCGGACACCGGCCGTCGTCATGCGGTGGCCGCCTTTGGGCTGTCCGATACCGTCGACCCGGCCCGCCGGAAGGCAAGCCGGTAGAGCGCCGGCACCCAGACCAGCGCGAGGATCGATGCGCCGCCGAGACCGCCCATCATCAAAGTCGCCATCGGCTCCCACAGCGCGCCGCCGGCGACGGCCATGGGTGCCAGCCCGATGACGGTGGTCAGCGAGGTCAGCAGGATCGGTCGGAACCGCTTTCGCGCAGCCTCGACGATGGCGTCGTCGAGACCCTTGTCCTGGCGCTCGATGTCGATCTGGTCGATCAGCACGATGGCGTTGTTGATGACGATCCCCGACAGCGCGATCAGCCCCAGGATCCCGAAGAAGCTGAGCGGTTTGCCCGCCGCCAGCAGCGCCAGCGGCACACCCGCGATGACAAGCGGCACCGACAGGGCGGTGATGCCGACGCGCCGGAAACTGTCGAACTGCACCATCAGCGCGATGAGCATGACCATGATGGCAATCGGGAATCCGCCGCCGAGCTTGGTGCGCACCTCGGCGGAGTTTTCAGGCTCGCCGCCGATGCCGAGGTCGTAGCCCGGCCCGAGGTCTTCTGCGATCCGGTTCAGCGCCGGGCGCACATGCTCCAGCAGCGCCGCCGACGGCATGGTCTCGGAAATTGCCGAAACGGTGACGGTCGGCATCTGGTCGATACGGCGCAGGGTCGAGAACTCGAGCCGCGGTTGCAGGTCCGCAAGCTGGTCGATCGACAGAACCTGCCCGTCGGCACTGAAGGCCGCGTTCGCGATGGCGGAGTAGTCCTGCCGATCCTCCGGCGCGCCGCGCAGCAGGATCGGCACCAGCCTCTCGCCATCGCGCAATGTGCTGATCTGCCGCCCGTCGAAGAAACCTTCCAGGAGGTCCGAGATGTCGCGAGAGGTCAGGTCATACGGGCGCACGCGGTCCTGCGCGATATCGATCCGCCCCGTGAGGCGCTTGGCGCCCCAGTCGTTGCGGTTCTGGATCAGGCCGGGCACTTCGGCAAAGGCTACCTCGACGTCGTAGGCCGCCGCCAACAGCCTGTCGGGATCCGGCCCGCTCAATTCGACGTCGACTCTCGGTTCGCGCCCGCCCATGGCGAGCCGTTTGAGCCGTACCTGCGCGTCCGGAACACGCGCGGCAACATGAGCGCGCGCGCGGTCGAGAACCGCGCTCGAAGTCTCGAACGAACTTGTCGAGATCAGCAGGAAGGCCGAAGCCGGATCGACATCCGCCGGATCCAGCGAAAGCACGAAGCGCGGGCCGCCTGCGCCGACATAGGTGGTGACGCCGGTGACCTCGGGATTTTCCGCGCCGGTCAGCCAGTCCGAGAACGCCAGCGCCGTGTCGCGCGTCTCCGAGATGTCGGTGCCTTTCGGCATGTCGAGATAGGCGAGGATCTGGGCGCGTTCGGACAGCGGGAACAGTTGCTGCGGCACGCCCGGCATCCGCGATGCCCCGAAGCCGATCACAAGCAGAACCAACCCGGCGGAGACCAGCGGCCAGGCGATCACGCGTCGCACCAGTGCTGCATACCTGTCGGCCACCCGGTCGAAGACCGTCGGTTTTGGCTCGGCCTCCGGTTCTGGAATGATCCATACCGCGATCCGCGGCAGGATGTAGAGCGCCGACAGGAAGCTGCCCGTCAGCATCAGCATGACCACGACCCCCAGCGAATACCCGTATTCGCCCTCGGTCCCGATCAGCAGGAAAAGCGGCAGGAAGGCGGCCACCGTCGTGACAGAAGCGATGGCCAGCGGCACGACGTATTGTCGCCCGGCCTCGATCGCCGCGTCGGCACGGGCCGCGCCCTCGCCGATCCGGCGTTGCATGTCCTCGACGATCACGACGCCGTTGTCGACAAGCAGGCCGAGCGAAATGATGATCGCAGCAATCGAGACCTGCTGAAGCTCGACCCCGAACGGACCCATTAACCCGAAGGCGAAGCTGACGGCCAACGGAACGATGGCCGCGACCACAAGCGCCTCGCGCCAGCCGAGGAAAAACAGCATCACGATGAGGACCACGGCGAAGGTCTGCGCCATGTTCAGCAGCGCGCCGTAGACGCTGTCCTCGACGATCTCGGGCTGGAAGGTGCTGAAGGTCGCGTCGATCCCGATGGGCTGGCCGGCGAGAAATGCCGCGACGGTTTCCTTCAGTTGCGGCCCCACGTCGGTTATGTCCTCGCCATCCTGCATCTCGACCGCAAGCACAATGGCCGGTCGGCCATCCTGAAAGACCGGGCGCACCGGCGGGTCGGACAGTCCGCGCGTCACGGTGACAAGATCGCCAAGCCGCACCAGGCCTTGATCCGGCAGTTCGATGAGCAGGTCGCGGATGTCCTCGACCCCTGCGAGGTCTCCGGAGGTATCCAGCGGCACCCGCGCCGTGCCACTGACCACCGACCCCGACGGGAGGCGCACGTTTTGATCGCGCACCGCGGCGATCACCTGGTTCAGTGTCGTCCCGATGGCCGCCTGCCGCGCCCGGTCGATCTGGAGTGTCACGACCTCGTCCTGCTGACCGTAGAGCGTCACCGCCGCCACGGCGTCGAGCGCGTAGAGCCTGTCGCGCAACGCCTTCGCAGCGTCCTCCACTTCGGGCAGCGCGAACCCTTCCCCGGTGACCGCGATGGTGGCGACGGCGACATCGCCGAAGTCGCTGTTCACGATCGGGCCGAGCGTTCCCTCGGGCAACGTTCGCGCCAGCCCGTCCATGTCGTCGCGGATCTCGTCGAACACGCGCTTGAGGTCTTCCTCGGGCACTTCGTCTGCCAGATCGACCTGGAGGATCGCCGCCCCGCCGGTCAGCTGCGTCCGGACCTCCGAGACGCCGGGAACCGCGCGGGCGGCTTCCTCCAGCGGCAGCGCCACCAGTTCTTCGAGCTGCGCAAGCGTCAGCCCCTCGTTGGCCGCGGTCACGATCGCGGTCCGAACGGTGATCGCTGGATCCTCGCGCTTGGGGAAGTTCAGGTAGCTCGAGACGCCGACCGCGATCAAAAGGATCGAGACGAGGATCGTCAGGCGGCTGTAGGACAGTCCGAAACGGGTCAGCGCGCTCATGGCGACTCCTCCCAGAGCGTGACCGGCTGGTCTGCGCGCAGGAACGACACGCCCGCGGTCACGACGCGCTCGCCCTCGGAAAGCCCGTCGGTGACAAAGACCTTGTCCTCGACCACGGCGGAGATTCCGACGGTGCGCGGCGTGACGGTGCCGGGCGCCTCCCCGTCGCCTTCCGTGAACACGAAGACATCTGCCGTGCGCGTCAGATCGTCGAGTTTGGCCGACCGGTTGAGTGCCAGCGCGGAAATCGGGATCGGCAGACCGTCTGCGGCCTCCGGAAGCGGCAGCGGCAAGCTGACGCCCACGGCCATGCCCGAGCGCAGGTCGGGCCGCGTGTCTTCGAGCGTCACCACCACCGGGAAGGAGGACACCGCCGGCGCGCGCCGGGCGATCTCGGTGATCGTGGCTTCGAGCGGCGCGTCGGGACCGTCCGTCGGCAGCACGCTGACCGGATCGCCAAGCGACAGCTGCGACACCACGTCGTAGCTCACGAGGATCGTCGCCTGCAGGCCGGTGTCGGGGTAGATCGTGACCACCGGCTGACCCGCGGCGACGTTGCCGAACGCATCGACCTCGATGGTGTTCACGATCCCGTCGAACGGCGCCTTGAGGCTGGTGTCGGCGAGGCTTTCTTCGAGCAGGTTGAGGTTCTTCTCGGCCTGTTCCAGTCGCGCCTGCGCCTGCCGCTCGGCGGTGACCGCGCTGTCGCGGGCCGCCTCGGACGCGACGCCGCGTTCGGCCAGCGTGCGCTGGCGGTTCGCGGTATCGGCGGCGTTGGCCAGCCCGGCCTCGGCCTCGGTCACCGCGGCCCTGGCCTGTTCCAGCCGCAAAGACGCATCGACCGCCTCGACCTGCGCCAGCACCTCGCCCTCGGACACCTCCTGCCCGATCCGTAGGCCCAGCGGGCCAAGCCGGCCGGTCACGTCGAAAGCCAGCCGCGTGATCTCGGGCGGTTCGAGGATCGCAGGGAAATGCCGCACGCGCACCGGGTCTTCGGCAGCGACGACGATCGTGCGAACCGCGCGCGGAGTATCGTCCGGGAGGGGCTCCTCCTCACCCCAGCAGGCGGCAAGCAGCAGCAGGGCGGCTGCGGGCAACATGTGTCGCATCTGTCGTCCTCCGAAAACGGTACTCTTGAATACCAACGTTCGGTTACATATGGTACTGACAGATACCACGTCAAGACGAAGGACCGGGAATGGCGGAAACGATTGAGCGCAGCCGTCAGGAAGCGCGCCGCGAGAAGATGATCGCGGCGGCGCGAAAACTGTTCGTCGAGAAGGGGTTCGAAGCGACATCGCTCGATGACATCATCGCCGAAACCGGCGGGTCGCGCCGGAACGTCTATCTCGAGTTCGGCGGCAAGGAAGGCTTGTTGCGGGCGGTGATCGAACAGATCGTCAGCGGGATCGCCCGCGATGCCGCCCTGCCGGACGAAGAGGTTCTGGCCCCCCGCGACTGGCTGATCGCCGTCGGCACGGCCTTCGTCACCCGCCTGTTGTCGCCCGAGGTCACCGCCGTCTTCCGCCAGTTCATCGCCACCGGCGGCGCCGACCGCGACACCGCCGACCTGCTTTGGCAGGCAGGCCCGATGCGGCTGCGCAAGGTGCTCGAGCACTGGCTGACCGAGCAGGCAAGCGCTGGTGCGCTCGATGTGCCGGACCCGGCCTTCGTCGCCCGGATCCTGCCCGAGATGCTGCGCGGCGGCCTGCAGGTCGAACTGCTCATCGGGCGTCGACCCACCGTGTCGGAGGCCGAAATCCGCCGCCAGGTCGAACAGGCGACGGACTTTGCGCTTGCCGCAATGGCACCGCGCGGGTCCCGCCGCGACGGGACCGGTCCGGATCGTTGAGACCAGCCCGATGCGTCAGGGCTCGCGACTCACCCCGTCCGTTGCCTCGGCGGACCGCGTTGTCGTCTTGGGATAGATCGTCGAATAGACCACGTAGGCGAACAGAAGCGCGACGATGACGAGGATCGTTGCCGAAATGGGCCGTTCGATGAAGATCATCGGCCCGTCGCGCGAGATCAGCAGGGACCGCCGCAGGTTGTTCTCGAGAATGGGCCCGAGGATGATCCCGATGATGATCGGCGCCAGCGGATAACTTGCGCGGCGCATCAGGTAGCCCACGACGCCGAAGAAAAGCATCACCCACAGGTCGAAGGTCGAGTTCTGCAGCGAATAGGTACCCATGACCGAAAGCAGCAGCACCGCGGGCAAAAGCCAGGCCTTGGGCACCTTCAGCACCGCGCCGAAAAACGGCACCAGCACGATGCCCGCGATCAGCAGCATGACGTTGCTGGTGAGATAGGCGATGAAGATGCCGCCCGCGATATCTGGATTGTAGCGGAAGAGCTCCGGTCCCGGAAAGAACCCCAGCAGGAAGAGCGCGCCGAGCAGCACCGCCGTCGAGGCATCGCCCGGGATGCCCAGCGACAGCGTCGGGATCAGCGCCCCGCCGCAGCAGCCGTTGTTGGCCGCTTCCGTCGCGACCACCCCGCCCTCGGCGCCCTCGCCGTACCCTTCCTCGGGCTTGGCGAGCCGGCGCGCCACCGCGTAGGAGATGAAGGCCGACACATCGCCGCCCGCACCCGGAATGGCCCCGAAGAACGTCCCGATCAGGGCCGAGCGCAGCACGTTGAGCTTGTGGCGCAGGATCAGGCGCAGGGCGCGAAACGACACCGCGATGCGCTGGATGTCGGGCCGTTGCAGGAACCCGCCGGCCTCGACCTGGAAGAAGAGTTCCGAAAGCGCGAAGAGACCGACGACAACCGCGACGATGTGCGGGCCGCTGGTCAGGTTGAAGTTCCCGAAGGTGAAGCGGTAGGCGTTGGTGAACTCGTCCGTGCCGACCGTGGCGATCAGCAGGCCGAAACAGCCGGCCATCAGCCCCTTGATCGCCGAGCCTTCCGAGACGATGGCGATGGTCAAAAGGCCCAGAACGGCCATCGCGGCGTATTCCGGGGGCGCGAAGTTCAGCGCGAAGGCCGCGACGATGGGCGAGAAGAAGAGCAAGACGCAACCACCCACCAGCCCGCCGAGTGCCGAGGCGGTGATCGCGAGCCCTATGGCGTCCTGGCTGCGGCCTTTCTGGGCCATCGGATAGCCGTCGAACAGCGTCGCAGCGGCAAGCGGCGTGCCCGGGATGCGTAACAGGATCGCAGAGATCGACCCGCCAGCCGAACCGCCGACCTGGATCGCGATCAGCATGCCCATGGCCGCGATCGGTGGCAGATGGAAGGCGACCGGGAGCATCAGCACGATGCCCAGCAGCGGGCCGAGTCCGGGCAGCACGCCGATCAGCAGACCGGCCACGACGCCGACCAGCGTCAGCAGGACCGACTGCACGGTGAAGAAAAGCGGCGCCCCTTCGGACAGCAGGTCGAACACGCGGGCCTCCTAGCCGAAGAAGGTGAATTTCGAAAAGCCGAGCGGCAGCACCACGTTCAGCAGGCCCTCGAAGATGAAGGCCACAGCGACGGTAAGCCCGACGGCAAAGTGCAGCGTGTTGAGCCAGCCGACCCCGAAGAGCCGCAGCAGCGCCGCAAGCAGCAGCGGTGCCGCGATGTAGTAGCCGAGCCAGCCGAGAGACAGCAGGAACACAATGAACAGTGCACTGGCGGTCAGGGCCGTCCGGGTCGTCGGCGTGCCCTCGACAGGCGAGGGCTGGCCGACATGACCCGTCGCGATCCGCAGCGCCTGCAGTCCGCAGAGACCCAGCAGAACCCAGGCGACGATCTCGGGGAAGATCGCGGCGTTCTGCATCGGGCCGCCGCTGGCCACCTCCTGTTCGGTCAGCGACGTGGCGATCTGCCAGAATGCAACGGCCGGAAGCCCGAGCATGAGCGCCCAGACGATCCAGTCATACCCGTAACGTCGCACCGGTCTCTCCCTTGCGCCGGGCATGGCCGACATCCGACCATGCCCCTGCCCCGGCGAGTTTGCCGCGCCGGTGTCCCCGTGTCACTGGCCGAGCTTGCCTTCTTCCCAGGCGATCGCGTCGATCCCGCTGCTGATCTGTTCCGCGATCGGGCCCACGACCGCGTCGTAGCTTTCAGGGGCCTGCAGGGTCGGAACGTAGCCCATGTCGATCAGTTTCTGCTGGATGTCCTCGCGCGCCAGGGCCGCGCCCATGGCGCCGCGCAGCGTCGCGACCACATCCTCGGGCGTGCCCTTTTCGACCAGCCACCAGTTCCAGCCCATCGTCGACAGGCCGGTCATCTCGATGTCGATGCCGAAGCTGCCCACCAGCGGGGCACCGCCGTAGGTTTCTGAGGCCGCGCCGAAATCCGACAGCACGGCAAGGATGTCGACGTCTTCCTTGTTGATCGCGTAAACGCCGGTGTTGATGACCATGAAATCAAGGATGCCGCCGCGCACGTCACGTACCGCCGCGTCGATTTCCGGGTAAGGTACCACCTGGGCATGCACGTCCGCCACCTGCATCATCTTGGCGGCCGACATGTGCGGCAGCGCGCCGGGCGTGCCAGGCGAATAGCGCAGCTCGCCGGGGTTCTCGCGCATGTAGTCGATCAGCGCGTCGAGATCCGGAAAGCGGTCGTCGCCCTTGCGCACCGCGATGGCGAAAGCGTTCGCGGTCGCCGACCACAGCGGCACGAAATCGGTGTAGCTCCAGTCCGCGTTGCCCTGCATCGGCTGCAGCACCAGCGGGGCCACGTAGCCGTCGATAATCGTGTAGCCGTCGGCATCCCGCGACAGCGCGGTCTCGAAGGCCTTGACCCCGCCGGCGCCGGGCGTCGAGACGACCGAGATGTTGACGCCGAGTTCTTCGCCCATCGCGTCGGCGATGACCTGGCTTGCCGCCATCGTCGCGCCGGGGTTCCAGGGATAGATGTTCTCGATGTTGCGTTCGGGAAACTCGGCCAGCGCCGGACCCGTCGCAAGCGCCAGCCCGAGGGCCGCGCCGATCAGTTTAGGTGACAGTTGCATGTGGTTCCTCCCTTGCATGTGTCCTGTAGGTTTCGATCCCGTACCAGCCATAGACCTCCTGAGGCGTGTCGAGATCCTCGAGCACCGCGACCGCGCCGCGCATCAGCCGTTCGGCCACCGCCGGATCGTCCAGCGGCTGCTGTTGCTCGGGGTCCTTCGAGATATCGAAGAGGCGCGTTCCGACGTCCCCGAAGGCCAGCCCGTCGTTCATCGGCACCCGCTTCGCCCCCGGCAGGGCTGCGATCGACAGCACCGGCGCGCCCCGCGTGAAGTCGAACCCCGGCGACAGTGTCGCGGTGCGCAGCTCTTCGGCGGTAAAGAACGTGTCCATGTGCGTGGGCATCAGCGTGTATTCCCGCAGCCCTTCGGCATAGAGGTCCGGCGGGTAGTGGTAGTAGGAATAGCGCCCGTCGGTGACGCCGAGCGGCCCGCCGAAGACGCCGAAGACGGCAACATCGCGGCCGATCTTGTCGCGTCCGGCAACGGTATCGTGCAGATCGCGCCCGCGCACCTCGGCGGGGACCGCGACACCGTTGAGACCCAGCAGCGTGGGCATGAGATCCGCGGTCTGGGTCAGTGCCTCGCTGCGCCGCCCCGCCGCCTGCGGCGCACGCGGATCGTGGATCATCAGCGGGATGTGGCTGATCTCTTCGTAATATGGTGTGCGCATCTTGCCCCACCAGTCATGCTCGGACAGCAGGAACCCGTGGTCGGTCGACAGCACCAGTGCGGTATCGGCCCAAAGATCGTGTTCGTCGAAATAGTCGAGCAGGCGCCCGAAATGCGCGTCGCACATCGCCAGAAGTGCTGCGTAATTGGCCCGGATCTCTGCGATCTCGGTGTCACTCTCGGTCACTTCCGCATAGCGCGGCCAGTCGAGGATCGGCCCTTCGTACCCGCTTTCGTAGGCGTCGCGGTAGGGCTCGGGGGCATGAAACGGCTCGTGCGGATCGAAGCACTCGATCATCAGAAGCCAGTCCTGTGCGGCGCGGTTGCGGTCGAGGAACGCCAGCCCCGCGTCGAAGCACTGCGGCCCCGGGAAATCCCTTTCCTCCCGGATCACCTCGCGATTGATCATGCCCTGAAACCGCTTGTCCGAGCGGTCGAAGGGATAGTTCTTGTCCGAATATGTCTCGCGGAACCGGTCCACGGGTGGCTCGACCATCGCCACCCAGGGGTCGTGCTCCTGCCCGCGGATGAACTCCCAGGTGTTGAAGCGCGTGTGATAGCCAGACCCGCCATCCTCGAAGTAGTGCAGGTGGTCGGTAATCAGGTGAGTGTAGACACCTGCGTCGCCGAGGATCTGCGCAAACGAATTGTCGAACGGTTCGAGCGGCCCCCAGGACCGGTGCGTGAAGTTGAGCCGCCCCGAATGCATGTCGCGCCGCGCCGGCATGCAGGGCAGAGACCCGACGTAGTGCCGATCGAAGGTCATCGCACGTTTTGCGAAACGGTCGAAGTTCGGCGTCTTGACCGTCGTGCCGCCATAGGCGCCGAGGGCTGCGCGATTGAGGCTGTCGAACAGCACAAAGACCGATTTCATCGTTTCCTCCCGAAGCTCCACCAAGAGGATGCCGCGCCGATCAAGATAATGTAAAATGAGTATTGAAGCGTTCTCGATAAGCATGATTTATCGAAGCATGGACTCGCTCTTTTTAAACCGGCGGATCGCGCAGTTTCTCGCGGTTTACGAGACGCAGAACATTCACCGGGCTTCGGAGCGCCTCGGCATCACGCAGCCCGCGCTGACCGTGAGCCTGAAGAACCTCGAGGACGAACTTGGCCAGCCCCTTTTCGAGCGCTCGGTCAAGGGCATGGCGCCCCTGCCCGCCGCGGACGCGCTTTACCGGTTCGGGACCGCGCTGCGGCAGGGCGGGCGACTGGCCTCGGACGAGATGCGAATGCAGCGCGGAGATGCCGGCGGCACGCTTCGGATCGGCGCCGGTGTCGCCTGGGCGGCGACGCTCCTGCCAGGCACGCTGCGCGAAATGCACCGGCAATTCCCGGACCTGTCTTTCGACCTCATCTCCGGCGTCGGGGACCAGCTCGCTGCGCGTCTTGCGGACGGAGAACTTGACGTTGTCGTGGCCGCCGGGTCCATCGCCCGGCTGCTGTCGGACGGGTTCGAACAACAGCACGTCGTGAACCTGCCGATGAAAGTCGTCGCCGATCCGGCATCACCATTGGGGCAAAAGCGATGCATCTCGGCGGCGGACATGGTTTCGACGCCCTGGGTTGGATTCTACGAGGATGACATCATCGTCCAGCAATCACGGCATTTCATGGCGCTGCGCGGGCTGCCGCCGCCGCGCTTCGTGATGCGCTCGAATTCGCCGGCCACGCTCACCGCCTTCATTAAAGGTTCCGACTTTATCTCGGTTCTCATCGGCCCGCTGGTCGCGCCGGCGATCGAGGCCGGCCTCGTCGAGCTGGAGCTCGAGGACCCGCTCTGGGAGCTGCCGGTCAATCTCTACAACCGCGCCTTTGCCGAGAGTTACTCGCCGCTCAAGGCGTTCAAGGCGCTGTGCGTGGAGCGTATCCGGGCCTTCGATCCGGCTCCGCGCTGAACCCGGGTGGATCGGTTTCAGCCGCAACGACCGCCTGCACATCCCGCATTTCGCCCGCCGTCATCGCCGCGAGGCGATCAATGCCGACAGCATGTCCCGTTCTTCACCGGTCAAGTCGGTGAGCGGCGGGCGGACCGATCCGGTGTCAAAACCCCGCAGCGTGACGCCGGCCTTGATCGCGGATACGGCATAGCCGGTCTTGCGGTCGCGGATCCGCGCGAAGGGATAGTAGAAATCGCGCAGCATGTGCTCGCAGGCTGCGTCGTCCCTGGCGGTGAAGGCCCGATGAAACGCAAGCGCGGTTTCGGGGGCGAAGTTGAAGACGGCCGAGGAATAGGTGTCGACCCCGGCACCGCGGTAGGCTTGCGCGAAAAGCTCGTGCGTCGGCATCCCGCCGATGTAGGCCAGCCTGTCGCCGAGGCTCACGGTGATCCGCTTGACCGTGTCGATGTCGCCGGTGCCGTCCTTGAAACCGACGAGGTTCGGGCAGCCGTCGGCCAGCCGCGCAAGCGTGTCCGCCGAAACGACCGATTGGCCGCGGTTGTAGACGATGACCCCCATGCGGGTCGCATTGCACACAGTCCGGATGTGTGTCTCGATCCCGTCCTGCGGTGCGCCGATCAGGTAATGCGGCAGCAGCAGGATGCCGTCGGCACCCGCCGCCTCGATGCCTTGCGCCATCTCGCAGGCGAGCCGGGTGCCGTAGCCGCAGCCGGCGATCACCGGACGGTCGGGCTGGGCGGCACGGGCCGCCCGGACCACCGCGACCACCTCGTCCGGCGTCAGGCTGAAGAGTTCGCCGGTGCCGCCCGCCACGATTAGCCCGGCGATGTCGTGCGGCGACAGCCATTCGAGATGCGCGGCGAAGGCGCGCGGGTTGAAGGCGTCTTCGGCATCGAAGGGCGTCACCGGAAAGGACAGCAGCCCCGAGCGCAGCACGTCGCGCAGTTCTTCTGGGTGGATCACGTCTTGGCCTCCGGGTGTTTCGGGATCAGTTCGCCGGTGCGCGTTTAGCCGCCGCCCCAGCGAAAGTCGTCGTCGGTGAAATAGTCGGGGTGTTCGCCCCGGATCGCCTCGACCCGGCTGATCGTGCCCGAGAGGTGCCGGCGCATGGCGTCCACCGCAGCCGGCGGATGGCGCCGTGACAGCCCGTCGAGGATCGACCGATGCGCGTCGACGATGCTGCGCATCTTGCCCTCGAGGGGCAGTTCGAGCCGTTGGCAGCGATAGAGGTGACCCAGCCGAACGAGCAGCAGCGCATGCAGGCTTTCCATCCCGACGCCTTCGAACAGCGTCCGGTGAAAGGTCCGGTCGAGATCGGAGAACATCGGCATCTGATCTTCCGTGCCGACCAGGATCTCCTGCATGTCGACGATGGCCTTCGCGCGTCCGACCACGTCCACGCCGTCGCCGGATGCGAGCCTGCGCACGACTTCTGTCTCGACTGAGACCCGCAGGAAATGCGTTTCGGAGAGTTGCCGCACGTCGATCTTCGACACCACGGTCCGCGACTGCGGAAAGATCCGGACCAGCCCCTCCTGTTCGAGCCGCTGCAGCGCCTCGCGCACCGGGGTCTGGCTGACGCGGTATTGCGCGGTCAACTCGCCGCGACTGAGCGTCGAACCGGGCGGCAGGTCGAAGTCGATGATCCGTGCGCGCAGGTCCCGGTAAACCCGTTCCGGCGCCGCCGCAGCACCTCCTCCGAACAAGTCGACTTTGTTGACGGCAGTTCCCATTTGATCCTTGGTGCGAAAATTCCATTGTATCGTAGATAGTTGACCGTGGTAGTCAACTAATATATCAGTTGACGAATTAGAAGGACGGCGTGGCCGTTCGCGATCCACTGACTTCGGGAGGAGTGTCATGAAGATCAACGCGTTGGGAAAAACCCTTGCCATAGCGGCGGTGTTGGGAGTCGCTGCGGGCGCGGCGCAGGCCGCCGACCGGGTTCTGAAAATCCAGACCTCGTCGAATGCGAGCCACGCCTCGCTGGCCTACCTCAACGAGGAATGGGTGCCGAAGCTCGAGACGATGACGGGCGGCGCGCTGACCGTGGAACTGCTTCCCGTCGACGCCGTCGTGCCCCGGCGGGAGACCGCCGAGGCGATCGCGGTCGGCATTCTCGATGGCGATCTCACCTCGATCAACTACTTCGCCGGGATCGATCCGGCCTTCGCACTGATGGGCGACCTCATCGCGGGGTATGACAGCGCCGACCAGATCCAGGCTTTCTGTGCCCAGGGTGGCGGCAAGGAGATGCTGCAAAAGCTCTACGACACCCATTTCCCGGGCGTGCATGTCATCGGCTGTGGCGCTTATGCCCGCGAGGCTTTTGTATCCAAGGTGCCGGTGCGCGGTGTCGCCGATCTCGAAGGGCTGAAGATCCGCTCTCCCGAGGGCCTTGCGGCCGATGTCTTCAAGCGCGCAGGTGCGGCGCCGGTGTCGATGTCCGGTTCGGAAACCTACGGCGCGCTGGAAAAGGGCGTGATCGACGCCGCCGACAATTCGGCCTATGCCAACAACGATGCCAACGGCATGCACAAGATCGCGAAGTACCCGATCTTCCCCGGCATCCACTCGACCCCGATCCTGCAGTTCACGGTCAGCCAGGCGGTCTATGACGAGCTTTCCGAGCAGGAGCGCGTGGCGCTCGAAACTTGGTACCTCGCCGCCTACAACGGCTTGCGCCAGCATTTCGACCGGCTCGACCGGCAGCTCGTGGCCCGTGACAAGGCCGCCGGCGAGATCGAGGTGATCGACTGGCCACAGGAAGAGCGCGACGCGCTGCGTGAAATCGCACAGGCCGCCTGGAACGACTTCGCCGCGGGCTCTGATCTCGCCAAGGAAGTCTTTGACGCGCATGTCGCCTTCATGAAGGAGGCCGGCCTGCTCTGAGGCGGCCACCCAGTAAAACGCGCGCGTCCCGGGCCGGCCCCGGGGCGGCGCCGCTCCCGCGGGAGCCGGGCAGAACCGGGCAGACGAGGGCAAGGCGATGAGCGAGAAGTACGACAGGGTCCTCGAGACGACGGACATCGAGATCGCGGCGCAGACCCCTGCGGACGATGCCCCGGACCTGCCGCGCAGTGCCTACGGGCCGGTCGAACACGTCAGCCACGTCACCGGCATCGCCATCTCGACCTTCTACCTGATCGCCGCACTCGCGACGCTCTACGAGGTCTTTTCCCGCTACGTGCTGAACAAGCCCACCTTCTGGGCCTTCGAGACGGTCATGGTCGTCGTCGCCGCCGCCTGGATGTTGTCGGCGGGCTACGTGACGATGAAGAAGCGCCACATCTCGATCACCGTGATCCACAACATCGCCAGCCCCGCGCAGCGCTGGTGGCTCGAGCTTTTCGCGATGGTGATCGGTGTGATCGCGCTTTACATGCTGCTGACCGACGCGCCGATCCGTGCCTATGACAGCGTGCGGCGGATCGAGAAATCAGGCTCCGCCTTCAACTCGCCCCTCCCGATGATGATGAAGTCGCTGATGGTCCTCGGCGCCTTCATGTACCTCGCGCAGCTGATGACGAATCTCTACCGGCATCTGACCTCCCGCGCCGCGCGGCTGGCGGTCAAGGTCGTCGCCGTCTACTTCGTCGTCTACTTCCTCTCGGCGTTCCTGAGCCATGCGCTCGGCATCGAAGCTTTCGGGGTCTTCTCCAATTTCATCTCGGGCATCGGCAGCGCGATGGATCCCTCGCAGGCGCTGAACCTGCGCGGCATGGACCTCGGCACGATCTCGATGATCATGGTGCTGCTGCTGGTGGCGCTGATGATGACCGGCATGCCGCTGGGCATCGTGACGCTGTTCGTCTCGGTGATAATGGCGGTCGGGTTCTTCGGGCCGCGCGGCCTGTTTCTGGTCAGCTCGAACGCGGTCGGCCTGCTCGAACACTACTCGCTTGTCGCCGTGCCGTTCTTCGTGCTCATGGCCTCGATCCTCGAACGCGCGGGCATCGCCGAGGATCTCTTCGACGCCATGTCGATCTTTGCCGGAAACCTGCGCGGCGGCGTCGCGGTGCAGACCACCGTCGTCGCCGTGATTCTCGCCGCCATGTCGGGCGTCATGGGCGGCGAGATCGTCATGCTGGGTCTCGTGGCCCTGCCGCAGATGTTCCGACTGGGCTATGATCGCAAGCTCTCGATCGGGCTGATCTGCGCCTCGGGCGCGCTGGCCACGCTGATCCCGCCGTCGATCATCACCATCGTCTACGGCGTCTCGGCAGAGGTCGGCATCGGTGACCTCTTCATGGCCGGCGCGGTGCCAGGGATCATGCTGGCGACTTTTTATGCCGGCTACGCGCTGATCCGCGTCAATCTCAACCCCTCAATGGCCCCGACCGCCGCTGAGGTCGCCGAGATAACCGGCACACAACAAAAGATGTCGCGCGAGCGGATGACCGCGGTGATCCTGTGCATCATCCTGATCACGATGGTCATGGGGTCGATCTACGGGGGCGTCGCCTCGGTGACCGAAAGCGCCGCGGTCGGCTGCATCGGCGCGCTTTTCATCGCCGCGGTGCGCAACCGCTTCAACTGGGCCGTGATCTCGGCCTCGCTGCTCGGGACCATGACCACCGTCGGCACGATCATCTGGCTGATCCTCGGCGCGGTCAGCTTTGTGGGCATCTTCAACCTCGTCGGCGGCGGCGACTTCATCCGCTCGCTGTTCCTCGACCTGGGGCTTTCGGCGATGGGCACCGTGATCGTGATGATGCTGATCCTGATGGTGCTCGGAACATTCATGGAATGGATCGCCATCGTGCTCATCACCGTTCCGGTCTTCGCGCCCGTGGTGATGACGCTCGCCCCCGAACTGGGCCTGACCGAAGACCAGGCCAAGATCTGGTTCGGCATACTCTTCGTGATGAACATCCAGATCTATTTCCTCTCGCCGCCCTTCGGCCCGGCCTGTTTCTGGCTGAAATCGGTGGCGCCGAAGGACGTGACCCTGCAGGAGATCTTCATCGCCGTGCTGCCCTTCATCGCGCTTCAGATCACGGGGCTGGTGCTTGTGATGATGTTTCCGCAGATCGCACTGTTTCTGCCCGAGCTCTTGAATTGAGGAGGCTGCCATGATCGGACGCGACTCCGACGACGACATCAACGGCTACGGATTCTGGCCCTGGATTCTCGGACTGGTCCTGGCCGGCCTGATCGTGCTGCTCATGTTCACATTCGCCCAGCCCATTTCCTGACCCAAGGATCCGCCATGCCTAAACGCCCCGAAGATCTCCGCTCCGCCCGGTGGTTCGCGCCCGACGACCTGCGCTCGATGGGCCACCGCTCGCGGGCGATGCAGATGGGGCTCGACGGCGAGGACTGGGAGGGCAAGCCGGTCATCGCAATCATCAACACCTGGTCGGATCTCTCGCCCTGTCACCACCACCTGCGCGACCGGGCCGAGTTCGTGCGCAAGGGCATCCTTCAGGCCGGCGGCATGCCCGCCGAGCTGCCGGTGCACGATTTCTCGGAACAGTTCCTGAAGCCGACCTCGATGCTTTACCGCAACATGGGCGCGATGGAGGTGGAGGAGACGCTGCGCTCGCACCCTGTCGATGGGGTCGTGCTGCTGGGCGGTTGCGACAAGTCCACGCCGGCGCTGATCATGGGCGCGCTCAGCATGGGCCTGCCCTTCATCTTCCTGCCCGCCGGCGCAATGCTGCGCGGAAACTACGCCGGGCAAAAGCTGGGATCGGGCACCGATATCTGGAAATACTGGGACGAACGCCGCGCCGGCACCATCGGCAAGGAGCAATGGGACGGCGTGCAGGGCGGCATCGCGCGCAGCTACGGCACCTGCATGACGATGGGCACCGCCTCGACCATGATGTCGATCGCCGAGGCCTTCGGGCTGACCCTGCCCGGCGCGTCCTCGATTCCGGCGCCGGACGCCGGGCACAAGCGTATGTCGGCGGCCTGCGGGCGGCGCATCGTCGAGATGGTCTGGGAGGACCTGACGCCCGACAGGATCGTGACCCGCGCCGCGACCGCCAACGCCACCGCCGTCGCGATGGCGACCGGCTGTTCGACCAACGCCATCATCCACCTGATTGCGATGGCCGGCCGGGCCGGGATCGACTGGCAGCTCGACGACCTCGACCGGATTGGGCACGAGGTGCCGGTGCTGGCGAACATTCGGCCTTCCGGCAAAGACTACCTGATGGAGGATTTCTACTACGCCGGCGGCCTGCCCGCGCTGATGGCCGAGATGCGTGACCGGCTCGACCTCTCGGCCCTGACGGTGAACGGGAAGACGCTGGGCGAGAACATCGAAGGCGCGGTCAATTACAACGACGACGTGATCCGCCCGCTCTCGAATCCGGTCTATCACGAAGGATCGCTTGCCGTGCTGCGCGGCAACCTCGCGCCCGACGGGGCGGTCATCAAGCCCGCCGCCTGCGACCCGAAGTTCCACCGTCATCGCGGCCCCGCCATCGTCGCCGACAGCTATCCCGAGCTGAAGAAGATCATCAGCGATCCCGATTACCCGATGACGCCCGATCACGTGATGGTGCTGCGCAACGCGGGCCCACAGGGCGGGCCTGGGATGCCGGAATGGGGCATGATCCCGATGCCGCAGGCGCTGCTGAAAGACGGGCACCGCGACATGGTCCGGCTGAGCGACGCGCGCATGTCCGGCACCTCCTACGGCGCCTGCATTCTGCATGTCGCGCCCGAAGCCTTCGTCGGCGGGCCTCTGGCACTGATCGAGACCGGCGACATCATCGAACTCGACGTGCCGAACCGGATACTGCGGGTCGACCTCTCGGACGCGGAACTGGCGCGGCGGAGCGAGAACTGGTCGCAGCCGGAGCCGCGCTATGAACGCGGCTACGGCTACATGTTCTCCAAGCACATCGAACAGGCCGACAAGGGTTGCGACTTCGACTTCCTGCGCACCGACTTCGGCAAGCCGGTGCCAGAGCCCGACATCTTCTGAGGCGTCAGGTCTTGTTCAGGCGGTACTCGGCGAGGAACACCGCAAGGATCAACAGCGTGCCCTTGGCGAGCATCTGGTAGAAGGTCGGCACCGCCGTCAGGATCATGCCGTTGTTGAGCACGCCGATGATCGCGACGCCCAGCAGCGCCCCGATCACCGTGCCGCGCCCGCCCTGCATCGCACAACCGCCGAGGAAGGCCGCCGTGATCGCCTCGAGCTCGAGCCCGTCGGACCCCGAGATCGGTTGCCCCGACCCGGTGCGCGCCGCCAGAAGCACGCCGCCGATGCCGGCCATGACGCCCGAGACGATATAGATCGCCACCCGGTAGCGCGGGATGTTGAGACCCGAAAGCCGCGCCACCACCGGGTTGCCCCCGATGGCATAGTAGTTCCGCCCGACGATGCTCTTGTGCATGAAGACGTAGAACCCCGCGGCAACCGCCATGAGGATCCACAGCGGCACCGGCAGGCCGAGGATGCGGCCGGTGCCGATCCAGCGGAAGGCGTCGCTGAAGATCGAGATCGACTGCCCGTCCGAAAGGATGAAGGCGATCCCGCGAAAGATCGCCATCGTCCCAAGCGTCACGATCACCGCGTTGATCCGCCCGTAGGTGACCAGAAGCCCGTTCACCAGCCCCGCCAGCGCCCCGACGACAAGGCCTGCCACGATACCGGCTCCGGCCAACCCCGTCGACTGGATCGCCATGGCGGTCGCCACCGTCGTCAGCCCAACGATGGAGCCGACCGAGATGTCGAGCCCGCCCGAGACGATCACACCAGTCTGCGAGATCGCCAGCACCCCGAGTATCGCCACACCCATGCCGATGTTGAGAAGGTTGCGCGCGGAAAAGAACACGTCGCCGCGCAGCACGCCGAAGATCACCAGAAGCGCGATCAGCGCCACCAGAAGGCTGATGTTGTGAATGCCGATGCGCTCGGCCATCCGGTGCAGCGCAAACCCGTCACGCCGCGAATTTGCAGTCTGATCGGTCATCGCCCGACTCCCTCAAGTTCTCTTTGCGGCGCCGCCCTTCCCTGCGGGATGGCGGCGGCCATGATGGCTTCCTCATTTGCCTCTGCGCGGTCGAGTTCGGCGCGGATGCGCCCGTCGGCCATGACGAGGATGCGGTCCGACAGCCCCAGCAATTCCGGCATCTCGGAAGAGATGACGATGACACCCAGCCCGTTCCGGTCGGTCAGCTTGCGGATCAGGTCGTAGATCTCGGACCGCGCGCCGACGTCGATTCCGCGTGTCGGCTCGTCGAGGATCAGCACCTTGAGATCGCAGGCCAGCCAGCGCGTCAGCACGACCTTCTGCTGGTTGCCACCCGAGAGCGACGTGACCGGCGCGTCGAGCGAGGACGCCTTGAGCCGCATCTGCCCCGAGATGCCCCCGATCAGGTCGAGCGCCCGGCCCCGGCTGAAGAACCCCGCCTTCGAGACCTTTTCGGGCACGCAGAGCACGGCGTTCTCGAGTATCGTCTGCAACAGCAGAAGCGCCTCGTCCTTGCGGTCCTCGGGCGCGAAGCCCAGCCCGGCGGCGATCGCCGCACCCGTGTCGCCCGAGGGCAGTTCGACCCCGGCGAGACTGACGGAACCACCCGTGCGGCGATGAAAACCGAACACGCCCTTGGCAAGCTCCGAGCGTCCCGCGCCGATCAGCCCGCCGATGCCGAGCACCTCGCCGGCTCTCAGGTCAAAGGAAATGTCGTCGACGTGTTCCGTCGACATGTCCTGAACGCTCAGGACCACGTCGCCCATTTCAGGCTGCCGCTGCGGGAAGAGGTCCGAAAGTGGCCGGCCCACCATGTAGCGCGTGATTTCCTGCTCGGTCACGCCTTCGGCCGGCAGGTCCTCGACCAGTTCGCCGTCGCGCAGGACGGCGATGCGGTCTGCCAGTTCGGTGATCTCGGCCAGGCGGTGAGAGATGTAGATGATCGCGACCCCCTCGTCGCGCAGCCGCCGGATCAGTTTGAACAGCCGCCGCGTCTCTTCGTCGGTCAGCGACGAGGTCGGCTCGTCGAAGGCGATCAGCCTGCCGCCCGCCTGAACCGCGCGCATGATCTCGATCATCTGTCGCTGCGCGGGCCCGAGCCCGCTGCAAAGCTGCCGCGGATGCAGCTCGCCCGTCATTCCGAAGGTCTCGAGCAGCGCCTGCGTGCCCGCCTGCAACCGCGACCAGTCGAGAAAGAACCGTCCGCGCCGTGGCAGGTCGCCGGTAAAGATGTTCTCGGCCACCGACAGGTCCGGCACGATCTCGGGTTCCTGGTGGATCACCCGGATGCCGGCCTGATGCGCCTCGCGCGGCTGTGCGAAGCGCGCCTCCGCCCCCTCGACATGGATCGTCCCGCGCGTCGGCGGAAACACCCCTTCGAGCAGGCGCGTCAGAGTCGACTTGCCCGCGCCATTCTCGCCGACCAGCGCCAGGATCTCGCCCGCGCGCGCCTCGATCGAGACGTCCGTCAGGGCGCGCACGGGGCCGAAATGCTTGGTCAGGCCCTCGGTCTTCAGGAATGGCGGTGCCATGCGAACGCTCCCCCGTGTCTTGCGCGGATAAACCGGGCGGCCTACTCGCCGCCCGGTCCGGTTTGCTCAGCCGCAGAGCTTGGCCTGGTAATCCCCGAAGTTGTCCATCGTGATGAACTCGGGGTCCGAATAGGTCGTCATCGGCAGCTCCTGCCCGTCCTTGATCGCGGCCAGCAACAGCGTCACCGCGTCGCGGCCGTGATTGGCCGAGTTCAGCCACATGGTGCCGCGGTAGGCCGAGGCACGCCCGTTGCCGAAGGCGTCGCAGGCGCGGCTGCCGTCGATACCGATGCCGATGCCATTCTCCGCCGGGTAGCCCGAGTTCTCCATCGCCCGCGCCGCACCCAGCACGCCGTCGTCGTTGCAGGCATAGAAGATCCAGTGCTCGTACTGCGGGTTCGCGGTCATCGTCGTGGTCATCACGTCGATGGCATTGACCATCGTGTTGTCATAGGCCGCACGGATGATCTGATCCTCGGTCAGGTCCGAGTTCGCGAGCAACGCCTGCTCGGCCCCGCCGTTGCGCTGCATGCAGGTGTCGGCCTTGCGGTCTTCGATCGAGACGATGCCGACCGATCCCGCGTCCCAGCCGGCTTCTTCGTAGAACCCGGCCAGCTCCTCGCCCACGCGCTCGCCGATGGCGAAGGCGTTGAGCCCGACGTAAGGCACCGGGTTGCCGGCCTCGTCCTGGATGTCGTCGTCGACCGCGATCAGCGGCACGCCGGCCGCGGCGGCGCGCGCGGCGACCACAGGCCCCAGAGCCCGGTCCGGCACCACGATGGCGATGCCGTCGACCCCGTCGCCTATCATCGTGTCGAGCGTCGTGATCGTCAGATCCGCGTTGAACTGAACGTCCTGGCTGACGAACTCCGCGCCGCCGGCCTCGGCGGCTTCGGCGGCACCGGCCACCTCGGCCACGAACCACGGATGGTCGCCCATCTTGTTGATATAGCCGATCTTCAGATCGTCCTGCGCGAAGGCCGCCAGGGGCAGCAGCGCAGCGAGGGCTGTGGATGCAAGTCTCTTCATTTTGATACCTCCCATGTATCGCGTGTCAGTCGTGAAAAAGAACGGATCGCCCGCCGTCGATGACGATCGCCTCGGCATTGATGAAGGGCGCCTCGTCCGAGGCGAGGAAAACGGCCGTCATCGCCACCTCGTCGGGGCTACCGATGCGGCGCGGCGGGTGCAGCTCCTCGGCCTTTCGGCGTTCGGCGGCCGGATCGTCGAAACCGGCCCAGTAGGTCTGCGCGATTTCGGTGTCGATATAGCCGGGTGCGATGGCGTTCACCCGGATGCCTTCGGCGGCGTATTCGATGCCCAGAGCGCGGGTCAGGCCGATCAGCCCGTGCTTGGCTACCGGGTAGGGAAAGCAGTGCGGGATGATCTTGAACCCGTGCGCGCTGGCGATGTTGACCACCGCGCCCGACGCCTGCCGGCGCATGGCGGGCAGCACCGCCTCGGTCATCGCCCAGCAGGCCTCGAGGTCGAGCGCCATGCAGCGCGCCCATTCCGAACGCGGCATCTCGTGCGGCAGGTGAAAGACATTGGCCCCGGCGTTGTTGACCAGAATGTCGATGCGCCCATACCGATCCAGCGCGTGTGACGCTGCCGCATCCACGTCCTGCTGCCGGGTGACGTCGCATGGCACAAAGCTGCCGCCGATCTCCTCGGCCACGGCTTTCCCGGTCACCTCGTTGATCTCGGCGACAATGACCTGCGCTCCCTCGTCGGCGAAGCTGCGCGCAATGGCGGCTCCGATGCCCTGACCGGCGCCGGTCACGATGGCGATCTTGTCCTGCAGGCGTCCCGCCATGGCGCTCACCAGTCCGCGATGGTGCCGTCAGGCAGCACCGCGTTGCGGGTGTGCAGGATTTCCTGCGCGAAGGGGTGACGGGCGATCTCGGCCTCGTTCACCTCGATGCCGAGCCCCGGCGCCTCGGGTAGGTCCCAGCGTCCGGGCTTGCGGTCGATGGGCCAGGCCACGACGTCGTCGTACCACGGCACCGCGCCGACCATCTCTTCCTGGATGATGTGGTTCGGTGTCGAGATCCCGAAATGCAGCGCCGCAACGCCGGCAATCGGTCCCAGCGGGTTGTGCGGCGCCACGCCGATGCCCTGCGTCTCGCACTGCGCGGCGATCTTCTTGGCCTCCCACAGGCCACCGACATGGCAGATGTCTGGCTGGGCGATGTGAAAAGCCCCGAGCTTGAGCGCCGCGTCGAAACCCGCGCGCCCGATCAGCCGCTCTCCGGCGGCGATGGTGACCGGCGAGGTCCGTGCCAACTCGGCGCAGGCCTCGAGGTTCTCCGGTGGCACCGGTTCCTCGGCGAACAGCGGCCGGGCCGGTGCGATCGCCTTCAGGAAATCCCGCGCCAGCGTCGCCGAGGCGGGCCGCCCGTGAAAATCGACCATGATATCGACGTCCGGCCCAAGGGCCGAGCGCAGCTCGTCCATTGCCGCGCCGACCGTGTCGATGGCGCGGATCGGTGCGGTGTAGTGGGCATAAGGGATAGAGACCACCTTGACCGCGCCATAGCCCGCCTGCACGACCGCCCTGCCCCGCTCGACCAGTTCCGCGGACCCTTCGGTTTCATAGACCGACGTCATGCTGCCCATGCCGAGATGCGTGTAGGTACGCAGGTGGCTGCGGCACTGGCCGCCGAGCAGGCGCCAGACCGGCGTGTCGAGCGACTTGCCCAGGATGTCCCAAAGCGCGATCTCGATGCCGCTGATCGCGGACATGCCGATCACGCCCATGCGCCAGAAACCGTGCCGGGTCATGATCTGGAAACACTGCTCGATGTTGCGCGGATCCTCTCCGACCAGCAGCGGCGCGATGTCCTCGATGGCTCCGGTGACGGCGCGGGTCTTCCATTCGAGCGTGGCCTCGCCCCAGCCGCAAAGCCCCGGCACATCGGTGTCGACGCGCACGAAGATCCAGTTGCGCATCTCCGCGTTGCAGATCGTCGCCGTGATCCCGGTGATCTTCATGCGTCGCCTCTCCTCGCGCCGTCGATTTCACCGCGCATCTGCTCCATGTCGCGCCGCGCCAGCGCGATCAGGTCGCGCATCGCGGCCTCTGCGGCATCGGGCTGGCGCATCCGGATCGCCTCGAGCACCTTGCGGTGCATTTCGAGGGCATCCTCGAAGGACTGCGTGGCCCGGTTGGTCTTGCGGAAGCTGGCCAGCAGGGCCGCGCGGATCGCGATGCCGAACTGCGCGAAGACCCAGTTGCCGCTCGCCTCGATGATCGCGGTGTGAAAATCGAGGTCGGCCTGGCTCCAGGTCTCGTTGTCGCGCCTGCTGGCTTCGACCATCGCCTCAAAGGCTTCGGCCGCGCGCAGCAGCGCCCGGTTCCCGGCATTCTGCGCAGCGGCGCGCGCGGCGGCGGGCTCCAGCACCTCGCGCGCCTCGAGAAGCGCGCGGTAGAAGTCGAAGTCCTGCGGATGATCGAGCGCCGCGTCGAGAACCACCGGATCGAGCATGTTCCAGGATGCGCGCGGCATGACCAGCGTTCCGGCGCGCGGACGCGACCGGATCAGACCCTGCGCCACCATGTGCTGCATCGTTTCGCGCAGCGTCGTGCGACTGACGCCGAAACGCGCGATCAGGTCGGCTTCGGGCGGCAGCAATTCGCCCTCGGGCATTTCGCCGGTGACGATCGCGCCGACGAACTCACGCAGGCAGCCCGACATCACGCGCCGTCCCTGGCTTGCGGCATCGGACGACAGTCGCGTCCCGGGGGCCGTGTCCTGATCCATGATGTTCCGCGCACCTCCTGCCCGGCACCGGCCGGGTATGCACTCGTTAATAGATACTATTTATTTCATTATCAATACTATTTTTGCAGAATTAAATCCTATCAATATGAACTACGCGCGTGCGCCGAGCAGTTTTCACGTTGCCTCGGACACCTGTCCTCAGCCACCGAAGCGGTGGCAGGGAAGGCCGCGCACGCCCGGGGTCAGCGCGAAAAGACCCCCTTCTTCCGGGTGCGCGGCAAGGTGATCCGCGTCCATCGTGAACCGCGCCGAGGTCACGTAGAGCGTCGACAGGCCCGCCCCGCCGAAGGCACAGCTTGTCGGCCAGGAACAGGGCAACTCGACGATCCGGTCCAAACGGCCGTCAGGCGCGAACCGGGCCACGCAATGTCCGCCGACCACGCGGCAGTTCCAGATGAAGCCCTCGGCATCGAGGCACGACCCATCAGGCAAGCCGCGCTCGAACCCGGACACGATGGTCCTGCGGTCCGACAGCATTCCGGTTTTTGCGTCGATGGCATAGGAATAAAGCGTGTTTTGCAGGGTGTCGGCGGTGATGAAGCGGCCGTCGTCCGTCCAGACCATCGTGTTGGTGATCCCGAAGCGGTCATCGCAAACGGCATCCACCGCGCCATCCGCGGTCACGCGGTAGAGCGCGCCGGTACTGGCCGTGATGTCCTTCGGAGCATCGTCCCGGGCGATGTTGTTCTGCATGGTGCCGACCCAGAACGCACCGTCGGGACCGACCACGCCCTCGTTCAGCCGGTTTTCGGGGCTCTCCGGTTCGACCTCGGCCAGCGTCTCGAAGCCTTCCGTGTAATCCCAGAGCGTGACGCGACGCTCGAGCCCGACGATCGCCCCGCCATCCGCCCGCAGCCCGATCGACGTCACGCGCCCTGGCGTCGGATACGTTTCGTGGCGCCCGTTTGCCGAGTCGAAGCGGTGCAGCCGCCGCCCGATGATGTCCACCCAGAAAAGGCAACCTTTCCGGTCGTCCCAGACAAGGCTTTCCCCGACGATATCGCGCGCGTCTACTGTCAGTGTCACACCAGACATCCGATCCTCCCAAGAAATTCTTGACAGGAATGTTGGCGTTAAAATATCAAAGGATCAAGCATAACCTGTATGACAGGTTTATTAGGAAGTGGTGACGATCGGATGCAGGCGGACTTGCGAAGCGGCGGACCGGAAAACCTCGTGAGCACCACGGTCGGTGCGATCACCGCGCATATCCGCAACGAAGAGCTCGGACCCGGTGACCGGTTGCCAAGCGAGGCGCAGTTCTCGAAAGACCTCAGCGTGTCGCGCACCGTCGTACGTGAAGCCTTTCGGGCGTTGGCGGCGCTGCACCTGATCGACCTCAGCCCCGGCAAGCGTGCGGTCGTCGCCCAGCTTGACTATGGGAGCATGTCGCTGCTCATCGAACACGGCGTGGTGACTGAGCAGATTACCGTGCAGCAGATCTACGATGTTCGGCGCACCATCGAAATCCGCACGGCGACCCTTGCGGCCCTGCGCCGCAGCGAGGCGCAGGGTCAGAAGATCGTTGAACTGGCCAAAGGCATGCAGGCCTCACGGGACGATACCCAGCGGCTGATGGAGCTCGACATCGCGTTGCATCTCGAGATCGCCAAGGCCGCAGCCAACCCGATCTTCGCGCTGATCGTCGGGGCCTTCGACGGCGTGACCCGGCAGACCTGGCCGATCGGCTGGCGCTCGCGCACGACAGAAGAACAGCAGGTCTTCATGCTCGACATCCACGTCCGCCTCGGCGAGGCCATCGCTGCCGGTGACCCGACCACCGCGGCGGATCTCATGGCGAAGCATTTCGACGAATCCGTGCGCGCGCTGATCGCCGCCGGAATCTCCTGAGGTGCTGCCATGAAGATCACCGGCATCGAGACCATTCGCATCGAGGAACGTCCTAATCTCCTCTGGGTCGAGGTCCGCACCGACGAGGGCCTGACCGGGCTGGGCGAAACTTTCTTCATTGCCGAGACGGTCGAGACCTACCTGCACGAATACGTTGCCCCGCGCGTGATCGGGCGGAACCCGTTGCAGATCGACCTTCTGGCCAGCGATCTCGTGGGCTACCTCGGGTTCCGCTCGACCGGTGCCGAGGTGCGCGGCAACTCGGCTTTCGACATCGCGCTCTGGGACCTTTTCGGAAAGGTCACCGGGCAACCGGTCGCACAGCTTCTCGGCGGGTTCAGCCGGCAGGAAATCCGCACGTACAACACCTGTGCCGGCGTCGAGTACATCAAGAAGGCCACCGGCCAGCAATCGGACAATTACGGGGTCGGCGCCACGACCGAGTACGATGACCTGAACGGCTTTCTGCATCGCGCCGACGAGCTGGCGCAGTCGCTGATGGACGACGGCATCACCGCGATGAAGATCTGGCCCTTCGACATGGCCGCCGAAAATTCCCGGGGGCAGTACATTTCGGCCGGCGACATGGCCTGCGCGCTCGAGCCCTTCGAGAAGATCCGTGCGGCGGTCGGCGACGCGATGGACATCATGGTCGAGTTCCACTCGATGTGGCAGCTGTTGCCGGCGATTCAGATCGCGCGCGAGCTGGCGCAGTTCAAGACCTTCTGGCACGAGGACCCGATCAAGATGGACAGCCTCGGCTCGCTCCGGCGTTACGCCGAGGCCAGCCGCGCGCCGATCTCGGCCAGCGAGACGCTGGGCAGCCGCTGGGCGTTCCGCGACCTGCTCGAGACCGGCGCGGCCGGTGTCATCATGCTCGACATCTCTTGGTGCGGCGGCCTGTCCGAGGCGCGCAAGATCGCCAGCATGGCCGAGGCCTGGCACCTGCCGGTGGCTCCGCACGACTGCACCGGGCCGGTGGTGCTCTGCGCCAGCACGCATCTGTCCCTCAATGCCCCGAACGCTCTGGTCCAGGAAAGCGTACGCGCCTTCTACAACACCTGGTACCGCGATCTTGTCACCGCCCTTCCGCAGGTCTCGGGCGGCATGATCACCGTGCCGCCCGGTCCGGGTCTCGGCATGGATCTCAATCCCGAGCTCGACCGCGCATTCACGGTCCGGCGACGGCAAACGACCGAGGCCGACATCTGATCGGCCGACATTTCCACGGAGGAGGAAACCACATGAAACGACTGATGACCGCCGGTGTGCTGGCCGCGTCCCTGCTGGGCACCACCACGATCGCCAATGCGCAAGGCATGAACATCGTGTTCACGCACCATTCCTCGGCATCGAACCCGTTCTGGCAGGCCGTCAAGAAGGGCTTCGACGATGCCTGCGCCAAGATCGAGGCGAACTGCCAGATGGTCTTTACCCAGACCGAGGGCGCCATCGACCAGCAGGCGGCGAACATGATGGCCTCGCTCGCCCGCAGCCCCGACGCGCTGCTGACGACGATCGTGGACAACAACGCCTTCGACCAGATCATCCAGCAGGCGCGCGACAACGGCACCATCGTCATCGCCACCAACGTCGACGACACCGAAGGTGCAGACGGCAACGCACGGCAGGCCTTCATCGGGCAGGGCTTCGTTCCGGCAGGCTATGCGCTTGGCAAGAAGATGAGCGAATTCTTCCCCGAGGACGGACCGATCAAGGCGGTGATCGGCATCTCGGCGCCGGGGCAGAACTGGTCCGAGCAGCGCGGCGCGGGCGTGATCAAGTACCTCGAGGAGTTCAAGGAGGCCAATCCTGATCGCGAGGTCACGATCGAACGGCTCGACACCGGCACCGACGGGGCGGTAGTGGCCGAGCGCGTCGGCGCCTACCTCAACGCCAACCCGGACACGACCGTCTATTTCGATACCGGTCTGTGGCATGCTTACGTGGCACAGGTTCTTGCCGACCGCGGCGTCGAGCCGGGTTCGGTCCTGATGGGCGGCTTCGACATCGTGGCCGAGGTGCTGCAGCAGATGGAAGCCGGTTACATCCAGGTGCAGGTCGACCAGCAGCCTTACATGCAGGGCTTCATCCCGGTCATGCAGGCCTATCTTGCCAAGAACTTCGGTCTTTCGCCCAGCGACGTCGACACCGGGCAGGGTCTTGTCCTGCAGGAAGATGTCGAAGGTCTCTGGGAGCTTGCGAAACAGGGCGTCCGCTAGGCCACGCCTTCGGTCCAGGGCCCGCCGCGCGGTGCGGCGGGCCGCCTTTTCAGCAGCGCCGACGGGGCCGGGATGAAAAAGACACTCAAGATCTACATGGAAAAGCCCGAACTTGCCGGGCTAGCGTTTCTCGTCGTGCTCTGCGTGGTATTCCAGGTGCGCTCGGGCGGCGTGTTCCTGAATGCCCAGAACCTGCAGGGCATCCTCGGCCTGCTGCCCGAGATGGCGCTGGTCTCCATCGGCGTCACGCTGCTGATGATCTGCGGGGAGTTCGACCTCTCGGTCGGCTCGGTCTTCGCGCTGACTCCGATGACCATGGCGGTGCTGATCGAAGCCGGCTGGCCGTTCCTTCCCGCCTACGCGCTCGCACTCGGCGTTGCGCTCTGCATCGGCCTCGTGAACGGCGTGCTGACCGTGCACTTCGCCATCCCCTCGTTCATCACCACGCTCGGCATGCTCTTTGTCGCGCGCTCGATCACGGTCGTGATCTCGGGCGGCTTCCCGCCGCTCCTGCCGACCGACGCGCTGCCGAAATGGCTTTTCACACAATACGTCGGCCCCGGAGACATGATCCGCATGTCCTTCATATGGTTCGTGGTCGTCGCGGTGCTTGTCACCCTGCTGCTGGGGCGCACCAACTTCGGCAACTGGGTGCGTGCCACGGGTGGTTTTCTGCCCGCGGCCGAGGCGATGGGCATACCCACAAAGCGCGTCAAGATCGCCTGCTTCATGCTCTGTTCGCTGCTCGCGGGCTTCGCCGGCTCGATCCAGGTGATGCGCCTCGGCGCGCCGCTGCCCTCGATCGGCGAGGGCATGGAGCTTCAGGCCGTGGCGGCGGCGGTGATCGGCGGCACCGCGCTGACGGGTGGGATCGGCACGATCTTCGGCGGCATCGTCGGCGCGATCCTGATCCGGGTCATCGACAACGGTCTGGTGCTGTCGCAGGTCGACGCCAACTGGTTCAAGATGGCTCTTGGCGCACTGACGGTCATCGCGGTCATCCTCAACGCCTGGCTGCGCAAGCGCGCCAAGGCGATCCAGGTGGAGACCGGCTCATGAGCGACCCCACGGCCGACCCGATCATCCAGGTCCGCGACCTGCACAAGTGGTACTCGGGCGTGCACGCGCTCAAGGGCGTCACCCTCGACCTCGCGCGCAACGAGACGCTGGGCCTTGTCGGTGACAACGGCGCGGGCAAGTCGACGCTGATCAACATCCTCTCCGGCACCCAGGCGGCGTCGAGCGGTGAGATCGTGATCGAGGGCAAACCGGTGCACTTCCGGGGTCCGCGCGACGCAATGGATGCCGGGATCGAAACGATCTACCAGTACAACTCGATGGTTCCGACCATGAGCATCGCGCGCAACATGTTCATCGGACGCGAACCGCTGAAATGGTCGGTCATGGGCATCGGCCCGATGGACCGGGCGCGGATGGCCGCCGAAAGCGTGCAGGCCATCGCCGATGTCGATCTGCACCTGCGCTCGCCCGACGCGCTGGTCGGCGAGCTGTCCGGGGGCCAGAGGCAGGGCGTGGCGATTGCGCGCGCGATGCACTTCAAGTCCAAGGTGATGGTGCTGGACGAGCCGACGAACCACCTCGCGGTCAAGGAAACCAACAAGGTGATCGGTTTCGTGCGGGGCCTGAAGGAGCTTGGCATCACCGGCATCTTCATCAGCCACAACATCCACCACGTCTTCGAGTGCTGTGACCGGATCGTCGCCATGGCGCGCGGCGAGATCGTGCTCGACAAGCGCGTCGGCGAGACGTCGATGGACGAGGTGCATGACGTTCTGTGACAGGAGGCAGGCATGACGACACTTGACGGAAGAACTGCGCTGCTGACCGGCGGGCTGGGATCGTTGGGCCGTGCGCAGGCGCAGGCGCTTGCCGCGCAGGGCGCGGCGGTGACGATCCTCGAACATCCCGAGGTCGCGGACGGCACGGCGCGGGCCGAGGCGCTCGGCGCGCGTTTCCTGCCCTGCGATCTCAACGATCTCGGCCGCGCTCAGGACACCGTGCAAGCAGCGGCGGACGCGGCGGGCGGCATCGACATCCTGATTAACAACGCCGCGTTGATCATCAACCGGCCCTACGACCGGTTCAGCCTCGACGAATACGAGGACCAGATCCGCGTCAACTCGTCGGCGGCCTATGCGCTGAGCTGCATCTGCGCCGCCGCGATGAAAGACAAGGGCTGGGGCCGCATCGTCAATTTCACCTCGGTCACGCTAAAGGGCATGATCGACGGCTACGTGCCCTACATCGCCTCGAAGGGCGCGATGCTGGGGCTGACGGTCAGCCTCGCGCGCGAGCTTGGACCGCACGGCATCACCGTCAACGCCGTCGCCCCCGGTGCGGTGGTGTCCGAGGCCGAGGCGCGCGTTTTCGGTGAGGCGGCACAGGAATATTCCGACTGGGTGCTCGAACAGCAATGCCTCAAGACCCGCATCCAGCCCGAGGACATCGCAGATCTCGTGGCCTTCCTGGTGTCGCCCGCAGCCGGCCTGATCACCGGGCAGAACATCGGCATCGACGGAGGATGGATGGGTGGCAAGGCTCCTGGAACTGAGTGACGGTCGTAGCCGGGTCAGCCTTGCCCCCGGCATGGGCGGTGGCATTGCCCGGTTCGATGCGCTGACCTCGGGCGGTCCGGTCCCCGTGCTGCGCGCCTGGGACGGCAGCGCGGCCCCCTTTGCGCTGGCCTGCAACGTGCTGGCGCCGTTCTCGAACCGGGTTTCCGGAGGCGGGTTCACCTTCGAGGGCGTGTTCCACCCCCTGCCCTGCAACCTCGACGGAGAGGGCTTTCCGATCCACGGCGATGCCTTTCAGCGCGTATGGGCGGTCGAGCAGGAGGCGCCCACCCACGCCGTCCTGACCCTGACGAGCGCGGGGATCGGCCCGTTCCGCTATGACGCACGGCTCGACTATCGCCTCGATGCCGGATCTTTGGGGACAACCCTCACGATCACCAACAGCGGGCCGCGCCTGCCTTTCGGCGGTGGCTTTCACCCCTGGTTTCCGCGTCGCGCCAGCACCAGGCTCTGCTTTGCGGCCGAGGGGGCTTGGCTCGAGGACGACCGCCACCTGCCGACCGCGCACCGCAGCCTCGCAGAGCTGCCGCAGTGGAATTTCTCCGATCCGCAACCCCTGCCCGACACCTGGATCAACAACGCCTTCACCGGCTGGTCCGGCACGGCGCGGATCGACCAGCCCGACCTCGGGCTTGCCGTCGAGATTGTCACCGATGGGCTCGACACGGCGATCGTCTACGCGCCGTCGCCCGAGGCTGCGTTCTTCTGCTTCGAGCCGGTCAGCCACGCGGTGGACGCCGCGAACCAGCCCGGCCAGCCGGGGCTGATCCCGCTCGAAACCGGGCAGTCGCTGGTGCTTTCCATGTCGATCGGCTGGCGCTGATCAGAGACCGGCCCCGAAACCGTTCAACGTCTCGATCAGAGCCGCATCGACCGTCACCCCGTCGCGCTCTGCCGCTGCGCGGTTGTCGTGCCGTCGGTCGCCCGGCACGCGGGTTCCCGCCTCGCGCGTCATCTCGGCCAGCATCCCGTCGAGCCGTTCCGCGAAATCCGGCCGCCCCAGCCCGTCGGGTCGGATCGCGATCAGGGTCTGGCCCAACCGCGGCGGCCCGCCGGCGTCGTCACCCAATGACGAGGCCTCGTGCGACCAGTTAGACCGCGTCAGCCCCGCGCTCAGCACCTCGACCATCAGCGCAAGCGCCGCGCCCTTGTGCCCGCCCGCCGGCGCGATTGACCCCGCCATGCCCTCGGTTGGGTCCGTCGTCGGGCGGCCCTCCGGGTCGAGCGCCCAGGTGTCGGGGATCTGTTCGCCCGCGGCCGCGGCATTGGCGATGTTCACGAAGGCGGTGGCCGAGGACGAGCTGTCGATGATCAGCGGCGCGCCCGCGCGCGGGGCCGCGAAGGACCACGGGTTGGTGCCGAAGAACGGCTCTCGGCCGCCCCAGGGCGCCATCGTCGACGAGGCGTTGGCCGTCATCAGCCCGATCAGGCCATGCTGCGCCAGACGCCCGGTGAAGTAGCCCAGCACGCCGCAGGCATAAGCGTTCTCGATCCCCATCAGCGCGATACCCTGGCGGCGAGCGGCTTCGATCAGCACTTTCTCGCCCGCGTCATAGGCCGCATGAGCAAAGCCGCCGGCAGCATCCACGCCGACCAGCCCGGGCATCGGCGTCGACAGCACCGGCAGCGCGTCGCCGACAATCTTCCCGACCTTCAGGTGCCCGCAGTAGTACGGCAGGTAGCCCAGCCCGATACCGCGCGTACCCTCGGCCTCGGCGTCGCGGATCGACGCCGCCACGCTCACCGCCTGATCATCGCTTGCACCGCAGGACGTCAGCGCCGCGTGGCTTGCACCCTCCACCTGATCCAGTGTCAATCGCATCTCCCGCTCCTTCACGACTTGCGGAAATCCGTGCCGTAGCCCGCGGCCTTCCCGCCCGAGGGAAAAGCCCCTTCGTCGAGAAAGCGCCGGTGACACCGCACCAGCGCCTTCGGGTCGAGCACCACGCCAAGCCCGGGCCCGTCCGGCAGCGGTGTCACGCCGTTCTTCAGCGCATGCGGCCCGCCTTCGATCACGTCGTCTGCATACCAGCGCAGCAGGGTCTGGCTGATACCGTGGACGTGACCAAGCGCCGCCGTCAGGTGCAGGTAGGCCGCCGAGGCGATGCCGGTCTCGCCGGAATGAAACCGGAACCCCACCCCCATCTCGGCGCAGGCGGCGATGAAGGCCACCGTTCCTGCAATACCGCCATGCTCGTTGACATTCGTCACGATCGCGTCCGGCGCCCCCAGTGCCACGGCCTTCGGCAGGTCGATGCGGTGGCTCGAGAAGGACATCGGGACATGCGCACGCAGCGCCGCCATCTCCTCGTAGCTTTCGCAGGGCTCCTCGAACCAGGCGATGTCGAACGCGGCGAGTTTTGCCAGCGCCCGGCGCGCGGTCGGCAGGCTCCAGGTTCCGTTGGCGTCGAGCCGCAGCTCGCGGTCACCGATGGCATCGCGCACGGCCCGCACCATCTCGATCTCCTCGGCCAGAGACACAGTGCCGACCTTGCCCTCGAAGACCTGCGCGCCGTGGTCCGCCAACATCTGCTCGCAATAGCGCGCCACGTCCGACGGGCTCGCTTCGCCCGGCTCGTCCGGTCCGGCGAGACGGTAGCTGAAATACTCCGTCTGAGGGATCTCGCTGCGCAGGGCGCCGCCCAGCAGCGCGCTGAGACTGCGGCCTTCGGTCTTGCCGCGCGCGTCCCACATCGCCATTTCGATGCCGCCGAAGACCCGTTTTGCCGCCGTCACGTCGCCCCAGGGCGTGTAGGCCATCGCCGGCACCAGCCGGGCGCGCGCGGCGTTGATGTCGCGCACGTCGTGACCCACCAGCGCCGCACCCATCGCCGCGACGTCGGCCGCGCGGTCCCCGTCGGCGCATTCGCCCAGACCCTCGACGCCATCCTCGGTGGTCAGGATCACGACGGTTTTGGTCAGCGAGGCGATCGAGCCGTAGCTGAAACGATAGGGCGCGCGGAACGGGATGTTGACGGGCAGCGCCCGGATGTCGCGTATCTTCATCGCATGGCGGTCGTTCGGGGCGAGGTAACCGCCCCGGCGCGAAACGGCGCCGGGACGGTGCGGTGTCGGGTCAGCCTTCCAGCCAGACCTTCTCCAGGTGCATCTCGCGCAGCGGGTGACGGTTGTAGTTCTTCACCCGCGCCGTGTGGTGCATGGCAAGCTCGCGCCAATAGGCCTGCACGATCACGCCGCTGTCCTGCAGCATCTTTTCGAGCTCCTCCATCAGCGGCCGGCGCTGGTCGGGGTCAAAGATCCCCAACGCCTCCGAGAGCTTGGCGTCGAAGTCGGGATTGCTGTAGCCGGTCTCGTTCCAGGCCTCGCCGGACTTGTAGGCCACGGCATAGACCTGCACGCCCAGGGGCCGTCCGCCCCAGGATGTGGTCGAGAATGGATACTTGGTCCAGTCGTTCCAGAACGTGGCGCCCGGCAGCGTCTGGCGCGTGATCTCGAAGCCGGCGTCGCGTAGCTGTGCCGCGACGGTGTCGGCGAAGTCGCGCAGCTCGCCGTCGTCGATCGAAATCAGCTCGATCTCGCCCGAGACGCCGGAGGCTTCGCGCAATTCACTGGCCTTCTCGGGATCGTGCGGCGGGCGCGGCACTTCGGCATACTCGGGATGCACCGGAGCGACGTGGTGGTTGTCCGCCGTGGTCCCCAGCCCCGCGATCGCCAGTTCGAGGCAGACCGCATTGTCGACGGCCAGCTGCACCGCGTTGCGCAGGTCCTTGTTGTCGAAGGGCGGCGCGTTGACGTTCATCCGCGCCACCGCCGTCGTCGCGGTCAGGGCCACGGCGCGCTCGAGACCCATCGAGTTGAACAGCTCTTCCGAGTTGCTCTGGGTTTCGTCGTTCATGTCGATCTCTTCGGCATCGAAGGACGCGGCAAAGGCGGTGTCGTCGTTGCCGAGGTCTATGAACTCGATTCCGTCGAGATAGACCTCGCCGCCCCACCACTTGCCGTCCTCGCGGCGCTTCAGGACCGCCTTGTCGCCGACGGCGAAGGACACCAGTTCGAACCCGCCGGTCCCGATCGGCGCGTCCTGCAACTGTCCGCCGAAGGTCTGGTGGACGCAGAGCGCCGGATAATCACCGAAAGACGGGATCAGCGAGATATCGGGGGTGAAGAGGTTAAGCTGCACGGTAAAGTCGTCGATCTTCTCGACCGCACCCTCGGCAGCCTCGGCGGCGTCGCCTTCGCGCAGCGCCACAAGCCGTGCGGCCATCGAGTTGCCCTCGACGGTGCTGTCGGCCATCCGGCGGATGTTGAAAACCACATCGTCGGCCGTGAAGGAATCGCCGTTATTCCAGACTGCGTCGCGCCGTACGTTCAGGGTGTAGGTCTTGGCGTCGTCGCTGACCTCCCAGCTTTCCAGCAGCGACGGGCTGAACGAGCCGTCGGGCTCCCAGCGCACCAACGGTTCGCAGAACTGCCGTGCCACGTTGGACTTCTGCGGCCAGTCGTAGGTGCGCGGATCGTTGATGTCGAGGATCTGCTGGCCGATGCGCAGCACACCGCCCGTCTGCGGCTCTTGCGCGGCGGCGGCCCCCGGGGTCAGCGCCCCGATCATCCCGCCTGCCACCGGTGCGGCAACGCCGAGGATGCTGGCCAGCGCCATGAACTCGCGCCGGTCGAGTCGGCCTGCGTTGACGTCGCGGGCCATTTTGGCGATCTGTCTTTCCCTGTTGGTCATGTCTCGTCTCCCCTTGAAATGCCGTGACCCTTCGGGCCACGCGCGTCTGCGAAACCTTGAGTAGAAGGATAGTACGCCAACGGCCCGCCGCCCAATTCCGAACGCAAAAAATGCGTTTCAGGCGCCAATTCCTCCGTCACGCCCGACCTTCGAGCACACCGCGTCATCAGAAAGCGGCGTCATAGCCGAACAGCGCCGCCGCGCCGCCGGTGTGCAGGAACACGATGCGTTCATCGCGGCCGAATCGGCCCTTGCGCACGAGGTCGATCAGCCCTGCCGCAGCCTTGGCAGAGTAGACCGGATCGAGCAGGATGCCCTCGAGTTCGGCGAACATCCGGATAGCGGCGATCCCGTCCGCCGTCGGGATGCCGTATCCCTCACCGACGTATTCGCAGTTCGCCACCACGTCGCCGCGCGCGACGATGCCGGGGCAGCCAAGCTTTTCCGCCGTCTTCTGCGCCAGTGCAAAGACGTTCGCTTCCTGTTTCTCGCGCGGCGCGCGCACCCCGATCCCCAGCAACGGGATCTGCGCGTTCGTGCCCTTCAGGCCGGTGACCAGACCGGCCTGGGTTCCCGCGCTACCTGTCGCGGTAACGAGACGGTCGACCTGCAGACCGCGGTCGTTGAACTGGCCCAGCATCTCGATAGCGCAATTCACGTATCCCAGCGCACCGGTGGCGTTCGATCCGCCACCGGGGATGACGTAGACCTTTTCACCGTCGGCCCGCCGTGCCTCGGCGATTTCCTCGATCAGCGCGTTGAAGTCACCGCCGCCGGGGCGAGTTTCGGTGGTCGCGCCGTGAAGGTGGTCGAGTAGAACGTTGCCGTTGGTGGTGTAGTTGCGGTCGGTCGACCCGGTGCGATCTTCCAGCACGATATGGCAGCGCAGCCCCAGCCGGGCGGCGAAGGCCGCCGTCTGCCGGGCATGGTTGGACTGGGTGGCGCCCTGGGTGATCACCGTTTCCGCACCCGCACCCACGGCCTCGGCCATCAGGAATTCCAGCTTGCGGGTCTTGTTGCCGCCGGTCGACAGACCCGTGCAATCGTCGCGCTTGATCCAGATCTCCGGCCCGCCGAGGGCATCGCTCAGACGGTCAAGACGTTCCAGGGGCGTCGGCAGATGCGCGACGAAGAGGCGGGGGAAGCGGGCGAGATGCATGTCGGGTCCTCCAGTCGGCAGACTCTGTTGTCGACTATGCCGCAGCGGCCGCCGATACCAAACCAAAGTTGTAATGGCCCCTGACGGACCGGGGCACCCGGGTCCGCAACGCCTTGGAAACGATGCCGAATTTTCAGGCATCCGGCCAAGATTTGGGCAGGCGGCCGGGGTCGCGCCTGACCTTGCGGAAGGTTTATCCTTGTTTCGGCCGCCCCGATCAGAAAGTCTCGTCATAAGTGTACGGCCGGAAACCCGGGACGCACACGCATCCAGACACGGAGGTTATGCAATGAAATTCAGGACTTGGGCCGGCGTGGCCCTCTGCAGCCTGGCGCTTGCGCTTGGCGGAACCGCGGCACTGGCGCAGAAAGCCGGCGGCACCCTGGTCTACATCGTGCAACCCGAACCGCCGTCGCTGGCCTCTTTCCTGTCGACCTCGGGACCCATCGGTCTGGTCGCGCCCAAGATCTACGACGGGCTGCTCGACTACGGCCCCGACCTCGAGATCCTGCCTGCGCTGGCCGAAAGCCACGAGGTCAGCGAGGACGGCAAGACCGTGACCTTCAACCTGCGCCAGGGCGTGACCTGGCACGATGGCGAACCCTTCACCTCCGCCGATGTCGCCTTTTCGGTCATGGAGATCCTCGCCAAGGTCCATCCGCGCGGCCCGAACTCGTTCCGCGAGGTGACCTCGATCGACACGCCCGACGAGCACACCGCGGTCTTCAACCTCGCCAATCCCGCGCCCTACATGCTGCGCGCGTTGTCGGCCTACGAAAGCCCGATGGTGCCCAAACACCTGCTCGAAGGCACCGATCCGCGCAATTCGGACCTCGCGACCAGCCCGGTCGGCACCGGCCCGTTCAAGTTCACCGAATGGAAGAAGGGCCAGTACATCCGCCTCGACAAGAACGAGGCCTACTGGAAGGAGGGCCTGCCTTATCTCGACCGCATCGTCGGCCGCTTCATCCCCGACGCCTCGACGCGCACCGCGGCGATGGAGAACGAAGAGGTGATGTACGGCGCCTATGGCGCGATCCCCAACATCGACGCCGTGCGCCTGCGCGACACCGACGGGTTCTCGGTCACAACCGACGGCTACGCGATGATCAACCCGATGGCGCTGATCGAGTTCAACACCACGAAGCCGCCGTTCGACAACCCGGCGATCCGCAAGGCGGTGTCGCTGGCGCTCGACCGGCAGTTCCTGATCGAGAATATCTGGTTCGGCTACGGCCAGCCTGCGACGTCGGCCCTGTCGAGCAACTTCGGCGCCACCGGTCTTTATGCCGAAGGGATGCCGAACTACCCCGCCAACGCCGACCCCGAGGCCGCCATTGCGTTGCTCGATGAGGCCGGGATCACCCCGAATGGTGACGGCGTGCGCGCCAGCGCCACGCTCGACCTGATCCCCTACGGCGAGGACTGGCGCCGCGCGGGCGAGTACATGAAACAGGCGCTGGCCGAGATCGGGATCGCGCTGGAACTGCGCTACGAGGACGTGCCGACCTGGCTCAAGCGGATCTACGCGGATTACGACTTCGAGATCAACGTGAACTACTTCTACCAGTTGCCCGACCCGGTGCTCGGCGTGCACCGCCACTACGGCACCGACCAGATCCGCCAGGGCACGCATTTCGTCAACTCGTCGCGCTACTCGAACCCCGCGCTCGACGAGCTGCTCGCCGCAGGCGCGCAGGAGGCAGATGCCGGCAAGCGGTCCGAAATCTATGCCGAGGTGCAGAAGATCCTGGCCGAGGACATGCCGGTCAACAACCTCTTCGAGATGGAGTTCCTGACGGTCTACAACGACAAGCTGAAGGACCACGCGACCTCGGCGCTTGGCGCCTATGGCTCGTTCGACCAAGCCTGGATCGACGAGTGATCTGGCCCGGTCCATCGACCTGAGCCCACCGGGGCCCCGGCCCAGCCGCCGGGGCCCCACCACGCCGCGGTCCGAAAGCAGGAGAGCGACACGTGTCCCATTTCGCCCGGCGTCTGCGCTATGTCGTCAAGCGGCTGGTCCAGGCCGTCCCGATCGTGCTGGCGATCATCGTGCTGAACTTCTGCCTGCTGCAGCTAGCCGAAGGCGATGCGGTCGACGTTCTGGCCGGCGAGGCCGGGTCGGCCACGCCCGAGTACATGGCCGAGCTGCGCGCCAAGTTCGGTCTCGACCAGCCGCTGCCGGTGCAACTCGCGGTCTATCTCAAGAACGTCGCGACGTTCGACCTGGGCTATTCGTTCCGCCACGAGATGCCGGTCAGCGAACTGATCGTCGACCGCATGCTCGCCACGCTGCTGCTGATGGTCTCGACGATCCTGCTCGCCGTCGGCTTCGGCGTCGTTCTCGGCCTGATCGCAGCGATCGGGTTGAACACCTGGCGCGATACCGCGATCTCGATCTTCGCTCTGATCACCTACGCCACGCCGCTCTTCTGGGTCGGGCTCATGCTGATCGTGGTCTTCTCGCTCAACCTCGGCTGGTTCCCGACCTCGGGGATGGAGAACATCGCGATGTTCTATGAAGGCTGGGACCGGGTGAAGGACATCGCCCACCACCTGGTGCTACCGACGATCACGCTGTCGCTGTTCTACCTCGCGCTCTACACCCGACTGATGCGCGCATCGATGCTCGAACAGGCCGGGCAGGATTACGTCACGACTGCGCGCGCCAAGGGCGTGACCGAGAATCGGATCATGTTCGTGCACGTGTTGCGCAACGCGCTCTTGCCGGTGGTCACCATGGCTGGCGTGCAGGTGGGCGCGCTGATCGGCGGATCGGTGATCGTCGAATCCGTCTTCGCCTGGCCGGGGCTCGGCATGCTCGCCTTCGAGGCACTGTTCGCGCGTGATCTCAACCTGCTGCTCGGCATCTTCCTGCTGTCTGCGCTGCTGGTGGTTGCGGTCAACCTCGTCGTCGACCTGGTCTACTCGACGCTCGATCCGCGCATCGAAGTGGGCTGACGCGATGGCCTTCTGGAAACTCTTCATCCGCAACCGTGGCGCCGTCATCGGCCTTGCGATCCTCGTGCTTATCGCCCTTATGGCCGCGACCGCCGGGCTGTTCTTTCCCGGCGATCCCTTCAGCCTCGCCGGACAGCCGATGTCGCCGCCGGGCGAGAACGGCTACCTTCTGGGCTCGGACAGCCTCGGGCGGGACGTCGCCGCGGGTATCGCGCACGGCGCCAAGACCTCGCTGCTGATAGGGCTGATGGCGACGCTGGTCGCGGTCTTTGTCGGCGTCGTGATGGGCGCGCTTGCCGGGTATTACGGCGGCGTCATCGACAACCTGCTGATGCGCCTCACCGAGATGTTCCAGACCATCCCCTCGTTCATCTTCGCGATTCTGCTGGTGGCGATCATGAAGCCCTCGATCGAAAGCATCGTCATCGCCATCGCCGTGGTCTCGTGGCCCGCCGTCGCGCGCCTCGTGCGCGGCGAGTTCCTGAGCCTGCGCAACCGCGAATTCGTGCAGGCCTGCCACACGCTCGGCATGTCCGACGTCCGCATCATGCTGGGCGAGATCCTGCCCAACTGCCTGTCGCCGATCATCGTCATCGGCTCGCTGATGGTGGCCACGGCGATCCTGATCGAAAGCGGCCTCGCCTTCCTCGGCCTCGGCGATCCGAACATCATGAGCTGGGGTTTCCAGATCGGCGCCGGGCGCACGCTGCTGCGCTCGGCCTGGTGGGTCTGCACCTTCCCCGGCATCGCGATCCTGCTGACGGTGCTTGCGATCAACCTTGTCGGCGAAGGCATCAACGACGCGCTGAACCCGCGCCTGAGAGAGCGGACATGACCCGGCTTCTCGACATCTCCGATCTGCACGTGGCGCTGCCCCCGGAAAGCCAGCGGCCCTTTGCCGTCGAGGCCATGGACCTGCATCTGGAACCCAACGAGATCCTCTGCGTCGTCGGCGAAAGCGGCTCAGGCAAATCGCTGACCGCCCGCGCCGTCATGGGGCTGCTGCCGCGGCCTCGGGTGCGGATCAGCCGGGGGTCCGTCCTGTTCCAAGGCGAGGATCTCGCCGCCGCCAGCGACGAACGCCTGCGCGCGATCCGCGGCTCGGAGATCTCGATGATCTTCCAGGAGCCGATGACCGCGCTCAACCCGGTGATGACGATCGGAACCCAAGTCGACGAGGTGTTCCGCTTTCACCAGAAGATGCCGGCGCGCGAACGCCGCGAGCGCGCGCTGCAACTGCTCGACGACGTGCAGCTTCCCGACCCCGAAGAGTGTCTCAGGGCCTATCCGCACGAACTTTCCGGCGGCCAGCGCCAGCGCGCGATGATCGCGATGGCCCTGGCGCTGGACCCGAAGATCCTGATCGCGGACGAACCGACTACGGCGCTCGATGTGACCACGCAGGCGCAGGTGCTGCGGCTCATCAAGCGCCTGCAGGACAGCCACGGCACCGGCGTGCTGTTCATCACGCACGATTTTGGCGTCGTCGCGGACATCGCCGACCGGGTGATGGTGATGCAGAACGGGCGCGTCGTCGAGACCGGCGCGACCGAGCAGGTGCTGCGCCGCCCGTCCCACCCCTACACGCGGGCGCTGATCGACGCGGTTCCCGACCTCGTGCCACGTCCCGCGCGTTCGCGCTCGGACCAGACGGTTCTGCAGGTGCGCAACCTCGAAAAGACCTACAGCAGCGGCGGCGGGCTTTTCGGGGGCAAGGCCCGCACCGTGCATGCCGCGCGCGACGTGACCTTCGATCTGGCGCGCGGCGAGACGCTGGGCATCGTCGGCGAAAGCGGCTCGGGCAAGTCGACCGTGGCGCGCTGCATCGTGCGGCTGAACGACGCCGAGGCGGGCGAGATCCTGCTGGGCGGCACCGACCTGCGGCCCCTGGGCCGCGCGGCAATGCGACCTTTCCGGTCGAAGATCCAGATGGTGTTCCAGGATCCCTTCGCCTCGCTCAACCCGCGCACGCGGGTCGGCAAGATCATCGCGCAAGGCCCCGAGATGCACGGCGCCAGCCCCGCCGAGGCCCGGGCGCGGACGATGGAACTGCTCGAGATCGTCGGGCTCGATGCCGGGGCCTTCGACCGCTTTCCGCATGAATTTTCCGGTGGCCAGCGCCAGCGCATCGGGATCGCCCGCGCCCTGGCGCTTGACCCCGAGATTCTCGTGGCGGACGAGCCGGTGTCGGCCCTCGACGTCTCGATCCAGGCCCAGATACTGCAGCTTCTCGACGAGATCCGCGACCGGATGCACCTGTCGATGATCTTCATCACCCACGATCTTCGGGTCGCGGCACAGGTCTGCGACCGCATCGCCGTTATGCAGCGCGGCGCGGTTGTCGAGGTCGGCCCCACGGCCGAGCTTTTCGCCGCCCCGCGCGAGGCCTACACGCGCGAATTGCTCGACGCGGTGCCCGGCAAGGACTGGTTCGTCAAGAATGCCGCCCCGCGCAAGGCAATGGCGACGTGACCGGCCTGACGCACCCCGCCTCCGAAGCCATCGCGCTGATCCCTGATACGGACGGTCCCTACCTGTCGCTTGTCGGTCTCGCCGACGCCTACCGAAGCGGCGACCTTCGTCCCACGGCCGTCGTGCGCGCGCACCTCGACCGGATCGCCGCGCGCGATCCGATGCTTGGCGCCTTCCAGGCGGTCTATGCTGAGGATGCGATGCGGCTGGCCGAGGCGGCCGACGCGCTTTTTGCCGCCGGGACCGACCTCGGGCCGTTCCAGGGCATTCCCTTCGCGCTCAAGGACATCTGCGACGTTGCCGGTCGCATCACCACCGGCGGCTCGAAGGCGATGGAGACACGGATTTCACCTGCCACCGGCACGCTGGCGACGCGGCTTTTCACCGCCGGGGGGATCATGCTCGGCAAGACCAAGACCGTCGAATGCGCCTTCGGCGGCTGGGGCACCAACCGGCACATGGGTACCCCGCGCAACCCCTGGGACCGCGAAACGCATCGCGTGCCCGGCGGATCGTCCTCGGGCACCGGCGTCGCGGTGGCCGCGGACCTCGCCGTCTGCGGCGTCGGCACCGATACCGGGGGTTCCGTCCGCCTGCCGGCAGCCTTCTGCGGCATCGTCGGGCTGAAGCTGACCGAAGGGCGCCTGCCCACGGACGGCATCCTGCCGCTCGCGGCCACGCTCGACACGCCTGGCCCGCTGGCTCGCTCGGTAATCGATGCGCTGACGATGTTCCTCGTCATGGACGGACAGCCGGGACATGCCATTGCGCGGGATCTCGCCAATCGGACGGGGGCCTTCGCCGCGCTGGACCAAGGCGTGCGGGGGCTGCGACTCGGCGTGCTCGACGAGGAGGAGCGCACGCATTGCGCCCCTGGTGTGCTGGCCTGCTACGACGCGGCGCTCGAAGATCTCGCAGGTCTCGGTGCGGAGTTGCGCCCGGTGGCACTTGGCCGGTCGCTGGCCGACCTGACCGGCGACTGCGGCCGGCTGATCGCCGCCGAGGCCTGGTTCAACCACCGCGCGCTTTTTGGCGACCCGGCCCTGCCCCTCGACCCCGACTTGCGGACGCGGATGCTCCAGGGCCGCGACATCAGCGCCGCGGACTATCAGCAGATGCGTGTCGACAGGCACACCGACCGCGCCGCCTACCTCGAGGCGACGCGTGGCCTCGACGCCCTGCTGACGCCGACGGTGCGCGATGTCGCGCCGCCGCTTGCCAGCGTGGACCAGGACGAACCGCCCGGTCACTTCGCGCGCTTCGTCAACTGGCTGGGTCTTTGCGCACTGACCGTGCCCTCGGGCCTCACGCAGGGGCTTCCCACCGGCCTGCAAATCGTGGCACGACCGGATGACGAAGGCATGGCCCTGCGCATCGGGGCCAGCTTCGAACGGGCGCACGGGCCGTTCCCCGCCCCGCCGCCCGGCTGACGGCGCGCGGATGGCACAGTCGAAAGGAAAGCGATGGCGGACGGCACGGACCCACGGCGCAAGGTGACCACCAGCCACTGGGGCGCCTTCGAGGTCGAAACCGACGGCGACCGGCTGCTGGCCACCCGTCCCTTCGCAGCCGACCCGGACCCTTCGGCGATCCCGGAGATCGTGCCGCGCGCCATCCATCACCGCAGCCGCGTCGCCCGCCCCGCGATCCGGCGCGGCTGGCTCGACCGCCGCGACCGCGCCGGGCGCGGCAGCGACGACTTCGTCGCCGTTTCGTGGGACGAAGCGCTCGACATCGCCGCCGACGAGATTGACCGCATCCGCAAGACCCACGGCAACCGGGCGATCTACGGCGGCTCCTACGGCTGGGCTTCGGCGGGCCGCTTCCATCACGCGCAAAGCCAGGTCCACCGCTTCCTCAACTGCGCCGGAGGCTACGTCGCCTCCTTCGGCAGCTACTCGACCGGCTGCGCTCAGGCGATCATGCCGCATGTGTTCGGGCGCGAGTTCCTTACCATGCTCTATGAGGAACAGGACGGCTGGCAGACGATCCACGACAACACCGAGACCCTGGTGATGTTCGGCGGCATCAACGGCAAGAACGCCCAGGTCAGCATGGGCGGCATCACCGAGCATGACACCCGCAGCTGGCTCGACCGCTGCCACGCACGCGGGACCGCCTGCCTCAACATCGGCCCGCAGCGCAGCGACGCGCCGGACTGGGCCGACTGGGTGCCGCTGCGCCCCGGCTCGGACACCGCGCTCATGCTCGCGCTCGCGCATGTGCTCGAGACCGAGGGGCTGTCGGACCACGATTTCCTCGACCGCTGCACGAGCGGCTTCGAGCGCTTCCGCCCCTACCTTCTGGGCGAGAGCGACGGCATTGCGAAATCGCCCCGCTGGGCCGCGGACATCTGCGGGATCGCGGCCGAGGACATCGAGGCTCTGGCCCGCCGCATGGCCGCGACCCGCACGCTGATCACGGTGGCCTGGTCGCTGCAACGCGCCGAACATGGCGAACAGCCCTACTGGATGGCCGCGGTGCTGGCGGCGATGCTGGGACAGATCGGCCTGCCCGGCGGCGGCGTCGGCTACGGCTACGGCGCCATCGGCGGCGTCGGCAAGGCGCTGATCGGTCTGCGCGGCATGACCTTCGACCAGAAGAGCAACCCGGTCGACGACGTCATCCCGGTGGCCCGCGTCGCCGACATGCTGCGCAATCCCGGACAACCCTACGACTTCAACGGCCAGCGCCGCCGCTATCCTGATATCCGCCTGGTCTACTGGGCCGGCGGCAACCCCTATCACCACCACCAGGATCTCAACGCCCTGCACGACGCGTGGCAACGCCCCGAAACCGTCATCGTCAACGAGATCTGGTGGACGGCGACGGCGAAACGCGCCGACATCGTCTTTCCGGCCACTTCGTCTTTCGAGCGCGAGGACATCGGGCGCTCGAACCTCGACGACTACCTGTTCCACATGCCGCAGCTCATCCCGCCGGTCGGCGAAGCGCGCGACGACTACGCGATCTTCGCCGGGCTGGCCGACCGTCTGGGCATCGCCGACACCTACACCGAAGGCCGCAGCGCCGAGGAGTGGATCGTGCGGCTTTATGCCGACTATCGCGCCGGCGCCGCCGAGCGGGGTATCGACGTGCCCGACCTCGACACGCTGCGCGCACGTAACTGGGTGCGCCTGCCGATCGCCACCAGAAAATCGCCCGAGAGCTTCCTCGCGCGGTTCCGGGTCGATCCGCAGGCCGCGCCGCTGGCCACCCCGTCCGGGCGGATCGAGATCTTCTCGCAGGCCATCGACGGCTTCGGCTACAACGACTGCCCTGGCCACCCGATCTGGCTGCCGCCGACGGAATGGCTCGGCACCGCGGATGCATCGGCCCCGCTGCACCTCGTCTCGCCGCAACCCGGCGACAAGCTGCACAGCCAGCTCGAGAGCGCGCTTGCCGACGTTCCGGGCCACCGTCCGGTGACGCTGCTGATCCACCCCGGGGACGCCGGGGCGCGCGGGATCGACGATGGCGACCTCGTGCGGGTGTTCAACGCCCGCGGCGCCTGCCGGGCGCGCGCCAGCCTGTCCGAGGGGATTCTCCGCGGCGTCGTGGCGCTGCCGACCGGCGCCTGGTACGGCGATCCCGGCACCAACATCGACACCGACGGCAATCCCAACGTACTGACCCGCGACATCGGCACCTCTCGGCTGGGCCAGGGATGCAGCGCGCATACCGCACTGGTCGACGTCGCAAGGCTCGAGACCTGACGGCCCACCTCGCCGGTCAGGCCGGGTCGGCGACCTCCGGGGCGGGCCCGGCGGCTTCCAGAACGCCGCCGGCCGCGAACAGGATGTCCTCGCGGAACCGGCCCGCCACCAGCTGGACGCCAAGCGGCGCCTCGCCGGCAAATCCGGTCGCCACGCTCAGCGCCGGCATCCCTAGCGCCGGCAGCGCGCGCTGGGTCAGCTGCGCTTCATAGATCCGCCGGAAATTTGCCTCCGATCGCACGTCGCTCTGCTGCGCGAAGGGCAGCTCGCCCGACACCGGACAGATCAGCAACGGGTAGCGGTCAAGAAACAGCTCCCAGGCGCGCACCAGCCCGGCGCGGTCTTTGAGCGCTGTCATCACCCGGCCGAGGTCGGCCGGCCCGGTCTCAGCGCACATCATGCGATAGACGAACAGCGCGGCGCCATCGCCTTCGCGGTCCATCATCCCGGCCACGGCCAGCTCGGTCTCCGCCATCCAGAGGACCGCGTTGATCTGTGCCGCGGGCCGCATCGGCGGGCAATCCACCTCTTCGACCGTCCAGCCCGCCTGCTCGAGCACACGCGCCGCCGCCACGAGCGCGGCGCGCACCTCCGGCGCCACCGGCATGCCGTCCGGCGCAAGGCAGAGCGCCGCGCGCCTGGCATAGGCCGGACCTTCGTGCGGGGCCGGGACCTGCCAGGGATCGCGTCGGTCCGGGGCCGACATGACCCGGTGCGCCAGCTCGAGGTCCGCGATGCGCCGGGCGATCGGACCTGAGACAGCCATCAGTTGCGCCCCGATGAAACGGTCGCCCGAGGTTTCGTTCAACGTCGCGACCCGCCCGAAGCTGGGCCGCAGCCCGTGAACACCGCAGGCATAGGCCGGGTAACGAACTGATCCGGCGATGTCGGTGCCGTGTGCCACCGGGCAGATGCCTGCCGCGACCGCGGCGGCGGCCCCGCCCGACGAGCCGCCGGGCGTCAGCGCAGCGTTGCGCGGGTTGAGCGTCTGGCCATTCAACCCGTTGTCGGTGAACCAGCGCAGCGAAAAGGCCGGCGTGTTCGTCCGCCCGACAAAGACCGCCCCCGCCGCGCGCATCTGTGCCACGAAAGGCGCGTCAGTCCGGGCGACGTTGTCGCGCAGCAGCCGCAACCCGTTTGTCGTCGCGAACCCCGCCTGGTCGACGTTGACCTTGATCGCGGCTGGCACCCCGGCCATCAGCCCCGGCTCTTCGCCCCGGGCCAACGCTTCGTCGATGCGGCGCGCGGTCTCGAGCGCCTCGGTAGAGCCGTCCTGAACAACCGCGTTGATCGCGGGATTGACCGCTTCAAGCCGGGCCAGGTGCGCCTCGGTGACCTCTACTGCCGAAAACGCCCGCGCGCGGATGCCCGCCGCGATTTCCACCGCCGAAAGCCGGAAAAGTTCCGTCACGCGCACGCCCCTTCTGAAAACTTCGCGCCCAGTTACGGACACTCGCATTGCGGGCGCAACTTGTTTTCGGCCCAGGCTTCCGGATCGCTTCGCCGTCCATCCGTACGGCACGGCCGACAGTCATACCGCGCGGCTTTTCAGCGCCCGGCGCCGTGGCTACGGTGACGCCATGACGCGTCTCAACCTCGAACAGTTGCGCACCTTCCTCGAAGTGGTGCGGCTTGGCGGCGTGCGCCGCGCGGCGCTGGGGCTCAACCTCACCCAACCCGCCGTCAGCGCCCGTATCAAGGCCCTCGAGGATACGCTGCGCGTGGCGCTCTTCGACCGCGAGGCCGGCGGCATGGCGCTGACCCGCTCCGGTCACCTGCTGCTGCGCTACGCCGAAGAGTTCGAGCACCTCTCCGAGCGTGTCGCCGCCGACCTGATGACGCCCGACGCCATCGAGCGTCAGCTGCGTCTCGGCGTGGCCGAGACCGTCGCGCAATCCTGGCTGCCCGATTTCGTCGGCGCCCTGCACCGCCGCTTTGCCCGGGTCGAGATCGAGATCGACGTCGAAGTGTCGGTCAACCTGCGCGACCGCCTGCTGGACCGGCAGATCGATCTTGCGATCCTGATGGGCCCGGTGTCCGAGGCCAGCGTGGCCAACGTCGCGCTGCCCGGCTTCGAGCTGGCCTGGTACGTCGCGTGCGGCGAGGCCGCGCCAATGGGCGAAGACTCCGCTCTGGTTGGCTCCTGTCCGGTCATCACCTACGCGCGTGGAACCCGGCCGAACCGAGAGATGCGCGACGCGCTCAATGACCGGGTCGGCACCGATGCGCAGATGTTCTCCTCCTCATCGCTGTCGGCCTGTTTCCGGCTGGTCGAAGCCGGGCTTGGCGTGGCCGCTTTGCCCCGCGTCCTCGGCCACACGTACGAGGCGCGCGGCAGCCTGCGCCGCTTCGACCCCGGCTGGCTGCCGGCACCGCTGGGCTTCACCGCCTCGTATCTCGGCGACCCGAAAAGCCACGTCGTCGAAACCGCGGCACGGCTGGCCTTCGAGACCGCGAGGGACCACGCCGATCAGCAGGATTTATCACCAGGGCCAAAAAATTTCGATTTGATCTGATAACCTGCGGCTGCGACGCTTCCACGGAACAGATCATCCGGAAGCCGCCCGTTTCATGTCACGACCCCGCATCACCCTCGCCGTGGACATCGGCGGCACCTTCACGGACCTCGAGTTCCGCGACGGTGCCAGCGGCGCGATCCACAGCCTGAAGTCCCCGACGACACCCGACGACCCGGCTCGGGGCCTGATCGAGGCGATTACGCAGGCCGGCGAGCGCTTCGGCTTCGGCGCCGACGATATCGCACTGATCCTACACGGCACCACGATCGCCACCAACGCCGTGCTTACCCGCGACCTGCCGCGCGGTGCGCTGATCACCACCCAAGGGTTCGAGGACGTGCTCGAAATCGGCCGCCATGCCCGGCGCGACATCTACGCGCTGCGCGGCCCGGACCGCAGCCTGCTGATCCCGCGGCGGCGGCGCTTCGGCGCACCGGGGCGCATCGGCGCACGCGGCGAGGTGGTACGCGAGATCGACGCGGCGACCCTCGACTCCATGCTCGACCGGGTTGTGGCCGCGGAGGTGACGGCGGTGGCGATCTGCCTGCTCAACGCCTTCGCCAATCCCGATCAGGAACGCGCGGTGCGCGCGGCGTTGCTGGATCGCTGCCCCGGCATGGCAGTGTCCTGCAGCCACGAGGTTTCGCCCGAGATCCGGGAATTCGAGCGCAGCGCGACGACGGTCCTGAACGCGCTGCTGCGCCCGGTGATCGGCAGCTACGTCGACGCCCTGCGCGCGCGCCTCGCCGGGGCCGGCATCTCCGCCCCGGTCTACCTGATCCAGTCCAACGGCGGCGCCATCGCGCTCGACGCCGCGGTGCGCACGCCGGTCCGGCTGCTGTTGTCGGGACCCTCGGGCGGCGTGCTTGCGGCCCAGAAGCTGGCAGCGTCGCTTGGCGCACCGAATGTCGTCGGCGTCGACATGGGCGGCACCAGCTATGATGTCGCGGTGATCGCGGACGGTCAGCGCAGTATTGTCACGCAAGGCGAGATCGACGGCCTGCCGGTGCGGGTGCCGATGGTCGAGATGCACACCATCGGCGCCGGCGGCGGCTCCATCGCCTTTGTCGACGCCTCCGGGCGGCTCCAGGTCGGCCCGCGCAGCGCCGGGGCCGTACCCGGCCCGGTCTGCTATGGCCGCGGCGGGAAAGAACCGACCGTGACCGACGTGAACCTGATCCTCGGGCGGCTCGATCCGGCGACCTTTCTCGGCGGGCGTTTCGCGCTCGATCTCGACGGCGCCCGCGCCGCGCTTGCGGCCCGGATCGAAGAGCCGCTCGGCCTCGACCACGACCGCGCGGCCGCGGGCGTGCTGGCGGTGGTGAACGCCAAGCTCGCCGCCTCGATCAAGTTCTCGCTTTTCGTCAAGGGGCTCGACCCGCGCGACTTCACGCTGATGAGCTTCGGCGGGGCGGGCGGGCTGCATGCGATCGAGGTGGCCGAAGAGCTTGGCATGCGCCGCGTGATCTTTCCGCGCGACCCTTCGACCTTCTCGGCGCACGGCATTTTGCATTCCGACATCCGGCACGACCTGTCGCGCACCGAGATCCTCGGCCTCGAACCCGACGCCCTGCCGGCGCTCGGCGCAATGGCAGAGACGCTTCTGGCGGAGGGGTCGGCGCTTCTCGACGGCGATGGCATTCCCGAGGCGCGCCGCGTTCTCAAGCTGACCGCGGACCTGCGCTATCGCGGGCAGGCGTTCGAGCTTGTCACCGATCTGCCCAACGGGCCAATCGACAGGGATACGCTGGACGTGCTGCGCGTCAGGTTCGAAGAGCAGCATCGCCAACGCTTTTCCTTCGACGACCCGAAAGAGATCGTGGAACTGGTGACGCTGCGCCTCACCGCAATCGGAAGGCTCGACCCTGGCGACCAGACGCCGCCGGCCTACGCGGCCGAAGAAAGCGCCACTCCGACACGGCGCAACGTTCACGTCAACGGAGGCTGGGCCGAGATTCCGGTGCATCGGCAATTGGCGCTCGATCCCAACGAGAAGGTGGATGGCCCGGCGATCGTCGAGCAGGAGTACACCACCCTGCTGATCCCGGCAGGCTGGACGCTGCACATGGCGGAGAGCGGAGACATGACCGCGAGGAAGATCCCATGATCCATCCCGATCCCGTGCTGCTCGAAATCGTCTCAGCCGCGCTGGTATCGGCGGCCGAGGAGATGTCGGTCACGGTCTGGCGCACCTCGCGCTCGACCACGGTCCGCGAACTGCTGGATTACTCCACCGCCGTTTTCGACGGGCAGGGCCACAACGTCGCGCAGGCCGCGCGCATGCCGGTCCACCTCAACTCGATGGAGCTTTGCCTGCACCATATCGCCAGGCATCACATCCCGCTCGACGAGTGGCGCGAGGGCGACGTGATCGTGACCAACGATCCCTATTGCGGCGGCCAGCACCTGCCGGATTTCATCGCCTTCAAGCCGGTCTTCAAGGATGGCGCGCGCATCGCGATCACCTGTGTTCTGATCCATCACGTGGATGTCGGCGGCGGGGCGGCCGGCGGCTACAACGCCCACGCGGTCGAAGTCTTCCAGGAGGGTCTGCGCGTGCCGCCGGTGCGCATCGTCCGCGCCGGCGAGATGCAGCAGGACCTCTTCGACACCATCCTGCAGAACGTGCGCGAGCCCGAGACCTTCCGCGGCGATTTCCTGAGCCAGATCGCCGCGCTCGATGTCGGCGCGCGGGCGATGCTGCGCCTCGCCGACCGCTACGGTACCAGGACGCTGACCGACATCGGCGCGGCACTTCTCGACCACGCCGAACACGAGATGCGCGCGGCACTGACAGCCCTTCCCGATGGCAGCTATGCCGCCGAGGATTTTGTCGACGGCGACGGGCTTGACGACCGGCAGAAACGCATCGCCGTGCGTCTGACCATCGAAGGCGACCGCATCGCGCTGGACTTCGACGGCACCGATCCGCAGGCCCGTGGTCCGATCAACGCGACGATGGCGACGACCACGTCGGCCGTCTACTACGCCGTCATCGCAGCCTGTGGCGTCACCGGCACCGTCAACGCCGGCTGCTACCGCCCGATCACCGTCCGCGCCCCCGAAGGCTGCCTGGTCAATGCCGCCTTTCCCGCGCCGGTCTCGATGCGGATGCTGCCCGGGCACAGGATCGCCACCGCCGTCCTGCGCGCCTTCGCCCAGGCGATCCCCGAGCGGATCCCGGCCTCCTACTACGGCACGACCTTCAACCATGCCGTCAACATCCGTCACGCCGACGGTCGCCGGCAGGTCTATTTCGACGCCGAACTTGGCGGCTGGGGCGCGCATCCCGACCGCGACGGACCGAACGCATTGGCCGCGGGTTTCCACAATGGTCAGAACACGCCCGTGGAGATGATCGAGGCGCTCTTTCCGCTGCGCTTCCAGCGCTATGGGCTTGTGCCCGATTCCGGCGGCGCGGGCCGGAGGCGCGGCGGGCTCGGCCTAGTCCGCTCCTGGGAATTTCTGGCCGCGCACGGGCTTCTGAACACTTCCTTCGACGCGTTTGCCTCGCGGCCCTATGGGCTCGAAGGCGGCGCACCGGGCCGCGGCGGCGCGCTGCGCGTCACGCGCGACGGAGTCACCACAGAGCTTGCCGCGAAGACCATCGGCCACGTCCTGAAAGCAGGCGATGTCGTCGAGATGGAAACCCCCGGCGGCGGCGGGCACGGCGATCCCGCGATGCGCGATTCCGAGGCGCTGGCCGAGGATTATGCCGACGGGTACATCACCGAATGGCCGAAGGGATGATCCGCCCCCCGCGCGCAGTCCGGCCTTGCTGGACTCGCCACGACCCTTGTGGCCATCTTGCCGGCGGGGGGATCGTGCGATGACCACACCGCTGCCGGACCGGGTTTCGCGCTGGCTGGCCTGGCTGGCCGGCGCGGTCATCCTGTTCGGCTGCGCGGTGCCCATCACCATCGACGTGGCGATGCGCTATTTTGTCGGTCGCAGCGCGGTCGAGAGCTTCGAGATCTCCGGCTACGGCCTTGCCGTCTGCATCGGGCTGGGCATGGCGCACACCGTCACGACCAAGGCCCAAATCCGCGTGGATTTCATCGCCGCGCGGTTTCCCTTCCCGATCCGCGCCGCCTGCGACCTGCTGGCGGCCTCGGCCCTTGCCCTCGTTGCCGCAGCCCTTGCCTGGTTCACCTGGGGAACGCTCCAGCAATCCTGGTCGATGGACGCACGATCGATGTCGCGCCTGCGCATCCCGCTCTACATCCCGCAGGGCCTGTGGTGGCTCGGGCTGCTGTGGTTCGCCTGCGTCGCCGTTCTCGCCCCGGTGCAGGCCGTGATCCGGCTGATGCGCGGCGACCGGGCCGGGTTCGAGGCCGCCGTGGGCTCGGCAGACCTGAACGCCGAGATCGACGAGGCGGTGTCGGCGGCGGAAAGCCGGCCATGATCGCCACCGCCTTCACGCTGCTCATCGTCATGCTGGTGCTGTCGCTGCCGGTGGCCGCGGTGCTGGCCCTGACCGGCTATATCCTGTCGGAAAGCTACGCCTTCTTCCCGATGACCGGCGCGGCGGGCGAACTGGCGTGGAACTCGTCCGAGGATTTCATCCTGATCGCGGCGCCGATGTTCATCATGATGGGCGAACTCATGCACCGCTCTGGCGTGTCCGGCCGGCTCTTCGACGCCCTGACCCCGTGGTTCGCCCGCCTGCCGGGACGGCTGATGCACACCAACATCGCCTCAAGCGCGGTCTTCGCGGCGACGTCCGGATCGTCGATTGCGACGGCGGCGACCATCGGCACCGTCGCCATCCCCAACATGGACGCCGGCGGCTATAACCGGCCGCTGTTCCTCGGCTCGATCGCCGCCGGGGGAACGCTCGGCATCCTGATCCCGCCGTCGATCAACATGATCATCTACGCCGTGCTCACCGACACTTCGGTCGCCGATCTCTATGCCGCCGGTTTCCTCCCCGGCTTCCTGCTGGCAAGCCTGTTTTCCGGCATCCTTCTGGTGCTGGTGCTGTGGCGCCCGCGCTGGGGCGGCGCCACCATGCCCGCCCGGTCGCTCTGGCCGGCCCGCCTGCGCGGCCTGCCCCACCTTTTGCCGCCGCTCGGGCTCTTCGCCATCGTCGTCGGCAGCATCTACGCCGGCATCGCCACCCCGACCGAGGCCGCCGCCCTCGGCCTCGTCGCGACGGTCGGGCTGGTCGCGCTCAACGGCAAGCTGAGCCTGCATGTCCTGCTTGCGGCCTTCGAAGGCACCGTGCGGACCACCTGCATGATCATGCTGATCGTGATCGCCGCTTTCTTTCTCAACTTCGTCATGGTCAGCATTGGCCTCGTGCAGGCGATCACCGACGCCGTGCTGCAGCTCGGCTGGCCGCCGCTGGGAATGCTCGTCGCCATCATCTGCTTCTACCTGTTGCTCGGCTGTTTTATGGAAACCCTGTCGATGATGATCGCCACCACCCCGATCGTGGTCCCGGTGGTGGTCGGAATGGGCTACTCGCCGGTTTGGTGGGGCGTCGTCTTCGTCATCCTGATCGAGGCCGCGCTGATCACCCCGCCAGTCGGCATGAACCTCTACGTGGTGCAGGCGGTGCGGCGCGGCGGCGGCGCCTTCAGCGATCTCTTCAAGGGGGCCGCCCCGTTCCTGTTCGCGATGCTGGCGATGATCGCCCTGCTGATCGCCTTTCCGTCGCTGGCGCTCTGGCTGCCGACGATCCTCAATCCGAAAGCCGGCGGCTGATGCCGGCGCACAACAAGGGAGACGAACGATGAAGTACCTCATTTCAACCGCGCTTGCCGGGCTGCTGGCGCTACCGGTCGCGGCACAGGACATGCCCGAGACCGAATTCAACGTCGTCGGCTCGATCGGCGTGCTGTCGATGTACACCGACAAGGAACTGCCGTTCTGGACCGAACAGGTTCCTGCCGAAACCGGCGGCAAGATCAAGGCCAGCGTCAAGCCGTTCACCGAGCTGGGCTTCAAGGGCGGCGAGATCTTCCGGCTGGTCAGCAACGGCACGCTGCAGATGGCGACCACGGTGCTGGCCTATAACTCCGGCGAGGTGCCGCGCAACGAATCCACCGACATCGTCGGCCTGATCGACGATGTGGAAGTGCTGGCGCAGGTCGTCGAAAGCTGGCGCGACAGCTACGCCGCGTTCCTCGAGCAGGAACACAACATCAAGCTGCTGGGCTTCGGCACCTACCAGGCGCAGGTGATCTACTGCCGCGACGCGTTCACTTCGCTCGCCGATCTTGAAGGCCGCAAGGTGCGCGCCTCGGGCGCGTCCCAGCAGGCCTTCGTCAGCCATCTCGGTGGCTCGCCGCTCTCGATCGCCTTCGCCGAGGTGCAGCCCGCGCTCGCCAGCGGCGTGGTCGATTGCGCGATAACCGGCGCGCTGTCGGGCTACAAGGCCAAGTGGCACGAGTCCGCGCGCTTCATCTCTCCGATGCCGGTCAACTTCGGCCTGGCCGCACAGCTTGCCAATCTTGACTGGTGGAACGGTCTCGATCCGGCGGTGCAGGACTACCTGACCACCTCGCTGCGCGGGCTCGAGGATTCGATCTTCGAACTGGCCGCCACCGAGACCGAGACCGGGCTGGCCTGCAATACCTCCGGGCCCTGCCCGCACGGTGATCCCGCCGGGATGACGCTGGTGCCAATGTCCGAAGCCGACGAAGCCCTGCGCGACGAGGCCGTCAAGGTCGCGATCCTGCCCGAATTCGCCGACCGCTGCGGCGAGGACTGCGTGTCCGACTGGAACGCCAGCATCGGCGAAACGCTGGGCATCACCATCGAATGATCCACCGGGGCGGCGGATCATCCGCCGCCTCCGCCTTCACGACTGCCCGGAGATGTCGCGCCGCACCTGCAGGAAGGCCCGGCGCCCGTCGCTGAAATGCGCCTGCGCCACGCCCGGAGCCAGCGCCTCGAGCCGGAAGGCATGGTGCGCGCCGTTCCGGAACGTCTCGTAGCGCGTCCAGTAGGTGTCGCCCTCGAACCCGTAAAGCCCCGCCTCGCACCGGCCGTCGGCGAATTCGAGCCGGCAGCGTCCGTCCCGCCCATAGTGGACGCTGGCCACGACCGCGCCGGTCTCAGGGTCGAGCGCATCGAGCGTGTGCCCTTCGATGAAGGTCCTGACCTCATCCGGTGTCATCGCGGTTCTCCCTTCCGGGTCCGGTCAGGCGGGACCGGATCACCGTTCCCTGCCCTACCCGCGCAGGAAACGCCAGAGGCTCATCGCGACATCCGACGCATCCCCGAGCCGCGCCGCGAGATGCTCGCGCGCCAGCCCTTGGCCCCGATCGGCAACCGCGTCCAGCCGGGCCAGCAACCGCGCGATGCGGCGGCGATGGGTGCCGGTCGAAACCTGCAGCGGATCGGCGAGGACGCCGGCGAAAGTCGTGATCACCGACGCCAGCATCGCCAGAACCACCCCGGTCAAAAGCACCTGCGCCAGCGGGATCTCGACGGGAAACATCGCGTAATAGGCCCGTCCCAGCCCGCTGCCCAGCGGGAAGTCCCGGATCGCCGCGGCCTCGGCGCGCATCTGCGCCAGCGGCCCGGTCAGCGACAGGACACCCGGCGTCGCCGCATGGAACAGCGCGACGCCCGAGACCAGAACGATCAGCGCCGTCGTCATCTCCGACACCGCGCTGCGCACCCCGACGTAGTCGGCCACGGCGCGCCGAACCGCGTCCTGCGGCGCCGCGACCCCAATCCCCTGCACGTTGAGACGGGACAGGAATTCCAGCACCCGCGCCTCGACCGCCCGCGCCACCTGCGTCACCAGAAGGATCCGGCGGTCCAATAGCCAGCGCCGGGCCCCGTGCAGCCCGACGAGCCCCGCAATCAGCGCCGCGAGCCGCACCAGCACGAAGATCGGCGCCAGAAGCACGTTCACCGGCGCGCGCAGCAGGTCGCCCCCGAAAGCGGCCCGGTGGAGCCGCAGCGTCCCGCGCAGCCCGAAGGTCTCGCGCACGAAGTCGCGGATCGCGGCATCGCGGGACGTCGAGGTATCCGGGTCGAGGTGGATTCGGGGATCGGTCATCGCGCGCAATCCTACCCCGGCCCGACCAGCGCCGACAAATCAACTGATCGGATTCGCCTCCGGTCGCAGCACCGGCTGACGCCACGGACGATTGTCCCGGAACGCTCCAGACGGCGGCCGTCCGTTCACGGGATACCGACCAGAGAACCTTGGCCGGTCTTGCCCCATGCTGGCGTCCCGAAGATGATCGGGACGATGCAAACACTCGCCTCTCCCATATGGCCATCGCAAGGCCGCTCGGCGCATGGCTGAAACCTCTCCCGGCCAACCCGTTATGCGCCTTGCGCGGGCAGAGGATCACGCGGCTCTGGCCGAAGTCTGCCTGCGCACCGGCGATGCCGGGCAGGACGCCACGCCGCGCGAGGACGCAACTGATCTGCTGGGCCTCTACTACGCGATCCCCTACCAGGTCGGCGCGCCCGATTTCGCCTTCGTGCTCGAGGATGCGGCGGGCGTCTGCGGCTACGTGCTCGGCGCGCCCGACACCGCGCGATTTGCGCGGTTCATGGAAGACGAATGGCTGCCGCACCTGCGCGCCCGGACACCGCTTCCGCCCTCGGACCGCGCCGCGTGGCGCGGGAGCGACTGGATCCGTGCGGAGATCCACGCCGACTGGCGTTTCCATTTGCCCGACATCCCAGACATCGCCGCGTTTCCCGCACATGGTCACATCGATCTTCTGCCCCGCGCGCGCGGACAGGGCGCGGGCACCCGGGCGATGGGTCACCTCGAGACGCATTTGCGGGCGGCGGGCGTGCCCGGCCTGTGGCTCGAGGTCGCGGACGCGAATACGCGGGCGCAAGGGTTCTATGCCGGGCTCGGCTACCGCCGCATCGCCGCGCGTCCCGGTGCGGTGATCCTCGGCAAGCCCCTCGCGTGAGCCTCTCGTCCGTCACCCGACCGCACGGCCGTTTCAGCCGGTCAAGGCGGCACTCGCCTCAGACATGCTCGGGGCGCACCAGCCCGGACAGGTGCGCGAGGTTCTTCAGCCCGATCCGCATGTGCGACGTCAGCCCGGCCCAGACGATCTTCTTGTGCATGTAGCTTTCGAAGGTCAGGCGCTGCACGTCGACGTCATGGCACAGCGACACGAAGCGTTCGCGCCGGTCGTCCGAACGGTAATAGGCGTTCTGCATGGAGCCGAGGATGCGGAACACGGTCTTGTTGTCGCGCATGAAGAGCTGGCGGGCGAGCCGGAGCTGTCGCGCCTTGCCAGTGGCGAGGCATGCCGCGGCCGCCGTCGCCGCGACGCGACCGCCGACCATGGCGTAGTAAATGCCCTCGCCGGAAGATGGGGCGACGACCCCGGCAGCATCGCCGGCGAGCACGACGTCGCGGCCGTTGTCCCAGCGATCGAGCGGTTTCAGCGGGATCGGCGCGCCTTCCCGCCGCAGCGTCCGGCAGCCGTCGAGACCGCTGCGCCGGCGCAGGTCCGCGGTGGCCTGCTTGAGGTCCACGCCCTTGACCATCGATCCCATGCCGACACTGGCCGAAGACCCGTGCGGGAAGACCCAGCCGTAGAAATCCGGCGAAATGCGCCCGTCATAGACCACGTCGCAGCGACCCGGATCGTAAGGGCCGGCAGTCTCGGGCGCCGCGATGATCTCATGGTAGGCGATGACGTAGGGCGTCTTGTCCGCGCCGGGAATCTCGGTGCGGGCCACCGCCGAGCGCGCCCCGTCGGCCCCGATGACAAGGCGTGACCTCAGGTGCCGGGTCTCGCCTGTGGCCTTGTCGCGCACCGAAACGGTCAGGCCGTCCGGATCCCTTTCGAGGCCAAGATAGGTTCCGGTGATACGTACGGCCCCGGCCTGAGACGCGCGCACCCGCAGGAACTCGTCGAAATGCTCGCGGTCGACCATGCCGACGAAACCATTCTCGATCGGGATGTCGACCTTGCGCCCGGTGGGCGAGATCATCCGCGCCGTGGTCACCTTGGCCACCAGCAGATCGTCCGGCACGTGGAAATCCGCGATCAGCCGGGGCGGGATCGCCCCGCCGCACGGCTTGATCCGCCCGGCCCGGTCGACAAGGGCCACCTTGTGCCCCGAGCGTGCGAGGTCTTCCGCCGCGGTTGCGCCGGAGGGTCCGCCGCCGATCACGATCACGTCGAACATGGCTATTCTCCCGGTATCATGGCAGATGCGCCGGCGCGTCCGGGCGCGATCACCCGCAGCGCCAGAACTGCCGCCGACGCAAAGAGCAGCGCCTCGGCCAGAAAGACGCTGCCGAAGGCGCTGGCGTCGCTTGGCGAGACAAGGCGCACGACATCGACCGACGCGGCCCCGACCAGCCCGCCGAACCCTGCGGCGACCGCCTGCGCGGCACCCCAGAGACCCATGCGGGTGCCCTCGCGCGCCCTGCGCCCGGTGCCGGCCAGCGCCATCATCGACCCGATCGCCGCCACGGCGAACATCCCGTTGAAGACTCCCAGCGCCACAGTGGCGGGCAGCAACGCATCCGCAGCGCCGAAGCGCCCGGCAAGCGCGATAGCGACCAGGGATGCCGACGACCCGAGGCAGCCCGCCGCAACCCATGTCCGCAGGCTTCCAAGACGAAAGCCGCTTGCGGCGATGCCCACCGTCAGCATGCCCAGGAAAACGCCGCCGTTTTGGGCGCCACTCAGCATCGTCGACTGGCCTGGCGTGAAACCGAAGACCAGCCCGGCATAGGGTTCCAGGATCAGCTCCTGCATGAAGTAGGCGGTCATCGACAGGAAGACGAAGATCGTGAAATTGCGCGCTGGCGCCTCGGCCCAGATTTCCGAAAGCCCCTCGATGAAGGGCTGTCGGCGGTCCGGTGTCGGCACGGGTTCAGGCCCCGTGCGCCGTTCGATGCCCCAAATTGCGAGGACGGTCAGGGCCACGGCACCGACGCAGACGATCCCGACGATCTGCAGAAGGCGCGCCGGGCTGTAGGGGTCGAGAAAGGCGCCGGCCGTGGCCGCTGTCAGCGCGATCCCCGCGATCATCATGAGCCAGGTGATCGTGGCGGCGGCCGCCCGCCGCTCCGGGGCCGTCGCAGTCGCCAGCAGCGCCAGCAGCGAGGTACCCGACGCCCCGACGCCGACACCGATCAGCGCGTAGGCGAGAGCCGAAAGCGTCATCGCGACGGCAAAGCTCTGCTCGACGAGGATGACCCCCACTGTCGCACCGAGCGCTCCAAGCGCCAGCGCGGCCATGCCGACGACGATCCAGAAGCTGCGCCTTCCGCCGGTGTCGGAAAGAAAACCCCAGTTCGGTCGGGTGATCTGGATGCCGTAGTGCAGGGCCACCAGAAGCCCCGGAATGACAGCGGGAAGCGCGTATTCGACGACCATCAGCCGGTTCAGGGTCGACGTCGTCAGCACCACAACTGCACCAAGCGCCATCTGCACGAGGCCGAGCCGGACGATCGCAAGCCAGCCGAGGGTCATGGCATCACCTCAAGTCCGCGCAGCGCGAAGGCGGCGACCATCATGCCGGAGACGTAGAGCGACACGCCGGTGGCGTTGTACCAAGGGGCGCGGGCCTCAGGATCGGAGAGCAGGACGCGCATCGCCAGCCCCTGCGCACCCAGCAGCGCGGCGATGGCCAGCGCATGGATGGGACGGTCGAGGCCCACAAGGAAGGCCACCACGACCACCTGCGGCAGGGCCATCGTCCAGCAGGCAACGCGCGCCGCGCGCCTTTCGCCCAGAACCACCGGGAGAGAGGCCACACCCGTCTGCCGATCGCCCTCCAGTGCCTTGAAATCGTTGAGCGTCATGATCCCGTGCGCCCCGACCGCGTACAGCAGTCCGACAAGGATCACCTGCGATGAAGGCAACCCGTTGGCCAACACGGCCGCCCCGGTGAACCACGGAAGGCCTTCGTAACACAGCCCGACCAGCCCCGGACCCCAGAGACCGGATTTCTTCAACCGTATCGGTTCTGCCGAATAGGCCCAGGCCGCAAGCACGCCAAAGACCGTCGCGGCCAGCGCCCAGGGACCAAGCATCGCCCCGAGCCCGAGCGAGACTGCGGTCATCGCCAGGGCGATCCAGAGCCCCCACTGACCCGGCACCCGACCGGACGGGATCGGACGGTCGGGCTGGTTGATCGCATCCACGTGCCGGTCGCACCAGTCGTTGGCCGCCTGGCTCATGCCGCAGACCACCGGTCCCGAAAGAAGCATACCTGCGGCGACCAGACCCAGCGACGATGTCAGCGGCACGCCCGACGCGACCGCCCCGCAAAGAAACGCCCAGATCGGCGGAAACCATGTGATCGGCTTCAAAAGCTCGAGCATCGCCGCAGGAGACGGGATGCGCCGGGCAGACTGTAATCCGATTGAGACACCCATAGTGTCAATCTAAACTTACAATCGGGATTCTCGGAAGCGTTTTCTTTGAGTGAGGCGAAGGGCCGACGCTATTCTTCGGCGTTGCTGGCAAGCAGGCCGTGCTTGCGCAGCTTGACGTAGAGGCTTTGGCGCGACAGGCCCAGCATCTCTGCCGCGGCCACCCGGTTGTTCCCGGTCAGTTGAACGGCTGTTTCGATGCACATCTTCTCGACCACGTCGGACGTGGCCGAAACCAGCTCCTTTAGCGATGCGGTCCCGACAAGGTCCATGACGTTGCGCATGGCCTCCTCGCTGACCGCCGCGCCGTTGGCCTGCGCTTCGATCCGTTCCGAGGGCGTCACGTCGCGCACGACGATCCCGAACCCGAGATCCCCGCCGCGCTGGTGCAGGCGCGCCGCAGACAGCTCGACATTCGCACGCGTCCCGAAGACGCTCTTGAGCTGGGTCGCGTAGCTGCGCAGACGGTCCGGCTTGGCCGCCGACTCGAGGATGAGTTTGAGATCGACGCTGCCGCGGACGAGAAACTCGGCCAATGACCGGTCCCGGATGTCGCGCAGCTGCGGTGCGTCCGCCATAACCAGAAACGCCTCGTTGGCATCGCGGATGACGCCCTTGGCATCGGTCAGGACGATCGCGTCCGTCGTCGCGGTGAACAGCGCCGCAAGCGAATGCGCGGATTGCACCGAGTCCTCGGCATCCTCGTCCACCGCCTTCACGCGGCACAGCAGATAGAGATCACCCGCCGCTCGGAAGAATTCCGGTGTCAGATGAAGCGCGCGACCGTTGCGCCGCGCCGACACCTCGACACTCCTGACTTCGCTTGCCGATGCGGCCGCCTTCAGCGCCTCGACAAGCTCGCCACGCCGTCGGCCCTCGAAGACCTGCGCGAACATGCTGCCGCTCAGCGTTTCCGCTTTCGTGCCGAACAGCGATGCCGCCGGCCCGTTCAGATCCCGGATGACGCCCTGTTCGGGTTCGACGATCACGATCGGGGTTTCGGCGGCTTCCAGCACGAGGCGATAGAACGTCTCTTCGCCACGCAGCTTCTTGAGATCGCGCTCGCGTGCAAGCTGCTCGCTCACAAGCCGCTGCTGGACCTCGGCGATCGGCCCCATGTCCCGTCCGATCATCAGAACCGAATCGCCTTTGACGCTGTGCAGCGAATACCGGATCGGGAACTCCCACGTGGCATTGTCCACATGGTTGATCTCGACCGCAGGAACCGTGCCATCCGCGGAATTGCGCATGTCGTCCAGGCGACGCGCGAGTTTCTCGCGACTTTCGACGGTCAGGAACTTGTCGATGTCGCGCCCGACCCAATGGTCGAGACAGCCCAGCGACGGGCATTCTGGATTGACGGAAATTCCCTCGATGGTGCCGGCGGCGTCGATGTGGATCGCGATGTCGGAAGCTTTTTCGATCAGACCAGGTATGCCAACTGGATCAGGCAACACACCCGATTGCAGCCATCCGATGTTGTTACCTTGCCGGGTCAAATTCACCACTCCATTTCGCCGTCCACTCCCCTAACAGACTTCCGTAAAGCCCTGTGAAGCAGCGACTGTCGACAAGCCGCATTTTTCGATCGCCTCGCGCGCAGACTTCGCCGAAAAATCTGCGCCGGTCCGTCTTTCGACTTCCGAGACTTCTTCACAGGCACGTCCGCCGATAACGATCGGCGGCACATAGTCCATTGATGCGCGCAGAAAGTCCACAAGCTCCGTTGCATGTTCGACGGAATTCTGCGTCGCCAGCGTGATCCCGACCATCGAGAACCGCTTCCGCGCGAGACTTTCGCGCAATTCTTCCCGTTCGAGGGCGATGGCCATGTGAACCCACAGACCGTGCCGGCGCAGGCTGTCTGCCGCCACGAATCCGCCCAGCGAATGGTTTTCGAACTTCGGGATCACCATCATGACCGATTGCCCCAGTGGGATCATCCGGTCCAGCCACGCGGCGGCCGGATCGGCGCCATAGGACCGGTAAAGCTTTTGCAAACGGCCAGCGCCCACCGTGACATCGACGAAACTTGCCTTGTCGCTGACCCACAATTCACCGAGGTAGCGCGACACTTCCGGCACGAAGCTGTGAAGCACCTCTTCGCTGCTGACCCCGGTCGCCATGAGCGATGCCAAGGTCGCCTTGTGCGCGGATTCGGACTCGGACATCAACGACTCGCCCAGATGCGTGACCCACTCGTCCCGGCTGCGCGGCTCAGAGCCCGCCTTTCCGTTCGCCACACTTTTCAGTGCGGACTCGACCAGAAATCGGATGGCGGGTTTTTGTCCGACCGGCAAGCCAGCACGTCCTGCCTTCTTGCTTATCTCCATCAGCCCCCTCCCCGGACACCATTGGACACCGCAAAACCTCAACAGGTAGTTGAGTCCATCGGATCGCCCGAGTGTGCGCGCGGTCCGCTCAAATGTCAATTTGCGCTGACATTCGCACCCGAATGGCAGCATCAAGCAATTACGCAGGTTCGATTATTTTGGATCACTCGAGGTGATATCGCTGCGTTTTCGGCCTTGTTTGCATGCGATTCGGATCATCCACGGCAGAAAAAGATGCCAACATCACTGGACAGCAGCGGCGCCCGTATGTGTAAATCATAGTTGACACTTCGCGGCGGGCAGCCGTAGCATTCGGTGACCTGGGAGGGGGATCATGACGGCATCCACGCCTCGCAATTCCGAACGTATCGCACTCTACACGGCCGACGAGCGCCGGCGCAGGGACACGACGGTCTGGACGCTCGTGCAGGGCGTTCTTGCCCCTGCACAGTTTGCCGTCTTCCTCGTGTCGCTCGCACTGGTCCTGCGCTTTCTCGCCACCGGCGACGGCTACGAGGTGGCGACCTATTCGATCCTTCTGAAGACCGCCTTCCTCTACCTAATCATGATCACCGGTGCGGTCTGGGAAAATACGGTGTTCGGTCAGTACCTCTTCGCACCGGCCTTCTTCTGGGAGGACGTCGTCAGCTTCGCCGTCATCGCGCTGCACACCGCCTATGTCTGGGCGCTGTTCCGCGATGCGCTGGGGCCCGAGTCGCTCATGTTCCTCGCCCTGGCCGCCTACGCGGCCTACGTGATCAACGCCGGGCAATTCCTGCGCAAGCTGCGCCTCGCCCGGCGCGACGGCATGGGCCAAACATGACCGCGCCAGGCGTCGCATCCCCATCCGCCGGTTGCCGGGACACGCCCGCTCTGCGCGAGCGCGGACAGCACGAGGTCTTCTGCGGCCTCACCGGGATCATCTGGCTGCACCGGAAGATGCAGGATGCCTTCTTTCTGGTCGTCGGCAGCCGTACCTGCGCGCATCTTCTGCAAAGTGCAGCCGGCGTGATGATCTTCGCCGAACCGCGATTCGGCACCGCGATCCTCGAAGAGAGCGATCTTGCCGGACTGGCAGACGCGCAGGAGGAGCTGGAACGCGAGGTCGACCGGCTGCTGGCGCGGCGCGGCGACATCCGTCAACTCTTTCTTGTCGGAAGCTGCCCGTCCGAGGTCATCAAGCTCGATCTCGCCCGCGCCGCCGAGCGGCTGACGGCCAAGCACGCGCCGCGCGTGCGGGTGCTCAACTATTCCGGCTCGGGCATCGAAACGACGTTCACCGAAGGCGAGGACGCCTGCCTCGCGTCGATGGTCCCGGGCCTGCCCGAGACCGAACGGCGCCAGCTGATCGTCGTGGGCGCTCTGCCCGATGTCGTCGAGGACCAGGCGCGCGCGTTGCTGGAAGGCTTGGGGATCGAAACCGTGCGCGTGTTGCCGCCGTCGCGCAGCACCGACGATCTCGCCGTTGGTCCCAACACCGTCTTTGCGCTGACCCAGCCTTTCCTCGGCGCCACGCACGCCGCACTCGAACGACGCGGCGCACGGCACATCCCGGCGCCTTTCCCGCTGGGCGAGGAAGGCACGACGTTCTGGCTCGAAGCGGTTGCGCAGGAGTTCGACGTCGATCAGAAACGGTTCGAGACCGTCACCCGCGCCCCGCGCGAACGTGCGCGCCGGGCCGTGGCCCGGACGGCAGAGGCGCTGGCCGGCAAATCGATCTTTTTCTTCCCTGACAGCCAGCTCGAGATCCCTCTTGCGCGCTTTCTGACCCGCGAATGCGGCATGACGGCCGTCGAAGTCGGCGCGCCCTACATCCACCGCCATGTCGTCGGGCCCGACCTCGACCTGCTAGCCGCCGGTACCGCCCTCGCCGAGGGCCAGGACGTCGAGCGGCAACTCGACCGCTGCCGCGCGGCGCGGCCCGACCTGACCGTCTGTGGCCTCGGCCTCGCCAACCCGCTGGAGGCCGAGGGCCTGGCGACCAAGTGGTCGATCGAGCTTGTCTTCACGCCGGTGCATTTCTACGAGCAGGCCGGCGACCTTGCCGGGCTCTTCTCCCGCCCGCTCCGCCGCAAGGCCATTCTGCGCCCTGAGGCCGCGGAATGAAGCTGAGCATCTGGACATACGAAGGCCCGCCGCATGTCGGTGCCATGCGCGTCGCGACCGCGATGACCGACCTGCATTACGTGCTGCACGCGCCGCAGGGCGACACCTATGCCGACCTGCTCTTCACCATGATCGAACGGCGCGATCATCGCCCGCCAGTCACCTACACGACCTTCCAGGCGCGTGACCTCGGCAGCGACACCGCGAACCTCTTCTCGACCGCCTGCCAGGCGGCCTATGACAGGTTTCAGCCGGCTGCCCTGATCGTCGGCGCCTCCTGCACGGCGGAACTGATCCAGGACGACCCCGGCGGCATGGCCGAGACCATGGGCCTGCCGGTGCCGGTGATCCCGCTCGACCTGCCGAGCTACCAGCGCAAGGAGAACTTCGGCGCTGACGAAACCTTCTATCAGATCGTCCGCAGGCTCGCGAAACCGACAACGAAAGCGGACCGGGTCAGCTGCAACCTGATCGGCCCGACGGCGCTGGGATTCCGGCATCGCGACGACATCACCGAGATCACCGGACTGCTCGAGGACATGGGAATCGCCGTCAACGTGACCGCCCCCTTCGGCGCCGCGGTGGCGGATATCGAGCGGCTCGGGGCCGCGCATTTCAACGTGCTGATGTACCCCGAAACCGGCGAGAGCGCCTGTCGCTGGATGGAGCGCGAACTCGACCTGCCCTATACGCGCACGGTGCCCATCGGCGTCGGCGCGACCCGCGATTTCGCCGCGGAGGTGGCCGCACTTTCCGGTCGGCCCTGCGTGCTCGACGAAAGCCGCCTGCGGCTGCCGTGGTATTCGGCCAGCGTTGACAGCACATACCTGACCGGCAAGCGCGTCTTCATCTTCGGTGACGGCACACATGTCGCGGCAGCGGCCCGCATCGCACGCGACGAGATGGGGTTCGAGGTCGCGGGCCTCGGCTGCTTTAACCGCGAGATGGCCCGCCCGATCCGCGCGCTCGCGCGCGACTTCGGGATCGAGGCGCTGATCACCGACGATTACCTCGAAGTCGAGGCGCGGATCGTCGAGCTTGCCCCGGAACTGATCCTCGGCACGCAGATGGAACGCCACATCGGCAAGCGTCTCGGCATCGGCTGCGCCGTCATATCGGCCCCGGTCCATGTCCAGGACTTCCCCGCCCGCTACTCGCCCCAGATGGGGATCGAGGGCGCCAACGTGATCTTTGACACCTGGGTGCATCCGCTGGTGATGGGTCTTGAAGAGCACCTTCTGCACATGTTCCGGGAGGATTTCGAGTTCAACGATGCCGCCGGGTCGAGCCATCATGGACACGGCGCGGCTCTTCCCGAACCGGTCGCCGCGGCGGACCCGGTGCCCGCAACCTCGGCCGAGGTCATCTGGCTGCCAGCCGCGGAAAAGGAACTGCGCAAGGTACCGTTCTTCGTGCGCGGGAAGGCGCGCCGCAACACCGAGGTCTTCGCCGCCGAAAACGGGCTGCGCGAGATCGGAATCGAAACACTCTACGACGCCAAGGCCCACTATGCGCGATGAGGTCCACATCACGGCGTCCGCGCCCGCCTACAGGATCGTCATCCTGACGCTCGACAGCCATGCCGCCGGCCCCTGCGCCCGCGTGGCCGAAAAGCTTTCCGCAGATTTCCCGGGCCTGGAACTTCAGGTACTCGCGGCGGCGGAATGGGGCGAATGCCCCGAGGCGCTGGCCGAGGCAAAGCGGGCCATCGCCAACGGCGACATCGTCATCGCGAGCCTTCTGTTCCTCGAAGAGCATATCAAGGCCATCCTTCCCGACCTCGAGGCGCGGCGCGACGACTGCGACGCACTGGCCGGGATCATCTGCGACGCCCAGATCGTGCGGCTGACGCGGATGGGGTCGCTCGACATGAGGTCGCCGGAAAGCGGGGCGATGAAGCTGCTCAAGAAGCTGCGCGGCTCGTCCAAGCCGTCGACCGAGAGCGGCGCGAAGAAGATGCGGATGCTGCGCCGGCTGCCGCAGATCCTCAAGCTGATCCCGGGCAAGGCGCAGGACCTGCGGGCATGGTTCCTGACCATGCAGTACTGGCTCGGCGCGTCGGACGACAACATCGAAGCGATGGTGCGCTTTCTGATCTCGCGCTATTGCCGCCACGAGGCCTGGCGCGGGACAGCGGCCGCGGCACCGCTCGAATACCCCGAGACCGGCCTCTACCATCCCGACCTGCCGGGGCGGATCACGACGGATCCTGCGCGGCTGCCGCAGCCTGCCAATGCCACCGGAACCGTCGGGCTGGTGATGATGCGCAGCTACGTGCTGTCCTCGGACACGGCGCATTACGACGAGGTGATCCGCAGCCTGCAGGCGCGCGGGCTTCGGGTCCTGCCCGCCTTCGCGGGCGGGCTCGACGCGCGTCCGGCGATCGACAGTTTCTTCCGCGACGAGGCGGGCGTGAAGATCGACGCGCTGCTCTCGCTCACCGGTTTTTCGCTGGTCGGCGGCCCCGCCTACAACGACAACGCCGCCGCCATCGCAGTCCTCGAAGGACTCGACGTTCCTTACGTGGCGGCGAACCCGCTGGAATTCCAGACACTTGCGCAATGGGCAGCCTCTGCCCAGGGGCTCGGCCCGATCGAAACCACCATGCTGATCGCGCTGCCGGAACTCGACGGGGCCACCAATCCGACGGTCTTCGCCGGACGCCACGGCGAGGACACCTGCGAGGGCTGCGCACGGCGCTGCATGGCCGGCCCGGGCGCCAAGGCCATGGCCCCCTGCCACGAGCGCATCGAGAAACTCGTGGCCCGCGTCGACCGGCTTGTCGCGCTGCGGCGCTCCGAGGTCGCGCAGCGGCGCGTCGGCATCGTGCTCTTCGGCTTCCCGCCCAACGCCGGTGCGGCCGGAACGGCGGCCTATCTCGACGTCTTCCAGTCGCTGCACAACACGCTTTGGGCGATGGCCGACCGAGGCTATGACGTCGAGCCGCCGGAAACGGTCGAGGCGTTGCGCGCCGCCGTGCTGGAAGGCAGCGCCGCGCGCTACGGGCAAGAGGCCAACGTCGCGGCGCGGGTCGAGGCCGACGACATCGTGACCGGCACGCCCTGGCTCGACGAGATCGAGGCGCAATGGGGCCCCGCCCCCGGCAAGGTACAAAGCGACGGGCGCGGCGTGTTCGTTCTGGGCGCGCAGTTCGGCAAGGTCTTCGTCGGGCTGCAACCGGCCTTCGGCTACGAAGGCGACCCGATGCGCCTGCTGTTCGAGCGCGGCTTTTCCCCGACCCATGCCTTCGCACAGTTTTACCTCTGGCTCAAGGGCACGTTCCGGGCCGACGTCCTGCTGCATTTCGGCATGCACGGGGCGCTCGAATTCATGCCGGGCAAGCAGGCGGGGCTCGGAGCGAAGGACTGGCCCGACCGGCTGATCGGCGACATGCCGAACGTCTACCTCTACGCGTCCAACAACCCCTCCGAGGCGACGCTGGCCAAGCGCCGCTCGGGCGCGGTGACGGTGTCTCACCTGACCCCGCCCCTCGCCGCGTCCGGGCTGTATCGTGGTCTGCAGGAGCTGAAGGACAGCCTGACGCGCTGGCGCGAACGCACGCCCGGCGATGCCGGCGCCGAGGACCTCGAAACCCTCATCGCCGAGCAGGCCGGTGCCGTCGACATGGACGGCAGCGATCCGCAAAGACTCTGGCTCAAGCTGCTCGAGACCGAAGACGCGCTGATCCCCGACGGTCTGCACGTCCTGGGCCGCGCGATGTCGGATGCAGCGCGGGCGGAATACATCACGCTGATCGCGGATGCCGACAACGAGACCCGCGCGACGGTCGACGCCCTGCTGCGCGAGGACAACGAGATCCCGGCCCTGCTGCGGGCCCTGGACGGACGGTTCACGCCCCCGGTGGCGGGCGGCGACCTGATCCGCTCGCCGGACATCCTGCCGACGGGGCGGAACATCCACGCCTTCGACCCGTTCCGGATGCCCACCGCCTATGCCTGCCGCGAAGGCGCGAAACAGGCCGAACTGCTTCTGGCCACGCATGACAGCCTGCCGCGCAGCGTGGCGCTGGTGCTCTGGGGTTCGGACAACATCAAATCGGATGGTTGCGCCATCGCGCAGGCGCTTGCCCTGATCGGCGCGCGCCCGCGTTTCGACAGTTTCGGACGGCTCTGCGGCGCGGATCTCGTGCCGCTGGAAGAGCTGGGCCGCCCCCGCGTCGACGTCGTGATGACGCTTTCGGGCATCTTCCGTGACCTGCTGCCGCTGCAGACGCGCCTGCTGGCCGAGGCCGCGCTGAGGGCCGCCGAAGCCGACGAACCGGTCGAGATGAACTTCGTCCGCGCCCATGCGCTGGCGTATGCCGAGAAAACCGGTTGCGCGCTCGATGTCGCGGCGCTGCGCGTTTTCTCGAACGCCGAAGGCACCTACGGCTCGAACGTCAATCACCTAGTCGATGGCTCGGCCTTCGGCGACGAGGATGAGCTTGCTGACGTCTACCAGGCGCGCAAGAGCTTTGCCTACGGCGTGAACGGCAAGCCCGCGCAGAACGCCGCCCTGCTGCAGGAGGCGCTGGCGACGGTGGACCTCGCCTACCAGAACCTTGAATCCGTGGAGCTGGGCGTCACCACGGTCGATCACTACTTCGATACGCTCGGCGGCATCGCCCGGGCCGTGAAGCGCGCGCGCGGCGGCAAGGACGCCGCCGTCTACATCTCGGACACGACGCGCGGGGCGGGAAAGGTGCGCACGTTGTCAGACCAGGTGGCGCTGGAGACCCGGTCGCGCTCACTCAACCCGAAGTTTCACGAGGCGCTGCTGCGACACGGCGCCGAAGGGGTCCGGCAGATCGAAAGCCATGTCACCAACACGCTGGGCTGGTCGGCCACGACCGGGCAGGTCGAACCCTGGGTCTACCAGCGCTTGTCGGAAACCTTCGTGCTGGACGCCGAGATGCGCGCGCGGCTTTCCGCGCTGAACCCGGTCGCGTCCTCGCGCATGGCGAACCGGCTGATCGAAGCCCACGAACGCGCCTACTGGCAACCCGATGCCGAGACGCTCGACGCGCTGCGCAATGCCGCCGACGCGCTCGAGGACCGGCTGGAAGGGATTGCGGCGGAATGAAACCGATTGACGGAAGGACAGGTAGAGCATGAGCCCGCGCGACGAAGTTCCCGCCCTGAGAGGCCGCGACGGAGAAGGGTCCGTCCAGGTACACCAGGACCCGGCGATGAAGATCGAGGGGGCCAAGGTGTTCTCGGTCTACGGCAAGGGCGGGATCGGCAAGTCCACGACCAGTTCCAACCTCTCGGCGGCCTTTTCAAAGCTGGGGCGGCGTGTCCTGCAGATTGGCTGCGATCCCAAGCACGACAGCACCTTCACGTTGACGGGGCGCTTGCAGCCGACGGTCATCGACATCCTCAAGGAGGTCGACTTCCACCCCGAAGAGCTGCGCCCCGAGGATTTCGTCAGCGAAGGCTGGGGCGGCGTGAAATGCGTCGAAGCCGGCGGGCCGCCGGCCGGCACCGGCTGTGGCGGCTACGTGGTCGGGCAGACCGTGAAGCTGCTGAAACAGCATCACATGCTGGAAAACACCGACGTGGTGATCTTTGACGTGCTGGGCGACGTGGTCTGCGGCGGCTTCGCGGCTCCGCTCCAGCATGCCGACCGGGCGCTGATCGTGACCGCCAACGACTTCGATTCGATCTACGCGATGAACCGGATCATCGCCGCGGTGCAGGCCAAGTCGGCCAATTACAAGGTCCGGCTGGCGGGTTGCGTGGCCAACCGGTCGCGCGACACCGACGAGGTCGACCGTTACTGCGAGAAGGTCGGTTTCCGCCGCATCGCCCACATGCCCGACGTCGATGCCATCCGCCGCTCGCGCCTCAAGAAGAAGACGCTCTTCGAGATGGACGACGAGGAGGACATCGTGCGCTGCCGGGCCGAGTACGTGCGGCTGGCCGAGACGCTCTGGAACGGCACTGAGGGCACGGCCCCGGCTCCGATGGAAGACCGCGACATCTTCGAACTGCTGGGATTCGACTGATGACCTACGAGGCCACACGCGCCCGGGTCGAGACCTACTTCGACCGCACCGCGACCCGGACATGGGAGCGGCTGACCAGTGACGCGCCCGTTTCGCGCATCCGCGAAACGGTGCGGCGCGGGCGGGACGAAATGCGCGCCCGCATCCTGTCGCGTTTGCCGCAGGACCTGCGCGGCGCCCGGGTGCTGGATGCCGGCTGCGGCGCGGGACAGATGACCGCGGCGCTTGCCGCGCGTGGCGCGGACGTGGCCGCCGTCGACATCTCGCCCGCCCTGATCGGCATCGCGCGCCGCCGGCTGCCGGAGGACCATCGCGCCCGCGTGCAATTCGTCGCGGGCGACATGCTCGACCCCGATCTCGGTTCCTTCGATCATGTCGTGGCGATGGACAGCCTGATCTACTACGACGCCACCGATATCGGCGCGGCGCTGACCGGTCTGACGAAGCGCGCCCGGGGCAAGATCGTCTTCACGGTCGCGCCGCGCACTCCGGTCCTGATGGCGATGTGGTACGCCGGCAAGCTCTTCCCGCGTTCGGACCGCTCGCCGGTCATGGTGCCACATGCGCCCGAGCGCCTTGCCGAGCAACTCGCCGGGATTGGCCGGCTGCGCGACCTCGGGCGCACCCATGTCGGGTTCTACATCTCACAGGCGCTGGAGATGTCGGGATGATCGTCACGCGCCAGACCGTCGCCCGCCTGTCGGTGCGCTACCTGCCGTTCTCGGACGCGGCGAGCGAAGGTCTGCCGGCGGGGCAATTGCTGCGCCTGTCGCTGTTCCAGGTCTCTGTCGGCATGGCCACGGTCATGCTGCTGGGTACGCTGAACCGGGTGATGATCGTCGAGCTTTCCGTGCCGGCAATGATCGTCGCCACGATGATCGCCCTGCCGGTGCTCGTGGCCCCGTTCCGGGCGCTGCTCGGGTACCGCTCGGACACCCACCGCAGCGCCATCGGCTGGAAACGCATTCCCTATCTCTGGTTCGGCTCGCTTTGGCAGATGGGCGGGCTGGCGATCATGCCTTTCGCGCTGATCGTGCTCTCCGGGCAACAGGCCATCGGCCCGGGCTGGGCCGGAGAGGTGCTGGCGGCCCTGGCCTTCCTGATGACCGGCCTTGGCCTGCACATGACCCAGACGGCCGGGCTGGCGCTGGCCACAGACCGCGCGGACGAGGCGACGCGCCCGCGCGTCGTGGCGCTGCTTTACGTGATGTTCCTGCTCGGCATGGGGGTCTCGTCCGTCATCATCGGCTGGCTGCTCACGGATTTCTCGAACCTGCGGCTGGTACGGGTCGTGCAGGGCGCCGCCGTCGTCGGCATCGTGCTCAACCTCGTCGCTCTCTGGAAGCAGGAAAAGGTCCGCCCGATGAGCGCCGCGGAACGCGCCGCGCCACGCCCGAAGTTTTTCCACGCATGGACAGACATGACGGCGGGCAGCCAGGTGACGCGCCTGCTGGCGGTCGCCTTCCTCGGCACGATGGCCTTCAACATGCAGGACGTGCTGCTGGAGCCCTACGGCGGCGAGATCCTCGGCCTCAGCGTCGCCGCGACCACGCTTCTGACCGCTGTCTGGGCGACGGGCGCTCTGGCCGGCTTCGTGCTGGCCGGCGGCCTGCTCTTGCGCGGGCGCAACCCGCTGCGGCTCGCGGCCAGCGGGCTTCTCGCCGGGGTCATCGCTTTCTCGCTCGTCATCTTCGCCGCACCGCTCGCATCGACTGCGGCCTTTTTCGCTGGTGCCGGGCTGATCGGCTTCGGCAGCGGACTTTTCGCCGTGTCCACCCTCTCGGTCGCCATGTCGCTTCCCGCCCGCGGGGCCGCCGGGCACGGTCTCGCACTCGGCGCCTGGGGCGCGGCGCAGGCGACGGCGGCGGGGCTTTCCATCGCCCTCGGCGGCGCGCTGCGCGACGGCGTGAACGCCATCGCCGCCAGCGGCGCCTGGGGCAGCGCGCTCGATACGCCGAGCACCGGATACTCCTTCGTCTATCACCTCGAGATCGGCCTGCTGTTCCTGACGCTCGCCGTCCTCGGTCCACTGGTGCGCAGCGCAGCACCACCCCCCGTCACTTCCGGTCAGGCCCGTCTCGGCCTTGCCGACTTTCCGACCTGACCACCGCATCGAAAGGGCAGACCCATGGTAGAACCCATTTTCGGCAACCTCGACCTGGCGAGCATATCGCTATGGCTCTTCGTCGTCTTCTTCGCCCTGCTGATCTTCTACATCCAGCGCGAGAACATGCGCGAAGGCTACCCGATGGAGGATGACGACGGCGCCGTCGCCAGCAACCAGGGCCTTTTCCCGGTGCCGGACGACAAGACCTTCACCCTTCCGCACGGGCGCGGAACGGTGACCGTTCCGTCCGGACAGAACCCCGACCGCACCGATCTGGCGCTGGCCAAGACGGCCGCCGGCAACGGGTTCCCCTTCGTCCCCACGGGCGATCCGATGGTCGACGGGGTCGGGCCGGCCTCCTGGGCGCCGCGCCGCGACCTGCCGGAACTCGACGGCAAGGGGCATCCCAAGATCGTCCCGATGGCCGCGCTCGAAGGCTTCCAAGTGGCGACGGGCCGCGACCCGCGCGGGTTGCCGGTTCAGGCCGGTGACGGCGAGGTCGTCGGCACCATCAGCGACATGTGGCTCGACGAGCCCGAACAGCTGGTGCGCTACCTCGAGATCGCGCTCGACGCCGAGTGGGGCGACGGCAAACGGCTGGTGCCGCTGACGATGGCCAAGATCAAGTCCGACCGCGTCGTCGTGCGCTCGATCTTCGGCAAACACTTCGCCGGCGTGCCCACGAACGCCTCGCCGCGCCAGGTGACCCTCCGCGAGGAGGACCGGATCTGCGGCTACTACGGCGGCGGCACGCTTTATGCCAGCGAGGCACGGCTGGAACCGCAGCTCGGCTAAGGGAGGAAAGCATGAGCCACGACGATTTCGCAGTCGAACCCGTGAACGGCCTGCCCGAGCGCCCGCCCGAGGGCGAGCGCATCCTGTGGCAGGGCCGCCCGGACTGGTTCATGCTGACCCGCGAGGCGCTGAACCTGACCTGGGTGGCGGGTTACTTCCTGGCCCTCGGGCTGTGGCGCTTCGTCACGATGATCGACCAGGCACCGCTCGACATTGCCTTCGCCGCTGCCTTTCCCTTCGCGATCCTCGGGGCCGCCGTCTGCGGACTGCTGATGATCGTGGGTTACGTGCAGGCCCGCGCCACCGTCTACACGATCACCAACCGGCGCGTCGCGATGCGCATCGGGGCCGCGCTGACGGTGACACTCAACCTGCCCTTCACCCAGATCCGCTCGGCCGATCTGAAACTGCGCGGCAACGGCAGCGGGACCGTGGCGCTCGACCTGCTGGGCAAGACGCGGCTGTCCTATCTCGTCTGCTGGCCGCATGTCCGGCCGTTCGTTCTGCGCCGCACCCAGCCGGCGCTGCGCTGCATTCCCGACGCGCAGCACGTGGCCGACCTGCTGGCCGAGGCCGCCCGGACCCGCGTCGACATGCCGACCGTGACCCGCACCGCCTACCCCGCCCAGGTCGCGGCGGAATAGGGAGACCCCGATGACCGACAGCATCCACGCCGCCCCCCGCCCCCGCGACGCCGAACTCATTCCGCGCGCGATGACGCGGGCCGTCATGGCGCTGGTCTTCTGCGTGCTCGCCCTCGTGACGATCGCGCGCCTGACCGGGCAGCCGGTCTCGGCGCTCGCGCCGACCGGGGACATCGTGTCGGAACGCAGCGTGCTGCTCGGCGGCGACCTTTCCGGGGCCGCGACGGTGCAAAGCCCGGATGGCACGGTGATCGCAGAACTGTCGCCCGAAGCCGGCGGGTTCATCGCCGGCGTGTCGCGCGTGATCCAGCGCGAACGCACAAAGCATCGCGTCCCGGCAGAGGGGCCGGTGACCCTGCGCCAGCACGAAAGCGGGCGCATTTCGATCAAGGACCCCGCGACGGGGTGGAGCGCCGACCTGATGGGGTTCGGCGAGGACAACGCCAGGGCTTTCGCCAGGCTGCTGGCACAGTGAGAGGAGACCGGACATGGGCCTGCTGACCAAGGACATCGAACACGCGCCCTGCACGGTGGAGATCAGCCACCGCTTCGAAAGCCTGCACGCGCACGTGCGCTTCGACAACGGGACCACCGTCTACCCGGGCGACGAGGTCAAGGTGCATGGCCCCGAGATCATGGCGCCCTTCGGCGAGATCGTCCGCGAGAGCCGCGAGGCGACGATCATCCGCGCCTCGGCACTCGAACGGCTCTGGACGCGCTGGACCGGCGATTTCGAGGTCATGGAACTGTGCGAATTCTCGTTTTCCGAAGAGGTGACGCTATGAACATGCAGATCAAGCATACCGCCGACGCGACTACCGTCGAAGAAGGGCTCGCGATCCAGGAAGCCCAGGCGAAGCTCGATTCCCGGTTCGCCACCGACGTCGCGATGCAGAACACCCTGCTGACCCCGCGCTTCTACACGACGGATTTCGACGAGCTCGACGCCATCGACGTGACGCCGGTGCGCGCCGACTGGGACGCGCTGATCGACGAGATGGAAAGCGACCCGAACCGCGGGCATTTCAAGAAGAACGAGGACTGGGATCACGTCGACTGGGACGGCATGGACCCGACGCTGCGCAAGGAGCTGATCGACTTCCTGATTTCCTCCTGCACGGCCGAGTTCTCGGGCTGCGTGCTCTACAAGGAGATGAAGCGGCGCGGGGCCAACAAGGACATCACCCAGCTCTTCCAGCTCATGGCGCGCGACGAGGCGCGGCACGCGGGCTTCATCAACGACGCCCTGCGCGAAGCGAACGTCGCGGTGAACCTCGGCTTTCTGACGCAGAAGAAGAAGTACACCTACTTCCGGCCCAAGTTCATCTACTACGCCACCTATCTCAGCGAAAAGATCGGCTACGCGCGCTACATCACGATCTTCCGGCACCTCGAGGCGCACCCCGAGCATCGCTTCCACCCGATCTTCAAGTGGTTCCAGGAATGGTGCAACGACGAGTTCCGCCACGGCGAGGCCTTCGCGCTGCTGATGAAGACCGACCCGAAGCTGACACGGGGCGTCAACGTGCTCTGGATCAAGTTCTTCCTGACGGCGGTCTACGCCACGATGCATGTGCGCGACCACCAGCGCCCGGCCTTCCACAAGGCGCTCGGCGTCGATCCGGACTGGTACGGCCACGAGGTATTCACCAAGACATCCGAGATCAGCAAGCAGGTCTTCCCGATCACGCTCGACATCGAGAGCCCGCGCTGGGAACGCGGCCTGAAGCGCCTGCAGAAGGCCAATGCCGATCTCGACCAGGCACGCCGGCAGACCGGCGTCGGCGCTTTCCTGCGGCGCATGTCGGCCCAGGCGCGTGCGGCGAGCGCCTTTGCCGGGCTGTTCCTGATCCCCGCCAACCGTCATGACGTACCGGCGGAAACCCGGATGGAGCCGGCCTATTGATGTCCGCACCCTGGATCGCGGCGCTTCTCGCGCTTTTCACCTGGTGGTTCTCCACCGGGGCGATCCTGATGGTGGTGCGCCTGGCCGAACGTGGCGGCGCGCGGGCGCGCATGGTCTGCACGCTCGCATGCCTGCCGCTGCTGGCGCTGGGGATCTGGGGCTACATGGCAACTCTCTGGTCGGGCAGCGTTCCGGCGGCCTACGGCGCCTTCTTTTCGGCGCTCGCCATCTGGGGCTGGATCGAGCTTGCCTTCCTGACCGGCGCGGTGACCGGCCCGAATCTCAACACCTGCCCGCCGCAGGCACCGGAATGGGAACGTTTCATCCGCGCCTGGGGCACGATCGCCTATCACGAGATGCTGCTGGTCGGCGTGCTCGCGGCGATGTGGCTCTTTGGCCACGACGCGCTCAACACCGTCGGTCTGTGGACCTTCACGGTGCTCTATGCCGCCCGGCTCTCGGCCAAGCTGAACCTCTATTTCGGCGTGCCGCGCATCAACGTGGAATTCCTGCCCCGCGCCCTGAACCACCTTGCCAGCCACTTCCGCATCGCGCGGCTGAACTGGGTCTTCCCCGTCTCGGTCACGCTGCTCACCTTTGCCGTCGCCTGCTGGCTGGAACGGCTCTACGCCGCACCGACACCGGGCGCCGCGATCGGCTTTTCGCTGCTTGCCGCGATCAGCGCGCTGGCTCTTCTCGAACACTGGCTGATGGTCCTGCCGGTGCCCGACGCGAAACTCTGGCGCTGGATGCTGCCTGCGCCGAAACCGGACATCAAACTGACAAGACCGGAGGGATCTCATGGACTTTGATACACTTTTCGCAAAGCAGCTCGGGGCGCTGAGATCCGACGGCAACTACCGCGTGTTCGCGGAACTGGAACGAAAACGCGGTGCCTTTCCCAAGGCCAGAAGCCACGGCGACGACACGCCGGACGAGGTCACGGTCTGGTGCTCGAACGACTACCTCGGGATGGGGCAACACCCCAAGGTCTGCGCTGCGATGAAAGACACCATCGACAGTTGCGGCACCGGTGCGGGCGGTACGCGCAACATCTCGGGCACCAACGTCCACCATGTCCGGCTCGAAGCCGAACTCGCCGATCTGCACGGCAAGGAAGCGGCGCTGCTGTTCAACTCCGGCTACATGTCGAACTGGGCGGCCCTCTCGACGCTGGGCAGCCGCCTGCCGGACGCGGTGATCCTGTCGGACGCCTTCAACCACGCCAGCATGATCGAGGGCATCCGCCACTCGAAGGCGCGCAAGGTGATCTGGAAGCACAACGACCCCGAGGATCTCGACCGCAAGCTTGCCGAGATGCCGGCCAATGCCGCCAAGATCGTCGCCTTTGAATCCGTCTACTCGATGGATGGCGACATCTGCCCGATGGCCGAGATCGTCGAGGTCGCCGAAAAGCACGGCGCCATGACCTATCTCGACGAGGTGCATGCGGTGGGCCTTTACGGGCCGCGCGGCGGCGGCATCAGCGAACGCGAAGGCCTCGCGGACCGGATCACCCTGATCGAGGGCACGCTGGGCAAGGCCTACGGCTGTCTCGGCGGCTACATTTCCGGGTCGACGGCGCTTTGCGACTTCATCCGCTCTTTCGCGAGCGGCTTCATCTTCACCACCGCCCTGCCGCCTGCGATCGCCGAGGGCGCCCGGACGGCGATCGAACACCTCAAGGAATCCGACGTCGAACGCCAGCGCCAGCGCCGGCAGGTTGCGCGCCTGCGCGCGCTGCTCGACCGGCAGGGCATCCCGCATCTCGACAATCCAAGCCATATCGTTCCGGTGATGATCAAGGACCCGGTCAAATGCCGGATGCTTTCGGACATCCTGATGCGCGACTACGGGATCTACGTGCAGCCGATCAACTATCCCACGGTTCCGAAAGGAACCGAGCGGCTGCGCTTCACCCCGGGCCCGCTGCACAGCGACGCGGACATCGATCATCTCGTCTCGGCGCTGACCGTACTTTGGAAGCAATGCGCGCTTTCACATGCCGTCGCTTGATCGGCGCAGGGTTTGCACCATCTTTCCGCGCAAGTCCGAATGTTGAACAGGAGGTAAACATGGGACCAAGGTTACTGTCGGCGATTGCGCTTGTCGCACTGGCCGTTCCGGCACATGCACAAGGCGACGCGGAGGCGGGCGAGAAGGACTTTCGTCAATGCGCCGCCTGCCACATGATCGAATCGCCGGACGAGGTCATCGCCAAGGGCGGCAAAGTCGGCCCCAATCTCTACGGTGTCATCGGTCGTGCAGCGGGGTCCGAGGACTTCGCCTATTCCGACCTGATGCTGGCCGCGGGCGAAAACGGACTCGTCTGGGACGAGGAAAGCTTCACGGCCTACACCCAGGATCCGACCGCCTTCCTGCGGGAATACACCGGCGAAAGCTCGGGACGCGGCAAGATGACCTACAAGCTGCGCAAGGAAGAACAGGCCGCGAATATCTGGGCCTATCTGGCCTCGGTCGGTCCGGAAAGCGGAAGCTGACCCTTTAAGACCCGAAGAACCGCGCCGCGTGATTGCGGCGCGGCTTTTCTGTCGCTCAGGTTGCCGCTTTGAGGGGCACGACGTTGCTCTGGTGCCCAAGCGACTCGCGCGCCAACGCCATGAGATCGCGCGCGGTCATGCCCGCATCCGCGTACATCTCGTCCGGGCTTGCCTGGTCGATGAAGCGGTCCGGCAGGCACAGGTTGCGGATCGCGAGACCACTGTCGAACATCCCTTCGCGGGCAAGCAGGTGCATCACGGCAGAGCCGAAGCCGCCTTCCGCGCCCTGCTCGACGGTGATCAGTGCGCGGTGCCTGCGCGCGAGGCGCATCACGAGGTCGCTGTCGAGTGGCTTGGCAAAACGCGCATCGGCCAATGTCACCGTCACACCTTCGGCTTCCAGCTCGGCAATGGCCGCGCGGCACACCCCGAGATGCGCGCCGAAGGACAGGATCGCGAGGTCCTCGCCCTCCTGCAACACGCGCCCGCGCCCGATTTCGAGCACCTCGAGCATGTCCGAAAGCGCCACACCCTCACCCGCTCCGCGCGGGTAACGGAAGGCGATCGGCCCGTCATCGTGGGCGGCAGCAGTCACCACCATGCGCTGAAGCTCGGCCTCGTCGGCTGCGGCCATGACCGTGAACCCGGGCAGGGCCGAGAGGTAGTTGATGTCGAAGGCACCGGCATGGGTCGCGCCGTCGGCCCCGACAAGCCCCGCTCGGTCGATGGCGAAGCGCACCGGCAGACCCTGCAGGGCCACGTCATGCACCACCTGGTCGAACCCGCGTTGCAGGAAAGTCGAGTAGATCGCGCAGAAGGGCTTGAGCCCGCTTGCCGCCATCCCGGCAGCGAAGGTCACCGCGTGCTGCTCGGCGATGCCGACGTCGAAAACCCGCGCCGGAAAGCGTTTGGCCATCAGGTTCACGCCGGTGCCCGAGGGCATTGCCGCCGTGATCGCGACGATCTCGGGGTCGCGCGCCGCCGCCTCGGTGAGGGTCTGCCCGAAGACGCTGGTGTAACTCGGAGCGGCGCCCGATTTCTTCGCCTGCGACCCGGTGGCGACATCGAACTTGCCGACGCCGTGATACTTGTCGGCGCTGGTTTCGGCCGGCGCATAGCCCTTGCCCTTGACCGTGCAGCAATGGATCAGCACTGGGCGCGTCGCCCGGGTCCGGGCCGCCCGCAGCACCGGCAGCAGCTGGCGCATGTCATGCCCGTCGATGGGACCGATGTAGTCGAAACCCAGTTCCTCGAAGAAGGTGCCGGACCCGGCAATCCCGGTCACCAGCTGTCGCGCGCGCCGCGCGCCGTCGCGCATCGGGCGTGGCATCGCCGCCTCCAGCCCGCCGGCGAGCGCGCGCATGCTGGCGAACGGCTCCTCGGCGCTGAGGCGGCTGAGGTAATGCGACATCGCCCCGACGGGCGGCGCGATGCTCATCTCGTTGTCATTGAGGATGACGAAAAGCCGCCGGCCCTCGGAGCCTGCGTTGTTCAGGGCCTCGTAGGCCATGCCGGCACTGATCGCACCGTCGCCGATGACGGCGATGGCATCGCCCGTCGGCCGGCCCATGTCGCGGCCGACGGTGAAACCCAAGGCCGCGCTGATCGAGGTCGAGCTGTGCGCCGCCCCGAAGGGGTCATAAGATGACTCGGCGCGCTTGGTGAACCCGCTCAACCCGTCCTTCTGGCGCAGCGTGCGGATGCGGTCGCGGCGCCCGGTGAGGATCTTGTGCGGGTAGCACTGGTGGCCCACATCCCAGATCAGCTTGTCGGTGGGCGTGTTGAAGACCGCGTGGATCGCCACCGACAGCTCGACGACGCCAAGGCCCGAGCCGAGATGCCCGCCGGTCTCGGACACCGCCGAGATCACCTCGGCGCGCAGTTCGTCCGAAAGCCGCGCAAGCTCGGCGTCGCTCATCGCCCTGAGATCGGCGGGTCCGGCGATCTTGTCGAGCAGGGGTGTCGCTGGTCTGGCTTGTTGCATCGGTCCATCCTTCCCGGTGGCGAGGCGTCTGGCGCGTCAATCGGTGCGGATCGGCGCGCGAGGCGCCATGCGAGGGGCGCGGCGCGGATCAAACCCGCGCCGCCGCCGTCGTCAGTTTCCGTAGTCCGGCGACCCGCTGGTGGCGAGTTCCGGCCAGTTGTCGAGCACGTTCCTGCCCTGCAACGGCTGCTGGTAGCCCTTGTGGCAGGTCCGGCAGGCAACCTTGGGCGCATCGGCATGCACCGGACCCAGCCGTTCTTCCGGCAGAAGTTCGGTCAGCGGCACGACGTACTCGTTGTTGAGCTCTTGCACCATGCTGATGCCAAGCATCTCGGTGCCCCATTGCGGCGTCACTTCGGACCCGTCGTAGAAGGCGCGTGAATTGTGACAGAAGACGCAGTTCACCCCGAGCGAATTCGAGATGTAATTCATCAACGAAAACGTGCGTTCCGCGTGCTGCCAGGTCGGGAAGTCCTCGTCGCCCGGCGTTCCAGCGACGCGCGATTCGAGGTCGTGGACCTTGATCGACTGGCTGTCGAGCAGGTAGGCCTCGAGCGCGTCCGAGGGTAGCGAGGTGTAGGAACTCAGCGAGGTCACCCGGTTCTGCACGGATGCCCAGCCCTCGGTCGCCTTGGAAACCGGCGTGACCTTGAACCACACGTCGCTGGGCACGTTCTGGCCGCGGTGGCAGGTAAAGCAGGTCACCCCCACCGTCTTGTTGGCATTGACGTGCCCGTCCCAGTTCTCGTTGATGTTCTGGGTCATCTGGATCATCCGGCGCGAGACGACCTTGGTATAGAGGTTGTCCTCGCCGTAGGTTTCCAGCCCGCCGTCGCCGTGGCAGTAGGCGCAGCCTTCCTCCGGCGAAACCCATCGGGTGATCGCGGCCATCAGGCGGTTGAAGTTGTCGTCCGTCAGATCGCCGAGCACCTGCACGTTCTCGTAGATGTCACCGGCGAGCTCCTCGTCGCCCTCGGGGATGAAGGGTTCGTCGTCGATCAACTCCGCGATGTCCCGATCGGGCGCGATCGCCACGGCCTCGAACTTGGTGACGGACATGCCGGTGCCGCGCGGCCCGGTCTGCAGGCTCCGGCTTTCGGTCGGCCAGCCGAGCACGACGATGGCCGTCACCGCGATCACCGCAACACCGACGGTGCCGAAGATGATCGCCGGGCGCTCGATGTCGGTCGGGTTCTCCCTGTGCCACTTGTTGAACCAGTTGGGAAGCATCGGTCAGCCCTCCTGTCCGGTGAAGGCTTCGTACGAGCCGTAGCCGTCGTAGCCGTAGGAGCCATCGTACATCGGCGCAAAATGGTGCTCCTGCGCCCAGATAAACCAGTTGTCGACCACCGTGCCGGTCAGCAGGATGCCGATCCCGCCGGTGATCGGCGTCAGCACCGCGAACCACCACGCCCAGCGGTGAATGCCCTCCATCGTGGCGTTGAAGCCCATCGTCCAGCGCCAGAACAGCGCGGCGCGTTCCGCCGCCGTCCCACGGTCGACGATCTGCTCGAGTTCGCGGTCGCCGCCGTAGCGCGTGACGGCGAGGATCGTGGCCCCGTGCATCGCGAACAGCAGGACCGAACCATAAAGGAAGACGATCGAGAGGCAGTGGAACGGGTTGTAATAGAGGTTGCCGTAGCGGATCGAGAAGGCGGTCGTCCAGTCGAGGTGCGGGAAGATGCCGTAGGGCACCGCCTCGCTCCAGGAGCCCATCAGGATCGGCCGGAAGAGCCCGAGCACGAGGAACAGCCAGATCGCGCTGGCGAAGGCCCAGGCGACGTGCTTGCCCATCTTGTGCTGCTCGGCAAGCAGGTACGTCCTGAGCCACCAAGAGCAGACGCTGACCAGCAGGAAGAAGGAGGCGATGATGTACCAGCCCCCATCCTGAAGCGGCGGGATCTTCAGCCCGTATTCCGGGCTCGGCGGCTCAAGCGCCAGCCAGAAGCCCTGGCGCAGGAACTCCGGGATCGACCAGTTGACCTGCGCGAGCATGTTGAAGCCGATGATGTTGAGGCAGAGGATGAAGGTGGCGACGCTCACCATCCCCGTCCAGCCAAGGTAGATCGGCCCGATCTGCGCGTTGCCCACCCAGCCGACCAGGCGGCTGAAGAAGGGTTTGATCATGCGCTCGGCCGAGAGGTTGTTCTCGTTGTCGAGCCCCCATTCGGGCGGCCCCTCGACCTGAACCTGGGTAAAGATGTTCTGGTACTCGGGCATGGTCAGAGTCCTCCCTGCGACGGCCAGAACGGCAGTTCGAGCCACCAGTTCCACCATTCGGGCCAGCCCTTGGTCCAGACCGGGCCGCTGATGATGATGCAGACCGCCGAGAAGAAGACGGCGTTGATCGCCAGCAGGAAGCCAAGCCGGTGAATGCCGAGCGTGCCGATCGAATAGCCGATGAAATCACGGAAGAACGTGTCCTCGTGATCGGGCGTCTTCATCTCCTCGCCCTTTTCGGGGTTGGCCGCGCTCAGGATCAGCCCGCCGTGCAGCGCCAGCGCGAAGCAGGTGGCGAAAAAGAGGCTCACGGCCAGCATGTGCGCGGGGTTGTAATGGAAATGCAGGTAGGCGTAGCCGGTGTTCGACACCCAGTCGAGGTGGCTGAAGATGCCATAGGGAAACCCGTGACCCCAGGCACCCATCAGCAGCGGACGGAAGATGACGAGGGTGACATAGGCGAGGATCGCGAAGGCGAAGGCGAAGGGTACGTGGTAGCCGATGCCGAGCTTGCGGCAGATCTCGACCTCGCGCAGGGCCCAGCTGATGAAGGCGCCGGTCGCGCAGAAGGTGATGATCTGCCAGAGCCCGCCCTCCATGAGCGGCGCGGCCCCGAGCCCGTAGGAAAGGTCGGGCGGCGCGATGTTGATGAGCCAGGGATTCCAGGTGCCCTGATGCGCCGCACCCCAGAGGATCAGGATCGTGCCCAGCACCGAGAAGAAGAGTGTCGTGACGCCGAAAAAGCCGACGTAGAAGGGCCCGACCCAGAAATCGAAAAGGTCGCCGCCGATGAGCGTCCCGCCCCGGACCCGGTATTTTCGTTCAAAACTGAGCAACGCCATGTGCCGTCTCCGCGAATTGGCGGCCGGTTCCGATCACGATCCGGCCCGTCTTTTGTGTCTGGTCGTCGCGGGCGGCCGGAACCGCCCGCGACAGGGACGAAGGTTCCGATCTTACTCCACGGCGGCCCGAGACGCGGCTGCGTTCTCGAACCAGTTCACGCCGTTCGAAAGAACCACCAGGTGGATCATGACGGCGAGGAGAAAAAGGAAGACGCCTTGCGCAACGAAGACGCGGCGCGGATCGAAAATGAGCCAGATCTTGTAGAACTTAGACATTTGCGATCACCCCCTCAGAACCAAGGAGCCCAGATGTAGGTCGCAAGATGCGCGACCACCGCGATCAACACGAACAGCCAAAGGCCGCTCATGTAGACCGAGTGCAGTTCCTGGGCCTGCTCGTCGGTAAGACCTGTGAAAGACAGGTCGGTTTTATCAGCCATGAACTTTCCTCCGGAAGGTTATGCTGACGCCGCGTACCCCGCGGCCGGGTCCCTTGGGCCTTCATGGTCCCTCAGGCATCTGTCCGCCCTTGCGGGCGGGCAGCCGGTGTCTCGATCCGAACCCAAGGGCTCAGGCCGAGAAAATCAGTGGCGTGATCCGGTCCGCCTCGGACCAGGCGCGGGCCAGCGGCCCGTGCAGGTTCAGGCTTCGGCGGCGGATCACGTGTCGTGCCCAGCTGATCGTCGCGAAGGGCAGCGCCAGCACGAAGATCAGAAGGAAGTAGAGATGGAATTCCGCGGTGCGCCGTCGGCCCGGACTGCGCCGGGCGGGTGCGTTCAGTGTGGCGTCGGACATGTCGGTCAGTCCTCCTTTTCGACTTGAGGCCCGCCGGACGACAGGGCCAGAACGGTTTCCAGGACCACGCGCTCCGAGCCGTTTCTCAGGGCGGCTTCCTCGGCGGCGTCCCGCAGCGACTTGGCGGCGGAAATACGGGTCAGTACGGGATGGGTTTCGACGATGCGGTCGAGTTCGCGCTGCGCGTCGGCATCCCAGGGAAAGTCGCGGCGCAGCGGCGTCGGGCTCGCTGCCGCGGCATCCATCTCGGCGCCGAGCGGCAGGATGTGGAACAGCGCGTCGAACAGCCCGTTGCACACCTCCTGCAAAAGGTAGGTCGCGCCGGCATAGCCCATCATCGGCGTTCCCGTGGCGCGCCGGATCGCGGCGCCGGGGAAGCTCGCGGGGATGAACGCGGGCATAGGCCCATGCCCCGACTTGAGCTCGGCGAGGTACATCTTCTCGTTCACCGACCCCAGCAGGATCAGCGGGCGCTCGCGCGCGATCAGCGCCTGCACCTCGACGTTGTTGGTCTTCTTGCCGGCGGTGCGGGCCACCGCGAAGGCGCAGGGCAGGCCGAGGTCGTCCTCGAGGAACTTGCGGATGCCCCGCGCGTAGGTCTCGTTCGCCACGATCCCGAAGCTCGCCGTGGCGAAGAAATCCTGCGTCACGCTGCGCCACAGATCCCAGACCGGCTTGATCGTGGAATGCTTCTCGCGCTCGATGAAAGGCTCCGGGTCGAGACCCAGCAATTCGCCCAGCTTGCGCAGGAACAGCGTGGTCGAGTCGATGCCCACGGGCGCCTGAAGATAGGGCTTGCCCAGAACCTCGGCGAGGCCGCGCCCGAATTCGCGGTAGAGGCAGACGTTGACGTCGGCGTTCACGAGGTCGCGCATCTCGGCCAGATGGGCGCCCAGCGGCATGACCATGTTGACCTCGGCCCCGATGCCTTCGATTAGCCGCCGGATCTCGTGCAGGTCGGAGGGCATGTTGAACGTGCCGTACATCGGCCCGAGGATGTTCACGCGCGGTTTCGCACCTTCGGGCCGCGCCTTCTCCTTCGGCATCCGGCCCTTGGTCATGCCGAACTCGGTGAAGATCCAGGTCATCGCCCGGTCGGCGGCTTCCCACTGGTCCTCATCGATGGTGCGCGGCAGAAAACGCTGGATCGAAGTACCTTGCGGGGTCACCCCGCCGCCGATCATCTCGGCGATCGATCCGGTCACGACCACGGCGGGCAGCGCCGGGTCGAGCGTGCCCCAGGCGCGCTTCATCGCGCCTTCGGTGCCGTCGCGGCCCAGCTCCTCTTCGCCGAGACCCGTCACGACGATCGGCAGTTCGTGCGGCGGCAGCCCGTCGGTGTAGTGCAGCACGCTGGTCACCGGCAGGTTCTCGCAGCCCACCGGCCCGTCGATCACGACCTGCAGGCCCTTGACGGCACAGAAGGCATAGACCGCCCCCCAGTAGCCGCCGGCCCGGTCATGATCCTGGATCAGCATCAGATCATCTCCTGCGCGCGCGCGGCGCGGCGCTGCTTTTCGAGCTTCTTGAGGTTCGTCGCCCGGAACTCGGGCCGCAGGTTCGGCGCGCCTTCCCAGATACCGGCGGTGTCGTCGGCGCCGACGCTTTCGAAAAAGTCGCGCATCCGGTCCATACGCCCGCGGTTGGCGATCGCGGCATTGACCACCTGCGCGAGGCTGCCCGCCCCGGCGGGGCCCATCAGCGGACGGGCCGAGATCAGGTTGGTGAAATAAAGCGCCGGGATACCCAGCTCCTTGGCCTTTTGCACGACCGGGGTCGTGCCGATGGCGAGGTCGGGTTCCATTCCTTCCATCGCCGCACAATCGTCTTCGAGCGACGCACGGAACTTCACGACTGCCCCGCGGGACCGCAGCCAGTCCGCGTCCCATTCCGACCAGGGCGTTTTCGGGCAGGCGGTGCCGACATAAGGCACCTCTGCCCCGCTTTCGATCAGCAGGCGCGCGACATGCAACTCGCTGCCCTCGTAGCCGCTGAGCGTGATCCGGCCCTTGACCGGCGCCCCTGAAAGCGCGCCCTTGATCGCCGGCAGAATCGCGTTCTGCGCCTGCGCAACCCGCTCGGCGGAAACGTCGAAGGCCGCGCCGATCTCGGCAAGCCAGTTGGCCGTCCCGTCATGCCCGACGGGGGCGCTGCCCACGACCGTGCGGCCCGCGGCCTCGAACTCGCGGATCGCGGAGGTGTAGAAGGGGTGGATGGCGGCCACCGCCCCGCAGTCGAGCGCGGCGTAAAGCTCGCGCCACTCGCGGCAAGGGACGACCGGTCCAGCAGCCAGTCCCAGCCCATCCACCAGTTGTCCGATCACCAGGGGATCGGCGGGGAACATTTCGCCCAGAAGCGCGATGGTCGGGCGGTCCGATGTGCCCGCCTCGGGCCGTGCGACCGGACCCGCCTCGGCCTCGCGCCGGGCATAGTTCAACATCGCGCCGGCCAGCACGTCCTTGGCCTCGGCATGGGTCGGGATACCAAAGCCCGGCACGTCGATGCCGACGATGCGCACACCGTTGATTTCGTCCGGCAAAAGCCGCAGAGGCACGCCGCTGGCGGTCGGCACGCAAAGGTTGGTGACGACCACGGCGTCGAAGCGGTCCGGATCGGTCAACTCGTGGACCGCCTCTCGGATGTCCTCGAAGAGCTTGCCGGTGACCAGCGTCTCGGAGTTGAACGGGACGTATCCGACCGACCGCCGCGCACCGTAGAAATGGCTCACGAAAGTCAGGCCGTAAACACAACAGGCAGACCCCGACAACACCGTCGCCACGCGCTTCATGCGCAGGCCGACGCGCAGGCTGCCGAAGGCCGGACACATGCTTTGCGGCTTGTCGTGCGGTCCCTGCGGATAGTCCTTGGCATAACGGTCGAGCAGTTCGGACTGCCCGGCCATGCGCGCGGCCTTCTCCATCTCGGCGCCGGAATGGCATCCCGCCCCGTCCACGGGCGGCGTTCCTTCCGGGGCCGGGCTGTCGCGCATCGGGGCGTCGGAGACCTCGGTCCTGGCCGTGTCGTCGTATGTGACTTCGCCGGTCATGCCGTGCCCTTCATGCCTCATCGTAGATGACTTCGAGCGACGCCTTCGGGGCCGCGTTCTTGCCGCGCATGTCGGCATCGGTCGCGGGCACCAGCGTGAAGCCCGCGCCGGTCTCGGCCCCGTCGAAAAGCGCCAGCAGCCCGTCCTGGTCGAGCGGCTTGGGCCGCACCGGAGGCGCCAGCGACACCGCGTCGGCGAGCCCCGCGAACAGCGATCCCCACTGGCTCTTGGAGGTGCCGACGATCTGGTAGTTGGCGGATTTGCGGCGCAGGTCGTCGTCCTGCGGGATCGCGGCAAGCACCGGCACGCCGGCGGCTTCGGCAAAGGCCTGCGCCTCGCCAGACTGGTCGTCCTTGTTCACCACGAGGCCCGCCACCCCGACGTTGCCGCCGAGCTTGCGGAAATACTCCACCGCCGAGCAGACGTTGTTGGCCACGTAAAGCGATTGCAGATCGTTCGACGCCACGAGGATGACCTTCTGCGCCATGTCCCGCGCGATCGGAAGGCCGAAGCCGCCGCAGACCACGTCGCCCAGGAAATCGAGCAGCACGTAGTCGAAGTCCCAGTCGTGAAAGCCCAGCTTCTCGAGCAGCTCGAACCCGTGGATGATGCCACGCCCGCCGCAGCCGCGCCCGACTTCCGGCCCGCCCAGCTCCATCGCGAAGACGCCGCCGCGCTTGAAGCAGACGTCGCCGATCTGAACCTGCTCGCCCGCAAGGGTCTTGCGCGTCGAGGTCTCGATGATCGTCGGGCAGGCCTTGCCGCCGAAGAGCAGCGAGGTTGTGTCGGATTTCGGATCGCAGCCGATCAGCAGCACGCGCTTGCCCTGCTCGGCCATCATGTGGCTGAGATTGGCCAGCGTGAAGCTCTTGCCGATCCCGCCCTTGCCGTAGATCGCGATGATCTGCGTCTTGCTGGTCGGTTCCTCGCGCGCGATGTCGGCGAGATCCTCGTGCGCCTCGTCGCGCAGACGTTGGTCGAAGTCCTTCAGATTCGGTACATCGTCCTTCACGCTGCGTCCTTCCAGTTGAGTATCATTTTCAGGCAGGCCGGGTCGTCGAAGGCCGTGCGATAAGCTGCGGGCGCATCCTCGGGATCGGCGCGATGCGTGATCAGCCCGCCCAGCGAGAGCGTCCCGCCTTCGACTAGCGCGCGCACCGCCTGCAGGTCGTCGCGCGTCCATTCCGCCGCGACGCGCAGACGCGCCTCGCGCATGAAGGCCGGCGGAAAGGCAAAGCGCACGCCGCCGGGGTAGAACCCGGCCAGCACCACCTCGCCGCCCCGGGCCAGCCGGCCGATCAGGGTATCGAGCACCTCGGCATTGCCGGAGGCGTCGTAGATGCAAGTGTAGTCACGCCTGGGATCGGCGTCCGGGGCGATCACCTCGTAGCCTTTCGCACCCGCGCGACGATCCGGGCAGGTCTCCCAGACCACCGGCGGCGGTCCACCAGCAGCGATGGTCAGCCGCGCCAGGAGCCTTCCCAACACGCCATGCCCCACGATCAGCTCGGGCAGCGCATGGCCCAACCCGGCCATCGCGTGACGCGCGGTCGCCGCCAGGGCCAGCAGGGCACCGTCGGCCCCGAGACCCCGGTCGATGCGGATCACGCGATCCGCCTTGGTGACCAGGCGGGCGGCCGAGCCGCCGAACAGGCCGAAAGCATCCTGAAAACAGTCAGCGCCGGGCACGAAGACGTGGTCCCCGGGCCGGTAGCCGCTGTCCGAGGCTGCCTCGACGACCTCTCCTGCCGCCTCGTATCCCGGCACGAGCGGGTAGCCCATCCCCGGGAACGGTGGCATCTCTCCCGACCAGAACAGCTTTTCGGTTCCGGTGGAGATGCCGGAATACGCGATGTCGATGACCAGCTCGTCGCACCCGGGCAACTTCAGGCCAGTCGACACGGTACCGAGGTCTTCGGGTCCTTTCAGAACGACGGCTTGGGTGTCCATGTTCGCCTCCCCCCATCCCCGGGGCCATCGAGAGATCGATGGTCACGCGGCGCGACTTTTGTCAGACTATCAAGACACCTTAATGTGTCAAGTTTTCTTTACATTGATTGCGCGTCAGCGCCGCGGCTTTGTGCATTGCACAACGCTGGTGACGTAGGACCGCACAGGCCGCGGCATGCGGATATCCGCAAAGCCCGCCTCGCCACACATGGCGGCAATGCGGGTCTGAGCGCGCAGCGTGCCGCTTCCCATCGCCATGGTGTAGAAGGCAAAATAGACGTCGCAGGCCGGATCGGGACGTTCGCCGCCCGACATCGGCTCGGAGATCACCAGCCGCCCACCACGCGGCAGAGCCGCGAAGACCCGCGCGAGAAGGTCGCGGACCGTGTCGTCGGAGTGATCGTACAGCACACGGACCAGCGAGATCACGTCGGCTCCGTCGGGCAACGGGTCCTCGCGGAAGTTTCCCGGCTGAAGGCGCACACGGCTCCGCAGGCCCGCGCGGGTCAGAAACGTCTCGGCAGACGGCATCACGCCCGGAAGATCGAAGAGAATCGCTTCGATCCGCGCATCTTCCCTGAGCACGCGCGACAGGAACGCCCCGGCGCCTCCACCGACGTCGAGCCAGACCCGCGCGTTTAGCGTGCCGACCGCGCGCACCGTGTCCTCGGCGACCAGCGCCTGAGAGTCCGCCATGAGAGACGAATAGCGCTCTGCGACCGCATCCGGCACGTCGCCCGACTGGCCGAAGACGTAGGGCCAGAAACGCCGCATCTCCGTATCGGCGTCGCCGCGCAGAAGCGCCACGGGATCGGCCAGGTCCCGGTAAAGCACCAGGTTGTGGCGGATCATCTCCTGCAGTCCGGGAACGCCGGGGACCACGGCACCGCGCATCGTCAGGGCGTACCGCCTGGCCTTCGTGCGCTTCAACAACCCCAGCGCCACGCCCGCATTCAGAAGCCGGCTCATCCGCTCGGTCGGGACGGAACTCAATCGCGCCGCCTGTTCGCCGGTCATCGGCCCCTCGAGCAGGCGGTCGAGCAGATCGAGCTCGACCAGCGCGGTCAGGACCTGCGCGGCGACAAACCCCTGAAGCAAATCGAAGATCTCCGCTCCTTCGCGCCGCGCGATGCGTCGTGCAAAGGGCAATCTGGACAACCTGTTCTGAAAGGCGTCCCGGGCGATCAGGCGCTGAAACCAGCCGGCGGACGGCAAAAACCGGCCGAGATGACCGTCCGTTGCCGCCACGGATCAGGATCCGTAGCGTGCGGCAGCCATCGGCATGATACGCTCGGCCTGCCAGCGCACCATCCGCGCAAGGTCGGCTTCGCCCGGACAGGACGGGATCGAGGCAATCGCCCCGGCAAGAATATCGTTCAGCCGCTCGGTCGCACCGGCCACGCCCCATTCCGCAACGGCGTTCGGACGGCCGTGCAGGTCGTCCTGACCCCCGGGCTTGCCGAGCGTCGTCTCGTCCATCAGCGCGTCGCGCAAATCGTCGGCGACCTGGAAGGCCTCGCCGATCAGCGCGCCGAGGTCGTACCACGCCTCGGGCTCATGCCCGGCCGAGATGGCCCCCATCTCGGTCGCGGCAATGAAAAGCGAAGCGGTCTTGGACCGGTGATAGGCCACGAGGTCGATGTTCGACTCGCTCTCCCAGCCTTGCCCCGCACAGATCCCGTGCGGCATCCCGGTGCGCCGTGCCAGCGACATCAGCAGTTGCGCCGTGCGCGCCGGATCGTCGGGCGCGGCGCGCGCCAGCACCTCGAACGCAAGCACGATCAGGCTGTCTCCGGCCAGAACCGCCAGCGGCTCCGAGAACGCCTTGTGTACCGCCGGCTTTCCACGCCTGACGTCGGCATCGTCGAAGCACGGCAGGTCGTCATGGACGAGACTGGCGCAATGCATCAGCTCGAGCGCCGCCGCCGCAGCGTCCGCAAGCGCCGGACGATCGTCGCCGCAGGCCAGCGCCACGGACAGAAGGATGGTGGGACGGATACGTGCGCCGCCGGGCAGGATCGCGTATCCCAGCGACTCGGCCAGACGGCGCGGGGCAAGATCACCCTGGGCGCGGTGCAAGGCCTCCAGCATGGCAGTTTCGATCCGGTTGGATATCTGCATCTTGGACCTCCCAGCGCCAATCCGTCTGGATTGCCTTACACTTCATGTGTAAATCATTCTGGACACTTCATCCGATCAAGTCAACAATCCCGGTATGCCGGGCCTTGCTTCAGAAACGGGCGCGAAGAACCGGGCCGTCGTCGTCGGCGCCGGCATCGGCGGCCTGACGAGTGCGGCCCGGCTGGCCCACGCCGGCTATCAGGTGCAGATCATCGACCGGCACGACGCCCCCGGCGGCAAGATGCGCACCCTGCCGTCCGCCGCGGGGCCAGTCGATGCCGGCCCGACGGTCCTGACCATGCGATGGGTCTTCGACGCGCTTTTCGCGGAGTTGGGCGAACGGCTCGAAGATCACCTCGACTTGATGCCGCAGCATCGCCTGGCGCGGCACTTCTGGCGCGACGGCAGCACGCTCGACCTTTTCGATGACGAAGAGAGGAACGTCGCGGCCATCGCCGATTTCGCCGGATCCCGCGCCGCGGCGCAGTTCCGGGACTTCTCCGCCCGGACACGCCGTTTATTCGACGGGTTCGATGCCCCGATGATGCGCGCCCGCGCACCGCATCCGGCGCGGATCGTGCCCTATGTCCTGCGCCGCCCCGCTCTGATCCCGGCGATGGCCCCGCTTTCCAGCCTCGACGCGTTGCTCGATCGCAGCTTCGACGATCCGCGTTTGCGGCAACTCTTCGGGCGCTATGCGACCTATGTCGGCGGCCTGCCGCAGTGCGCGCCTGCCTTGCTGTCGCTGATCTGGCAATCCGAGGCCCGCGGCGTCTGGACGGTCCGCGGCGGGATGCACCAGCTGGCCCGCGCCGTCGAGGATCTGGCCCGCCGGCACGGCGCACAAGTCAAGTACAACGCGCACGTCGCGTCGATCGAGACGACCCGCGGCGCGGTCCGCGGCGTCCGCTTGTCTGACGGAACACGCCTGCGGGCCGACACTGTCGTCTTCAACGGTGACCCGCGCGCCCTGCCTACCGGGCAGCTTGGCGACGCCTGCAGATCGGTCGCGCGCGGCGCGGCAAGCGCCGGACGAAGCCTCTCCGCCGAGGTCTGGGCCTTCGCCGCCCGGCCTTCGGGGCCCGAGCTTGCCTTGCACAACGTCTTTTTCCGCGACGACGCGGAAGAGGAGTTTCACGCGCTGGAAAACGGCCGCCGCGTCGAAGACCCCACCCTTTACGTCTGCGCGATGGACCGCGGCGCGGCCGGCCCGCCCGCCGGGCCGGAACGCTTCGAGATCATCGCCAATGCGCCGCCCTTGCCGAGCGAAGGCGCGGAAACCGAGAAGGACCCGGACAGATGCCGAATGCGAACCTTTCAGACGCTGGCGGGTTTCGGGCTTCGATTCGACCCCGAGCCGGCAGCGGACAGCCTGACGACGCCGCACGGTTTCGAGACCCTGTTTCCCGCGAGTCTCGGATCGCTTTACGGGCAGAGCCCGCACGGGCTGATGGCGGCGTTCAGGCGTCCGACGGCGCGGACCCGCATCGCGGGTCTTTACCTCGCGGGGGGCGGGACGCATCCGGGGGCGGGCGTTCCGATGGCGGCGCTCTCCGGGCGGCACGCGGTCGAGACGATTCTGAGCGACCGAACTTCGCCCTCGCGGTCCCGCCCAACGGCTACGCGTGGTGGTACGTCGACGGCATCCGGGCCGGCGGCGGAAAAGCCATCAGCATCATCGGCTTCATAGGCTCTGTCTTCTCTCCCTGGTACGCCTGGTCGGGTCGCAAGCGTCCCGAGAACCACGTCTGCATCAACGTCGCCACCTACGGGCCCGGCGGACGGTTCGCGATGACCGACCGCGGCGCATCGGCCCTGCGGCAAAACCGCGACCGGCTCACGGTCGGCGGCTCCTCGATGCGCTGGACCGGTGACGCGCTGGTGATCGACGTGGACGAGGTAAGCTCGTGGCCGCTGGTTTCGCGCCTGCGCGGCCGCATCACCGTCACCCCGGATGCCGTGACATCCGCCGAATTGCCCCTGACGCCGGATGGTGCCCATGTCTGGCGCCCCTTCGCCCCGAGCAGCCGGATCGAGGTCGCGCTCGAGCGGCCGGGCTGGCAATGGGAGGGCCACGGCTACTTCGACGCCAATTTCGGAACCCGCGCGCTGGAGCAGGATTTCGACACCTGGTCATGGGGCCGCTTCGCGACCGAAGACGGGGCGACCTGTTTCTACGATGTCGCCCGGCGCGACGGGTCGCGGCTGGAATGCGCGATCGAACTCGGGGGCGATGGTTCGGCCAGACCGGCCAAGCTGCCGCCCAAGGTCCGGTTGCCGCGCACGCTCTGGGGCATCGCGCGCGAAACCCGCTGTGCAGAAGGCTTCGCACCGCGTCAGGTACAGGCGATGCTGGATGTGCCGTTCTACTGCCGGTCGGTCGTCGAGACCCGCATCGGAGTGGCCACCGCGACAGGCGTCCACGAAACGCTCGATCTGCGCCGGTTCCGCTCACCGCTGCTCAAACCGATGCTGGCGCTGCGCGTTCCGCGCCGCCCGGGCTGGCGCTTCGACGAACCGGACGCCGCCCTCAACTCTCCTGCGGGTTGAGGCGGATCACGGCGAGGTTCAAGGCCCCGGCCACGCTGACCCAGACGAGATAAGGCACGAAAAGCAATCCCGCGATGGTGTCGAGCTGCCAGAGCGCCACCATGCAGGCCGCGACCGAGACCCAGAGCAACCCGAGCACGACAAGCCCGAGGCGCATCCGATTCAGCCCGAAGAACACCGGCGTCCAGAGCGCGTTGAGGGCGATCTGCAAGGCCCAGAGCGCCAGAGCGATGCCGTTGCCCGGAAGAACGGCAACTCGCGCGCCCGCCGCGGCCATGCAGATATAAAGCGTGGTCCATGCCACCGGAAACAGCCAGTCGGGTGGCGTCCACGACGGCTTGTTGAGGCCGCGGTACCAATCCCCCGGCGGAAAAAGGCCGCCTGTGGCGCCTGCCCCGAAACAGGCCAGCAGGAAGATGACGAAGGTGACCCAGATCATGCGGGGTGATCTAGCTTCCGCCACCCGCCGTTCAACGCCGCATCGCGCGGCCTGTCGCGGGACTTGAGGCCTTCGAGTGTGGCCAGCAGCGACTCGGCCCGGCCTTGCGCCCGCGCCCGCGGCGCGGCGGCGGCCTCGACCAGAAAGGCGGTCTCCGGCAACGCCTGCGCGTGAACCCGGGCCGAGCGCGGCATGACCGAGGTCGCCGCGGCCCGGACCGTCGCAAGAAAGATCAGCCCGAGTTTCTCGGCCCCGCCCGTGCGCGCCCGGTGCGCGACCGAATCGTACCCGTTGCGCCGGACCGCCCCGCCGATTCCCGCATAGATATGCCGTGCCGCGTAGATCCCCGGGCGGCAGGCCAGCGGCAGCAGCGCGATGCCGCTTTCCGATCGCACATAAAGCGCATCGGCCTCGCGCAGAAGTTTGCGCACGACGCGGGCCAGCGCGGGCGACATGGCCGGGTCCCGCAGGAAGGCATCGGGATCGATGCCTTCGGCTTCAAGCCAGTCCGACGGCAGGTAGAGCCGCCCTTCCCGCGCATCCTCGCCCACGTCGCGCGCGATGTTGGTGAGCTGCATCGCGACGCCGAGGTCGCAGGCCCGCGCCAGCGCATCCGCATCGCGGACGCGCATCAGGACGCACATCATCGCCCCCACCGCCGAAGCCACGCGCGCAGAGTATGCCCGCAGATCGGACAGGCTCTGACACCGGCGCTCCTCGGCGTCCCATTGCAACCCCTCCAGCAAGGCGGCCGGCAGCGCGCGGGGCATCGCGTAGTCCTCGATCACGGCGGCAAAGGCGCGGTCGGCCGGCGCGTTCCGGGGTCGTCCCGCGTAGGCGCGATCGAGCCGGTCTTGCAAATCCCTGACCGCGTCCGACTTGGCGCGCTGCAGGTCGACGGCATCATCCGCAAGCCGGCAGAAGGCATAAAGCGCCAGCGCCGCGTCGCGGGTTGTCCCGGGCAGCAGCTTCGACGCCGCGTGAAAGGACCGCGACCCGGTGCGGATCGCGTCGACGCAATGCTTAAGGTCTTGCGGGTCGATCATACTCTCATCACCTCTACGGGGTCTGGGACCAGCCGGTCCAGAACTTCGGCGCTCGAAATGACGCCGGGCAGGCCGGCCCCGGGATGCGTCCCGGCCCCGACGAGGAAAAGACCGCGCGCTTCCTCGCTGACATTGTGCGGACGGAACCAGGCGCTTTGCAGGATACGCGGTTCGATCGAGAACCCGGCCCCGTGCGGACTGAGATAGCGATCGCGGAAGGTTTGTGGCGTGAAGACGCAGGACGCCGACAGGTGTTTCGTGACCCCCGGCAACAGCTCCGCTTCGAGCCGCGCATGCACCTTCTCGCGATAGGGCTCGGCGGCGGCGGCCCAGTCCACCGGGCTGTCATGCCCCAGATGCGGCACCGGGCTGAGCGCGTAGAACGTGTCGTCGCCCTCGGGCGCCACGCCGGGATCGGTGACGCTGGGACGATGCAAGTAAAGGCTCATGTCGTCGGCGAGATGACCCTTGATGAAGATGTCACGCACCAGACCGCGATACCGTGGCCCGTTGAGGATCGTGTGATGCCCCACTTCCGGCCAGAGATCCCGGGTGCCGCGGGTACCGAAGTACCAGACGAACAGCCCCATCGACCAGCGCGACCGGCGCATCCGACGGCTGGTCCAGCGCCGGCGCGGAGCATTGCGCAACAGGTGATCGTAGGTCCAGCCGGCGTCCGCGTTCGATACCACGAGGTCGGCCGCGATGCGCGCGCCGTCCTTCAGGGCAACGCCCGTGGCGCGTCCGTTCCGCAGCTCGATCTCGTCCACCTCGACACCCTGCCGTACCGTGCCGCCCTGCTCGGTCACCACCCGGACCATGGCCTGCGCAATGGCTTCGACGCCGCCGATCGCGTAATGCACGCCAAAGGCTTTCTCGAGATGGCTGACCAGCGTGTACATCGAGGTCACGTTGAACGGATCGCCCCCGATAAAGAGCGGATGGAAAGACAGCGCCATGCGCAGCCGCTCGTCCTTCACACGGCGCGACACATGACCATAGACCGACCGGTCGGCCCGCAGCGCCGCGAAGGTGGGCAGAACCTTCAGCAGATCGGAAAACCTGTGCATCGGCCGCCGCCCGAGGTTCTCGAACCCGAAGCTGTAGCGTTTCTCGCTGTCGCGCAGGAACCGTGCATATCCGTCGGCATCGCCGGGCGATAGCCGCGCGACCTCGGCCCGCATCGCGTCATCGTCCTGCCGCGCCGCAAAGCGGCTGCCGTCGGGCCATCGGATCTCGTAGAAAGGGTCGAGCGCGCGCAAGTCCACATCACGCTCGAAGCTGCGCCCGCAGGCTTTCCAGAGGTCGCGGAACACCTGCGGCACTGTGACGATGGTGGGGCCAAGATCGAAACGATGCCCGTTCTCCCAGATCGCCGAGCCGCGCCCGCCGGGTGTTTCGAGCCGGTCGAGCACTGTGACCCGGTAGCCCCGCGCGCCGAGACGCATCGCCGCCGCGAGCCCTCCCAGCCCGGCGCCGATGACGACCGCATGCGGCGCCGTCGCCTTAAGCGCCGTCGCGTCGGAGACCGGATCGACAAGTGTCAACATTCTTGAAACAGTATACTGTCCAGAAAAAATTACAATTGCCGTCTGCCCCCTTCTCGGGGCTCCGAATCCGTGTCAGTGTCGCCTGACATCAACCGCCAGATGGGGGGCGCCATTCAAACCGTCAGCCTCAGTTTTTACCGCTTCGCACCGGGCCGGGACCGGGTCTGGGCCTTTGCCATGATGGGGGCCGGACGCCCGGCGATGCGCCGCGTCAAGGGACTGACGTTCTGGAAGTTCTGCGGCTCCGGCACCGGTGAGGGGTTTACGCCGGTTCCCAACACCGGCGTCTACGCCATTCTCGCCGTCTGGGACAGCGACGCCGCCGCCCACGCGCAGACCCGTGTCGCGCCGGTCTTCGCCCGTTTCGCCCGCCGGGCGCGCGAATGCTGGACGGTGTTTCTCAGGCCCGTCTCGTCACGGGGCAGCTGGTCGGGCACCCGGCCCTTCACGGAAAGCGAGGCAGGGATCGACGGGCCGATCGCCGCACTCACCCGCGCCTCGGTGAAGCCCTCGGCGGCGCTGCAATTCTGGAAACGGGTGCCGGACATCAGCGCGATGATCGGCGCGAACGCGCGGGTTTTGTTCAAGATCGGCATCGGCGAGGTGCCGCTGTTTCACCAGGTCACCTTCTCGATCTGGCCCGATGTCGCGTCAATGGCCGACTTTGCCCGCACCGACGGGCCGCACGCGCGCGCGATCCGTGCGGTGCGCGACGGCAACTGGTTCCGCGAAGAGCTCTATGCCCGCTTCGCCGTTCTCGGCGAACGCGGCATCTGGAACGGCGTGGCGCCGGTGCTGCCCGCGCAGGTGGCCGCATGAGCCCGTCCTTTCCCTTTTCCGCCATCGTCGGGCAGGACGACATGAAGCTCGCGATGATCCTGACCGCCATCGACGCGGGCATCGGCGGCGTGCTGGTCTTCGGCGACCGCGGCACCGGCAAGTCGACCGCCGTGCGCTCGCTCGCGGCCCTTCTGCCGCCGATCGATGTCGTGAAAGGCTGCCCGGTCAATTCAGCGCGCCCCGAAGAGTGCCCGGACTGGGTCGGGGTGCGCTGCACCGAGATCGTCAGCCGACCGACACCGGTCGTGGACCTGCCGCTTGGCGTGACCGAGGACCGGGTGACCGGCGCGCTCGACATCGAACGGGCCCTGACCCACGGCGAGAAGGTGTTCGAGGCCGGGCTGCTGGCACGGGCCAACCGCGGGTATCTCTACATCGACGAGGTGAACCTGCTCGAGGATCACATCGTCGATCTGCTGCTCGACGTCGCGCAATCCGGCGTGAACACGGTCGAACGCGAGGGCCTGTCGATCCGTCACGCCGCGCGCTTCGTGCTGGTCGGCTCCGGCAACCCCGAAGAGGGCGAATTGCGCCCCCAGTTGCTCGACCGGTTCGGGCTGTCGGTCGAGGTCGCCTCGCCCACGGACATCGACGAGCGGGTCGAGGTGATCCGCCGGCGCACCGCCTTCGACCGCGATCCGGAGGCCTTCCGGCACGACTGGCAGGCCGAGGAGACACGGGTCCGCAAGGCCATCGTCGCGGCCAAGACTGCACTCAACGCCATCGAGACGCCCGACGCGGTGCTGACCCTGTGCGCCGAACTCAGCCTCGCGCTCGGCGCCGACGGGTTGCGCGGGGAACTGACCCTGCTGCGCGCCGCGCGGGCGCTTGCCGCCTATGACGGTGCGGCGGTGGTCGAGGCCGGACACCTCGCGCGCATCGCGCCGATGGCCCTGAGCCACCGCCTGCGCCGCGACCCGCTGGACGAGTCGGGCTCGGCCGCGCGGGTGCAACGCGCCGCCGCGGACGTCCTGGGATGACCGGTGCGGCCCGGTGGTCGCACGCCCTGCGGGCTCTCGCCGCGCTCGCCGTCGATCCGTCAGGCCTGCGCGGCATCTCGGTCCGGGCATCCGCCGGGCCGGTGCGTCAAGGCTTCGAGGACGCGGTCACGACCCTGCTCGACGGACCTTTCGCGCGGATCGCGCCGGGCGCTTCCGACACGGCCCTGACCGCAAGCATCGACATCACCCGGTCGCTTGCCGAACGCAGGCTCGTGCACCGCGCGGGCTATGCCGAACGCGCCGCGGTTCTGATCCTTCCGATGGCCGAACGCATTGCGCCCGGCATGGCCGCCGGACTTGCCCGTCACCTCGATCGTTCGGACGGCCCTGCCGCGGTTCTGCTCGACGAAGGTGTCGGAGAAGACGAGCGCACAGCCGCCAGCCTCGCGGATCGACTGGCCTTTCACGTCTCTCTCGACGGCATCCCCTATCAGGACGCGATCCTTCCGGCGTCCCTGCCCGACGACATCCGCGCCGCGAAGCACCGGCTGCAGAACATCGTCCCGACCGACGACCACGCCGCGACGCTGACCACCCTTGCCGCCCGCCTCGGCATCGACAGCCTTCGCGCGCCGCTCCTCGCGCTCCGCGCGACCCGCGCGTTTGCCGCCCTCGATGGCGCAACCGGGATCGGCCCGGCGCATCTGCAGGACGCGGCCGAACTCGTGCTGGCCCCGCGTGCGACGATCCTGCCCGAACCCGAAGAGACGGCGGAGGACAGGTCCGACCCCGACACGCCAACGCCCGACGAGTGCCACGGCGGCGGCACCCTGCCCGACGAGATCGACGTCGCGGCCATCGCCGCCTTTCTTCCCGCGGACCTGCTGAACGCACGACTCGCGGAACGCGGCCCGCGGCGCGCCTTCGGCGGCAGCGGCGCCGGGCACCGCAGGACGGGCAATCGCAAGGGCCGCCCGCTGCCCTCCCGCCCCGGACGCCCCGATGGCCGGGCGCGGGTCGACATCGTCGCCACGCTGCGCACCGCGGCGCCGTTCCAGACGCTGCGCCGCCGGGCCGCGTCCGAGCGCACCGGCATCATCGTTCTGCCCTCGGACATCCGGCTGCGCCGCTACGAGGATCATTCCGACCGGCTTCTGGTCTTCGCCGTCGATGCCTCCGGCTCGTCCGCGCTTGCGCGCATGGCCGAGGCCAAGGGGGCCGTGGAGTTGCTGCTCGCGCGCGCCTACGCGCGACGCGACCACGTGGCGCTGGTCGCGTTTCGCGGCAGCGGCGCGGAGACCCTGATGCCCGCCACGCGCTCGCTGGTCCGGGCCAAGCGCAGCCTTGCCGAACTTCCCGGCGGCGGCGGCACGCCGCTGGCAGCCGGGTTGCAGGCCGCCGCAACGCTGGCCGAGGCAGGGTCCGGGCGCGGGTACGCGGCCACGCTGATCGTGCTGACCGACGGGCGCGCCAACGTGGCGCTCGACGGCGCCCCGGGCCGGGATCCGGCTCAGGCGGATTCCGAACGCGTCGCCCGGGCGATCCGGCTCCGGGGACATTCGGCAGTTGTGATCGACACAGCCCGCCGGCCCGGTGCGGATGGCGCGACACTCGCGGCCTGGCTCGGCGCCCGTCACATCGCCCTCCCGCGCGCGGACGCGAACCGGATCAGCGCCGCGCTCGACGACGCAAGGTCCGGCTGACCGGTGGACTGGGCGCGCGATCTGCCAAGCTGGCCGCTCAACCACCTGTCGCGCGAGGTCGATTGCCGCCCCCACCGCTGGCACGTGCAGGAAACCGGCGAAGGCCCCACTCTCCTGCTGCTGCACGGAGCGGGGGCGACGACCCACAGCTGGCGCGACCTGATCCCGCCCCTGGCCGAGACCTTCCACGTCATAGCGATCGACCTGCCCGGCCACGGGTTCACCCGCCTCGGGACCAAATCCCGCAGCGGCCTGCCGACGACGGTCGACGACATCCTTGCCTTGCTCAAGGCCGAAGCCTGGCAGCCCGCCGCGCTGATCGGCCATTCCGCCGGGGCCGCCGTGGCCCTGTCACTGGCCGAGCGTCTCGGGCGCGGCGGCGGTGACGCCCCGCCGGTGGTTGCGATCAATGCAGCGCTTGGCCGCTTCGAGGGCGTGGCGAGCTGGCTCTTCCCGTTTCTCGCCCGCGCGCTGGCGCTGAACCCGCTGACCGCGCTGGCCTTCTCGGCCGGCGCGCCGCAGCCCGCCCGCGCGCGTCGGCTGATCGAGGGCACCGGGTCGCGGCTCACGGACGAGGGGATCATGTACTACGCCCGGCTCATCGCGGACCGGGCGCATGTCGACGGCACCTTGCAGATGATGTCGCAGTGGAACGTGGATGCCCTGTCCGACTCCCTGCCCGGGCTGTCGGCACCCTGCCTCTTCATCACCGGTCAGAACGACAGCGCCGTCAGCCCGGAGATCTCTTCCCGCGCCGCCGCGCGCATGGCGCAGGCGAAACTGCTGCCGCTCGACGGGCTCGGACACCTCGCGCACGAGGAAGACCCCGCGCGCGTTCTAGAGCCGATGCTCGACTGGCTCGGGGACACGTGTTGAACCAACGCGACGAGGGCCGCCGGCTCGACGGGTCCAGCAGCCCGACGGAGCGAGGACCATGTTCAATCATGGCCGCGCCGCGCTACTTAACGCAATGGGGTGATCCTTCCGGCAAAGGCAGTAGGTCGGTGCAAAGATCAGCGTCGCCGCTTCGATCCGCGGGTCCGGGACATCTTCGACGAAGTAGATCGCGTCGAATTTGCCGTCGACGAGGCCCTGTTTTACGCTCTCATTGTCGCCATCTACAAAGGCGAGGGTGACCCCCGGATGCATCGCACGCAATGTCGCCGCGAGTTTCGAAAGAAACGCCGGCGCGTCATAACCCACCGTCAACAGCCCGGAAACCTCGGACGCCATTTGCGAGACATCCGACATCAGGGCGTCATAGCGTTCGAGCAGATCATCGATCCGAAGAAATTTGAATCCGCGAACCCCGATATCCGCATATCGATCTCGGTTTCTGTCGGCACGAATGCACCTCCCCCCGGCGATTGGGAATGCTCCATCTTCTGGGGGCGCGGCGACTGGAGCGGGTCGCGGCCCGAAGCGATTTTGACCAACACGGTTTTTCCGGTGGCGGCCCCGGATTACTTCGCTTCGTTGGGGCGGGATCCACACCTTTCGGATATTCCCGAGCGGCACCTCATCCGTGACCGGACGCGCGTCTGGTGGCGTGCATTCCGAGAAGCAGCAGGAGGAGGCGACCTCGATCCGACCGCGGGACGCATCTACAATCGCACTTCGCTGTGTCTGCGTGCGGCAGCGCGCGGAGACGGGGTCACGATCGGAGACGAGGTGACGACACAGAATGCAATCGAAACCGGAGAGCTTGTTTCGGTCTTCCCGGCGCGCCTTCCATCGCCGGACGCGTATTATCCTGCCTTGGCCGAACCCGGACCGGCTTCACACGCGGTCCATCGTTTCGCGGATTGGCTGCGCGCGGAGGCGGAAACCCATCGGGCGTACTTCCAATCCTATGGTCGTCCCGCTGATCGGTCGGCAAGCTCGGAAAACATCATCAGCGTCATGCGCCGTAAGCCCTGAGCCGATCCCGGAATCCGTTTCCGGCACAGCCTGGCTCGCCTTCAATGCTGTCCGGCCAGGGTCTTCAGCGCTCGCCGCAGCGCCTGACGCTCGATCGGCTTTTCCAGTTTCAGCGCCGAAGCAAACGGCGGGGCTTTGGATGCCGAGCGCGAACTGAAGCCCGTGACGCATATGAAAGGGATTTGCATCTTCTGCAGCGCCGAAGCGACCGGCACACTCGTTTCCCCGTCCCTGAGCTCGACATCCAGTATCGCGACATCGGGTTCGAAACTTACCAAGGCGTCAAGTGCCGTTTTCACCGTCGCACACGGACCGTGGGCGCTATGCCCGAGCTCCTGCAGGGTTGCGACCATGTCCAGTCCAAAGACAATATTGTCTTCGACGATCAATACTTTCATTGAAATGTCTCCAGAGCGCCGAAACGCTCCGGCAATGTCCACCCAATTATCGTTAGCACTGTGGACCGTCTGTACGGTACCGGGCATTGGAGGATGAAGTTTACGGGCTTTCGATCGGCAGGAGCCGGTTGTACGCGTCTGCGACGAGGTCGTAACACTCGCACGCCACGTCGTGCAGGCCCGAATGATCAAGGATGGTCACGGAACCGCGGGAGTACGAAATGAGATTTTGCTGTCTCAACTCGGAGGATGCTTCGCTGACGGTGGCCCGGCGCACGCCGAGGATCTCGGCGAGAAATTCCTGGGTCAGATTGATGACACTGTCCGGCGCGCGGTCGCTCATCGTCAGAAGCCATCTTGCCAGCCGCTGCTTGGCCGGGTGCGTCGCGTTGCACGCGCCAGACACCATGACTTGCTGAAACATTCCGCGCGTGGCAGCAAAGAGCGCGTCGCGGAATGCGGGATAGCGCTGCTTGGCGCGCAGGAAATCCTCCGTATCCATGACAAGTGCACGGCCGCTGACTTGAACGATGTCCGAGTTGAGCTGGAACGCGCTGCCAAGAATGGGACCAAGACCCGTGCATCCTTCCCGGCCGGTATTGGCCACCTCGATCGTCGCGCCGTCACGGAAGGAGGCAACGGTCGAGATTACGCATCTTTCGGGGAAATGCACGATCGCCTGGTCTTCACCCGCCCGGGACAGCACCTCAGTGGCCTGGAGATGAACTTCCCGGCACTCTCCCAGAATGCTGTGACGCGTCTCGTCCTCGAGCACGCGCAGGATCCTGTTTTCGGGTTTTGCTCTCATATTCCTAAACCTCGCACGTCCGGGCCTCATTTCAAATGGTGCTTTGAGGCGGCCATTTGTTGCTCATGCTGGTTGCTTTTCGGTCTATCCACATCCGCCCGCCGTTCCGAGCGACTCCACGGCAACCGGCCGCAGCGTCCGAACCAACACGTCAGTTGACGAGGAAACTTCGCTTTCCCAACTTCTTTTCGGCGACGTGCAAACGCGCACCTCCTTTCCCTACCCGCACAAGGACGTGACCAGCGCCAAAGAGACGCCGGGCAGCGCCTGCGGCCTCGCGGTGGACGCCGGTCCGGGCTACATGCCGCAGGATGCGCTCAAGTTCGCGCGCGCGGTGGAAAAGCTGAACCTGCTCTGGATCGAGGATTCGATCACCGGGGAC